>DATIXL010000125.1:0-3869 GCA_035518615.1 Terriglobales bacterium | reverse complement strand
GTTGCGCAAGAAGTCCCTCCCTGCCGCCTCTCTTGAAGAGACGACTGAGCCGGATGACGAAACGGGTGGTCCGCGGAAGGACATCGGTGCGCCGGATTTGCGGTTGAGCGGCGCGGTGGACCGGGTCAATCTCGAACGTTCAATCGAGAAACTGCCCCCGGGCTATCGCACGATCTTTGTGCTTCATGATGTGCAAGGCTACGAGCACAACGAGATTGCCGATATTATGGGCTGTTCGGTCGGAAACTCGAAATCGCAATTGCACAAAGCACGCACCCGATTGAGAGAGCTGTTGCAGGAAGAAGCGCGTAGTCTGGCGCGCCAGGAACGCCAGGTAGCGAAGGCGCAGAGCGGACTCCCGGAATGAGCTACAATGCTTTCATCCGGGTTGTGGCGAACGATTAATTTCAGGTCCGCGCTTTAAGAGTTCGGGTATGAATGGGGAGCCGTCCAAATGCGGCTCCAGCGGAGTAACAAAACATGCAGTGCAAAGATGTGGAACTGGTTCTGGAGCAGGATGGACTGCTGCCTGTTCCGGAAGCGGCGCGTGCGCATATTGCGGCTTGCGCCGCGTGTCGCGACCTCGTCGCCGACCTCTCGGGCATCGTTTCTGCGGCGCATACCTTGCCGGCGGAGATTGACCCTCCTGCCCGCGTGTGGCTGGCCTTGCGGGCCCAGTTGGAAGCGGAAGGAGTCATCAAGAATCCGAGTCTTGTCTTAGAACACGGATCGGGTTGGAGAAGTTTCGCGCGATTTTTCAGAGGCCGTGCTCTGGCCACGGCTGCCGTCGGCCTGCTGATTGCTGCCGGCGCTGTGCTTCAGTTATACCCCACGAAGAGCCTGACCGAGGTACAAGTCAAGCCCCAAGCGCCTGATCCTTACGCACAGACCGCCCTTACCTTGGACCAGGAAGAACGCGATTTGGATAACATGCAGCTCGCGGGCACCTCCGTGGTGGACACCTCGATGCGCCAGAATCTCGGCACTCTCGACGATTTCATCAGGGATTGCCGCCGGCATCTGCAGGAAAATCCGCAGGACGAGTTGGCTCGGGAATATCTTTCGGGTGCGTACCGGCAGAAAGCAGAATTACTTTCCGCGATGATGGAGCGCGGAGGGAGCGTAAACTAAGATGAATCTCGCCTCTAACTTCAGGAAGAGAATGGAAATCAGCCTGGTACCCGCAATGGGAGCGGCTGTCCTTTTATTGTCTCCAGTTGCGGTGGACGCAACGCAGCATCTGGAGAAGCATTTCCAAGTCAAAGGTCATCCTGTCGTCGTGATTCAAAACGTCGCCAACGGCCGAATTGAAGTCAAGTCCGCCAAGAATCCTGAGGTTGTCGTGACTGGTTCTCAGCCTTCGGATAAGATCGGCATCGAAACGGAACAAGCCGGCGATCGCGTGGACGTTACCGCCACGGTCCTCGATCCTGCTGCTTCCCCTGCCGACCTCGAAGAAGATCTTCAGCTCACCGTGCCCGAAGAAACGGAGCTCCAGATCAAGACCCAGGCCGGCTTGATTTATGTCGAGCAGGTTTTGGGAGATATGAAGCTTGAGAGCGTCGCCGGAGATGTTCACCTCAAAGAGGTTTCCGGTTACATCATTGTAAAGACTACCGGCGGATCGCTGGTTTGCACGCAATGCGGCGGAAAGCTTGATTTTGCCTCCATCAGCGGCGGCGCGCAGATTCTGCAGCCTCAGTTGACCAACGTCACTGTCTCCACGATCTCTGGCAATATTCTTTTCGACGGCGATTTCATTCGCACCGGCCTTTATTCCATGCGCAGCGGCAAGGGCCTGGTGGAAGTGCGTTTCTCAGGCAGTGATTCTTTTGACTTGAACGCGCAAACTGCCACAGGCACTGTAGACAACCGCGCGGAAGCGTTTCTAAAGCCGGATACCCATGGCGTGAGGCATGCCGCATCTAAATTCACGAAGAGCTTTTTTGGAACTCTTGGCGGCGGCTTGGCCAAGGTGGAACTCTCTTCCTACAGTGGTACAATCCGCATCCTGAAGCGCGATTGACCGTTTCCGTTCGGCTACTTTTGTGAATCAGCCCCCTTTGCAGCGCGGTTTTTCCCCGCGCCTCACGATATTGTGTCTCGCCGGTTTCATGGGTTCCGGCAAGACCACCGTCGGCACCTTGCTCGCTCGCCAGCTTGCATGGCGATTCGTGGATCTCGATGATCGCATCGAGGAAGTAGCTCGAATGCGCATCTCGGAATTCTTTGAGCGTTATGGCGAACCTGCATTTCGCGCTCTCGAGGCGGACCAGTTGCGCACCGTTCTCGGCCGAGCCGTTGAGAACAAGGAATCACTGGTCCTCGCTCTCGGCGGCGGAACCTATGCTCAAGCCGGCGCCCCGGAATTTCTGCGGGCTCAATCCATTCCTGTAGTTTGGCTTGATTCTCCTATTGAAACCCTTCTCGCCCGCTGCATGACTATGACGGGACGTCCTCTCTTTCGCGATGAAGCTTCTTTCCGCGCACTCCATGCGCAGCGTCTTCCTTCCTATCAACTCGCTGACCTTCGCGTGGATAGTTCCGGCAGCCCTGCGCGGGTCGTGGCGGAGATTCTCCGTCTTGCCTGCCTTCCGGCTGGTGGCGAGGGCCATTTAGTGGTCGAAAAACCTCGCCCTTAAATCCGCTGTCACCGTCCTCAATCCGTGCCATCCTTAAACCGCCGGGCCTGCGGGCATCGCCGCTCGCAAGACATTCGGTATGTTTCGTCTTGGGGGAAATGCATGAACAATCGAGTCGTTGAACTCGCCGGAAGCTGCTGCGTCGTGCTGGGGCTGACCGTCTTATGCCTGGGTAGCGCCGGCCACGCCAGGCCGGCAAAGAGCAGCTCTTCCGGGCTTTTCCAACCGGACAAAGGAAAATTTAACATCCTTCTGGATGGAATTTCCGTGGGCCATGAAGAATTTGAAGTCTCTTCAACCGAAGCCGGGTGGGTCGCCCGCGGAACCACGGAACTCAAACCCCCCAACGGAAAACAGACAAAGGTCACCGGCAAACTGATTCTTAGGCCGGACGGCACTCCGGTCGCCTACGACTGGATCTCGCAGTCCGACAAAACCAATGGCGCTCACATTGATTTTTCCAATGGGGTGGCCAAGATCACTCTCCAGATTCAGGGCGCTCGGCCTTTCGAGCAGGACCTGACGTTTGGTACGCCGCTGATCGCGGTTCTCGACAACAACCTCTATCACCAGTACGCAGTTCTTGCACGGATCTACGATTGGTCCAAGCGCGGCGCGCAGAGCCTGCCTGTTTTGATTCCGCAGGAGTTGACGCCCGGCATGATTACCATCGAAGCGAACGGTACTCTGAACGCCGACGGCAAATCATACGAAGGTCTCAAGGTCACCACGAGCGATCTCGAGGTTCAGCTCTATCTCGACTCCGGTCACCGCTTAATGCGTCTCGAAGTGCCCGCGGCAAAAGTTTCTGTTATCCGCGAGTAGCCACGCGTATTCATCAAATACGGTGTCCGCGTCCCCACGCGCAAGCAAATGATCCGCGAAAAAAAGGGCGCGCGGAAGCACGCCCTTAGGAAAGAAAAACTCTGTGGCAGCGAACGGCCAGCTATCGCGCCAGCGGCCGCTGCAATATCGGCTTGCCCTGTGACGGTGAACCGAACGGCGCGCCCGGACGCCGCAGCGGAAAGCCCTGCGGATGCCCATGCGCATGGCTCAGCACGTGCGCATTCGCCTGGCTAACGGCATGGCCGTAATGGCCGTTGCCGTTTCCATTCCCCGTCGCGGGCTGCGGCAGCCGCGACGGATTACCGATAGGGCGGAGATTTGCCGGTGCCGCGTTCACGTGATCGCTGATCGCGTGCAAGCGCTTCAGGATGGATTGCCACT
>DATIXL010000124.1:0-41817 GCA_035518615.1 Terriglobales bacterium | reverse complement strand
ACGGCAGAGCGAGCGTTGCACAGGTCGAGCGGCAGGGCTGCGCGCTGATCCTGGCCGACCATTGGCCGGAGAAGAGCGGCAAAGGGCTGATGTTCATTTCCCTGAATGTCGAGCCGGCCACGCGCGAGGGAGCGACCGTCGCGCTGGACGCGCTGCGTGCGGAACTGGAGGCCAAAGGAGTTTCGGTGAAGGAGGGTTCGTGGGGTTATCGGATCCTGGTGGTGGATGATCCCGACGGGAACCAGCTGTTTTTCAACTATCCGAAATAGACAATCCCGCCGGAGATGGAGGGCATGCCGTCCATTTAGGTACTAGCCTCTGCATTTCCGACAAATCAGAAACCACGTTCAACATTCGTGCTTTAATCATCATACGGCCTATGAAATTCGCACTGTTGCTTGCGCTTTTTCTCACTTCTCCGCTCGTTCAGGCCCGAGTGTCTACAGACGATCCAAAAGTCATTATTGACGAGGTTGACGTGGAGGGAGCGGCTCATATGCCGGAACTCGTCAAGAAGCAGCTGGTTGCTGATCTTCTGCATTCCGAATACGCCGCAGATTCAGACTGGATCGGATCAATCGACAACAAAGTGGAGCAAGCAGAATTTGCAGGTTGGCCAGAAAGGGAAAACCAAGGATATGTGGGATTCTCTGTCCAGGCGACTTCTAAGACTCTGCGAAAAGAACCATCCGCGCTCCACGTTTTGGTCACGGTTCTTGTAAATGAGGGGCACCAAAAGCATCTGAAGGAAATCGATTTTCGATACGTCGAAGAACATACCGCTACAGCTGGTCTCACCCCGACAGAGTTGCGGAAACTAGTCCCGCTGAGCGACGGCGACATTTACAACCGTGAAAAATTCTATGCGGGAATGAGCGCAATCTCGCGCGCATATCATGAACGGGGATTCATCGACCTGACATACACAATCGAGATGCGATTTGACCAGACAAGTGAAACTGTCGCTGTTTTCGTGAGTCTAACCGAAGGCGAGCAATACCGCTGGGGCAAAATTCAGGTGATCGGTCTGAGACCAATGATAGAGTTATCTCTCAAATCGAAGCTAAAACCCGGCGACCTCGCGAATCCGGCACTTATTGATGACTTTTACCACGACAATCAGTCTCTGCTGCCAACTCTTGGATCTCCGAGGGAGGTTAAGTGGTACCGAAATCGGGATCACGCTACCGTCGACCTGACATTTGACTTCCGTGCTCCTCGGTCACCTTAAATCTGGGTTGAAGACTTTCGAGTGCGCGACGAGGGTGAAACCGTCCCCTACGTACTAACCCGAGCCTTTCCGGTTTGCCGTACCGCCAATCTGGGGAGTAGCGCCACCCTTTTGATTTGGCGGCCGGGTCATTCAAACTAAGCGGGAGTTGACCGAGGGCAAAAACGCTGGGAGATTGTGTGGATTGGGGGTCGGACGCCCAGGAGCGTGAGCCATGAGGAACATAATTTTCGCAATCAACCTCACGCTGGACGGCTGCTGCGACCACACCAAACAAACTGCTGATGAAGAAACACACGAATATTTTACGTGCCTCTTGCGAGAGGTTGACCTGCTGGTCTTTGGGCGTATCACCTACCAATTGATGGTTCCATTTTGGCCTGAAGTCGCAAAAAACCAGTCTATGACAAAAGCAATGAACGAATTTGCCCGGGCATTTGACTCCATCCAGAAACTTGTTTTTTCGCGAACCTTAGCGAGCACTGAGGACGGAAATACGAGAATTGTTCGCACGGACCTTCGCGACGAAATCCTCAAATTGAAGGAAGGACAAGGCAAAAACATTTTGGCCGGTGGTGTAAGTGTTCCTTCACAACTGATCGAGCTTGGTCTGGTTGATGAATATCGTTTTGTCGTTCAACCAATCGTCGCGGGAGAAGGAAGACGATTGTTGGAAGGTGCAAACCTGCGGGAGAGCCTGAAATTAAAACTTGTGGAGTCGAAGGTTTTCAAGTCGGGATGCGTTGCGCTTCGTTACTTGAGAGGGTGACGGGAGCAGATTGCTTTGGCTAACCGGTGGAGCGGGACAAGACAAATAGGAGACGCGATCAGTGCTTAGGCGCGGCGCAGACGAAGCTGGATGCGGAGTGGATGTCGCCGGAGCCTTTGTATTGGGCTTCCTCAGGATAGGGGCAGAGAAGATGCGTCATTTTGGCGTGAGCGGGATCGCCGGGGACGGCGCCGCTGGCGATGAAGCTGTCAGGGGCGACGCCTTCGCGGACCCAGCGGTCAATGGCGTCGAGATAGTTGTACTCGGGATCGCCGGTGGGTGAAGGGTTCTGGCCAAAATCGGTGGCGCCGATGCCGCCGGCACAATGTGACATGCCGGGAACCATGAACAGACGGTAGAAATTGGCAGTGCCGCCCTTCATGCGCGCTTGGACGGCTTCGAAATAGTTGACGCTGCTCTGCGGGGGAATCGCGGCGTCATCCCAGCCGTGATACTGGATGAGCTTTCCACCGCGCGCTTTGAGAGGCGAGAGATCAGGATTGATTGCAGCGATGAACGCAGCTTTTTCGTTGGCCAGAGTGATGTCGCGATCGAAATTGAGCGAGCGGAAATCCCACTTGGGATCGTTGAAGATGACGTTGCCGAAGAAGGAGTTTCCGAACATCCAGGCAAGAGGCGGCGTTTTGAATTCAGCGAATCCTCCTGTAATCCAGAGGGGCCAATTGCCAGGGTCGGCTTCGGCGCCGGGTTCGTAGCCGGGGAAAACTTGCCGGCCGGTGCGAGGATTTTGGGGACCGGCATAGATTTTCTTGACGGCGGTGACTTGCGCGGCGGTGAGGCAGTCGGCAGCGTCGCCGGATTTGCACTCGATGGTGGCGGGATCGAAATGGCAGGCGCGAGGATCTTCGAGAATGCCGTCCGGGACGCCGTCGAGCTTGTCGCATGAGGCGACGACGGCCTTCTGCAAGATGGCGAGCTTGGCAGGCGGAAGAGCGCTTTCAGGACTGAAGCGGACGGCTTGTTCAACCCAGACGGAACCGGCGAGAAGATGAATCCAATCGTTCGCGGGCGCGCCGGCGACAATGCCGATGAAATCGTTGGGATAGCGCTGGGCTTCCATGAGCGCTTCGCGGCCGCCGTCGGAACAGCCGACGAAATAGGAGTGCGCGGGATCTTTGCCGTAGAAGGCGTGGATGATGGCTTTGGCCTGGACGGAAGTTTCGTGGACGGCGCGATAAGCGAAGTCCACGAGTTTTTCGGGATGGCCGATGGCCCAAGAGGCGTCCACGAAAGAGCCTTCGTGACCGTCGTCCGTGCCTGCGGTGGCGTAACCGCGGAGAAGAGGCTGGGCCATCGCGCCGAAGGGTATAGAGCCAGCGAAGCCGCCATTGCCGACTTGATTGAATTTGCCATTCCAGGTGGAGAGAGGCAGCCAGACTTCGAACTTGATATTGGAGTCGGAGGTGGGAGTGGCGATGCCCGCGACGCGGCAGAAGGCAGGAAGATCATAAGGAAATGGGGGCATGCCGGGATAGAGGGGCGGTTTATAGCTACCCGCGGCCACGATGGTTGCAGTGGTGATGCTAGCGCCGGTGAGCTTAAGCTTGGCGAGAGCTTCGCAGGAGGATTGAGCCGCGGCACGAGAGGGAAGGAGGGTAAAAACGAAAGCCAGCGTGCAGGCGAAAACAAACGGGGAGGAAAGTTTCACGGGGATCTCCTGAGAACGCGATTTCGAAATGGGCAGTCGACTCGTCGCGGTCACCTTACCGTTGCCGTGCGGGAGCGTCAAGAGCGACTCGTGGGAAGGAGCCGGGAATGCGCAGGGCGGAGTAAGATGTGGCGGAAAGGTTTTGCGCGATGACCCAGAAGCCGGAGTTTTATACGGAGATGAAAAGCCCGGTGGGGCGGTTGAGGCTGGTGGGGGATGATGTGGGGCTGCGGCAGGTGTGGTTTCTCGGAGGAAGGCATTCTAAGGCGGCGCGAAAGGAATGGAAGGAAGATCGAGCGCCATTTGATGAAGCGATCCGGCAATTAGACGCGTATTTTCGAGGCGAGCTAAAGGATTTTGATTTACCGCTGCGGATGGAAGGGACAGAGTTTCAATTGAGCGTGTGGAAAGAGCTGCGGAGGATTCCTTACGGAGAGACGAGGACTTACGGGGAGATGGCAAAAAAGATCGGGAATCCGAAGGGGGTGAGAGCTGTGGGCCTGGCGAATGGGCAGAATCCGATCCCGATCATTGTGCCGTGCCACCGGGTGATTGGGAGCGATGGAAGTCTGACGGGATTTGGCGGAGGAATCGAAAACAAACGGAAATTGCTGGAGCTGGAGAGCGGGCAACTGAAGCTCTTGTAGCACGAGGCGCATGACTGCCGTCCCGGACCCCAAAGCACAAGGAACAGAGGATAGAGAGATCCGGATCTGTATCGAGCATGCGGTCCTAAGGAAGGTCCAGGGCCATTCTGAGCGCGCGGTTGAGTTCGGCAACTCGGGCTGGGGAAAGAGTGCCTACGTAATTTGTGAGATCGGTTTTGCGAAGGCTGACCAGGCTATCGCACATAATCCAAGATTCATGCTTCATACCTTCGTCAGGACCAATGGCGACCTGGGTGGACAGACCTTCACAAGAACTGAAAACGGGAGCGCAGACGACTGTGGAAAAACGCGAGTCAATGAGGACCTGGCGGCTGACGATGACGAAGGTGCGAATGCGCCTGGGATCGCCGCCAGGCCTATAGACGCGATAGAGTTCACCGCGTTTCATGGGGCGATCGGTTGGTGGAGAGTGGGATTCATTCGGGAGCGGACTGATAGTCCAGAACGTCATCCGCTTCGGCGTTCAGGCGGTCAGCGGCAGCGTTCAACCGCGAGAGATCACGGGACTGCAAAGCGGAGCGGCGGCGCTCGCGAAGGAACCCGCGAAGGACCTTTTCGATGTAAGAGGAACGAGACAGCTTGGAACCAGCGAGCCGATCAATTTCGGCCAGGACTTCCTTTGAAAGTGTGACAGACGTCTTCTCTTTCATACCACCAATATACCACCTTCGATGCGGAAGGCCAAGCAGAGTATTCGATACTGGAACAGGTCGAGCCAAAAAGAGGACGGCGACAAGATGGGCGCAAAAAAGAAGGTGAGATGGGGAGTGCTGGGGGCGGCGTCTATCGCGACGCGGAAAGTAATCCCCGGAATGCAAAAGGGGAATTGGAGCGAAGTGGCGGCGATCGCTTCGCGAGATTTGCAGAAAGCGAAGGCCGCGGCCCAAGAACTCGGCATTGCGAAGGCGTACGGGTCATACGAAGAGCTGCTGGCGGATCCAGAGATCGAAGCGGTGTACATTCCGCTGCCGAATCATTTGCACGTGCAGTGGACGAAAAAGGCCGCGGAGGCGGGGAAACACGTGCTTTGCGAAAAGCCGATGGCGTTGAACGCAGAAGAAGCGGAAACATTGCTCGAGGTGCGAACACGGACGAAGCGGAAGATCGGGGAAGCGTTCATGGTGAAGACGCATCCGCAGTGGCTGCGGACACGGCACCTGATTCGGGACGGGAAGATCGGCGAGCTGCGCGGGATCCTGACGGTGTTCAGCTACTTCAACCGCGATCCGCAGAATGTGAGGAACAAGGCGGAATGGGGCGGCGGAGGGTTGATGGACATCGGGTGCTATCCGATCACGCTATCGCGATTCATGTTCGGCGAGGAACCGGTGCGGGCGAGCGGCACGCTGGAGATGGACCCAGAGTTTGGCGTGGACCGGCTGGCGTCGGGTGTTCTGGAGTTTCGCGGCGGGCAATCGGTCTTTACGGTCGGAACCCAGTCGGCTTACCGGCAGAGCATGGAGTTTCTGGGCACCAAAGGACGAATCGCGGTGGAGATTCCATTTAATGCGCCAAACGACCGGCCACTGCGAATCATTGTGGATGATTGCCGGGATTTGTTTGGCGGCGGGATCAGCGTGGAGACAGTTCCAGACTGCGACCAGTATACGATTCAGGGAGACGCCTTTTCACAGGCGATCCGGGAAGATCGGGAAGTGGCGGTGCCGCTGGAAGATGCGATCGGGAATATGAAGGTGATTGACGCGATATTCAGGTCGGCAAGAACGGGCAAGTGGGAAACGCCTTGAGGGGCGAGAAGGCTACTGGCTGAGAAAAGACCTGCGCAGCTGCGAAAATGCGCTGGCGGCTGCCTGGCAAGGCGCATGAAACGCCAGCAGAGCCAGGGAAGCAAAGAAGTAAATGGTCAGCCGGATTCTCATATTCCTATAAACACGGACAGAGAGAAAAGGTTGCTGGTTACTATGGATTTCCCTGCCGGAATTTTCCGGAATTGTCGCGCCGGAGCAGGCCGCTTCAGACAGCAGCAGAAATTTCAAAATGGCGGACGCGGTGGTCGCAATCGCTGAAGAGAACAGCCGCGGCAGGAGCGACGACAGCGGCTTCGGGATCGGGCCCGGCGAAGGCCGAGATGGACTCCATGGATTGCCAGATGGAGAGGACGATCAGCTCGGCATTCGGCCCGGCGGAGCGGGTAAGAAGTTCCGCGCGGACGAAGCCGGGGATGGATTTGAGTTGAGGAGATACGTGCTCCACAAAGTGCCGGGTATAGAGGGGCAGGGAGCCCACAGGCATCCGCGCGGACCAGTAACGAGCGATCATGAGGATGCGCCGGAAGCAGAGGCGGATTCCGGCGTATTGCCGACAACAACGGTCCATTCGCGAATCTGCCAGCGCTTGATGAGGCCGTTACCGACGTAAGGATCGCGAGCAACGAAACGCTCGGCGACGGAAGCATCCGGGCCATGGAAGATCAAAAGAGCGCCGTCCACGGGATTCGCGAGGGCACCCGCAAGGATAAGTTCGCCGCGCGAGAGAAATTCTTTGGCGAGTTCGAGATGTTTCTGCCGATGGGCGGCACGTTTCTCAACATAGCCGTCCACGACTTCCTGGTAGAAGAGTGCGAAATAGGGCATGAACGGACCTCCAGGAAGATTTCATCATAGAGAGCGGAAGGAGCACAGCGAAAAGAGGAGTCGATCAGGGAAGATGCTGATCGCGGAAGAAATTCCAGATGACGCGGGAAGCGTCAATCTGGGAGCTGACTTTGCCGACGATCATTTTCGGCAGATATTGCGGGCCGCCAGGCCAGCCGTGCCCACCGCCTACCACGGTATAGACGACGACTTCCGTGTGATCGAGACCGCCGGCCCAGACGTCGCGATAGATGTGTGTACCGTCCTGAACGCGACCCGGAAGAGTTTCGGAAACGGGCGTGGGACGTGTGTGGTCGAATCCGCACCAGAACCTTGTGGCGGCGGCAAGGGAAATGTTTTCGCCGAGGCCGCCGACAATGGACGCGATCTCGCCGCCATTGATGGGAACAACGGGGTCCTTCGTGCCATGCATGTAAAGCACGGAGATGGGGCGGGAAGGTTTGCAGTCCTGGGGAAGCGTAGAAGGCATGGTGGCCGCGACGGAAGCGACGGCGGCGATTTTGTCGGTGAGATCACAAGCCAGGCGATTGGAGAAGAAGCCGCCGTTCGAAAGGCCTGTGGCGTAAACACGCGAAGGATCAATCGGATGATCGTGCTCGAGCCTGGCGATCAGGGCGCGAATGAAGGCGACATCATCAACGGGCGAGATTTCGCGGCTGTCGTTCCACTGCTTGTTGTAGCCGTCAGGATAAGCAACGGCAAAACTTTCCTGGTCGGCAATTTCGTCAAAATGCGTATGGTGGGGCATATTGCGGGCGTGGCCGCCGCCACCGTGAAAAACGAGGACGAGCGGTATGGGACGAGCGGGATCCACATGGGCAGGGAGATGCAGAATATAGCCGCGAGTGAGGCCGTCTACCAGAATGGTCTCCTGGGAATCGTCGAGAGGAATGCGGTTGGCGCGTGCGAATCGCGAGGCAGCGACGAAAACGAAAACTGCAACAAGGAATAGCGCTGAGAGTAGGAGCAAGCGACGCATCTCTGGCCTCCCGAAAAATCAGTCTAATAGGTATACGAAGGACGGCGGCGAGAATTATCGGCTGGAAAAATCACTCTACAATTCCTTACAAAGTGCGTCCGGAACGAAACGGGTTTGATCGGAGATCAGCCGCCGGCGATGGAGGGCACGAGAAGGACGCGATCGCCTTCCTTAAGAGGACAAGATTCGCCGCCGAGGAAACGGATGTCTTCCTCGTTGAGATAGACGTTGAGGAATTGGCGGATTTGGCCCTGATCGTCACGAACATGGCGGGAAAGACCGGGGAACTGCGTCGTGAGGGAGTCGAGCGCTTCGGCGATGGTGGCGGCGCTACAGGCGAACTTCGGAGTGCCGTCCGTGAAGCGGCGGAATGCAGTGGGAATTTCAATCGTAACGGGCATGATCAGGTCTCCAAATTTAGTCTTGTATGAAACTTCTCAGGAGCGGGACGAATATGAACTCGAGATGGAATCATGGAATTCCCTCAGGCGCGCGCGCCGGAAGCCGCAGCGGAGAGCTGTGAATCCAGGTAAGCCTCGAAAGCATCGAGGCGGGGCGCGATGGCTTCGGAAGGCGGGTACTCCGAGGCAATCGCGTCGGTCGTTTTTAAGCCGTTGCCGGTGATGCAAACGACGGTCGTTTCGGCGGATTTGATGCGGCCCTGAGCCAAAAGCTTCTTGGCCACGCCGACAGTGACACCGCCCGCAGTTTCGGTGAAGATGCCTTCGGTTTCGGCGAGAAGCTGGATGGCGTCCACAATTTCACGGTCGGATACATCGTCCGCCCAACCGCCAGATTCGCGGATTTCGCGCATGGCGTAAGGGCCATCGGCGGGATTGCCGATGGCAAGCGAACGCGCGATGGTGTTGGGTTTCTGCGGCTCGAAACGCTGGAGACCGCGCTTGACCCCATCGGAAATCGGCGAGCAGCCGGTCGCCTGAGCACCGAAGAAGCGAACGGGCTTCGCTTCGACCCATCCGAGAGCGACCAGTTCACGAAAGGCTTTGGCGATCTTGCCGATAAGCGAACCTCCGGCCATGGGGACAACGACGTTATCCGGAAGGCGCCAGCCGAGTTGCTCGGCGATCTCAAAGCCGTGGGTTTTCGAGCCTTCCGCGTAATAGGGTCGAAGATTGACGTTGACGAGGCCCCACTGGAAGCGATCGGCGATTTGCGCGCAGAGACGGTTCACGTGATCGTAGTTGCCATTGATGCGAACGATGCGGGCGCCGTAAACGGCAGTGTTGAGAACCTTTGCGGGTTCGAGATCGGCGGGAATGAAGACACAGGCGTCGAAACCGAGCTGCGCGGACTGAGCTGCAACAGCATTGGCGAGATTGCCGGTGGAGGAACAGCCGACGGTCTGAAAGCCAAAGCGGCGGGCTGCAACGAGAGCGGTGGCAACGACACGATCCTTAAAAGACAAGGAAGGGAAGCAAACTGCGTCGTTCTTAAAGTAAAGCTCCTTTAGTCCCCACTGCGAGGCCAGTTTTTTCGAGGCTACGAGGGGAGTGCCGCCTACGGCGCTCGGGGGCATGAAATTCTCGGGGAGGGGAAGAAATTCGGCGTAGCGCCACATATTGAAGGGACGGGATTCGGTCTTCCGTTTTTCGATGCGCTTTTTCAGCGAATCCAAGTCAAAAGCGACCTCGAGCGGAGAGAAGCACTCTTCACAGAATGACCTGGGGGCATTGCCCCAGGTTTTACCGCATTCGCGGCATCGCAATTGGTAATATTCAGACATCGTTCCCCCCAAGATGGCACGCCCGCGGCGGAGAGGCTGGGCCAGCCTGCGGCTTTAATTTGATGACATGATGGCCGAATCGGGCAGCGCGGAGGGAAACAAAAAACCCTCCGTGCCAAAGAGTGCAAGGAGGGGTCTCAGAACTTCTAAGAATCTCTGCCAGCTCTTTAGCAGTTTTTTACGTGGAGCAAGTTGCCCTAAATCGCCACGTGTCAAAGGCTCCCGCTAACCGGTCGCCCCGCCGCAACCGCGGCTCTATTATTTATGGATGACTTTGCGGGAATTGTCAAGCGGTTCAAGGGGCCCGCGCTGTCATATAATCCGTTCCGAAGATGAATCTCCCACAGGGTACAAAGCTCGGACCGTATGAAATCTTATCGCGGCTGGGCGCGGGCGGAATGGGTGTGGTGTACCGCGCGCGGGACGGGCGGCTGGATCGCGATGTCGCCATCAAAGTCCTTCCGGCAGGATTGCTCACCGAGGAACACGCGAGGAAACGATTCCGCAGGGAAGCCCTGGCACTTGCCAAGCTGAGCCACCCAAATATCGCCGCGGTCCACGATGTGGGCGAGCAACAGAGCGCGGACTACATTGTCATGGAGTGCGTCAACGGGACTTCGCTGGCGGAGCGAGTCAGTTCAGGCACCCTTTCCGTGAAGGAGGCGATTGGGCTCGCGGTGCAGATCGCAGCGGCTCTCGAAGATGCCCATGAGCATGGCGTTGTGCATCGCGATCTAAAGCCCAGAAACATCATGGTGACTCCGAAAGGCCATGTGAAGGTTCTGGACTTTGGATTGGCGAAACTACTGACTCGTTCGGGAGACGCGGAAGCGACAGTATCGATGACGGAGACGAAAGGGGTGGTGGGAACACTGTTGTACATGTCTCCGGAGCAGGCTGAGGGCAAGGCGGTGGATGAAAGGACCGATTTGTGGAGTCTCGGAACAGTGCTGTACGAAATGCTGGCGGGCAGGCCGCCTTTCGAAGGATCGAGCGCGCTGAGCTTGTATCGGGCTGTCACGGAAGACACACCAAGACCGCTGAGGGAGATTCGCGGCGATATTCCGGAGGAGGCGGAAAGGATCGTTGCGAGGGCGATGGAGAAAGAGGTCGCGAAGCGGTACCAGAAAGCCGAAGAGATTTCCCGCGATCTTCAGAGCTTGCTGCTAAAGCTGAGCTCGACGGAAATTGGAATCCCAGGCGAAAAGAGGTCCTCCTCAGGCATTTACGTGGGAACTTTCGTTGTCGTAATCGCCGCGATGTTGGCGACCGGGGCGTGGCTCTACGATGGAATGAGACACCGCCAGTGGGCAAGGGAAGACGCACTTCCGGAAATCGCGAAGCTAAGGGGAATGGATCGGCCGCTGGCGGCATATCTCCTGCTTGGGAAAGCCAAAAGGTATTTGCCAGGCAACGCGGCGATCGAGCAGGACGCCGAGGAAAACGAGCGAAAGCTGTCGATACAGTCAGAACCCAGCGGCGCGGACGTGGCGATTCAGGACTACGTGGCGCCGGACAGCGAGTGGCTCGATCTGGGGACCACGCCGATCAAAGAAGTGGTGATCCCTGATGGTTATTTTCGCTGGAGAGTAAGCAAAGCCGGAACGTCGGAGTTCGTTACCGCTCCGCTTACAGTAGCGAAGATGGATTTTCCTTTGGCCCAGGCCCAGAGGGCGCCTCGGGGCATGGTTTGGGTGCCGGCGAAAACGTACGAGGATTACATCGGTTTTGTCGGGTGGGTCGGACCCTACCGCCTGCCGTCGTTCTACATGGACAGGTTCGAGGTCACGAACCGGGAATATCAGGAGTTCATAGACAACGGCGGATACGAGACGAAGAAATACTGGAAGGAGAGGTTCGTCAAGGATGGACGCGAGCTGAGCTGGGAAGAGGCCATGAATCAGTTTCGCGATGCAACAGGGCGGGCGGGGCCCTCCACCTGGCAGGGAGGGCACTATCCCGACGGAGAAGAAAACTATCCTGTTTCCGGTGTCAGCTGGTATGAAGCCGAAGCGTATGCGGCGTTTCGCGGAGAGAGCTTACCCTTGTTTACGCAGTGGTATGAAGCGGCGCCGCCGGACGTAGCGCGGTACACCGTGCAAGCCAGCAATATATCGCGCGCGAGTCTCGCGCCTGTTGGGGAATTCAAGGGCGTTGGGCCGTACGGCACCTATGATATGGCCGGAAATGTGAAGGAGTGGACGGCAAACGCAGTCGGGAATAACCTGCGCTTCATTTTGGGCGGGGGATGGAAATCGCAATCGTACGTTTATATGGATGCCGAAGCGCTTTCGCCCTTCGATCGAGAGGAAATGAATGGTTTTCGGTGTGTCCAGAATCTGGCGCCAATACCCTCGGACGCTGCGGGCCCCGTAAAGCTCCAGACAAGAGATTTTTCGAAGGCGAAGCCGACGTCGGATGAAGTGTTTCGTGCATATCAGGGCATGTATGCATACGAGAAGACGCCGCTGAACGCAAAAGTGGAAGGTGTGGTCCAGGATACAAAGGATTGGCGTGAGGAAAAGATTAGCTTTGACGCGGCGTATGGCGGCGAGCGGCTTGCGTCTTATCTTTTCTTGCCGAAGGGAGTGCAGCCGCCATACCAGACGATTCTCTTCTTTCCGAGTGCGCGGGTGCTGGATATCCCCGACAGCCGGACGCTGGGCGACATCCGGTTTTTCGACTACGTGGTGCAGAGCGGGCGGGCGGTGATGTATCCCGTGTATCAGGAGACCTACGAGAGGAGGGTGAAGCATTCGCTACCGGGAGGAGGGGAGGGACTGCAGGTGATCGTGCAGAGGTACAAGGACGCGGCGCGCGCATTGGATTACCTGGAAACGCGCAAGGACATTGACAGCAGCAAGTTTGCGTATATGGGGGTAAGTATGGGTTCCGCGGAGGGCGTAATCTATACCGCTCTATTAGGCGACCGGGTGAAGACGGCGATCTTTCTAGATGGAGGTTTTTTCATTTTTCCGCCTGCGCCGGGATGGGACCAAGTGGACTTTGCACCGCGGATCAAGGTGCCAGTGTTGATGGTGAACGGGAAATATGATTTTTCGTTTTCACCGGAGAGAGCACAAGAACCTTTATTCCGGATGCTGGGTACCCCGGAAGCTGAAAAGAAATGGGTGCTTATGGACACGCCACACGACGTGACCGCCGACCGGCCGTTGCTCGTCAAGGAAGTGTTGGGCTGGCTGGACAAATACCTGGGACGGGTACAGTAGGACGTGCGGATTTGAGGGATTCGAGACGAGCGATGTCCCGAACAGGATCGTCGCATCAGGTTCAGAAAGAGATGACAACAGTTTGGGCGCGTGCTGCGTCAAAGGAAGAGACGGCGACGGGCATGCCCGGCCTTTGGTACAGTATGATTCGCGTAGCAGTGCTGGGACGCCGCAACCCCGGAATGAGCGCGGTGTTATACTGCTAGGGCAGTTCGCGGAGCCGTCCGCGACGGTAAGAGTGGCGGAGAGACGCTGGAGTACCTCCAATGGGTGAGCAAGTGAATGAACTATACGATTGGGCGCGCCGTAGGAAGGTCCTGGCTTTGTTTTTTGTGGGCCTGACCCTGGTGGTGGGAATCTTCATCGGCACGATCGTGTCCGGACGCGTATCTGCCATGAAAAGCATGAGTTTTGTGGCTGGAAGAGGCGCCGCGCCTCTGGCATTGCCGGAGGTCGTCCCGTCGTCCGCATCGTTCGCTTCCATCGTCAATAAGGTGGAACCCGCGGTCGTGAACATCTCGACGACTCAAGTGTTGGAGAAGCAGCAAACGAACCGGAAACGGCACTCGGGTCAATCCGACCAAGACGACCCGATGCAGGACTTTTTCGATCATTTCTTCGACGGGCGCTCGGATGCGCCACCGGCAGCGGAACGCAGTCTCGGTTCGGGGGTGATCGTAGACAAGAACGGATTTATCCTGACGAACAACCATGTCGTCGAGCAAGCCACGAAAATCCAGGTGCAATTAAACGGAGATCCGACCAAGTATTCGGCCAAGCTCGTGGGTGTGGACGAGGAAACGGATCTGGCAGTCGTTAAGATTGAAGCCGGGAAGGAATTGCCGACAGCTAAGCTGGGAAACTCGGACGGCGTTCATGTGGGAGATTGGGTCCTGGCGATTGGAAGCCCCTTTGGCTTGCAGGCTACCGTTACGGCGGGGATCATCAGCGCGACCGACCGCACCAACGTCGGGAGACAGTTTCAGCGCTTCCTACAGACGGACGCTGCGATAAATCCCGGAAATTCGGGCGGGCCGCTGGTGGACTTGGCAGGGCAGGTTATCGGCATTAATACGGCGATCATCACAGGAGGCCGCGGATATGAAGGCGTGGGATTTGCGCTCCCTTCTGGCACAGCAATCAATGTATACAATCAGCTGATCAAGCAAGGGCGCGTGACCCGGGGTTCGATTGGAGTGTCGTTCCAGGAGGATCTGGGCACCAATCCCATCACGTTGAAGGAACTTGGCGCTCCGTACGGCGTGGTCATCATGGGCGTGGAGCCTGGCAGCCCGGCAGAGAAAGCGGGACTGAAAGGCGGAGATGTGATTACTGCCGTGAATGGCAAGGCAGTGAAAACAGGCAACGACTTGGTCAATCCGATCGCGCAAGCGCCCATCGGAAGCAAGGTAAAACTCAACTTTGTTCGCGAAGGGCAGCAGAAGGAAGTTGACGCCGTGGTGCAAGACCGCACAAGAGTGTTTCCGAACGCGGCAGGAAAGATGAACGACCAGCCTGATGAAGAGACACCGGCGGAATTTGGATTGCGCGTCGAGAGCCTTACGCCGGAAAGAGCCTCACAAGTCGGAGTGGAAGGCTACAAAGGCGTGGTTGTGACCGCGGTGGATCCCGCGAGCTTTACGGACGACCTGGGATTCTCGCGCGGCGATGTGATCACCGAAATCAACCGGCAGCCGGTCACCTCGATGGCGGACTATAAAGCAGCTATCGCGAAGCTCAAGCCGGGATCGAGTGTGGTATTTAAGGTTTTGAGGGCAACGGACGCCAACCGGGTCTTGACGGTATTCCTCTCCGGAGTCGTACCTTCAGACAACGGGCAATAGGTGCCAACGAAGAATCTATGAGTACGGGGAATAAAATCCTGCGTCAAGCTCTGTTATTGATGGTTCCAGTGTTCTGCATGTGGGGCTGGACACCGGCCGCCCATGCGCAGGTAAACCGCACCAAGAAAGCTCATACGAGTGCGGCGCATTCGAACAGCTCCCATACACGGAAAGTCCGAACGAGGAGGAGAATTTCGCACAGTCGACGGCAACGAGGGCAAAGAGTGCCAACAGGCGACCGCATCTCGGAGATTCAGGCAGCCCTCGGAAAAGACGGAGCATATACCGGCGAGCCGACCGGAAAGTGGGATAACAGCACGATCGAAGCTATGCGCAAATTCCAGGCGGAACACGGATTAAACCCTTCGGGTAAGATTGACGCGCTGTCGCTCGAGAAGCTTGGGCTCGGATCGGAAACAGCAGGGATTGCAGCGCCTCTCCCTCCAGTCAATTCTTCCTCTGCGAATCCTGCAGCCCCTTCACAGACTGCCGAGAGGCAGTAGCGTCCTTAAAACCTGCTGGAAACAGCCAAAAAAGACATTCTAACTTGACTCTCAACGGGGCTTCGCCGCCGGAGTTCCCGGGCGGACGGATTTTTCTCTGCGTTTCGCTTCCGGGTTGTGGGGCGACCAATCCTCCGGTGGAAATGAGACGCGCCAGAACCGTGGTGACGGCTCTGCGAATTCCACTCCGACTTCCGGGTCTCCGGACTGTCCGGTCATTACTCCAACCACCCTGCAGTCGGATGTCTCATTGGTTTTCATGTTCGTCAGAGTAAGGTATTGACCTGTAGCAACCGGTTCGAGCAACCGTAGCGAGGCCCCGTGAGCGTTAACCACCAGAGTTGAAGCCTTCTCCGAAAAGGGCTTGCCATCGAGACGCACACCCCTTACAAGAACGCTGATGACCAACAGGATGCGCTGGCTGCGGCGTGCCGATTTTTGCGGTAAGACAGGTGAATTCAAGCGACTCTTCCACGTTTCAGTTCCCCTGATTTTGCCGAGATGCAAGCTTACCGGAGAGGGGAACCGCCCGGATAAGGGAGAGCGTCTGCAGGGCCAAAGGCGATTAGATTTGTCTAATTGTTCTCCAATCCGTGAAAAAGAACTCCGGCGGCCAGGATGAAACAAGAACGACACTTATGCGCGCTCAGTGCACCTATACAGCGGGAATGGCTCCGCGTTTGACGGAGTTCTCCACGATTTGTAAGATTTCAAGGAAGAGTAAAAGATTGTCTTGATGCCGCATTCCGCTGAGTTGCGGCGCGATCAACAGGACGAGGAGGGGCAATGGCAACAGCAGTTGCGCCCAGGGTCTACAAGAATTTCATCAACGGCGAATGGGTAGAAGCGAGCGGCGGCAAAGCCTACGAGAATCGCAATCCGGCAAATACGGATGAGCTCGTGGGGATGTTTGTTACATCGTCGTCGGAGGACGTAGACGCCGCGGTGAAAGCGGCGAGGGAAGCATATAAGTCATGGCGCCTGGTTCCGGCGCCGAAACGCGCGGAGATTCTTTTTCACGCCGCCGAATTGCTGGTGCAGCGCAAGGAACAGTTCTCACGCGACATGACCCGCGAGATGGGAAAGGTGCTGGCTGAAACGCGCGGCGACGTGCAGGAAGCAATTGACATGACGTATTACATGGCCGGCGAAGGCAGGCGGCTGTTCGGTCAGACGACGCCTTCGGAATTGCCCGACAAATTCGCGATGAGCGTGCGACAGTCGATTGGCGTGTGCGGGTTGATCGCGCCGTGGAATTTCCCGATGGCGATTCCTTCGTGGAAGATGATGCCCGCGCTGGTGTCGGGCAACACCGTCGTGTTGAAGCCAGCGGAAGACACACCGCTTTCTTCCTATCACCTGGTGCAGACCCTGGTGGAAGCCGGACTTCCACGTGGAGTGGTCAATCTGGTGAGCGGCGACGGGCCGAACGCGGGCGCTCCCCTGGTGAGACACAAAGATGTGCCAGTGGTGAGCTTTACCGGTTCGAGTTCCGTCGGGCGGCTCGTTGCGGAAGCATGCGCTCCGGAGTTCAAGCACTACAGCCTGGAAATGGGGGGAAAAAACATCATCATCGTCATGGACGATGCGAATCTGGACCTCGCGATTGACGGAGCGATTTGGGGAGGTTTCGGCACGACCGGCCAGCGCTGCACTGCTGCCAGCCGCGTCGCCGTCCACAAATCTGTCTACAAGGAATTCATGTCCCGATTTGTGCAGCGCGCCAAGAGCCTAAAAGTGGGCGACGGCTTGGATTCTTCGGTGGAGATGGGACCATGCATCAATGAGCAGCAACTTAAGACGGTCATGTCTTACGTGGAAATTGGAAACGCGGAAGGCGCAACGCTGCTCGCGGGTGGAAACCGCCTGGACTCAGGGTCCCATGCGAAAGGATGGTTCCACGAGCCGACCGTGTTTGGCGATTGCCAGCCGACGATGAGGGTGGCGCAAGAAGAGATCTTCGGCCCGGTGGTTTCGGTCATTCCGATTGAGGGCCTCGAGGAAGCTTTGGAGGTTGCCAACGGGGTGGTTTATGGATTGTCCGCCTCGATTTACACGCGAAACGTCAACCGCGCGTTCGCCGCGGCGCGCGATCTCTACACCGGAATCGTGTATGTGAACGCGCCGACGATCGGCGCAGAGACCCATTTGCCGTTTGGCGGAACCAAGCAAACCGGGAACGGCCACCGCGAAGCGGCCATCGCCGCAATTGACTTTTTCACTGAATGGAAAACGATCTACGTGGATTATTCGGACAAGCTGCAGCGGGCGCAAATTGACAACAATTGAGGCACTTTAGCTGGTTGCGACACGTGGACGGCACGGCGCGTTGACCGAACTTGACAGGGTTCCTAGAATAGAAGGTAGCACTGGTCTCGTGCGAGTGCTGCTATGCGCAACGCCGCCCTTCAGGAACGCCGCAATCGCCAGATTCTGGCGGACATTGTCCGCACGTATATCGAATCTGGCGAACCTGTATCTTCGCGCGCGATCTCCAAACGTTTTGAAGAGACACTGAGCACTGCCACGATTCGCAATATCATGGCTGATCTCGAAGACGGCGGCTTTTTGTACCAGCCGCATACCTCCGCGGGACGCGTGCCCACGGCAGCGGCGTACCGGTTTTTCGCGCAGGAAATCGCGACTCAGGCGACCATGAGCTTGGCGGACAAGGAGTGGATCCGAGGCGAGCTTGCGGCAGCCACGAACTCTTCTGAGATTACTGAACGGGCGGGGCACGTTCTTGCGGTGGTATCGCAGGGATTGGGAATTATCGTTTCACCACCTCTCGGGAGGACCGTTCTGGAACACGCGCGAATGTGGCTCCTGCCGGACGGCCGCGTGGTGGTAGTTCTGATTTCGCCTGGTGGAATCACGCGCGACAGAATTTTGCGGCCCGGCCGACAGTTCACGCAAGCGGAGCTTGACGCAACAGCGGAATTCCTGAACCGGCACTACTCGGGCTCGACGCTAGAGACCATCCGCGGTGATCTCCTGCAAAAGCTCGCGACCGACCGCGAGCGCTACGAAGGTTTGGTTGGCAGCGCTCTGGTGTTGTGCGACCCGGCGCTGCTGGGCGACGATCCGTCACGCCAAGTGCACGTGGAAGGAACGGCTCAAATGGTCGGGGCGATGGAATTTTCCGACCAGGTGCAATTGAAGGACTTGCTTGGTGCGATCGAGGAAAAACACCGGCTGATCACGGTTCTGAACGCGTGTATTGACGCGCCAGAGCCGGTGCTCGTGCAGATCGGCGTGAAAGAACTTCCGAACGCGGGAGAAAATCTGGCGCTGATCAGCGCGCCCTACGCGCGCGGGGAGGTGGTCCAGGGTTCGCTAGGCGTCATCGGCCCCACGCGGATGCACTATGAACGGGCGATCAGTGCGGTAGCCTATGTTGCGCAGCTTTTCAGTGAAGCTTTAAATAAAATTCAGTAGGACAGTAACCATTGTCCCGGAGAGGGAAGCGAAGAGTGGCGAAGGAGATCAAGATCAACGCAAAGCGCGATCCGGAAGAGCAGGACTCGCGCGGTGAAAATCAGGCAGCGGCCGAAGAAGTGACGCGCGGGGAGGCCGATTTGGCGAAGGCTATGGCGGAATTGGAAGATTTGCGCCAGACGCTGCTGCGGCGCCAGGCGGACTTTGACAATTACCGCAAGCGAATCGATCGCGAACGTGGCGAAGAGTCAAAGTATGCGACAGCCCGGGTGATTGAGGGGCTGATTCCCATCGTGGATGGATTCGAGCATGCCCTGGCGGCGCACCGGGAGGAGGAATATGAAAGCTATCGCAAGGGATTTGAGCTGATCTACAAACAACTGCTCGATAGCCTGGCAAAGCTCGGTGCGGAGCGGATCGATCCGCTTGGCAAGAACTTCGATCCTCATTTGCACCAGGCTCTGGACCGCACGGAAACTTCCGAGTATCCCGACGGAACTATCCTTCAGGTATTCCAGCCCGGGTACGTTTTTCATGGGCGCGTTTTGCGCCCGGCGATGGTGCGCGTGGCCGTTCATCCGGCTGCCGCACCGAAAAGTATAGTGAATTAATTCGACCGCGAAACGGAAATCAGTGGCACGTTGAATTAGCAGGGTGCCGCGAACGTTGAGGAGAAAGATGCCCAAGGGTAATCAGAGAGATTATTACGAGGTTCTGGGAATAGCTCGGACGGCGTCCGTCGAGGAGATCAAGTCCGCCTATCGCAAAGCCGCGCTCAAGTGGCATCCGGACCGCAATCCGGAGAACAAGTCCGAAGCGGAAGTGAAGTTCCGCGAATCAACGGAAGCCTACAGCGTGCTAAGCGACGGCGAGAAGCGCCAGGTGTACGACACCTACGGGCACGCCGGATTGAGCGGATCTGCCGGCGGCGTGGATTTCAACGGCACGATCTTCCAGGATTTCCACGATATTTTTGGCGACTTCTTCGGCTTCGAAGATCTCTTCGGCGGCAGGCGGGGAAGGTCGAGAACGCAGCGCGGGGCGGACCTTCGCTATGACATGACCCTGACTTTCGAGGAAGCCGCCGCGGGCGTCACCACCAAAATAAAACTTCCGCGGCAGGAACTTTGCGGCGTCTGCAAGGGGACTGGCGCAAAGGCGGGGACCGGGGTCACCGCCTGCCAAACGTGCGGCGGCCGGGGCCAACTTGCCTATCAGCAAGGTTTCTTCACTATTACGCGGACTTGTCCGGCTTGTCAGGGCGCGGGCCAGGTAATTCGCGAACGCTGCCCGGACTGCAAAGGGAAGGGAAGAATTGAGCGCGAGCGAACCATTGATCTGCGCGTTCCGCCAGGCGTGGATACCGGGACGCAGTTGCGCAAGCCGGGAGATGGCGAAGCCGGGCCGAATGGCGGCCCTAGCGGCGATTTGTACGTTTTCCTGGAAGTGAAAGAACATCATTTCTTCGAGCGGCGCGGCGCCGATCTGTATTGCACGATTCCGGTCAGCATCGCACAAGCGGCTCTCGGCGCGGAATTGCCGGTTCCGGGGCTCAACGGAGACGAGCATCTGAAAATTCCCGAAGGGACGCAAAGCGGCGCAGTTTTTCGGATGAAGGGCCGTGGCTTACCCGATCCGCACGGAGGCGGAAGGGGCGATCTGTACTACCATGTGCGGGTCGTCACGCCAAGCAAGCTGAATCGCGAGCAGCGGAAACTGATGGAGCAGCTTGGAGCCACAATCAAGGTAGAAAACAAGCCGGCCGAACGCGGCTCAACGTTCTTTGATAAGGTGAAAGACATTTTTGGCTGAAGCTCGCTGAAGCCGTTGCGCATCGAGCCTCGCTGGGGAAGACGCGGCAATCCAAGTTCCTATAAACTTGGACCGGGATGCGTAGACGGTTCTTCGTCCTAGGATTTCAAAACGGCCGTGCCGTCATGGCCGGAGAGGCCGCGTATCACCTGGGTCATGTTTTGCGCGCTCACACAGGACAATTGCTCGAGCTGAGTGATGGGCAGAACGTCTGGCTGGGTGAAGTCGAGAAGGTGACGCGCGAGCGGATTGAATTCAAGCTGGTCGAAAAGCTGCCGGCCCACTTTCCTTCAACGGAAATCACTCTTTTGCTGTCCATCGTGAAGTTTGACGCGTTCGAATGGGCCCTGGAGAAGGCCACGGAGTTAGGCATCAGCAGAATTGTACCTGTGGCTGCGGTCCGCAGCGAAAAAGCTCTCCTCAAGGCGGCGCCGAAGCGCGCTGACCGTTGGAAGAAGATTCTTCTGGGTGCGGCAGAGCAGTCGCGGCGGGTAAGCGCACCTTCCTTGGAAAAAGTGACTGAACCTGAGCAGGCTTTCGCAAGCGCATCGGCGGAAATCAAACTTCTGCTTTCCGAGCGGCAAGATGCTCCTTCCATGAGATCAATGCTGGAGGGAAAATTTCCGTCCAGCGTTGCGCTTGCGGCCGGGCCGGAAGGCGGATGGAGCGACCCGGAATTCAGTCAAGCCGAGCGCGCGGACTTCTTGCAGGCCTCGATGGGTTCGCTCATTTTGCGCACGGAAACGGCTGTGATCGCCGCGCTGGCCAATTTGAACTACGCTCTGTCGCGTCCGAATGCTCCATGAATCTTCGGGTTCTCAAAGATTTGCTCGCCGCGGCGGACGGTCCTCTTGGAGCGAGGTTATGTGCTGGGTAGAATTCGCGCTCCGAGTATTAAACATTAGCCTGCACCGTCCTTCTGTGATGAGGAATGGGCAAAATCGCAATAGCGCGGCGACCGATTCGCGTGTTATAAGTACAAGGTAAGAGAAAATGCAGAACAAGGACGAGAAACCACTTCCCGCGAAAGCTGTTCCTCCCGCACCGGCGACTTCTCCTTCCTCTTCCCCCACAGAGCCCGCTCCCGGCGCAAATTCTCATGGGCATTCGCTGCGCAATGAGATCCGCACCTGGACGCGCGACCTCTTGATTGCCATCGGACTGGCGCTGGTCATCATCGTATTTCTCTATCAGCCGGTGAAGGTCGAGGGAACGAGCATGGCGCCGCTTCTCTCCGACCAGGAACGCATCTTCATCAACAAGTTTGTATATCGCTTCGAGCCGATCGAGCGCGGCGATGTGGTGGTCTTCTGGTATCCCCTCGATCACACGAAGTCGTTCATCAAGCGCGTGATCGCTTTGCCGGGAGAAACGGTGGAGATTCGCCAGGGCGTCGTATACGTAAACGGCAAGACGCTTCCTGAACCGTATGTACCTGCGAGATACGAGGACATGAGCGATTATGGTCCCGTTAAAGTTCCTCGCCAGATGTATTTTGTGATGGGAGATCACCGTATCAGCTCGAATGACTCCCGGATTTTTGGACCGGTGGCGCGGCGGTTCATTTACGGGCGCGCCGTCTTTGCCTACTGGCCCATGGATCACTTCGGGACTCTTTACTCGGCGGAAGCACCAGACAAGCAGGAATGAAGGACGGAGGACCATCTGAGCGAAGTTCCACACCGGCCCGCGATTCTCGCGCTCGAAGACGGGCGCGTCTTTAACGGCCGCGCGGCTGGCGCCATTACGCGCCGCGGCGGCGAAGTCGTTTTCAATACCAGCCTCACGGGCTATCAGGAAGTTTTTACGGATCCGAGCTATGCCGGGCAAATCGTCTGCCTGACCTATCCGCACATTGGAAACGTCGGCGCGAATCTCGAGGACGAGGAATCCTCACGGCCGTGGATTGAGTCGCTGGTGGTACGTGAGTTTTCGCAGATTTCTTCCAACTGGCGTTCCACGGAATCGGCTCATCTGTACCTTAACCGTCACAAAATTCCCGTGATCTGGGATCTGGATACTCGCGCTCTGGTGCGCCACATTCGCAAGGTGGGAGCCCTGCGCGGCATAGTGTCCACGGACGGGACGGCGGCGGAACAGCTTGTCTTTGAGGCCAGGCAACTTCCCAGCATGGCTGGACAGGAACTCGCCAGCCGCGTGAGTTGCTCAAGGCCATACGATTGGGCCCAAGGTTCCATCGAACTGGCTACCTCGCCGTGGTCGGAATCCATGGGCGAAGCGGGTTCTCAGCAGGGTACCGAGAGATTCCGAGTTGTTGCTTATGATTTCGGAATCAAGCAGAACATTCTGCGGCTACTGACCGATCACCACTGCGAAGTGGGAGTGGTGCCTGCCACGACTTCTGCCGAAGACATTTTGGGAATGAAGCCCGAGGGCGTTTTCCTGTCGAACGGCCCGGGCGATCCCGAGCCCATGGACTACGCAGTTGAAAATGTGCGCAAGCTCGTCGGTCGTGTTCCTGTGTTTGGCATTTGTCTGGGACATCAGGTTTGTGGGTTGGCGCTGGGTGGAAAGACGTTTAAGTTGAAATTCGGGCACCACGGCTCGAATCATCCGGTAAAAAATCTTCTGACCAACCAGGTTGAAATTACGGCACAGAATCATGGGTTCTGCGTGGACCCCGATTCGTTGCCGTCGAGTGATATCGAAATGACCCACTTCAACCTCAATGATGAGACGAACGAAGGCTTCCGGCACCGGTCGGCTCCGCTCTTCAGCGTGCAATATCATCCGGAAGCGTCGCCGGGTCCGCATGATTCGCATTATCTGTTCACGCAGTTTACCGACTTGATGAAGGAGTGGCAGAGCCCGGGAAGTTCGCGAAGATAGGAAATCCGAAGCGAAGTGGTGTGCATTGACGACAAGCGGGTAGCCTCAAAGGGGCAGAATGCCGAAGCGGAAAGACATTAAGAAGATTCTGATCATTGGCTCCGGCCCGATCATCATCGGGCAGGCATGCGAATTCGATTACTCCGGTGCTCAGGCGTGCAAAGCGCTGCGCGCCGAGGGCTATGAAGTCGTTCTCGTCAACTCAAATCCGGCGACCATCATGACCGACCCGGAATTGGCGCACCGGACCTACATCGAACCGCTGACCAAGGAGTATCTCGAGGAGATCATCGCTCGCGAGCGCCCCGACGCGCTGCTGCCGACCGTTGGCGGGCAAACTGGATTGAATCTTGCTGTAGAACTCGCCGAAGGCGGAGTTCTGGAGAAGTATCACGTTGAAATGATCGGCGCATCGCTGCGCGCCATTAAAGTCGCCGAAGACCGCCTCTGGTTCAAGGACGCATGCCGCAAGATCGGCCTGGAAGTCCCTGCCTCCGCACTGATCAACAACGCGCAGGATGCTCTGCGCCTCTGCGAACAACTCGGATTCCCTCTTGTCATTCGGCCCTCGTTCACCCTGGGTGGCACCGGCGGCGCGATCGCGTACAACCGCGAGGAATTTTCCGAGGCTATCTCGCATGCGCTTGACGTCAGCCCCGTGCACGAAGCGCTCGTTGAGGAATCCGTACTCGGCTGGAAAGAGTACGAGCTCGAGGTGATGCGCGACTTCCGCGACAACTTCGTGGTCATCTGTTCCATCGAAAATTTCGATCCCATGGGGGTGCACACCGGCGATTCCATTACCGTGGCCCCCGCGCAAACGCTGACTGACAAGGAATACCAGCGCATGCGCGATGCCGCTGCGGCAATCATTCGTGAAGTTGGCGTGGAAACAGGCGGTTCGAACGTGCAATTCGCGGTCAATCCAGAAAACGGCCGGATGGTCGTGATTGAGATGAATCCGCGCGTTTCTCGCAGCTCTGCGCTGGCCAGTAAAGCTACGGGTTTCCCAATTGCAAAAATTGCCGCGCGCTTGGCGGTGGGAATGTCGCTGGACGAAATCCCGAACGACATCACGAAAAAGACGCCCGCGTGTTTCGAGCCCACCATTGATTACGTGGTCACAAAGATTCCCAAATGGCAGTTTGAAAAGTTTCCCGGCGCGGACAGCACCCTCGGCACACAAATGAAATCCGTGGGCGAAGTGATGTCCATCGGGCGGACATTCAAGGAGTCTTTGCAAAAGGCGGTTCGCTCGCTGGAACCGCATGCACCGTGGCGCGCCCCGGCGGAAGCGCCTGACTCGCTACTGCGCGAAAAGCTCGCCACACCGCGCCCCGACCGCATTCACTGGCTGCTCACCGCGGTTGACCGCGGTTTGCCCGGCGAGGAAATCCGCGAGCTGACAAAAATTGATCCCTGGTTCATCCGCCAGATTGAAGAGCTCGTTTCCATGAATAAGCGCGCTTCAGGCGTGACCGTGGAAACCGCCTCGAAAGACTTACTCCGCGAAGTGAAGCGCCACGGTACAAGCGATGAACAGCTCGCCCAGATGTGGAAGACCACTCCGGCGGCCGTGCGCTTGCAGCGCGCGCGCTACGGCGTCGCACCGGTTTTCAAGCGCGTGGACACTTGCGCCGCGGAGTTCGAGTCTTTCACTCCGTACATGTATTCGACTTACGAAGATGAAGACGAATCCGATTCCCAGCCGCGCCCGAAAATCATGATTCTCGGCAGCGGCCCCAACCGCATCGGGCAGGGAATTGAGTTCGACTATTGCTGTTGCCATGCTGCTTTTGCTCTGCGCGAGGACGGCTATGAGACGATCATGGTGAACTGCAATCCGGAAACCGTCTCGACCGACTACGACACTTCCGACCGGCTCTATTTCGAGCCGCTCACCCTCGAAGATGTCCTGGCCATTGTGGAGCGCGAAAAACCTCAAGGAGTCATCGTCCAGTTTGGCGGCCAGACTCCCCTGAATCTGGCGCTGGAGCTGAAACGCAACGGCGTCTCCATCGTTGGCACGGCCCCCGAGTCCATTGATCTCGCCGAAGATCGCCGCCGCTTTGGCCGGCTTCTCGATGAGCTGAAGATTCCTCAGCCGCGCAACGGCACCGCGCTTGTCCCCGAAGAAGCAGCGCGCGTTGCCAATGAGATTGGCTTGCCTGTTCTGGTGCGCCCCAGCTACGTGCTCGGCGGCCGCGCGATGGTCATCGCTTATGACGTGAATACGGTTCAGGAGTACGTCGCGCAGGCAGCCTTGATGGGCCCGGCGCGCCCTGTGCTCATTGACCAGTTTCTCGAAGAGGCCACCGAAGTGGACGTAGACGCCCTTGCCGATGGCACGGACGTCGTGATCGGCGGCATTATGGAGCATATTGAAGAGGCCGGCGTTCACTCCGGCGACTCTTCCTGTGTTCTCCCGCCAGTCAGCTTGACTCCTGCCGTCCTTAACACCATTCGCGATTACACGAAGCGGCTGGCTCTCGCTCTCAAAGTCGTCGGTTTGATGAACGTGCAGTACGCCATTCAGCGCGATGTCGTTTACGTGCTGGAAGTCAATCCCCGCGCGTCACGCACAGTTCCCTACGTCAGCAAGGCCACTGGCGTTCCTCTCGCCAAAGTTGCTGCGCGGCTTATGGCAGGCCGCAGGCTTGCTGACCTGAACCTTCCCCTCGTGAAGCACAACGGCGTCTCAGAAGTTGCCGTTCATGAATTTTACTCTGTGAAGTCCCCTGTTTTCCCTTTCAACAAATTCCGCGGCGTGGATACCATTCTCGGCCCGGAAATGCGCTCCACTGGCGAAGTCATGGGTATCTCCGTGTCTTACGGTTTGGCGTTTGCCAAAGCCCAGCTCGCCGCCGGACAGCGGCTCCCGCGTCACGGCACGGTATTCCTCAGCGTCAACGATCGCGATAAGCGCCACGTCGCGTCAGTCGGAAAAGAACTTGCTGCGCTCGGCTTCCGCCTTGTCGCCACGCGCGGAACCGCCGCCGCCCTTCAGTCCGCGGGAATCGAAGCGGAAGCCGTCTTTAAGGTCAATGAAGGAAGGCCCAACATCGTGGATCTAGTCAAGACTGGAAAAATAGATCTGGTCATCAACACGCCGCTTGGCCGCGAATCGTTCTACGATGAGAAATCCATCCGCCGCGCCGCGATCCGCTATAACATTCCGTGCATCACCACCCTTGCAGCAGCGCACGCGGCCGCGCGCGGAATTGCCGCGCTTCTCGATCAGGGTACTCCGGTCGCGGCGCTCCAGGACCTGCACCGCGGGCAGCTTGCCGCTTCCGAATCCGCCGCCCCGGGAGATTGAACCGTGGACTTTTCCGGAATCTACCCTGCCCTGACCACTCCGTTTGCCTCTGACGGAGAAGTGGATCTCCAGGCCCTCCGCCAAAACGTCTCTCGCTACAATCAAACGGCCGTTTCCGGTTATGTTGTCTTAGGCTCGACCGGCGAATCCGTCATGCTTTCCGCGACGGAAGGAGAAGCAATTCTCGCAGCCGTGAGAGATTCCGCCGCTCCCGGCAAGCGCATGATCGCAGGCACCGGCGCGGAGTCCACTGCCGAAACCATTCGCAAAACGAAAAAAGCCGCAAGCCTGGGCTATGAAGCAGCTCTTGTGAAAACGCCCTACTACTACAAACCATTTTACAAAGCTGAAGCGATGATCGCGCACTACCGCGCGGTCGCGGACTCCTCGCCCATTCCCGTCCTGCTTTACAATATTCCTCAATTCACTGGAATCGCCCTCGAGACGCCGGAAATTCTGACTCTTTCCAAACATCCGAACATCCTCGGCATCAAGGACAGCTCCGGCGACGTCAGGCGTCTAAGCGAAGTCGTCGGCGGTGCTCACGGTGAATTTCAGGTCTTTACCGGCTCGGCCTCCGTCGTCTTTCCCTCTCTGATGATGGGCGCTCGCGGCGCCATACTTGCGCTTGCCGCTGCCCTTCCCGAAGCTTGCGCGGCTCTCTACCGTCTTTTCCTCCAAAAGCGCCTCGACGAGGCTCGCCAGCTTCAATCCAGGCTCCTCCTCGCTTCAAAAATCATTGTTTCCGAAGCCGGCATTCCCGGAGTGAAGCACGCCATGGATTTATGCGGTTATTACGGCGGTCCGCCGCGCCTCCCGCTCCAGCCTGTGTCAGAAGGCTCGAGAAAAAAGATCGGCGATACGCTCGCTGCGCTGGAAACGTCCGCGGCTCGCGCTTAGCGCCATATGGGAGTTTTCACTAAGCTCGCGGACCAAGCGCTTCTCGGTAAGCTGTGCTCCGGCCTTGTATTTGAAGTGACCTTCGGCCCCCGGTATCATCTAAGAACTCATGCACTGTCGCCCCCTGCCCTTTCGATGCCTGCCTCACCAGCCAAAGCTGTCACTTGACCTCTTGGACGACTACTCCCGCGTTTCTCGCTTCTACCCCCTTCCTCCTTCGCTGGAAAGTGTGACCCGCGCTGCCAACTTGTTGGACTATCCCGCGGATCGCCGGCAATCCATCGCAAAAATTCTCCGGGAACAGAATGCCGCGTTTGGCGCAGGCAAGGAGACCGAACGCAATCTGGCCCGTTTCGAAAATGGCGCCGTCGCTATCCTCACGGGACAGCAGGTGGGCCTGTTCACCGGTCCGGCCTATGCCGTCTACAAGGCTCTTTCAGCCATCAAGGTGGCAAAGGAGGTCACCGAGGCGGGGAAAGAAGCCGTACCGCTGTTTTGGATGGCTACGGAAGATCACGATCTGGACGAGGTCCGCCACACTACATTTTTTCAGGACGGGGAGCTCGCGCATTTTGAACTTCCGCCCGCTCCCAGCCTCGGCGCTCCGGTTGGTTCAATCCGCCTCGGAGAATCCGTAAGCGAGCTGGTCCGAGCGGCCACGGTCATGCTTCCGGGGGAGGATGGAGCTGCCCTCGCCAAACTGCTGCGCGAGTTCTATCGCCCCGAGGAATCTTACGCTGGCGCTTTCGGAAAATTGTTCACGAAAATCTTTGCCGATCACGGATTGATCCTGATTGATCCTCTGGATGCACGTTTCCATCGCATCGCTTCGCCCGTATACGTGAAAGTCATCGAAAATCGGGAAGCGCTCAACGCGGAACTTCTGAGTCGTGACAACGAACTCGAACGTGAAGGCTATGCCGCACAAGTCAGGGTTACGGCTCGCACCGCGCTCCTTTTCTTCACCGGCGGCGGCGTGCGCCAGCCGATCACCGCCAACGACAAGAAATTCCGCTCCGGAGAAATGTCCTGGAGCCGCGACGAATTGCTCTCGCGGATTAGGGCGGAACCCGAAAAATTCAGCGCCAACGCGCTCCTGCGGCCTGTGGTTCAGGATTATCTCTTCCCCTCCGTCGCATGCGTGGTCGGCCCGGCGGAGGTTTCCTATTTTGCCCAATCGGAAGTCCTGTATCGCGGGGTTCTTGGCCGCATGCCCGCTCTGCTTCCTCGCGCCGGTTTCACTCTCGTGGATCCCAAAGGCCAGCGCCTCTTGGAAGAGTATGGTTTGCAGGTAGAGGACGTTTGGAAGGGTCCGCAGTGGGTCCGGCGCCATATCCAGTCCGCCAATCTCCCGAAACCCATTGCGAAGCAGTTCGAGAAAGACGCCAAACAATTTGAGAAGGTTCTGGACAAATGGAGCGCGACGCTTACAAAAGTTGATCCCACCCTGCTGCCTGCGGTCGAGACGACCAAAAAGAAGGTTGCATTCCAGGTGGATAAATTGCGCCAAAAAGCGGGCCATGCCTTCGATCGCAAGAGCGGCGTTCTCGCAACCCACGAGGATTTTCTCAATAACCTGCTTTATCCGCGGAAGGCTCTTCAGTCGCGGGACTTGAATTTCCTTCCGTTTCTGTCGCGATGGGGATTCTCCGGGCTGCGCGACCTCGAAAATCACATTTCCGTGAAATCCCTGGGCCAACATTTTATTGTGCCGATCCCCTGAGAATCGTCCCGCTTTGGCAATGCTGGATTCAGTGCGGATGTTTCGAAGCAGTTGACAATGAAAACTCTGCGAATCAAGACGGACAAAAGAACACAGTTGGTGGACGTGACACGGGAAGTCGAGAAGGCCGTCCAGGAATCCGGCGTGCGCTCCGGCGTGTGCCACGTTTACGTTCCGCACACGACCGCGGGAATCGCAGTCAACGAGCATGCCGATCCCGACGTAGCTCGCGATGTCGAGGCTGTTTTCGATCGCCTTGTACCACACCACGGCGCTTACCGGCACAACGAGGGCAATTCAGACTCTCACGTGAAGGCTATCCTCACGGGAGCCAGTCAGACCATCCTGGTTGAGAACGGAAAGCTTGTCCTCGGTACATGGCAGGGGATTTTTCTATGCGAGTTTGATGGTCCCCGCCAACGTCGCGTCCTCGTGAAGACGGTCCCGGATCCTGCCTAGAAAACGAAGCCTGCAATGCGTTCATCGGGTGCAGTGCCTATTCGTATCGCAGGGCAACTGAAGGATCCACTCGTGTCGCTCGAAAAGCAGGCAGGTAGCAGGCGATCATGGCCACCGTGACTAACAACGCTGATACGCCGAAGTAGGTGAGTGGATCGTAGGAATTCACTCCTACAAGCAAGCTTGAAAGTAGCCGGCTTACGCCTAGCGCGCCGAAAAGCCCGATCCCAACCCCCGCTCCAACGAGAATGATCGCTTGCCTCAGCACGAGCCCGAAGATGCTGACAGGCTTCGCGCCGAGCGCCATTCGTACGCCAATCTCATGCGTTCGCCGGCTCGCGGTGAACGACACAACTCCATATACCCCTACAACTGCGAGCAAGAGCCCCAGTCCACCGAGCACCCCGGCAAAGGTCGCTCCCATTCGGAAGAGGAAGTAGCCGTTCGCGCCGCTCAGGGATCTCTCCATGCTCATCACGTCGAAGAGCGGCAGACTCGGGTCGAGTTCCCGTACCTGAGCCTCCACCACTGGAATGAGACTTTCCGGAGCCACGGCCGTTCTGAGCTGTAATACATGAACCGATTTGTAGAACTGCGTGTCCGGTAGATAGAAGAAGTTTCCCGGTGGTTCGGTGATGCTGTCGTTTTTCACGTTCCGAACCAGCCCTACGATCGTGACGTACGGGCCGGAGGCGCTGGTGTAGCTGAATCGCCGGCCCAGCGGATCCTGGTTGGGCCAAAGATGCTTAGCCATCGTTTCGTTGATGATCGCTACCCCTTCGGAGTTCTTTGTGTCGGCATCCGTGAATGCGCGTCCTTCCAGGATCTTCATGCGCATGGTCTTGAAATAATCCGGGCTCACCGCATTGATCCCCGCTCCAGGAATCCTGCTCTTTTCCTGCTGCACTGCTCCTTCCACGTAGATCTGCCTTCCCTCGCCGTAATAGCTCATGGGCACAGTGTAAGCAAAGCTCGCGGACTCAACGCCTGGAAGGGACTTGGCCCGGCGCAACAGTTCCCGGAGCAGTGGTTCCGCCCGGTCTTGGTCGTAACCCTGTAAGCTGGGATTGATGCCCACGTTTAGCAGATTGCGCGGATCGTATCCAAGGTCTACCGCCTCCGCGCGCAATAGGCTCCTGGCAAAGAGGCCGGCAGCGACGAGCACAATGATCGAACCTGCCACCTGGACGGTTACCAGCCCATTCCGCAGCCAGTGGTGGCCGCTGTCCCCGATCATTCCGCGGCCGCCTTCGCGCAGAGTGCCCACAAGATTCGTTCGCGGCACACGCAATGCGGGAACCAGCCCCGCCATAATGCCCGCGGTCAGGGCAACTCCGGCCACATAAAAGAAGACGCGCCAGTCAAGCGTGAAGCCAAATCGCACGGGAAAATCGCCCACAGGGCGCAGTTTGTCCATTGAATGGCAAGCCCACAATCCGACGATCGCGCCCATTGCGCCGCCCGCCAACGCGAGCAGCGTGCTCTCCGTCAGCAATTGTCGGATCAGACGCATGCGCCCCGCCCCCATCGCCGCCCGAATTGCGATCTCCTTCTCCCGCGCCGCGGCTTTGGCAAGAAGCAAATTCGCCACATTGACGCAGGCCACCAGCAGCACTAGACCCACCAGAAGCAGAAAGACTGTGGCGACCAGCCCAATTGAGTTGGCGACCGATGGTTCAGGCCGGGCCAGATGCTCCGGGACCACGCGCGCCGTAAACCCTTGATCGCTTTGCGGGTATTCCTGAGCGAGTCGCTGGGAGATCACATCCAGTGCGGCCTCGGCTTGTCTAGGCGTCAACCCAGGTTTTAGTGTAGCGAGCACTCGCGCATTATGGTCGGCTCGCTCCGTGAAGAAACTGTTGCTATGAGCGCCTACTCCGTACATTCCGATCGGCGCGTAAGCATCCATATCCACGATGCTGTATGGGCCCGTAAATTTCTTCTCCATCACCCCGATTACGGTAACGGCCTGCCCATCCAGACGCACCGTCTTTCCGATCACCGAAGGTTCCCCGCCAAACCTGTTCTGCCAGTAGCTGTACCCAAGGACTACCACCGGGGCCGATCCTCGCGCATCTCCTTCTCCAGGCTCGACAAATCTTCCGATCGCCGGATGCAGCCCCAGCATGGAGAAGAAGTTGCTCGGCACGTAGCACATGATGATCCGGTCCGCGTGCCCTTGCGCTCCAAGTCCGGAGAGATTCAGCGTGTATTCCGTCATATCCGTAAAGACGTTGTTCTGTTGTTTGTAATCCAGGAAATCCAGGTAGGAGAGTTGCTCCGGGTCGCTGTCGCGCCCATTTTGCACTGCAACCACCGTCAATCGGTCCGCGTCCTTCACCGGTAGCGGTCGAAACATGAATGCATTGGCCATGCTGAAAATGGCCGTATTGGCGCCGATCCCCAAGGCGAGCGTGACGATTGCAATGGCGGTAAACGCGGGACTTTTTGTGAGCAGGCGCAATCCGTATCGAATGTCTTGCCAGAGAGATTCCATCACGCTGTCTCCCTTCATCTGGGCAGTCTAGGGGTTCGTCGCGGTTGATGGTAGTACGGACCATAGTGCCAAAAAGTTCCTGGGGAGGAGCGTTCTCATAGGACTACGATCGCCTCACGGGGTACCGCCCGGAGGTCAGGTCGGGCTATGCTAAAGTCTTAGTTTCTGATTATGAATCTCGGAATCTACACCCAGGTGCCTTTCTGTCAGACAAAGTGCACCTATTGCAACTTTCATACGGGCGTGGTGGCCTCCTCTCGCTTTGCCCCTTATGTCGCTGCAGTGAAAGAAGAAATTGAATCCTTTTCGCAGCTCTATCAGGCAGCCGGTGTCCGCCTGCCGGAGACATTTCATGCAGCTTCCGTGGACACGGTCTACATCGGCGGCGGAACTCCCAGCCTCCTCGATCCGGCTCATTTGCAAGCTCTCCTGGATTCCATCCGCGTCACCTTTTCCTGCGAACTGCTGGAAGTCACCCTCGAAGCTGACCCGGAAACTATTGAGCCGGAAAAAGCCGAAGCCTGGGCCCGGGCGGGGATCAATCGAATCAGCTTTGGCGCGCAGTCTTTTTCCGACGTCGAACTCAAGGCCGCCGGCCGCATGCATCGCCGCGCCGATCTTTATCACGCTGTTCCGATCCTTCGCGAAGCCGGAAGTACAAACATTAGCTTCGATCTGATTGCAGGCTTGCCCCACCAAACCGCGGAAAGCTGGCAACAATCGCTCAAGGAACTCATTTCTCTGACTCCTCCTCACGTTTCCGTCTACATGATGGAGATTGACGAAGGTAGCCGCCTCGGAAGGGAAGTCCTCACGGGAGGAACGCGTTACGGCGCTTCGGAGCTTCCCTCCGACGACGAAATTGCCGACTTTTACGAGCAAGCGCAGGCCAAACTTGCAATAGCCGGATATCTTCACTACGAAATCTCCAATTGGGCTCTTCCAGGCTACGAATCCCGCCATAATCTAAAATACTGGCGCCGAGAACCGTATCTCGGCTTTGGCGCTGGCGCTCATTCCTTCTCCGGCACACACCGCTGGGCTAACGCGCACGATCCTGCCGCGTATGCGCAAGCCATCTCCAACGGAATACTGCCCGTCGAACAATTGGAAGAGGTCAGCTCCAAACAAGCTCTCGAAGAAGAGCTTTTCCTCGGCCTTCGCCAACTCGCTGGTGTTGATTTCCGCCGCATCGAACGCGATTACGGCGTTTCCTTGACCCCACGTTTGGAGAAGTTGTCGAATGCAGGCTTGGTCGAACTCAACGGGAATTTAGCCCGTCTATCTCCGGCGAAATTGGGCATCTCCAATGAAGTTTTCGTGGAGTTGTTGCAATGAAACCTCTGGAAAGGTGCATCCCGCCATGCCATCCGGCGACATTAGCATCACTGCAGTGAGCGATCCCGACCGCGTTTCGCCCGTAGCTGGAGTTGTGGATCTCCGCAGCGACACCGTCACACGTCCCACCCCTGCAATGCGCCGGGCCATGGCCGAAGCCGAAGTTGGCGACGATGTCTATCTCGAAGATCCGACCGTCAATCGGCTCGAAAAGCGCGCCGCCCAGATCTTTGGCAAGGAAGCAGCCCTATTCGTCCCTAGCGGCTGCATGGGAAATCTCATTTCGATTCGCGGCTGGACCCACCACGGCGCTGAGGTCATTTGCGAAGAGCGCAGCCACGTCAATCTCTACGAACTCGCTTCCATGTCCGCCATCGCCGGATGCATGCCTCGCATCGCGCGCGGCGAAGACGGCATTCTCACTTGGCTAGCCATCGAATCGGTGATCCGTCCAAAAATTTATTACGACTCACAAACTACGCTGGTATGTCTCGAAAACACACACAACATGGCAGGCGGTACCGTTTATTCCACTTCTCGCGTCAACGAAATCTGTTCTCAAGCTCACGCTGCCGGATTGAAGGTACATCTCGATGGCGCCCGCATCTTCAACGCCTCGGTGGCTCTTGGCCAGGACGTCGCCGCGATAACCCGCAACGTGGATTCCGTGATGTTCTGCCTGTCCAAGGGCCTCGGCGCCCCCGTCGGCTCCATGGTCGTTGGCCCGCGGGACTTCATCGAAAAAGGCCGCATCTTCCGCAAAATGCTCGGAGGCGGAATGCGCCAAGCAGGCGTCCTCGCTGCCGCGGGGCTCATTGCACTCGAAGAATCGCCCAAGCGCTTGCACATAGATCACGAAAACGCGCGCCGCCTCGCCGAGGGAATCTCTGCAATTGCCGGCCTGCGCATCGATCCCAAGCGCGTTCTAACGAATATCGTCATCTTCGATTGCCGCCAATCCTGGAAAACCGCCGTCGAGCTCTGCGATGCCTTGCATGCTGTAGGAATTTGGGCTCTCGACGTCGCTCCCTTCGAAGTCAGGTTTGTAACTCACTGCGACGTGAGCCGCGAAGGCATCGAAAAAGCTCTCGTCTCTCTGCAGCAGATTGTCGCGCGATCGCAAAGCAAAAGCGCATAACTTCTGAGCCACCTGCCATATTGGCCCTCGGCACTATCTCGCACAACCAGCACAAAAAGAGCAACCCGTCCGTGGCTTTGTGGCCAGCTGATATAAAATTACTTTAGGCGCTTTGCTGCCTCTTCAACCGCGCCGGAGTTTACGTGGATTTTTCCTTCACTGAAGAACAGCAGCAGCTCCGCCGCAGCATTCGCGAATTCGCCGAAGGCGAAATCGCTCCCCACGTAATGGAGTGGGACGAAGCTTCCCATTTCCCGCTCGAAATCATGCCCAAGCTCGCCGAAATGGGTCTTCTCGGCGTCATTTTTCCTGAAAAATACGGCGGCGCCGGTCTCGGCTACACCGAGTACGTCATCGCCATCGAGGAACTTTCCCGCGTGGATGGCTCCGTCGGCCTGATCGTCGCCGCTCACAATTCGCTCTGCTCCAATCACATTTTCAAGTTCGGCTCCGAAGCGCAAAAGCAGAAATATCTCGTTCCGCTCGCGCAGGGAAAGAAGATCGGCGCCTGGTCTCTTACCGAACCGGAAGCCGGCTCCGACGCCGGTGGCACGCGCACCGTCGCCAAGCGCGACGCCTCGCACTGGGTCCTCAACGGCGCAAAAACCTTCACCACCAACGGCCATTACGCCGACGTTTGTGTCGCCATGGCCGTCACCGATAAATCCAAATCCTCTCACGGCATCAGCGCGTTCGTCGTCGAGAAGGGAACTCCCGGCTTCAAGCCTGGTAAAAAAGAAAACAAGCTCGGCATGCGCGCCAGCGACACCTCCGAAGTCATTTTTTCCGATTGCCGCGTCCCGCACGAAAATCTTCTTGGCCCCGAAGGCGAAGGCTTCATCGGCAGCCTGAAAATCCTCGACGGCGGCCGCATTTCCATCGCCGCTCTCGCGCTTGGGATGGCCCAGGGCGCTCTCGAAGCCGCCACAAAATACGCCAAGCAGCGCAAGCAATTCGGCCAGCCTATCAGCGAGTTCCAGGCCATCCAGTTCAAGCTCGCGGACATGGCCACGCAAGTCGAAGCCGCTCGCCTCCTCGTTTTCCAGGCCGCTTGGCTGGCCGACAAAGGCGACGCCCGCTTCACCCGCGAATCCAGCATGGCCAAGCTCTACGCCAGCGAAGCAGCGGTCCGCGTCGCCAACGAATGCGTCCAGATTCATGGCGGCTACGGTTTCATCAAGGACTATCCCGCCGAAAAGTTTTATCGCGACGTCAAGCTCTGCACCATCGGCGAAGGCACCAGTGAAATCCAGAAGCTCGTCATTGCGCGCCAACTGCTTGGCAAGAAATAATAGGTCCATGCGTCCAGGCTGCATTCACGGTCGCGCAAAATTCCATGCCTTCGCCAATTGATTCCTGGGCGGATCAAATCCGCGCCGGAGACACTCGCGCCATCTCCCGCGCCATCACCGCCATCGAAAATCACTCTCCCGACGCCGAATCTCTCTTGAAGCTTCTCTTCCCGCATACCGGCCAGGCTTATCTCTGTGGCGTTACCGGCGCTCCCGGCACCGGCAAAAGCACTCTCGTGGATCGCCTTGCTGCTCACTATCGCGCTCTTCATGATCCCGTCGGCATTATCGCCGTGGATCCTACCAGCCCCTACTCTGGCGGTGCCATTCTTGGCGACCGCGTCCGCATGCAGGGCCACGCTGGCGATTCCGGAGTGTTCATTCGCTCCATGGCCACGCGCGGATTCCTCGGCGGTCTTGCTCGCTCCACCGCCGAAGTTGCACTTCTCCTCGACGCGGCCGGTAAGCGCCGCGTTCTCGTTGAAACCGTTGGCGTGGGCCAGGACGAAGTGGACATCGTTCGCCTCGCCGATTGCGTCCTGGTCCTTCTCGTGCCCGGCCTCGGCGACGACATCCAGAACATGAAAGCCGGCCTCATGGAGATCGGCGACATTTTCGTCTGCAACAAATCCGACCGCGAAGGCGCTGACCGCCTCGAAGAGCAGCTCCACGCCATGCTCTCGCTGGTCGCTCCTCGCGACGGCTGGCACCCTCCCGTCGTTCGCACTGTCGCCACGGAAAACAGGGGCATTGACGCGCTCGCCCAAACGATCGAGAAATTTCGAAAGCACTTCGACTCTTCCGGCGCGCGGCAGAAAAAGCACGCGGATCACTGGAAAAGTCGCCTCTTGGAACTTCTCCAATCGCGCCTCCTGGAACGCGTTCTCGGCGGCCCCGAAGGCGAAGCTCTCCTCACTTCTCTCGCGGAGGCCGTCTCCGAACGAAAGCTGGATCCCTTCTCCGCAGTGAACCAACTTCTCCGCTCTGCTCGGGTCACGGACTGATCGCACCATGCTTCTCGGTGACATCGATGTCCGCCACATTCACGCTGGCTCGCTCCGCCTCGATGGTGGCGCCATGTTCGGCGTCGTTCCCAAGCCGCTCTGGGAGAAGAAATCGCCCTCCGATGATCGCAATCGCATTCGCCTCGCCTGCAACTCGCTTCTCGTTCGCGCTTCCGGCAAAAATATCCTCATCGAAACCGGCAACGGCACGAAGTGGGACGCCAAGATCCGTGACATCTACGCAATCGAATCAGGCGAACCTCTTCTTGCTTCGCTTCAAAACGAAGGTCTCACTGCCGAAAAGATAGATCTCGTCATCAATACGCATCTCCACTTTGATCACGCAGGCGGCAACACGTATCTTGTCAACGATCGCGCCGTTCCCACATTTCCCAACGCCCGCTACATCGTCCAGCGCTCCGAGATCGAGCACGCCCTCCATCCGACCGAGCGCGACCGTGCCAGCTATTTCCCCGAAAACGTCACTCCGATTTCCGATTCCGGCAAGTGGCAAACGGTCGAAGGCGACTCGCAAATTCTTCCGGGCATCTCCGTCGAGCGCATTCCCGGCCACAATGCTGACATTCAGGCTGTCAAGCTCACCGGCGGCGGCAAAACCGTCGTCTTCATCGCCGATCTCATTCCCACGCGTCATCATCTTCCGCTTCCCTGGATCATGGCGTACGATCTATACCCGCTGCAGACTCTCGAAACAAAAAGAAAGTGGATCGCCGGGATCGTCCGAAACCATTGGATCGTCGTCTTCGGCCACGATCCCGAGATTCCCGCCGCCACACTGCGAGAAGTGGATGGTAAAATTGAGTCCGTGCCTGTGGATCTCAATCTCTAAAATTGACGGAGTGAAGGATGCCCAAGTCAGGAAGCACCAACCCGAAGCGCGCCGCAAGAAAGTCTCAAGCCGGCATCGGCATCATCGGTGGCAGCGGCCTCTATTCCATGGCAGGCCTCACCGATACTCGCGAAATCGCGATAAAAACACCATTTGGCGATCCTTCCGATAAATTCGTTCTGGGCACTCTCGAAGGCGAGCGCGTCGCGTTTCTCGCTCGCCATGCGCGCGGCCATCGTATTCTTCCCACCGAAATTAACTTCCGTGCGAACATCTACGCGTTCAAACTGCTCGGCGTCGAGCGCGTCATCTCCGTCAGCGCTGTCGGTTCTCTCAAGGAAAGTCTTTGTCCCGGCGAATTTCTTGTCGTTGACCAATTTGTGGATCGCACCAAACATCGCGTCTCCACGTTCTTTGGCGCAGGCCTCGTCGCCCACGTCACTTTTGACAAGCCCACCTGTCCGCAGCTCTCCGCAGTCCTCGCCGATTCCGGCGTCCATTGCAGCGTCAAAGTCCACCGCAAGGGCACCTATGTCTGCATCGAAGGTCCGCAATTTTCCACGCTGGCGGAAGCCAGCATGCATCGCCAGCTGAATTTCGACGTCATCGGAATGACCAACGTTACCGAAGCCAAGCTCGCCCGCGAAGCCGAGCTCTGCTATTCCTCCATCGCCATGATCACCGATTTCGATTGCTGGCATCCCGGCCATGAGTCCGTCACTGGCGCGCAAATCATGGCCACGCTCGCCCAAAACGCGGAAAACGCTCAGCGCGTCCTGCGCCAGGCTGTTAAAGAAATGCCTTCGGACCGTTCCTGCAAATGCGGTTCCGCTCTTCGCAGCGCCATCATCACTGATCTCAAACTCGTCCCCGCTCCCACAAAAAAACGCCTCGCCGCCATCCTCGCCAAATATCTATGATCTTCGAGCAAAGCTGTGGGTCGCTTCATTCTGGGGTCTCGCTCTGGGCGGGACCGAACACCGCTGCCTCTCCGAGCGCTTTACGCGTGGAGAATCTCTCATTTTTTCTGCGTGGACTGTCCGCCATGAGTGGCACCGTGGGCGCACTGCGCAATTTACTTTTAGGAGAAATCCGATAACCATGTCTCTTCTCGTCGTCGGTTCCGTCGCTTTTGATGCTCTCGAAAGTCCCTACGGCAAGGTGGACCGCATCATTGGCGGTGCCGCCACCTACTTCGCCGTCGCAGCCAGCTTCTTTTCCCGCGTGAATCTCGTCGCCATCGTCGGTGACGATTTCACCGCGCTCGACGCCCAGATTTTCAAGGGCCGCCCGATTGATACCGTCGGCCTTGAGCGCGCCGAAGGCAAATCTTTCTTCTGGGCCGGCCGCTACTCCGAAAATCTCAACGAACGCGTCACGCTCACCACCGAGCTCAACGTCTTCGCCCAATTCCAGCCCAAGCTCCCGGAAACTTATCGCTCCTCGAAATACGTTTTCCTCGCCAACATCGCTCCCGATCTTCAGCGCAGCGTTCTTCAGCAGGTTCGCGTCCGTCCGAAACTCGTCGCTCTCGACACCATGAATTACTGGATTGAACGCACTCCCGACGAACTTCGCGAAACCCTCAAGCACGTGGACATCCTCATGATCAACGACTCCGAAACACGCCAGCTTTCCAGCGAACACAATCTTCTACGCGCCGCCCGTCACATTTTCAAGATGGGTCCCTCCGCCCTCGTCATCAAACGCGGCGAATATGGTGCCATGCTCGTGGACAACAAAGGCGTCTTCTGCGTCCCCGCTTTCCCCCTCGAAGAGCCTCACGATCCCACCGGCGCGGGCGATTCCTTCGCCGGCGGCTTTATGGGCTATCTCGCCGGCTGCGGCCAGAAGAGTGACGCTTCTCTACGCCGCGCGATGGTCTACGGCTCGGTCATGGGCAGCTTCGCCGTCGAACAGTTCGGCCCTGACCGCCTCCGCAAGCTCAAGCGCAGCGAGATACACGCCAGGGCACGCCATTTCTCGAAGCTCACCCAATTTACCCTCTGACATGTACACTTTTTCCTGAAGCATCAGATGCCATTTCACGAAGCACGCCTGCGGAAGCGAGCCCGGGGCGATGGCGATCTTGCTGCTGCTCGGATCGTGAGACTCTCGGTGATGCGGACAAGCTTCTCCATTCGTGCTCAGGCCAAAGTCAGAACCGCGCCGAAGAAGCCGCAGGCGCTCACTCCCGGCAACCGCGTCGCCGTATTTTCGCCCTCTTCCCCTGCGGATGCCGACCGAACCGGGAAGGGCATCGAAGAACTCAAGCGCCTCGGCTTCTCGGTCGAACCGAGCAGCCTGATTTTTGCCGAAGGGTATTTCGCGGCTTCCGCGGAAAACCGCGCCGAAGAGCTCAAGCGATTGCTGGCAGATAACGCATTCCGAGGATTGTTCGCTCTTCGTGGTGGCTACGGTTCAAACTCTCTCCTCGATCAGCTGGACAATTACACTCCGGGTTCGCCTAAATGCATCGTGGGCTTCAGCGATCTCACCTCGCTTCAGATTTTTCTTTGGCAAAAAGCTGGCTGGATCACCATGTACGGGCCTATGGTTTCTGCCGGGCTCGACTCGGGTGCGGGTGCTCCCAACGGCTACGACCGCGAATCGCTCGAAACTGCAATCCGTGGAAACAAATCCTCCTGGTCTCTCGATCTCCTCGCCGAATCCTTGGTCGTTGGAAAAGCCGAAGGCCGCATTCTCGGCGGTTGCCTGACCCTTGTCGAAACCACTCTTGGCACGCCTTGCGAACTCGACACCAGCGATTCGATCCTGCTGCTCGAAGATCGTGGCATGAAACCCTGGCAAGTGGACCGCGCGCTGATGCATCTGCTTCAAGCCGGCAAATTCAAAAATATTCGCGGCATCCTCTTGGGCGATTTCCCCGAATGCGAACCGCCCCTAGCAGGCAGTCCCACCGTCCGCGACGTCTGCGCCAGAATCCTCGCTCCACTCGGCGTTCCCATCGTCTTCGGCGCTCCGGTCGGCCATACATCCCGCCCCATGCTTACCGCTCCCCTCGGGGTCCGCGCACGCTTGATCTCAGAGGGCCAGGGGCGGCTGGAAATTCTCGAACCGGCGGTCGTCCCGTGACCCACAAGAGGCACGTTCACATCATCGGCATCGGCGGATCGGCCATGGCCCCGCTTGCAGGCATGCTTCGCGAACACAGTTTCCACGTCACCGGTTCCGATTCTGGCGTCTATCCGCCTGCTTCCACGCTCCTCGAAAGTCTCGGTATTCCTTACTTCCATTCTTTCGACGCCGCAAATCTCACTCCCGCGCCCGATCTCGTCATCGTCGCCAACATCATCGCTCGCGGCAATCCCGAGCTTGAGGAAACTCTCGACCGCAAAATTCCGTATCGTTCACTCCCGGAAATCCTCGAAGAAGTCTTCCTTCCCGGAAAACATTCCATCGTCGTCAGCGGCACGCACGGCAAAACCACCACCACCGCCATGCTCGCTTGGATTTTTCATTCTGCGGGAAAAAGTCCCAGCTTCCTCGTCGGTGGCATCGCGGAAAATTTTGGCAAAAGCTACGGCCTCGGCTCCGGCCCCGAAATGATTCTCGAAGGCGACGAGTATGAGACCGCCTTCTGGGACCGCGGCCCCAAGTTCTTCCACTATCATCCCGACGATCTCATCATCACTTCACTCGAATACGATCACGCTGACATTTACGCCGATTTCGATCTCTACCAGCTCGCCTTCAAGCGCCTCGTCAATCTCGTCCCGCGCACCGGCCGCGTCGTCATCTGGGGCGACACACCGCAATCCGGCCCGGCCTTGCGCCGTTCGGCGGAGAAGGCTTTCTGTCCCGTCATCACCTACGGTTTTTCCGGCGAAAACGACTGGATCGCCAGCGATCCGCGCGTCGTAACAAACGGAATGCAGTTCGCTGTCACCCATCGCGGCGAGTCGTTTGGCGAATTCACGCTCG
>DATIXL010000123.1:0-4326 GCA_035518615.1 Terriglobales bacterium | reverse complement strand
CCGTACATGCTCCTCTCAGACGGCACGCAACAGGAGCACAAAAACAAAAACGCCGCCCAAAGCATCAGGCGGCGAATGTTTCGAGAGGCTTTATTCGGAATTATCTTCCGCACATCGAGCGATGAATCGCTCAAGGCACCGCGGCGTCTCTCAGCCCGGTTGCCGGGCCCGATCTAATCGGGCCACTCCTGATGCCGGAACCGATCATAACACACGACGCTTCGTTGCGACGTGGCCTCGGTTAGCGCGTTGAAAACGGCGAAGGCCGTGCAGCGGCGGGTCGTCCCTATTGGAGCTACGGACCAAGGCCGCGAACGAGGCGCGCCAAGCTGATCTTGAAGGTCTGGCAGATGCGAAAGAGGGTAGTAACTGTGATTGGGCGACCTGCCTCGATTTGCTGCCAGTGTCGCGCCGAGAAACCCAGGGAAATCATGTCTTCCTGGCTGTAGCCATTTTTTCGACGGAGGCCTCGAATTCGGCGTCCCAGCTCCCGAAAGAATCGCCCTTGATTCGTCACGCACTAGTTTGTAGAGTTCTACCAGCAGACACACCACGAGCAGATTAGCTGTTCCCGTCACGACATGATCCTGGAGATACAAGATGAACATCGGCGACACGATCCGAGCGAAAGCCATAGAAATCTTGGCTCAGGAGCCAGCGGGCATTCGGTGGGTAGAATTGCTCAGGAGGGTAGGCGCAGAAATGAACATGGGCCCCAATCAATTGAAGGGCGCACTTTCGGTCTTGGACGACAAGAGACCAGAGGAGGTGTACAAGCCCGTGCGAGGCGTTTTCCGGCTGCTTAAATTCAAACCAACCGAGGAGGAGCGCGACATCGTCGCAGCTCAAGTACCAGCCGAGGCGGTGGCGGCCAGAGTTCATGAAGAGGACTTTTACGCGCCGTTCGCTGACTGGATCAAGGACGAACTGGAAGAATGTACGAAGGCAATCAGTCTTGGCGGTAACAAGTTCAGGGACAAATTCGGGACACCCGACCTGAATGGGATCAGGAAGCCGAAGGAGGGCGATATCATCAAGCCGCCCACGGAAATCGTGTCCGCTGAAATCAAGATTGATGGGAATGCGCTCATCACGGCATTCGGCCAGGCCTGCTCCTACCGATTGTTCTCTCACAAGTCATATCTGGTCGTGCCAGGGGACGCCCCGGAGGAGGACCTGGCCCGCTGGGATGCGCTGTCGAGAATCTGCGGGATTGGGCTGATTCTCTTCGATGCAAAAGCCCCGGACAAACCTGACTTTCAAATCCGGGCACGAGCGGCCAAGCAAGAGCCGGATATGTTTTACGTGAATCGGAATATGAAACTCATCGAGACTGAACTATTTGGCTAAAAAGCAGGCGCGTAACTTCCGGCGGTGCCGGAGATCACTGCGCCGAATGCTTCGATTGGCTAAAGGAATTCCTGCGGCGATACGGCCCGTCAATCTGCATCGGAACCGTTTCACAGTCACCGAAATCTTGGTTTTTGCCCGTTGGGGCTGCTCCGGGCCCATCTCCGAAATGTCCGATTGGCGCGAACCTCTAGCTCATGATGCGGCATCCCCAAACTGTTCGACATTCCAGTCCTTGCCTGCGCTGTACATTTTGAATCGAAACCGGGCGTCCCGGAGAGACCAGCGGCCAAAATCTAACTGCGCGTATTATCGCGGAATCCCCGCCGGATTTCAATTCCTGGATTTCGCGGTGTTGGAAGTCTTCGGCTCCCCACGGAACGTGATCCTGGAATTACGACAACTCCCTGGCGTATGCCCTGATACTGTAAGACTGTTTGTGTACAAACAATATTTCAACCAATGAAAATAAGGGGATTTGGATTTCCAGGGAGTCTCACGGTGCGTGAGACTGCCGTGAGACTCCTGTGAGACTGCCAGCCGATTTGACCCTGCCCTACTTCCACCTGATCTCGCGTCTCGCCGCAGTCTCATTCACCCCTGAGACTAGAGAAGTGTCTTTTTCATTGCCTTTTTGCCGGATTTTCAGCCCGAGTCTCAACTCTCATGCGTTAGGCGCTAGTCCTCCGAGCGGTCCCTGTAGTCGTGGCGATATCGGAACGCCGTGGCGCGTGAAATCCCAAGCTCTTCCATTACTTCTTTGACGTTCATCCCGGCGTCGAAGAGTGTGAAGGCCTTTTGCTGATTCACTGCCCGAAGTGGCAGCACGTTCCAAGCGAAAAGACCGTCGAATTTCGGAACGCGGTCAAGCTTGGCGACAAACGGTTCGCAAGCGGGATTGCCGGGTGAGTAGCCACGCATTTTCCGCAGATGGATTTCGCAATGAACTCCAGCGCCGTGCTTCATATCGCTGGGTTCTCGCAATTGAATGACCGTATCCAGAATGTCCTCCCGAAACGAAGTTCCGCGTTGCTCTTTGTTCTTCCCATCGTGATGTACAAGGATCACACTTTTGCCCACCGAATTTGATTTGAGATGCATGAACCATTCATTCATTTCGTTCCAGCCCTTCTGCTCTCGCTCGTCGCCCTTGCGGTGAAGTGAACTCAAATTATCGAGAATGAGCAGATCGCTGCAGCGGACTAGAGGATCGTTCTCTAGCCAGTCGCGCCCTTCTTTCGTCGCCAAATCTGGGACGCCATACTCCAGCTCGCTGGCGATGATCATCGCCAGGCTACTCGTCACGAAATGGCGCGGTTCATTCTTGCTGCCCGGCGGGAACTGAACTGCATGTTGCGCCGCATCCCACAACAAGCGATTGACCATGGACTTGTTCTCGGCTCCAGACATTTCACCGGCAACGTAAGTGACCCGATGCTGTTTCCGTGCCCCCCAATGCAAAAACTGGGATGGCATCGCGCAGGCCAATCCCATTCCGAGAGCGATGTGGCTTTTCCCTAGACCGCGGTACCCGTGGATCATGACGAGGCCTCGAACTGGCACGACGGGATTCAGCATCATTGGCCTAGGCGGGAAATCCGCCTGCAGCACTTCGCCGAGATCCATCGCCGCCGTCGTCCGCCTTTCGGGCCGTTCGACTTTGCTTTTTCTGACTAATTCGCTCATCTTCTCCGGGGTGAGATGACCGGCTCCGTACAAATCCGTCATCTGGCGGAAGGCATCCATAATCCGGCGAGACTGCTTCGACTCGTAGAGACGTTCAATCACCGCCTCCGCGCTCAACGATAGATGGCGAGATTCGAGCACGGCAACCAGCCCAAGAAGGCCAGCAGCTCGGTCTTCGTTCAAGCCCTTGCGACGAATGTGTTCCTGCACCTCTGCACGCAGCAGGTTTGTGACGGGCTTGCGGTATTTCCCCCAGAATTCAAGCGCGATGTGACCGATCACGCGGCGTTCGTTGCTTGCGCTGAAATCTTCCATTGTGATGATCGGGGCAAGTTTGGTTAGAGCTTGTTCATCGCGGATGACTAGCCGAAGCAGCTCATCCTGGAATTCGGCGTCGTCTAGATAATTCGCTGAGGCGACGGTGGAGGCAGTTTGTGCCGATCTCTTATCGTATGTTAGACTCACTTTCAGTTCTCCTCTGAGATTGGATTCGGGGCGGAGTAGCTGTTGGCACGGCTCCTCCGCCAGCACCTTCATGCAGCCCTTCGTAATTCTCACGTGGCTGTTCGCTCGCTGCTTTCGTCTGCGCCACGATGCGAAACGCTTGCAGCGGGCGTCTCACACCTTCACGAAATTTGCCCAGGTGGTCTTGATTTTGTTTGATGATCCCGGCGCGTAAATTGCTCTAGAGCCTTGCGCGGGATCACCACGCGGCGTCCGATTCTCCGCACTACAAGCTGTTGCGCCGCGATTAGATTTTCCAGAGTGCGCAGCGATATAGCCAACTGTTGCGCGGCTACCTTTTTGCTGACGAGCAGGGAGTCTGGATTCACTTGGTTCTCCAAATAGAACGCGCCGCGAAAACGAACCTCGCGTTACGCAGTTTAGATTTTAACGATTCGAGACCGAAGCCCTGGAGAAACCAACTTGCGGATGACAGCAGTGGAAACCTGCTGCTCCGAGAGGAGCAGTCCTGCGGTCAAGCAGGCCAATCGTAAGTGACGGCGGCCACGCCGTCAAGGCTTGGCGCGTGAACTTGCGCAACGCTGCATCTCCAGGCAGCAGCCGCGTTCTTTTCTGGCGAGGGCCGTGCGTGCGCCGGGAATTGACAGTGAAATCTGTATAATATTTTCGAGGAACGTGCTTCAACGTCCCACCGCGTGGGGACGCTAATGTCACGCGGGGGAAAAGTGTTCCGCAGCGTTACGGCGGACGCCGCAACCGATAGACGCGGCAGCGACGGAACGGCAGCGGGTTCCATTCGCCTGAACCACCACCGCGAGAATCGAG
>DATIXL010000122.1:0-4467 GCA_035518615.1 Terriglobales bacterium | reverse complement strand
CCGTACATGCTCCTCTCAGACGGCACGCAACAGGAGCACAAAAACAAAAACGCCGCCCAAAGCATCAGGCGGCGAATGTTTCGAGAGGCTTTATTCGGAATTATCTTCCGCACATCGAGCGATGAATCGCTCAAGGCACCGTGGCGTCTCTCAGCCCGGTTGCCGGGCCCGATCCAATCGGGCCACTCCTGATGCTGGAACTGATGATCACACACGACGCTTCGATGCTACGTGGCCTCGGTTAACGCGTTGAGAACGGCGAAGGCCGTCCAGCGGCGGTTCGTCCCAATCGGAGCTACGGACCAAGGCCGCGCACGAGGCGCGTCAAGCTGATCTTGAAGGTCTGGCAGATGCGAAAGAGGGTAGTAACCGTGATTGGGCGACCTGCCTCGATTTGCTGCCAATGTCGCGCCGAGAAACCCAGAGAAATCATGTCTTCCTGGCTGTAGCCATTTTTTCGACGGAGGCCCCGAATTCGCCGTCCCAGCTCCCGAAAGAATCGCTCTTGATTCGTCACGCACTAGTTTGTAGAGTTCCACCAGCAGAAACACCACGAGCAGATTAGCTGTGCCCGTCACGACGTGATCCCGGAGATACAACATGAACATCGGCGACACGATCCGAGCGAAAGCAATAGAAATTTTGGCTCAGGAACCAGCGGGCATTCGGTGGGTAGAGTTGCTCAGGAGGGTAGGCGCAGAAATGAACATGGGCCCGAATCAACTGAAGGGCGCCCTTTCGGTCCTGGACGACAAGCAACCAGAGGAGGTGTACAAGCCCGTGCGCGGCGTGTTCCGGCTACTTAAACTCAAACCAACCGAGGAGGAGCGCGACATCGTCGCAGCTCAAGTACCAGCCGAGGCCGTGGCGGCCAGAGTTCACGAAGAGGACTTTTACGCGCCGTTCGTTGAATGGATCAAGGACGAACTGGAAGAATGCACGAAAGCAATCAGTCTTGGTGGCAACAGGTTCAGGGACAAATTTGGGACGCCTGACGTGATTGGGATCAGGAAGCCAAAGGAGGGCGATATCATCAAGCCGCCCACGGAAATCGTATCCGCTGAAATCAAGATTGATGGGAATGCGCTCATCACGGCATTCGGCCAGGCCTGCTCCGACCGATTGTTCTCTCACAAGTCATATCTGGTCGTACCAGGGGACGCCCCCGAGGAAGACCTGGCCCGCTTGGATGCGCTGTCGAGAATCTGCGGGATTGGGCTGATTCTCTTCGATGCAAAAGCTCCGGACAAACCTGACTTTCAAATCCGGGCGCGAGCGGCCAAGCAAGAGCCGGATATGTTTTACGTGAATCGGAATATGAAACTCATCGAGACTGAACTATTTGGCTAAAAAGCAGGCGCGTAATCTCTGGCGCGAACTGCTCGTCATTCTTTCTTCGGATCACCGTCAACTGATTCGACCTGGCCCGTTTCAGAATTGAGCCGCACGCCAACCTCATCGAATCGCGTGCCGTAAGTTTCCATGCGTTCAAACATGATTTGCGCGATTTTTTTCACCTGATCTTTGAAGCCCTGATTTTCATCTCGGACCGCTGGCGTGCTCTGAAGCTGCATCCGTTCTCCTGCAGTCGGGATGACTCCGATATCGGCCAACAATTTGTAGGCGAGCAGCTCATTCTTCCGTTCCGTCATCCCCTCCAAGACGGTTTGCAATGCCTGCCCCGCCATGCCGTAGAGCTGCTCACGCAAACTGCGCACGAGCGCTGCCATGTCTTCGGATTTCACAATTTTCGTGATTGTTTCTCGATCCCGCCCTTCTTCGCGTGAAATTTTGCGTGCGCTTTCCCCTGCCACGTGCCGCTTCATGATGCGCAAAACTTGAGGCGCTGGGATTCGAGATTCACCTCGTTTGGCGGAAATTGGCTTAGCTTGGTGGCGCGCTGTTGATGGCTGCGCTGTGGCGAGATTGGATCGGGAGGCCATGGAGTGCACTCCTTCGCTGCAAAAGTGTGGAAGAGCGAAACCAGCGTCCTGAAGAAAACCGGCGGCCAAGTGATTATCGGCCTGCGGTGGAGAACCGTCAATGGATTGCACCGGATTCAGCCTCTCGGAACGGTCTAGATGGGCGCAGCGATCTCGTGAAAAAGTTAAGCTAAGTCGTTGGTGTTGGAAGCCCTCCTCCATACACTCAGTCTAGACTCGCGGGAATCCGGTCCTCTCGACCGTCAACCTGCAAGTTACGACGAGTGCAGAGAATGAATGCCGCCGATGTTCCAACCTACCGCACAGACCACTTGTATCTTGCTGCGTTCCTTACCTGTTCGGGTCATGAAGTTGTTGGCACTGCGTCCGATGGCTCCTGCGTTTCGTTCGTATTTCACCAGACGCCGGAGTTGTCCGCTGCCGTTGCCGGATTCATGAGCGGCGCTGTTATTCCGGCCCGGCGATTCAGCTTTGAAGTTTTGAAATTGAAGCGGTTGATTCCGCGCAGTCCACAGAAAATGGAGAAAATTATCAATGGTAACCACATCCCGTAGTCAGGCACGACCTCCGGCACAAGAAAAATCCCGCTTGCACCACACGCTCAGACCCGCGAGCCGCGGATGGCGCGTCTTCCCGTTGCGCTGGTGTGAGCAAGGGCGTTGCAGCTGCGGAAACACGGACTCTACCAGCCCAGGCAAGCACCCGCTCACAACGCACGGCGTTAAAGACGCAACCCTCGATGCCGCTCAAATCCGCGCTTGGTGGGATGAAAATCCACACGCAAACATCGGGATCGCAACGGGCGACGGACTATACGTGCTCGACGTTGACGAGCGCCACGGAGGGTGGGATTCATTGCAGCGCCTCGAAGAAACAAACGGCCCGTTGCCGTTCTGGCCCGTGGTGCGCACCGGAGGAGGTGGTTGGCACTTTTACATGGAATCTCGTGAAGTGCTCCGCAACCACGTCGGCATCGCACCAGGTATCGACGGCCGAGGTGATGGCGGATACGTCGTCGCTGTCGGCAGCGAACACGTCTCCGGATGCACATACGAATGGCTGAACGGAATCGACCCCGATGATTTCCCCATGCTGCCGATGCCAGGCTGGCTCGCAGATCAGCTCCGCCGCCCGGACACTCGTAATCAATCTTCATCTTCGGATTCGTCGCGCATCCCAAAGGGCAGGCGCAACGATTCGTTGGCACGCTTGGCAGGTTCGATGCGGCATCGAGGGATGAGCCGCGAGGCAATCGAAGCTGCGCTGCTGGAAGAAAATCACCAGCGTTGCGATCCGCCACTGACTGATTCCGAGGTGCGAAACATTGCGCGGAGCATTGGGCGATACGCGCCTGGCGATCCCAACATTCATTCTGCCCAGCTAAGGGATGGGGTTCGGGCAGAACGAAAGTTGACGTTCCGAACTGCCCCTGAAATTAGTGCGGCGGTGGGCGAGAAAGTCGATTGGATTTGTCGGCCATGGGTTGCCGCAGGAAGCATCACCGAAGTTGACGGGAAAATTAAAACCGCTGGGAAGACGACGTGGGTATTGGCGATGGTGGAGGCGATCAGCAGCGGTGAGGAATTCATGGCCGAACCCACGGCCAAAACGCCGGTCGTCTACCTCTCGGAGCAGCCGCCTGCGTCATTTCGAGAAGCACTCGCTCGCGCCGATTTGCTGGATTGCGTCGAGCTGAGAGTGCTTTTTAATAAAGACACCCTTGGGTGTTCGTGGCCGGAGATCGCCAGCGCCGCAGTCGAGGAATGCAAACGGATGGGAGCGCGGCTCCTCGTCGTGGACACGCTGGCTCCATTCGCTCGGCTATACGGTGATGCCGAGAACAGCTCCGGCGACGCATTGATTGCCATGGAGCCACTACACGCCGCAACGGGGCAGGGGATAGCGGTAATAATCGTGCGGCACGAACGGAAAAGCGGTGGCGATGTTGCTGATGCCGGTCGGGGAAGCTCGGCGTTTGCCGGTGCAGTTGACACGATTATTTCACTGCGTCGGCCAAGCGGCGCAGTCAGGCACACGGTGCGCGAAATCCAGGCGCTTTCGAGGTTCTCCGAAACACCAACTGAACTGATGGTCGAGTTGCGGCCAAGCGAAGGGTATGTGGCGTTGGGCGATGTTGATAGCGTCGCATTAGCCGAAGCGCAGGAACAGGTTCTGACAAAAACGCGGAGCGAAGCGCTCACCCTTGACGAGCTAGTTGATGCCACCCACATTCCCCGCGCTACGTTGCAACGTGCCATTGAGGTGTTAAAGAAGGAAGGGAAACTTGCGCGGATCGGCCGTGGGGTAAAGAGGGAGCCGTATAAGTTCCGGGCCCGGTAGATTCATTCTGCCCAAACTCCACCCCCTAATGGGCAGAATGAATCGTCCCACCGCGTGGGGACGCTAATGTCACGCGGGGGAAAAGTGTTCCGCAGCGTTACGGCGGACGCCGCAACCGATAGACGCGGCAGCGACGGAACGGCAGCGGGTTCCATTCGCCTGAACCACCACCGCGAGAATCGAG
>DATIXL010000121.1:0-2648 GCA_035518615.1 Terriglobales bacterium | reverse complement strand
GGGGCTATTTTACGCCATGCGCTCGGGCGAAATTCTCGGCCAGTCGATCGCCGAAGGAAGGCCGGAGCTCTACCCTTCGCGGGTGCGGGCTTCGTTTTCGCTGGAGCTCGAATTCGCCGCGCGGATTGTGCGGCGCTTCTATCGCGGCTCGTTCCTGGGCTGTTCAGTTACCACGCGGATGGTGCAGTTTCTTCAGCGAAACGCCGTGTTCCGGCAATTGATGAGCGACCTTTTCTGCGGGACGCAGGACTACAGCAGCCTCAAGAATCGCGTTCTGGGGCATTTGGGGGGCACGCTGAGCCAGTTCGTTTCCAGCGTGCTGAACATCGAGCCGCCCGCTCGCAAACTCCGCCCGACCGTTCCCGCCGCGGACTAAACGCGCCGCTCTTTCCTGCTGCAATCTTCAACCATATTGGCTGCTGCCTTCTTGGCGGGACGGTAGGAAAATGGTCTTCCGCGCGCGGAGGTCTCCGTGCTCCAAAGCCTGATTCGACGTTATCCCCGATTGATGTTCAACCTTTACCCGCCATTGTTGGGGGCGGGCATCCGCATCACGCGCATTCAGCCGGACTGGAAGGAAGTGGACGTGGAAATGCGGCTGCGCTGGTGGAACGCAAATTACGTGGGTACGCAGTATGGCGGATCGCTTTATTCGATGGCCGACCCGTTTTACATGGTGATGCTGATCAACATTTTGGGACGCGAGTACATCGTGTGGGACAAGTCCGCCTCGATCCGTTTCCGACGGCCGGGGAAAGGCACCGTCTACGCGAAATACCGTATCGCGGAGGAACAAGCGGCGGAGATTCGCGAGGCCCTGAAAAAAGAGGAGAAAATCGAGCGGGAATTCACGATTGACATCAAGGACGCGGGCGGCGAGGTGATCGCCGAAGTCAGGAAGTTACTGCATTTTCGAAGAAAGACCTCCGGGAATCATCCGTAACCCATGCCATCCTGGCGGCATGGATGGGTGACCTCTCTTTGCTGCTTTGCGGGATCGGCTCGATGGGAACTCCGCTGGCCTGCTGGAAACAGGCGTTACACCAGAACCGCGGCGATGCGTTCGCACGCCCAATCGATTTCTTCCCGTTGAATGACCAGCGGCGGAGCGATGCGGATGATGCAGCCGTGGGTTTCTTTGCAGAGAATCCCCTTTTCCTTGAGCGCCTCGCAGTAAGGGCGCGCGTCAGTGTTCAGTTCGATCCCAATCCACAGGCCCCGGCCACGAATCTCGCGCACCGCCGAACTCCGGATGCTCTTGAGTTTCGCCAGGAAGTAGTCGCCCAATTCCGCGGAGCGCTCGACCAGCTTTTCCTCCACCAGAATTTGCAAAGCCGTTCGAGCCAACGCGCAGGCGAGCGGATTGCCGCCAAACGTACTGCCGTGGTCGCCGGGATGAAACACTCCCAGAATTTCCCGCGACGCCAGCACCGCAGAGACAGGATAAAACCCGCCAGCCAGAGCCTTGCCGATGATCAACACATCCGGCCGGATCCCTTCGTGCATGCAGGCAAAGAGTTTTCCGGTGCGGCCCAACCCGGATTGAATTTCGTCGGCGATCAGCAACACACGATGCTCGCGGCAAATCCCGGCCGCTTCGCGCAAGAAGCCGTCCGGCGGAAGAATGATGCCCGCTTCGCCCTGAATGGGCTCGAACAGGAAGCCGCACGTGTTCGGCGTAATCGCCTCGCGCAACGCCGCGGCATCGCCAAAGGGAATGGCGCGGAAACCCGGCGTGAACGGCCCGAAACCGTCTTTGTACTGTTCTTCCGTGGAGAAGCTCACCACACTGATGGTGCGCCCGTGAAAATTGTTCTGGCAGACGATGACTTCGGCCGCATCCTTTGCAATGCCTTTTTGCGTGTAGCCCCACTTGCGCGCCGCCTTGATCGCGGTTTCCACGGCTTCGGCGCCGGAGTTCATCGGCAAGGCCATCTCGAATCCGGTGAGGTCATGCAGCTCTTTATAAAACAGTGGAAGTTGCGCGTTGCGGAAGGCACGGGAAGTCAGCGTGATTTTGCGGGCCTGTTCAAGAAGCGTCGCGAGCAGTTTCGGATGGCAGTGGCCTTGATTCAGCGCGGAATAGGCCGCCAGACAATCGAGGTAGCGCTTCCCTTCCACGTCGAAAACCCACACGCCTTCGCCGCGCTCGATGACCACATCGAGCGGGTGATAATTGTGCGCGCCGTAGCTCTCCTCCAGCGCAATGAGCTCTTTCGTGCCGAGTAACTGTAGGTCTGTTGCAGGCATGCCTATACCCCGTTCGCTGAAGACTCAGGTCTCGGAAATCCGGCGGGGAGCGGCTGGAGCGGATCTTGAACCTGGCAAATACGCTGTAGCTATGATGTCACCCGGCCCGGTAGTTCGGCAACAAATTCCCTGCCCGCTTGCGGGAGCCGTGTATCCGGCGGCCGGCGCCTCACGTCCAAAAGAACGGGGGTTCCATGACCAAGAAAACCTTCGCCCTGATTGCGTTTCTGCTCTGCGGAACGCTGGTCGGACTGGCGTTGCCGGCGCATCATCCGCCGCGGGCCACCACGGATGTGGCCAGCCTGAACGTGACCATCCAGGAATGGCCCGTGCCAACCAAGGGCGCGCATCCGCACGATCCGGCGGTTGGGCCCGACGGCGCGCTTTGGTTCACCGAG
>DATIXL010000120.1:0-51975 GCA_035518615.1 Terriglobales bacterium | reverse complement strand
AATTTCAGATCCAGATTCGAAGGCGGCTTGTGCGCCGGATAGTTGTTCTCCTGGTGAATCGAAAGTGTGAACACCGTGGGATCGTCCCGAAAGATAAACGCCGTGCCGTTTCCATGATGCACGTCCGTATCAATCACCATCGCTGTCTGAATCGCTCGATCCGCCTGCATCCTGCGGATCGCCACGGCCACATCATGAATCGCGCAAAAGCCTTCGCCATGATTCGGAAACGCGTGATGAAATCCGCCGCTCAGATTGCTGCCGAAGCCGTCGCGCATTGCGGATTGCGCCGCAAGAATCGTTCCCCCCGCCGCAAGCCATACCGCTTCCGCGAGTTCCGGCGAATACGGCACTTCGAGCTTCATCACGTCGCTTGCGGTGAGTGTGCCGGTCTTGAGCTTCGTGATCCACTCTTTCGTATGCACGCGAAGCAGATCTTCATCCGTCGCGGGCTCTGGCTGAAGAAAATCCACCGGCTCCGCGATTTGTTGGCTCAAGAGCATTTCGTAAATCAGCCGGAATTTCTGCGAAGGGAAAACGTGCGGGCCGAGATTCAGATCATAGCGGGGATGGTAAACGATCCTAAAGGGCAGCATGGCGCCGCGATTTCAGTTTTCGCGTTCGAGGATAAAATCCGGCAGCGTGAGAAGCGCGCGCCCGAATTCCGAATCGCTCCGCCCATTGAGGCAGGCTTTGGCGCGCCGCGCATAATCGTGCGCGAGGTTCCGCGCGCGGTCCAACGCCCCCGATTCCTGTACCAGCATCACGATCGTTTCCGGGCGGACGCTCTCGAATTCCTTCTCCTCAAGCACGCGCGCCACCAGTTCACGCGCATGACGATGGCCGTTCTCCATCGCGTAGATCAGCGGCAGCGTTACTTTCCCTTCCTTCAGATCGCTCAAGACCGGTTTCCCCAGTTGCTCCGCCGAAGCCGTGAAGTCCAAAAGATCGTCCACCATCTGAAACGCGAGCCCGGCATAGCGGCCATAATTGGCGAGAGCTTCTTCCTCCTCGCCTTCCAGGCCGCCGAGCACTGCACCCAACCGGGCGCATCCGCTGAAAAGGCACGCGGTTTTGTAGGTCGCGAGCTTCAGCGCATCCTCTTCGGTCACGTCAATGCGTCCGATCTTCGCGAGCTGGATCAACTCGCCTTCCACCATCTTTTGCGTGAGATCAATCAGGATATCGAGGATGCGGAAATTGCGCTCTTCGAGGGCCATCTGAAAGGACTGCATGTAAAGCCAATCGCCTGCCAGCACGCTGCGGTGATTTCCCCAGCGGGAATTTGCCGAAGGACGCCCGCGCCGTGTGTCCGCGCTGTCAATCACGTCGTCGTGAATCAGCGTGGCGCTGTGCAGCAATTCCACCACGGCGGCGAGACGGATCGCTCCCGCGCTTCGGCGCCCCGTATAGCCGTTCGCAAGAAGCAGCAGAGCCGGGCGCAGGCGCTTCCCTCCCCCTCCGAGCAAATAGCTGGTAATTTCCGCCACCGGCTCGAACGCGCCTTCGCTCTGTCGAGCCAGCTCTTGCTCGACCGACGCAAGATCGTCGCGAACCAGATCAAAAATTTCCTTGACTGTCAGAAGCGCGATGGACTTTCTCCTCGCCTGTGCGTTGCTTGCCTGCATCATTTCGCTTGGGACTCGGCGGTTGCCGTTTCGCTCTTCCGGGCAAACCCGAAGAAGCGCCGGAAATTCTCGGCCGTCCTGGATGCGGCTTCTTCCGGCGACAAGTTTCTCACACTGGCAAGGGTCTTGGCCACTTCCGCAACATACGCCGGCTCATTGCGTTTGCCCCGGTGCGCCTGGGGCGCAAGATACGGAGAGTCCGTCTCGATCAAAATCTTCTCCAGCGGCACTTCTTTCATCACGTCGCGAATGTTCTGCGCTTTCGGAAAGGTCGAATTCCCCGCAAAGGAAATCAGGAAGCCCATTTCCAGGCCTCGCTTCGCCTCTTCAAGAGTTCCCGTAAAGCAATGCAGAATTCCGCCCAACCCGCTCGATTTCCATTCCCTCTCGATCTGGTCGAGGCAGTCCGGCCAGGCATCGCGACAGTGGATGATGATAGGGAGTTTTGCCGCGCGCGCAAGTTTCATCTGATCGGAGAAGACGCGAGCCTGCACATCGCGGGGAGAATGATCGTAAAAATAATCGAGGCCGATTTCGCCCCAGGCGACCACTTTTGGATGCTTCGCCAGCCGCTCGAGTTCCGCGAGATGCTGCGGCGTGACTCCTTTCGCCTCGTGCGGATGAATTCCCACGCTGGTGTAAATCCAATCGTGCGCTTCGGCGTACAGAATTGCAGCATCGAGTTTCTCGGGACCCGGACCGGTCCCTACGGCGAGCAGAGTTTGCACGCCTGCCGCGCGAGCGCGCTCGAGCATGGCCTCGCGATCTTCCGCGAACTGCGGAAAATCAATATGCGCGTGGGAATCAATCAGTTCCATGTGCGAATGCAGTGTTCGACATCAGGGCGCAGCACTGCTGCGCCCCTACAAAGCCGAATCCCGCTATTTCAGGCGCGCGCCGACTTCGGGATCTTCGAGGAAGCTCGCGAGAACAGGGCGGCCTTCCGGACCAACCGATGCGGCGACGATCATTCCGTTCGATTCGACGCCACGCAATTTTCGCGGCGCGAGATTCGTGACCACGACGACTTTGCGTCCGATCAGTTTTTCCGGTTCGTAGAATTGCGCGATGCCGGCGCAAATCTGGCGGATTTCCGTGCCGATGTCCACGGTCAGTTTCAGCAATTTATCGGCACCGGCAATGCGATCGGCGGTTTTGATCTGCCCCACACGCATTTCGACTTTGGCAAAATCCTCGATGCCGATTTTCTCGTTCGCCGCAGGCTGCGCGGCCGCCGCGGTTCCCGGCGCTGCGGGAGCGGCAGCAGGCTTCGGCGCGTTCTGTGCTTCATTTTCCATCGCTTCGATCCTTTCTATGGCTTCCGCTTTTTCAAACCGCGGGAAAAGTGTTTGGGATTTTCCGAGAGAGGTATTCGGAGCAAGCTGGCCCCAACGCAGGCCGTCCAATTCGAACATATCCAGACTCCCGGCTTGGCCAAGGAGCGACCACACCTTTGCCGTGCTTTCCGGGACCACCGGATGCAGGAGCGCCGAAACGACGCGGAGAACTTCTGCCGAAGTCCAGAGAATCGTGGCGCGCCGCTGCTGATCGGCTTCCGAATTTCCCAAAGCCCACGGCTGCTCCTGCGTCAGATATTTATCCGCCGAGGCAATCAAAGCCCAAACGGATTCAAGAGCTCGTGAGAACGAGAACGCCTCGTAGTGTTCGAGCGCATCGCCGATCGCATTCTGGGCTTCCTTTGCCAGCGCATCATCCTGCGGCTGGAATTTGGCCGGCTTGGGAATTGTTCCCGAGCAATTTTTCTCGATCATCGCGGCGGTGCGGCTCGCAAGATTGCCGAGCCCGTTGGCAAGGTCGCTGTTATAGCGCTGCACGATGGCTTCGTAGCTCATGTTGCCATCCTGCCCGAAGACGACTTCGCGAAGCAGGAAGTATCGCAGCGCGTCCATGCCAAGGACATCCACGATCGGCTGGGGCTTGATGACGTTGCCTTTGGACTTGCTCATTTTGGCGCTGTCCATGAGCAGCCAGCCGTGCGCCCAAATTTGTTTCGGCAGAGGAAGCATCGCCGCCATCAGAAATGCGGGCCAGTAGACGGCATGGAAGCGGATGATTTCCTTGCCGACAAGATGAACGTCCGCAGGCCAGTAACCGTGCTGTTCGTAATTCGGGCCGCCGACGGCGCTCAAATAAGCGGTAAGAGCGTCGAACCAGACGTAGAAAACGTGAGGTTCTTCGCCGGGAACGGGAATGCCCCAGCGAATCGAGGTGCGCGTGATGCTCAAGTCCTTCAGGCCGCCTTCGACAAAGCTGATCACTTCATTGCGGCGCGCCTCGGGCTGGATGAAATTCGGATTCTTTTTGTAGAAATCGAGCAGGACGTCTTGGAACGCGGAAAGCTTGAAGAAGTAATTTTCCTCGGTGACGGTTTCCAGCGGGCGACCGCAATCAGGACAGTTGTCGCCGGGCTTGGCGTCGCTGACGTAGGCGTTGTCGTAAATGCAGTATTGTCCAGTGTAGTGGCCGGGATAGATATAGCCGTTCTCGCGGCACTGGCGGAAAAGCCATTGCACGGTGTGCGCGTGCTTCAAATCGGTGGTGCGAATGAATTCGTCACCTTGAATGCCGAGATCGTCCCAGGTCCGCTTCCAGACGGCGGCCATTTTGGCTACGAATTCGGACTCCGGGATGCCGGCTTTCTTCGCGGCGCGCTCAACGTTGATGCCATGCTCGTCCGTGCCGGTGGTCATGATGGCGTCGAAGCCGCGCATGCGCTTGAAGCGGCGGATGGTATCGCAGACGATCGTCGAATACGTGTGGCCGATGTGCGGCAAGCCGTTCGTGTAGTAGATCGGCGTGGTGATGTAGTATTTCGGTTTCTGACCCGTCATCCTCTTCTCGATTCCGCTTCAGTGGAAAACTATTTTGTTTTGCCGCCCGATTCGTAGCTGCGCATGGCCTCGTTGATGATTTGCTGCAAAGGGACGTTTTTCTCCACGGCAAGCTTGCGGCAATCCTCGAATTCGGGAGCGACGTGCAGGAGGCGGCCGTTGACGCGCGAAAGCTTGATGGAGACGTCCCCATGCTTTGTGTGCACGCGGACGGATTCGCGCGGCAAGGCGCGGCGCTGGGCGCGATAAGTGCGCGCGCCGAAGGTGGTGGTTTCCGCAAAGATCAATTCCATCAGCGCGCTCGTCTCCGGAGGCCGGCAAAGAACCGTCAGAAGCGTTCCCGGGCGGTTCTTTTTCATTTGCACCGGCGTGGTGTAAACGTCGAGAGCTCCGGCGGCCAGCGCTTTCTCGAGGAAGTAGCCGTAAATTTGCGGATTCATGTCGTCGAGATTGGCCTCAATCACGGCGATTTCTTCGTCGAAACCCGGAACGGCTTTTTCGGCGGTTTCACCGATCATGATGCGGAGAACATTGGGCTGGCCTTCGAGATCAGCGGTTCCGGCGCCATAACCGATCGCGGAAACCGTCATGGGCGGCTGGGGACCGAACACATCACAGAGCGTGGCGACAATGGCTGCGCCCGTTGGAGTAACGAGTTCCTTCTGTACGCCGTTCGAATAGGTTGGCTTGCCTTGCAGAAGTTTCGCAGTTGCGGGGGCAGGGACGGGCAAAACGCCGTGGGCCATTTTGGCGGTCCCTCCGCCTACGTTGAGCGGCGAGCAGGCGAATTTTTCGATGCCGAGAGCCTGAAAACCGATGCAGGCGCCGACGATGTCCACGATAGCGTCCACGGCGCCGACTTCATGAAAATGAATTTTTTCAAGCGGAACGTCGTGAACCGTGGCTTCGGCTTCACCGAGCCTGGTAAAAATCGCGGCGGCGTTTTTCTTCACATCGGGGTTCAGCTGCGATTTGTTGATGATTTCCAGAATCGCGCTGAGCGAGCGATGCTTGGTCTGATCTTCCGTTTTGACGCGAACAAAGCTGGCAGACATGCCGTTCTTCCAGACTTTTTCGGAAGAGATCTCCCATCCGGGAACCTGCAGGGAGCGCAGACCTTCGCGCAAGTCCTCCAATGAAACTCCGGCGTCCACCAGAGCGCCGAGAGTCATATCGCCGCTGATGCCGGAAAAACAATCGAAATATACGAGTTTCATTCGAATGCCCTGAGTTTCCAGTGAGGCGCAGCGCGGCACCACCAGATGATTGATACTATCGGCGGAAGAAAAATGTGTCAAACCGGCGAATTCGGCTCAAACGGCAAAAAGTGCGCTAACCGGGCTTGTCTCCCGGCTCCGGAACGGCACGCGGCGCCCTGCGAAGGAACCGAAGCATTCCAGCACCAGCTGCCTTGCCTGCACGCTTGGTGAAGAATTCCGCAGCGGTCTCGACGACACCTACTTTTTCAGCGACGGCAGACGCGATCCATTGATTAAGGGAGACGCCATCTTCCTTCGCGAGGCGCTGGGCGGCTTTTTTGATGGACGTAGGAAGTTTCAGGGGATAGGTTGCTTTGCTCATTTGTTCACCTTTCGCAGGAACCCCGCAGGGCGAAGGACGGGTATCCGGAAGCGCGCCGCGGCGGAGATGAGATCCGCGACGTTGAATGTAACCAGCGCCTGCGCCTGGCCGTTAATCGCAGCTTCAAGAACCATTTCATCCTTCGGGTCACGCAACTGCGGCCGCCACAAAAAATGCACTTCCACAGGTTCGATCAGCACGGCGAATTCCGCAAGGAACTCTCCAATTTCCTCCGGGCTAAGCCCGTGATAAAGGCGGTGCTCCGGACGATGCAGAACATCTTCATACTCCAGGAAGAGCGGCGGCGTAGCCAAAGCGACTATTTTTCGCCGGGCGACGAGACGCAGAACCGCGTTGGCTGCGCCAAGGCTGCTGCGCAAGGCAGCTACGACGACGCTTGTATCCAGGACGACCCGGAGCATACAAACATCCTATATGATGTCATATCTTATAGGCTATTCCAAGCTGTCGGCCGGTCCGGGCAACAGGCAGGGCATCTCCTAGGGGCGCTGGATGATGGGAGCCTGAAGCGGCCGGAGCGGGTGCGGCCGCAGGAAGTCACAGGGCGTGAGCAGTAAGCCAGGGCATCCATGGGCCATCGGGCTCGCCGAGGCCCGCGGTTTCAGCACAAGAATGGCGAGCCGGCCCCACGCCGCCTACTCGAAACACGATTTTGACCCTGCTTCGAACTTTCTCCTATACTTGCTGGACTTTACTTTTGACAAGAAGCGCAGGAGACGCGTGTATCTGACATTGACAGGACGATTGCGGGAGGCGCTGGCGAAGCACATTCGCGAGAAATATGGCGTGGAGCTGGCGATTGTTTTGGAAAAGCCGCCGAAACTGGAGATGGGCGAAGCGGCGTCGCCGGTGTGTTTTGAGCTGGCGAAAAAGCTGAAGCGCGCGCCGAGACAGATCGCCCAGGAGATTGCTGTGGGACTTGGCACGATTCCGGGGATCGCGCGAGTCGAAGTGGCAGGAGCGGGGTATTTGAATACGTATTTTGACCGTGGCGCGTTCTGGGTAAACGCGCAAGCGGAAGCGCAACGCCAGGCGGTTCCGCAACGCAATGAAAAGGTCATCGTCGAGCATACGAGCATCAATCCGAACAAGGCGGCGCACATTGGGCACGTGCGGAATGCGGTGTTGGGCGATACGCTGGCACGGATTCTGCGGCACGAAGGAGAGCGCGTGCAGGTGCAGAACTACATTGACAACACTGGCGTGCAAGTGGCGGACGTAGTGATCGGGCTGCTGATGATGGAAAAGCGGACGCCGGTGAACGTGAAGATGCTGGCGACAGAGCCGAAGTTCGATTACTACTGCTGGGACCTATACGCAAAAGTGACGCAATTTTTTGCAGAGAACAAAGAGCAAGCGGCAAAGTGGCGCGGGGAAACGTTGCGGGCGATTGAAGAGGATCGCGGGGAAGAATCGGAAGTGGCACAAGTGGTGGCAGATGCGATCGTCAGCACGCATTTGCGGACGATGGCGAGGCTGGGAATCGAATATGAATTGCTGGCGAGAGAAAGCGAGATTTTGCATTTGAAGTTCTGGGATGCGGCTTTTGCGATGTTGAAAGAGTCCGGAGCGATTCAACTGGCAACAACGGGGAAAATGGCCGGATGCTGGATCATGCCGTGGAAAGAGGAAAAAAGCGAGAGCACACAGGAACCGGTCGAAACGCAACCGAATGAGGACGACGAGAATATCCAGGACAAGATTATCGTGCGGTCGAACGGGACGGTGACGTACGTCGGAAAGGACATTGCGTATCAACTTTGGAAGTTCGGACTGTTGGGTAAGGACTTCCATTACCGGCGATGGCAGGACGCACCGACGGCGAAGCCGCTGTGGACAACAACGACATCCAAGAGCGATCCGGCGGCGCCACATTTCGGCGAAGCAGCGGGGCGCGTCTACAACGTGATTGACACGCGGCAATCCTATCTGCAAAACGTGGTGGCGGCGGGGCTGCGAGCGCTCGGGCATGAGAAGCAAGCAGAGAATTCGATTCATTTTTCGTATGAAGTGGTGGCATTGACGCCGCGCTGCGCGAAGGAACTGGGCTACGAATTCTCGCCGGAGGACGAAAAGAAATCGTACATCGAGGTCAGCGGTAGAAAAGGACTTGGCGTCAAAGCGGACGATTTGATGGACAAACTGGAAGAAGCGACGCTGGCGGAAGTGAAACAGCGGCATGCGGACATGCCGGAAGCCGAACAGAAAGAGACCGCACACAAGATTGCGGTGGGCGCGCTGCGGTTCTTTCTCCTGAAGTACACGCGAACGGCAATTATTGCCTTCGATTTTCAGGACGCGCTCAGCTTTGAGGGAGAGACCGGAGCTTACTGCCAATATGCCATCGTGCGGATTCGCGGGATCCGGCGGAAAGGAGCGGAGGCCGCGGCGGAGAGGGTCGAGTTGAAGCGGGAAACGGCAGAAAAGATGTTAGGCGGCGCGGAGGGCGCGACGCTGTGGGAGCTTGTTTCTCACGCGGGGGCTCTCGATTATGCGACGGATGCAGCGATCAACGGGCAGGAGCCGGCGTTTGTGGCGAAGTATGCGTTCCAGCTGGCGCAGGAGTTCAATAATTTTTATCACAAGCACCATATTTTGTCGGAGGCGGATGAGCAGAAGCGGGCGTTCTTGCTGGCGCTAACGGAGCTGGTGGAAGCGCAACTGGTGCGGGCGCTGGATTTGCTGGGGATTGAGGCGCCGGAGAAGATGTGAAGGAAAATGGCGGAAAGGGCGCAGCGATGCTGCGCGCCTACAAGAGCGGGAACGGGAGATTAGTAAGTTGAAATGAGATGGATGAGGGTGCGGAGGGCGACACCGGTGGGGCCCTTTGCGAGCCAGGGCTTGGCGTCATCGTTCCAGGCGGTTCCAGCGATGTCCAGGTGAATCCACGGAGTGTCGCCGGTAAATTCCTTCAAGAACATGGCGCCGATGGTGGCGCCGCCGCCTTTGCCGCTGCCGATATTCTGGATGTCTGCGACGGTGCCCTTGATGAATTCGCGATATTCGTCGTCGGTCGGAAGCGGCCACATTTTTTCGCCAGCCGATTTGGCGCTGGCGAGCAGCTTGTCCGTGAAGGCTTGGTCAGAGCCGAAGACGCCGACGTTGACGTTGGCGAGGGCGACGACGACGGCACCGGTGAGTGTGGCGGCGTCAATGAGGTGCGTAGCGCCGAGCTGCTTGGCGAAGTGGATGCCATCGGCAAGGATGAGGCGGCCTTCGGCGTCGGTGTTCAGGACTTCGATGGTTTTGCCGGACATGGCCGTTTGGATGTCGCCGGGCTTTTGCGCTTTGCCGCCGGGCATGTTTTCGGTTGAAGGAACGACGCAGATCACTTTGACGTTGGGCTTGAGCGAAGCGAGGGCGCGCATCACGCCGAGCATGGTGGCGCCGCCAGCCATGTCGTACTTCATTTTTTCCATGCCCTCCGAGGGCTTGATGGAGATGCCGCCAGTATCGAACGTGACGGCTTTGCCGACGAGGCCGATGACGGGAGCCCCGGGCCTGGGATTGGGCGGCGTGTAGGTGATGACCATGACGCGGGGAGGCTCTGCGCTGCCTTGCGCGACGCTGAGGAGAGCGCCCATTTTGAGATCGGTGATTTTTTGTTCGTCGAGGATTTCAACGGCAAGACCTGCGGCGCGAGCCATGGCCTCGGCCTTCTCGGCGAGGATGCGCGGAGTGAGTTTGTTGGAAGGCTCGTTGACGAGGTCGCGAGTGAAATTCTGCGATTCGGCAATGACCACGCCGCGAGCAAGACCCTTTTCGCCAGCAGCCTTTTCGGAATCGGAGTAGCCGACGATGGAGACCGAATCGATGGTCTTACCGTTTTTCTTTTCGGTTTTGTATTTGTCGGATTCGAAGTTCGCGGCGATAGAGCCCTCGGCGATGGCTTGCGCGAATTCCTCGGTGGCGTTGTTTTCGCGCACAAGAAACGCAAAGCGGGAGATGGAGCGGGCTTTGAGGAAACGAAGCGCAGCACCGGCTACTTTGCGAAGAGGTGCAGTTGAGAATTGATCTCGTTTTCCCGCTCCGACGAGAAGCAAACGGGCGGCTTTAAGGCCGGCGGGAGCGTGAAGGAGAGTGAATTCGAGAGTCTTGCCGGAGATCTCGCCGCTTTTCGCGAGGCGGGTCAGCAAGCCGCCGGTGGCCTTGTCGAGATCGGTGAGGCGGCCCTGAATGGGTTCAGAATCCTCGAAGACGTAGGTGACGAGGGCATCGGTCTCGAGCGTGGAGCAAGGTTTCGTATCGAGCGTGATCTGCATGGTGAATTATCGCCTCCGGTTGCGATACATAGCTTCATCGGCTTCCCTGCGAGCTTCCTTCTTGCGTTCATCGTGGCGGCGATCCCAGAGCTTTTTGCCCTGAGCCAGGGCAATTTCGCACTTGGCGATGCCGTCGCGAAAGTAAATCCGCAGAGGAATGACCGTTAAACCCTTGGATTGGACGCGGCCAGCGAGCTTATAGAGCTCATTCTTATGCAACAGTAACTTGCGAGACCCGAGCGGTTCATGATTCCAGGGTCCGCCGGGCCTATATTGGGCAATGTGCGCATTGGAAAGCCAGGCGCCATCGCGCTTGAATTCAACGTAAGCCTCGCGAATGTTCGCTTTCCCTTCGCGCAAGGCCTTCACTTCGGTGCCGTGGAGGACCATTCCAGCTTCGAGGCGCTCCAGAAGATGGTAGTTGTAGGAAGCGGCACGGTTCTGCGCGACAATGAGTTCCTTGGGTTTTGCAGACGGCTTCCCTGGTTTGGCCACAGCTTTCCACTATAGCGGTGGCCCGTTGCCGGATGCAAGACAGCCAACCCGGCGTGCCTTGTGGGGGTTCTAAGCGGATGCTAGACTGCAGAGGATTTAGAGGAGAGGAACTGAGAACCGATGCGCCGATGGGGTAAATTGCTTCTTTGCGCCAGCTTGGGACTGCTCGCGGCGGGGTGCCCCAAAGGCAATAGCGATTTTGACAAAGGCCAAAAGGCTGAGGATCTTAAGGACGTAGACAGCGCAGTCCAATATTACCAAAAGGCAGTGGACGCGGACCCCCACAACGCGTCCTTCAAAATCAAATTGAATCAGGCGCGTTTTGACGCTGGTGAATTCCATGTAAAGCAGGGGTTGCGGCTGCGCGAGGCCGGAAATTTGCAGGGAGCGGCTGGGGAATTTCAGCGAGCGGTCACGATTGATCCTTCCAGCCCGGTGGCGGCCCAGGAATTGCGCACCACGCTGGACCTGATGACGGAAAAAGCGCAAGCGGAAGAAAAACAGGCGGAATCCACACTGGCATCGGAAGACAACGAACTGGCTTCGGGCCCACCCGAATTGAAACCCCTTTCGCAGGCGCCTATCACGCTAAAGATGACGAACGACGCCAAGATCGTCTTCGAGACGATTGGAAAACTGGCGGGAGTGTCCATGGTTTTCGATCCGGACTTTACGGCGCGGCGAGTGTCCGTGGACCTGAACAACGTTACGCTGGAGCAGGCGCTGGACATCGTGAGCTTCGAGAGCAAGGCATTTTGGAGGCCGGAAACGGAAAACATTATTTTTGTGATTCCGGACCAGGCACAGAAGCACCGGGACTACGACGAGCAGGTGGTGAAGACGTTTTATCTTTCCAACACAATCCAGCCGCAGGATTTGACAGAGATCACGAACGGGCTGCGACAAGTGCTGAATCTGACGAAAGTTCAGCAGCTCAATTCGGAGAACGCGATCATTATCCGGGACACGCCGGACAAATTGGCGATCGCGGCGCAAATGATCCGGGACATTGACAAAGCGCGGCCAGAGGTGGTGATCCAGGTGGAAGTGCTCTCCGCAAGCACGGACCGGCTACGCGACCTGGGAATTTTGCCAGGACAATCGGCGTCCATCAGCTTCACGGGAACATCCACAACCAGCACTTCGAGTTCAAGCGGTACGAGCACCCCATCCACGCCTAGCGTGCCGCTTTCGGGTTTCCACTGCTGCGCAAATTATTACAGCGTGACTCTGCCAGGCGCTACGGCGAACATGGTGCTGACCGATACGGAGACGAAAATCATCCAGAATCCAGAGATTCGCTCCGTGGATGGGCAGGACGCCAAACTGAATATCGGAAGCCGGGTGCCGATCGCGACGGGCAGCTTCCAGGCGGGCGTGGGAGTCGGGACAACTGCGGTGAATCCACTGGTGAACACGCAATTCCAGTATTTGGATGTAGGTGTAAATGTGGACATCACCCCCCGCGTGCATCTGAACCACGAGATCAGCCTGAAGATGAAGGTTGAAGTGTCGCAGGTCACCGGCACGTCAACGATTGGCGGAATTCAACAGCCGATCATCGGGCAAAACAAAGCGGAACAAGAAGTGCGGTTGAAGGATGGCGAAGTGAATATCCTTGCCGGGTTGTTCCAAAGAATTGATAGCAATACGCTGAATGGCTGGCCGGGATTGGCGCAAGTGCCGCTTCTCAAATATCTTTTCGCGGACAACAAAACCGAACACCAGACGAGCGAAATTCTGATTGCGGTCATTCCGCATATCGTGCGGCTGCCGGATTGGACAAAGGAAGATTTGCGCCCCATCTATACAGGATCCGAACAAAACATTCAGACGCGCAAAGAGAGCGAAATTCGCGCTCCCGTGCAGCAACCAGCCGTTCCGAAGGCGCAGATGCCAACTCCGGCGGGCGTGCCGGCTGGAGCGAAACCGACTGCGGCACCGGCAAGTGGACAGGAGACGAATTCCTCGCAGAGCCAGGGGCCCAGACTGCATTTTGAACCTCAAACATTGACGCTGAAAGTGGGACAAACGGCGACGCTGGGAATCGTGGTGGACAACGTGAACGATCTATTCTCGATTCCAATGCTCTTACAGTACAGTCCGTCGGTGATCAGCGTGGATGAATTGCAACATGGGACCTTCCTGTCCGGCGGGAATCAAGAGATCGCGCTCGTGCAGCAAGTTAACCAGAAAGACGGCCAAGCGATCGTCTCGGCCACGAGGCAGCCGAACACGCCGGGAGTCAGCGGAAGCGGAACGCTGCTGGGAGTGGTCATCAAGGCGCTCGCACCGGGAACGACGACTCTTTCCATCGTGCAGGTCAATGCGAAGGATTCGCAGCAAAAGCCCATCCCGTTGTTGACCGGCGAAGCAACGATTCAGGTGCAACCATAGTCCAAAAGTATGAGGAAAGGACCCGGCAATCTTGCGATGAGGCGTTACCGGCTATCCCGGAAATCGGGGCTGAGCGGCGAAGCGGGGATGACGCTGCTGGAACTGATCATCGCTTGCTCGATTTTGGTGATTCTTGCGACGGCGGCAATGCCGATCGCACGCTATTCGATCATGAGGCGGAAAGAAGCGGAGCTGAACCGGGACTTGATCGAAATGCGAAACGCGATTGACCGTTACAAGGACCTGGCGGACCGCAACCTGATTCGCACGGAAGTGGGAAGCGAAGGCTATCCCCCCGATTTGGAGACGCTGGTTGAGGGCGTTCCCATCGGCACGGATCGCAAAATCCGTTTTCTGCGCCGAATTCCCGTGGACCCCATGACTGGCCAGGCAGATTGGGGTTTGCGGTCCGTGCAAGACGATCCGGATTCAACGTCGTGGGGAGGCCATGACGTTTTCGACGTGTATTCCAAATCCCAGGCGACCGCTTTGGACGGAACGCGTTACGCTGATTGGTGATGCGATGAATAACCTTCCTCGAAACGGCAATTCCCTTTCCGGTATCAGGCGCAGTCTGCGCGCCCGCGGGTTCACGCTGATCGAATTGATGATCGTCATCACGATCATTTTCATTCTGCTGGGGATCGCAGCGGCAAATTACAGCAAAGCGGTGCTGCGCGCCCGCGAAGCGGTGCTGCATTCGGATTTGCAGGAAATGAGGAAAGCGATCGACAGCTACACGCTGGACAAAGAAGCGGCCCCGCAGTCACTGGACGATCTGGTGTCTGCGCAATATCTCCGGGATGTGCCGACCGACCCCATCACACAAAAAAAGGATTGGGTGCCCGTATTCCAGGACGTGATTCTTAGCCCAGATCAGGCCACAACCGGGATTACAGACGTGCACTCGAGTTCCGATCAGGTCTCGCCATTTGAGGGCACAGCCTACAGTTCGTGGTGAACTGCAAAACAAAACTCCACCGCATTGTTTTCCAAGAATTTGACGGCGTCGGGCAACTTCGCTATAGTGAAAGTGCGGGGTGGAGCAGCCTGGTAGCTCGTCGGGCTCATAACCCGAAGGTCGTCAGTTCAAATCTGACCCCCGCAACCAATTCGAGTTTTGCGGGCCGGGCATCAAGCGCCCGGCCTTTCTTATTTGCGCGGGGTTATGAGCGCGGAGAGTCGGGCTGACAATTTCTCGCGAGTCCCGGAACTTTGGAGGGACACCGGTTCGAAGGCCGTAAACTGATCCCCAATCCAATCCCCTGCAAACATACAATTAGTGGGGGCAAGGCGAATTGCTTGGTCTGTTTCTTTCTCCTGGCGAGGAGCGACGAGCGTCAAGCTGAGCGGACGGCCATGCGTCCATCCAGTGCCAGGCTCGAGGTCACCAGAATCAAATACCTGAAAGGGCCAGACTGGGGGCGTCCAGCAGTCCCCAAACGGGAGGGCATGTGCGACGTTTTGAGGTTGATAGCTCTGTCGCGAGCTTGAATGTTGCCGACTGCGTGCACCGCGGGGTCACTAAGTGCATCTCTTACGCCCGCAGCCACACACAAGCCATCATCGCGCCGGGATCAGCCAGAATCTTCACGCGAATAGCACGCTTCGATTCCCTCCCTCGCATCTCTAATGACACGATCTCGAAGGAAAGTTCCCGTTGGAGGTCATGTTTTCGCCGGGCGGGCAATAATCACTTCCGGTCGTCCGCCGACTTTGCATACAGGCTCACGAGCCGGGCCACCAGGACCGCCAAGAACAGCTGGCCGCCGACACCTTCGACGATCGCGATACCCCGTGCGATATCCCCGCGCGGAGCAATATCGCCGTAACCAAGCGTTGCCAACGTCACGAAGCTGAAGTAAATCGCGCCAGTCTGGGTAAAGTGTGTCGGGGAGGTGAACGCGCCTGGGCTCAGCTGCTCGACCACAAAGTACAGCAAGCCAAAGAACACTCCGGCCAAAAGGTAAGCGCTGAGCGCGGCGTAAAGATGCTCAGCGTCCACCGCGGTGGCGCGCATCGCGAACCGCAGTGCCGCCTGTGCCGCCAGAAGTCCGATGGCGGTCCAGATTCCGAGGGTCACCGCCGAAAAGAGGGGATGATCGAACCACACGGAGAGGGGGTGCGCCAGCCAGACCGCCAACATGCCAAGAAGCAAGTAGGGGCGGTGCCTCACGCCGCTGACTGGCATGATTGCCGCGAGCAAACTCGCCGCCAGCAGCCATTCGATCAGGACTCCGCTGAATCGTAAGGCGCTCAGTATGGGGATGGCGACCAGCATGGACAGAACCGTGTAGAACAAAACCCTGTAGCGGTTCTGCAAGTACGCCGCACCTAGCTTGCTCAGGCCGCCGCTGATGCCATTCATTGGATCCCGCGTCTACTTTCTCCCATTTCAAGCTTCCTGATCCGCGGTGGGACTCTCGTTGATCCACGCAAGGAAAAGTTTGTAACCTACAGACAGCACAATTGCACCAACGAACAGCCCGATAATTCCCAAGGCGACGAATCCGCCGATGGCGCCCAGAAAAACAACAACAATCGGCACCGCGACGCCCCGGCCCAGCAGAATCGGCTTAAGCACGTTGTCAAGCAGACCGACGAAGACGCACCAGATCAGGAAAATCACCGCCTTCGTCACGGCCGAAATCGCAAAGACATAGATCACCGCGGGAATCAGCACGAGCACTCCAACCTGCAACACCGCCGCGATCAGAAACACCACCGCCCACAGTCCTGCGCCAGGCAAGCTCACGAGCAGAAATCCAAGTCCCGCGAAGACCGATTGGATAAATGCCACTCCGAGGATCCCTGTTGTCACGCTGCGAATCGTGGCTCCCATGAGCTGCTGAAATTCGGGCCCCTTTTTGCCGAATAGCTTCTTGGCCAGCAAACAGGTCATGTCGTACGCAGCTTGCGACTTCGCGAGCAGCGCCCCGGCGAGCAAGATCGAAAGCAGGAACTGCAGAACGGTGAATCCCAATCCCGCCGACGCCGTAAAGAAGCTGGGCATTACGGCCTTGATTTGCGGTGCGAAGCTCCTGACCGCTTGCCCAAGGTCCGTTGCGGCGAGGCTCCATAATTTGTTGACGGGCACGCCGATAATCGGCCAATGCTCCACTCCGGCAGGAGGCGGAGGAATAACCAGCGTTCCCTCCCGAAGGTGGGTTGCCATGGTTTGCACGCCCTCCACCAACGTTCCAGCGAGCAACACCACGGGAACAATCAAGAGGGCCAGCAATGCCAGCGTAAAGATAAGCGCCGCCAGTGTTCCTCGACCGCCGAGTGCAGTCCGCAAGCGCTTGAAAGCCGGATAGGCGGCGACTGCAATGATGATGCCCCACGTCACCAGCGGCACAAATGGCCGCAAGATCAGCAAGCAGGCGGTCACCAGCAAAATTGCCAAGCCGATGTGAATTGCCGCTTCAAGGGCAAGATCAATTCGACTACGTTCAACCGCACTGTTCTGAGCTGCCACGGGAGATCCTCCTGCTCGAACGGCGTCAGTCTCGCAGCTCTGGATCCAAGAAAGTCGAATCAGAGGACCGACTGTTGCCCGTATGATAGGACGCGTTCGCCATAAAAGACAGCATTTGGAGCGGAGAAGCCTCGGACGCCTTCAGATGGGTTCATTATGAGGATAGGTCGAATCTTTTGAATCAAGAAATCGGCGACAAAGCGCGCACCACCAGAATTGGCGCCCTCGGACGATTGCAAGCCACCGCAACATGGCTCCAAGCGCTATGACTGGTACCAATTCTTGTCGCGCCCATGCAATAAAATTGAGATTCGCAGGCCGGGCATCAGGCACCCGGCCTTTTCGTTTGCTGTAGGTTATGAGCCCTGAGAGTCGGGCTGACATCTTCTTCAGGATCCCGGAGGGCAAAAGGTAGTCCCGGCCGAAGGTCACCGAGCAGTGCCTTCGAACTTTTCCAGGGCAAGCAAATCCGACAGAAACATTGTGCTGTTGGAGGCTGAGTTGTAAGCTGCCGGTCGGCCAGACAAGTAAGAGGAAAAACTCGATGGGCCATGCAGGGAATATTCCTGCCGGAAATGATGGATAAGGGGCTATGTCACTGACAAAGATCACCATTTTGCCGTCGCCAGTACTGATTTACGCACTCTTCTTTCTACCGACCGCAGCCAGCCAGACCGTTCGCGTGGATATTACGCCGAGCCATTCCACAAACCAATTCATTCCGACAAAAACGCTGGGAGCAGGGATTGACCGGATCGCCGTGCCGAGCTTTGAGAAGGGGCTGAGCGAGCCCACACTGAAAAAAGTGCTGGAGTCGGGTTGGCAGACGGTGACGTACCGGCAGAATACGGAGCTGCTGGTGGAGGCGTGGCACTGGAATCCGGAAGGCAAGTGGAGCGATGCTCAACGGGAAGAAGGGTATTTTACCGGGGCGAGCACTCCTACACAGTTCATTCGGAATTCCTACGGGTATGCGTTGCCGCATCGCGGCTTCACGCGAAACGACGGGACGGGAAATGCGGGTTACTCGCGATTGACGGACGGCGATCCGAACAGCTACTGGAAGAGCAATCCTTATCTGACGGAGCGATTCACGGGAGAGAGCGACGCGCTGCATCCGCAGTGGGTGATTGTGGAGCTGCCGCAAGATACGCCGGTGGATTCGATGCGAATCGCATGGGGGGAGCCATACGCGGAGCAGTACCTGGTGCAGTATTGGACGGGAACGGACCCGATCAAGAGCCCGACGATGGGAAGCTGGAATACGTTTCCGCAGGGAGTGGTGGCGGACGGAAAGGGCGGGACGGTGACGATCCGACTGACGCCGGCGCCGATGCCGGTGCACTTTGTGCGGATCTGGATGACGAAATCCTCGAACACCTGCGACACGCATGGATCGGGAGACCCGAGAAACTGCGTGGGCTATGCGATCAAGGAGTTATACCTCGGAACGACGACTGCGGATGGAGAGTTCCATGACGTGCTGCGGCACACGAAGGACCAGGCGCAGACGACGACCTATTGCTCTTCGGTGGATCCGTGGCATACGAGCGCGGATTTAACGACGATGAAGCAGGCGCAACTGGGATTCGACTATTTCTATACGAGCGGGGTGACGCGAGGGCTACCGGCGATGGTGCCGGTGGCTTTGCTCTATGACACGCCGGAAAATGCCGCGGCGGAAATTGCGTATCTGGAAAAGCGGCACTATCCAATTTCATACGTGGAGATGGGAGAAGAAGCGGACGGGCAGTACATGCTTCCGGAAGATTATGGAGCGCTTTATTTGCAATGGGCGGCGGCGCTGCATCGCGTGGACCCATCGTTGAAGCTGGGCGGGCCATCGTTTCAGGGAGTGAATAGCGACATCCAGGTGTGGCCGGATGAGGAGGGGCGAGTGTCCTGGACGCGGCGGTTCCTCGGCTATCTGCGGAAACACGACGGCATGAAGGAACTGTCATTTTTCTCGTTCGAGCACTACCCGCTCGATCCTTGCCGAATCCAGTGGAGCAGCTTGTACGAAGAGCCCGGGTTGGTGAGCCACATCGTGCAGGTCTGGAGGGAGGATGGAGTGCCGGCGGATGTGCCGCTCTTCATTACGGAGTCGAATCTCTCGTGGGCGACAGGAGAAAACTACCTGGATAACTTTGCCGGGCTTTGGCTGGCGGATTATATCGGATCGTTTCTAAATGCGGGAGGGAAGGGAGTGTATTACTTCCATTTTCTGCCGCTGCCAATGGAACGCGGGTGCAACGACACGACGGGAACGTTCGGGATGTTCAGCGTGGATGCGAACGGAGAGATCGAGCAGCCACTGGCGCAGTTTTTTGCGAGCAAGCTGATCAATACGGAATGGGTCGAGCCAGGAGATGGCGTGAACCGCGTGTTTCCCGCCGAGGGTGACGTGAACGATGGAGCCGGGCACGCACTGGTGACGGCGTACGCGATTGAGAGGCCGGATGGGGACTGGTCGCTGATGGTTGTCAACCACGACCAGGACAACGCGCACAAGGTGCATATTGTTTTTCAAAACGAGAACGAGAAGAAGAGTTTTTCGTTTACGGGAAGCGTGGCCAGGGCGACGTTCGGGAGCGAGCAATATCAGTGGCATCCGGCAGAGAGCATTTTCATGGCGCACGTCGGGCACAATTACGATCCATCGGTGAGTTTCGTGAAAGACGGTCACGCGGACCCTGACGGGCCGATCGCGACCTCACACGTGCAAGCAGCGGGGAGCGAAACGTGGTTCGAGCTGCCGAGAGCGTCCGTTACTGTGCTCCGAGGCAAATTCAGCTCACAATAGTCGGCCCAAGATGCAGGTACGTCTTGAGGCCCGCCGAATCATTCACGCGGCAAGCCCAGAGAATGAAGTGTATATTTCTAGAAGATGCTTTCCGCGCCCGCAAACAGCCTTACAGATCCCACAACTTGGCCGTGGGACACGCTGATCTGGATCGTGGCGCCAATTGTGGCGGCAATCGTCAGGCCGCTTTTGCACTGGCTCAGAGATCGGAGAGCCGAAAGTTGGCCTTCCACCGTGGGAAGAATCGAAGCGGTGAGTGTGGACAAGGCAAGCGGCTGGGCGTCACATCTACTGGGAACCAAGGCCCAGGTGGCGGAGATCGCCTATTCTTACCGAGTTGCGGGAAAACCATGGACCGGTCGGTATCGGAAATATTTCCGGAAAGCCGGAGACGCCTCGGAATTTGTGCGCGACCTCAGGGGCATGACGGTTACGGTGCAATACGACCCTGCTAAATCTTCTTCGTCGACGTTGCTGAATTCCTCGGTTGATTCACTGCTCGTCGGTCGTCCGCCATTGCATTCCCTACAGATCTACTCCGGCCCAACGAAGGACGCGGTAGCCATCGGACCGAAAGAAATCCTCTTGATTTTGATTGCCGCTGTTGCCTTCGCGGTCCTGCTTCGCAGGTAATGCAGCGTTGCTCGCTGGGCCAGGCAATGCGGGAGTCTTATCGCAAAACGCGACAAATTTGCCTTCGATCTTTCAGCGAGATTGCATTATATTGCGGAGCGGCAACTGAAACGCTGCACACAGGGCCTTGACAAAATTGAATTCCACCCGTGAGGTTCCCAGATGAGCTCGCTCTCCCGCCGCGATCTGCTGCGCACCGGACTTGCGCTGTCCGCGACTTCCTTCCTCCCCGGCGACGCTTTGGCCCGCGTGAATGTTCTGCTCGAAGCGTACCCGAATGCTCCATCGGCGGAAGCTGCGTCTGTGATTGCTCCGCGGGAGCATTTGCTTTTTGATTTTGGCTGGAAGTTTACATTTGGAAATGGAAACGACCCGGCGCGGGATCTGGGGTTCGGAAAAGATCAGGGGGACTTTGCTAAATCGGGCGACTTTAATTTCGCAAAGGTGAAGTTTGATGACTCAAAATGGCGCCCGCTCAATTTGCCTCACGATTGGGCCGTCGAGCTCCCTTTTGTTCATGACGATAATTTGCAAAGCCACGGCTATAAACCGCTCGGACGCAGTTATCCCGAAACGAGCGTGGGGTGGTACCGGCGAGTTTTTGAGATTCCCACGGAAGACCTGGGCCGAAGAATCGTAGTCGAATTCGACGGCGCGTTCCGAAGTGCTTTGGTCTTCTTCAATGGATATTTCCTGGGTCGGAACGACAACGGCTACGCGCCCTTTCGCTTTGACGTGACTGATTTTGTGAACTTCGGCGGGCAAAATTCGATCGCAGTCCGCATGGACGCGAGTTTTGGCGACGGCTGGTTTTACGAAGGTGCCGGAATCTACCGGCACGTGTGGATTACAAAGACTGACGCGTTGCATCTGGGCAAATGGGAGAGCTATGTCCGCACCGAGATTAAAGGCGATGCGGCGACGCTCAGTTTGGGAACCGTAGTGGAAAACCAGGGAACACAAACAGAGAGTTGCCGCGTGCGGTGGCAGATTCTGGATGCAGCGGGGAAAATAGTCACCACCGTGGAATCCGAGCGCCAGTCAGTGGCAGCCGATGCCTCAGCGACCTTCACGGCCGCTGCGAAGATCACAAATCCAGCTCTTTGGTCGCCAGAAACGCCAACCCTTTATACTGCGATCGCAAGCGTGGAAGCAGGCGCGAAGCGCCGCGATGCGGAGCAGGTGACGTTTGGCGTGCGCACGCTGGCTTTCGACGTGGACAAGGGTTTTTTCTTGAACGGCAAACCGGTGAAAATCAAAGGCACTTGCAACCACCAGGATCACGCTGGCGTGGGAGCGGCGCTCCCGGACCGCTTGCAGTGGTACCGCGTGGCGGTGCTGAAAGAGATGGGCTCAAACGCCGTGCGCACTTCGCACAACATGCCAACGCCCGAATGGGTGGAAGCCTGCGACCACCTGGGCATGATGATGCTCTGTGAGACGCGCCAGATGAGCTCAAACGATGAAGGGCTGGCGCAACTCGAGGTCATGATCAAGCGCTATCGCAATTCGCCGTGCATCATTTTGTGGTCCATGGGCAATGAAGAGGGCATCCTGCAGAGCACCGGCCAGGGCGAGCGGATCATGCGCACGATGGTGGAGCGTTCGCATGAACTCGACCCGACGCGCTTATGCACCGCTGCGGTGAACGGAGACTTTGGAGAAGGTCTTTCCAAAGCGCTGGACATCGAGGGCTTCAACTACAACCTGGATGTCCCCGACGCTTACCACGCCTCGCATCCGAGGCAGCCGACCATCGGCACCGAGACGGCCAGCACCGTTTCAACGCGCGGAATCTACAGTACGGACCCGCTCCGGAATTGGGTCAGCGCGTATGACCTGAATCATCCACCCTGGGCTGAGCTGGCCGAAGAATGGTGGAAGTTCTACGCGGCGCGCACGTGGCTCGCAGGAGGTTTTGCGTGGACCGGATTCGACTATCGAGGCGAGCCGACGCCTTACGGTTGGCCCTCCATCAATTCTCAGTTCGGAATTGTGGATATGTGCGGATTCCCCAAAGACAATTTCTTTTACTACAAGGCCTGGTGGGGATCGGAGCCCATGCTTCACCTCTTCCCGCATTGGAACTGGGGGCAGCGCGAAGGCGAGCCCATTTCCGTCTGGGTGCATTCGAACCTCGACGAAGTAGAGCTTTTCCTGAATGGCAAGAGTCAGGGAAACCAGAAGGTCACTCCGCTCACGCACCTCGAATGGAAAGTCAAATATGAACCGGGAGTGCTCGAAGCGCGCGGCAGCAAAGACGGAAAAATTGTCGCGACCGAAAAGCGCGAGACAACCGGCGAGCCGGCATCCATTCGGCTCACCGCCGATCGCTCGGAAATTGATGCCAACGGAGAAGATGTTGCCGTGATCCGAGTTGAGGGGCTCGACAATCAGGGGCGGCTCGTACCCATGGCAGGCAATCTCATCAATTTCAAAATCAGCGGCGAAGGCGCTTTGATTGGCGTCGGAAATGGCGACCCAAATTGCCAGGAGTCCGACAAGGCTCCGAAACGAAGCCTGTTCAATGGACTCGCTCAGCTGACCGTCCAGGCGAGCAAAACGCCGGGAACAATCACCGTCGAAGCCTATACGGAGTCCTGGCCGCCGCCGAAATTGACGACAGCCACACTGGAGATCACCACAAAGCAAGTGGAGGCGCGGCCTGCGGTCGAGTGATCAGTGGCCGGAGGTTCGGCCCGTTGCCGGGGGCGTTTTCTGCGGAGCTTCCACAGCAGGACTTCTCACCAAAATCGGCCAGCGCGGAAATGCGAAATTTCCTCCGGCGTCATCAATTACATTCACCTGGCAGGTATAAAATCCGGGTTTCAAGCTCTGCAGCGGCAAATCGAAGCGGAATGACACTGCTCTGCGGTCGGGCGCGTTGAGCTCATCGGCGCGGACAGGTTTTGACTCATAGACCTTTTTGTCGCCCTCAAGAAGCTCAATGCTGGTGAGCACGCGAACTGCTCCGTGAGGGGCCTTTTCTTTCGCCCCGTTCGCGGAAGTAACACTGTTCTTTTCTTTCGCGGGATCGTAAAGCTCAAACTGGAGATAGAGATGCTGGTCCTGAGTAAAAACGTGCGTCACGCTGGGCACAAGTTCTTCTCCATCGCTGACCAGCGGATCGAATACTTTTTTCTTTGAGGTTGCCGGCACGCGCTTGCTGCTGAGAACCACCGAACTCATCTTTAGCGGAACCTTCCGCAAATCCGGAATCTGGACATCGGTCTCGAACGATCCCATCCGGCCAGTGCGGTTCTCCCGAACGATGAATTTGAGGTGGTAGCTCCCCGGCGCGAGCAAAAAGCTCGTGTTGTACTGGACATTCTTGCGGCGCACTTGCTGCGAGCTTTCCACCGCGAGCTTCACGGTATCCCGCAAACGTCCGACGGGAAACTTTCCGCTCTCCAAGACTTCGCCGATGAGGTCAATCATCGCGCTGTCCTTGTCTTTTTCCGTGACAAATGGAATTTGCGAGCCAGGAACGACGAGCGAAACGGCAAGGTAGTAGTGGGAATCGTCCCTGCGGAAAAATGCCGTCCCGGCGTAGACGGCAACGTCCGTTTGCGGAAGTTCGGAGGCCAGCTCGTCCTCGAGCTGCTCCTCACGGTCCGCTTTTTGCAAGTGCTGGAAGTCGCGATCGGCGTAATATCCCGCGCGATACTCGAGTTTGATGTCCTGCCGGTTGATTTTCACCCGAATGCGCCGGAAATGACCGTCCTTCAGGTGATTCGTGCTGGTGTAGCCAAGAACATAGTACGCCGAAGTGTCTTTTTGCACCTGCCGGAAAACGCCACTGAAATCATTCGTGTCGAAGAAAGCCTTTCCGCCCGTGTCCGAAGCAAGCGTGGAGAGAGTCTCCTGCGAAGCCGCATTGGAACTGAGATCGTTGAGCACGGCGGCTCCTGTGTAGGCGGACTGGCCGTGCAAGCTCGCGGATTGCGCTTCGCCTCCCGGAGGAAATGCCTGGAGACCGCGAACATCCAACGGATAGATCGAAACGTTTGCCTTCACCGCCGAGGCGGTAGCGGCGCGCAAGGCGGATTGATTATCCACGCCGGACTGCGTTATGCCATTGCTGAAATAGATAAGGCTCTTTTTCTGCGGAATTTTTCCCAGGATCTGCATGATGGATTGCAACGCAAGGATCTTGCGGTCTGCGCTGAACGTGTTGTAGTCCGTGTCGTCCGCACTGAACGACCCGCTGGTTTCCGCGGCGCCCTCGGAGCTCCCGGTCGAGCCATTTTCAAAACCCTGCCCTTCGCTCGACGCGTAGGAGGAAAGAGCGGAGAGCACCTTGGCGCGATCGTCCGTGAAATCGAGATCTACACGCAGGTCCGTGGACAAAGAAACGATGGCAACCAGATCCGCCGGCTCCATTTTTGTCTGGACGAAAGTCTTGGCGGCGTCCACGGCGCGGTCAATCTGCTCCGGCTCCATGGCACTGAAATCAAAGAAAAAGAGCATTAAACGCCGGTCGCGTGCGGTGACGGGCGGCGCGTTCTTGGCAGCGAGAAGCGAAGGCTGGGCGGCCGCACCGCTGACTGTAGCCTCCGCTGGCCCCGCCATTGCCAACGCATCCACGTTCTCAAAATCAAAACTGGAAATCTGCTGCTTCTGGCCGTCCTCATAAACGGTGAAGTCTTCTTTCTTCAGGTCGCGGACCAAATTGCCTTTTTTGTCGTGCGCAATCACGTTGACGAGAACCAGTTCGGTCGTCGCGTGAAGACTGTAGCCTTCCTTCGCGGGCACAGGGGCCTGAGCCTGCTGTCCGAAAAGCGGCCCGCCGCTGGATAGGGCAAGGGCAGCGCTTGTGACGAGCGAAAACGATTTGTTCAGCCAAGACATGGGCACATCCGTTAGAACCGGTACCTCACGATCATGGTGATTCGGCGCATACCGCTGGCCGCTGTAACCTGCCCAAATGTAAGCGAGTTAACGGCCGTATTGATGCTTGTAAAATAGACAGTATTGAAGACGTTGGTCGCTTGCAGCCGAAGCTCCAGGGCGCGTATTTCCCGGAACTGGATGGTCTTGTTAATGGCCATGTCCAGTGCGAATTGTGGCGGTCCTTCAATGATGTTCCGCCCCGCATCCCCATATGATGATCCGTCGGGATTCACGCAAGTGAGGCTGGGCGCGCAGAATGCCGCGGTGTTGAACCATTCCGCCGTGGTCGGATTGCTGAGAGAAACTGTCTGGCCCGATATGTAGTTCGCTCGCAACGACCCGCTCACGCCGCGCTCAATGTCCACCGTATCGCCCAGCACCCGCGGCGTAAAATACATGCCTGAAGCGATCGTAAAATCCCCGCTCCATTGCCAGCCGCCTAAAATGTGCGACCACGCGCCCGATTGCGCGAACCGGCGTCCGTCGCCGAACGGTAAGTCGTACATCCAGTTGCCCGTAAATTTGTGCTTCTGGTCAAAGCTCGAGAGGCCGCGATCGGCGGAGATATCGAAGGGATCTTGGATTACAACGCCGCCTCCACCCCCGATGGACGAAGCGTCATCAATGGATTTCGAGAAGATATACGTCGCGCTAAAGCCCAGACCTTTGGCCATTCGCTTGCGAATCCTGACTGAAGCTCCGTTGAAGACGGAATTGCCTGTCGAAGATTCGTAGATAAAGGGCTGAATCCCACTAATGTTTATCGCCCTCTGTACATCCAGCCGCGTACCTTTGGAGCCGTTGTAGTCCAAATTGAGAAGAAATCCGCCGGGCAGCTGATTCTGGATGTCCAGGTTCCAGATTTGCACGTACCCGAGACGATAGTTGGGATCCACAGCGTAATTGTTTGTTGTTGTGCCGGTATTGGGCGGGAATCCACTCTCCAGCGTCAGCGACGGTGCGCCGACTGTGCTCACATTCGTTGCGGCGGTTGCAAAAGGCGGTTGGAACGCAAAACTTTGAATGAAGCTTCCGTACTGGGCCAGATTGTAATTGATGCCGTATCCCGCGCGGACAACTGTGAGTTTTGCCGGCTTCCAGGCCACTCCAAGACGAGGTCCAAAATTGTTTCGGTCGGGCCTAACGAGCGAACTCGGATATGTGCCGTTGTACGGACCGGTCTGGCCGGGCAGTACAACCACAGCCGCCATAAAGCCCGGTGCAACATCCAGATTGGCAATGCGTCCCTGAGCTTCCGTATAAGGACCGTTGTATTCGTACCGCATCCCGATGTCCAAAGTAAGATTGGAACGCGCACGCCAGTCATTCTGCGCATAGAGATCGAAGGAGTTTGACCGAAAATCGTACGAGTTTGTTCCCGACTGCAGCGAAGTCTGTTGCGGCAATCCCAGCAGAAAATCCGCGAAATCGTAGCCCGTATCGGGAACGGGTTGTGTGCTCCCGGCAAGATATCCCGACGTCGCGAAGCCCGTAAAGACGAAGCTGCCTTCCCCATTCTTGGCGGACTTGAAACTTTGCAGAATCCGCCTGTAATCGCCCCCGAACCGCCAGTTCTGTTTGCCGGAATGCCAAACGAAAGTGTCGGAAATCGTGTACGTCTGGTCAAGTTCGCGGTGCTGAGTGGGATCGCTGAGCCCTCCGAATGAGTTAAAGCTGATCCCCGGCAAGCTCCAATCGAAGGGATCGGAAGACACTCCCGTAATCCCCGCGAGTTCCGCAATATTGGTGACCCCGGAATAAAGATTCGAGGTGGCCACATGATTATGGTTGTAATTGAACCGGAGTATATTTGTCGTTCGCCCCTTGCCGTAGATCCAGCCGGCACCCGCATTCAGGCCTTGCGTATCGCTATTGCCCGCAAGCGAAGGATAAATGTTGACGAGATCACTCGAGGATCGCATCCAGTTCATGCCGAAGTTCAGATTGTTACGTTTGCGATTGCCGCCCCCGCCGCGACCGCCTCCCATGGGACCAAACATCATGGGCCCACTTGCCTGGCCAAAATTGTGAATCAATCGAATGTTCACGGCGTCCGATCCGCTCGATTGCGTCGTGACGTAATGGAAATTCTGCGTGGAGCCTGCGAGGTTCGGCAGGGGAATGTACTGCAACAGATAGTTCGCGGCGGAACTGAATTGCGTCGGATCAATTTTGTTGTCGAGGAAAGGCTCCCCGGTCGTGGGATTGTAAATCGTTACCGGAGTCCCGTCGCTGTAGATGGCGCCGGAAAAATCCCCCCCGCGTTCCGCGACGGTCGGCACAGTGGTGAACGCATCGAAGGGATTGCTTCCCCGCGAACCGTTCCAGCCTGCGAAAAAGAAAGTTTTCGTCCCTCCATTGTAAATTTTCGGAATATTGAGCGGACCGCCGACAAACGCCCCAAATCGCGCCTGGTTGTAGCTTGCTTTCTCCGACCCCTGTCCCGTCAACGAATAGGGCCTTGCATCCAACGCGGAAGTGTCGTCCTGAAAGTAAAGAGTGCCGTGAGGTTCGTTGATGTTGAAGCCCCGGCGCATCCGGACCGCGAATCCTCCGCCACCCATACCCCCGGGACCGCCTGGACCTCCCGGGCCTCCTGGTCCGCCTCCCGCGATCAAACCCTCTCGCTGCGCGCGCTCTCGAAATTCCTGGATGCGCTGTTGCAAATCGTCCTCGCTGCCGTTCCCGAAGTCCTGTGTTCTGCCCTGGGCTCCCATCACGCTGACCGACTCCGTTGGGCCTTCGGCGCCCGCGCCGCTCATCGGAAGACTGGAGAGATCACTGGCGCTGACTTGTCCATTTTCAAATCCGTTTCCCCCGGAGTCGCCTCCGGCCAAAGCCGAAAGAGTGTTCTCGACCGAAAGGCTCTGGAATCCTCTGCCAGCTTCCGCGAATGAATCTGAGTTCGTCGTTTGCTCTTGTTGTCGCGACGCGAGGATCAATTCCGCGTTTATTTTGGCCGACGGGTTCTCCGGATTCAGCAGCACCTCTTGCGTCTGCGTGGCAAAGCCCATGAACTCGATTTTCACCACGTAACGGCCGCGCGGCAGCCCGGTGATGTCGAACGTTCCGTCCAAGGCAGTTGCCACACTCACTTTCTTCCCCGTCAAGGTGTTCGCAGCCGTAACCGTCACGCCCGGCAAAAAAGTCTTCCCCGTTCGTACAGCTCCTGTGATTTGGTAGGTAGCTACGCTTGACGGATTTATTGTCTGGGCTCTGGTGGCAAAAACCAGCAGCACCAGGAAAATCAGCGCCAGGCAAACCAGAACCAAAAGCCCGCGAACGAGCCTGCCCACTTGCAGCCACGTCGCGGTCATTTTCAATTCGGCTGCTCCTGCGGTTTTGGCGGTTGCGCCGGCGGCGCTGCGCTCTGGCTGTCGCCTTGTCCTTTCCCCATCATCTTTCTCGTTTCTTGCAAACGCTGCCACTGCTCGGCGCTGAAGATCATCACGCCTTTCGGCACAAACACATTGTTTTCAAGCGCTCCCCGCGCCATTAAGTGGTCGCCCACCTGAATGTCAGCCATAGTGATGTCTTCCCTCCCCTTGCGTAGAGTCGTGTCCTCATTCAATTCCAGTGTCTGGCTCACGTTGTCCGTTCGCAGCACCGTAATCTGCGGCGGATTGATTGCTTTCACTTCTCCCAAAACGTAGTCCTTACCAAGAGTGCCTCGTGCAAATTCCCTTCCGCCGCCTCCCTGTCCACCCTGCTCTCCGGATCTGCCCGCGACCATTTGCGCGGTTACAGTCTTATCCGGGTTTTGCTCTCCCCGGACGGCGACGAGGTCCCCGACCTTGAAGTCTCCAACTTTGGCCGGCTGGCGATCTTTCCTAAACTCCGTCAAGTCTGTCAATTTGACAGTCAGCGTCGTTCCATCCGGTTGCGTCAAGTCAAGGCTTCCATCCTTGATCGCAGCGATCTTGCCGAAAATCGGTCGCTGTCCGCCTTGTTGCCGGCCGTGGCCGCGGCCGCCGCCGGCTGGGGGCTGACCCTGTTGATTTTGTTGACCTTGCAGGGCTTGCTGGTTCTGCTGATCTTGCCCGCGAACGGCTCCCGCCGCAAAAAAAACCGCAGAAATTGCGATGCCGATCAGAACTTTTCTGGAACTCACGGAACCCCTCCTTCGCTCCCGGGCGTCGCATTCTATGACGCGGTCCGCGAACTCAAAGTTACCTCCAGGCACGAACATCATTCCGTCATGGCACTTCTTTAGTTCTTCCCGGAAATACGCCTTGGGGTTCCCGGTAACGGGGGACTCGATTCAGTGTTCATAAGGCGAATTTATTGAAGTAAACATTTCTATTAATTGGACTCATTGACTCGCCTATTTCATGCTGTTAGTCTCGTTGCAGTTGCGATCCAACGAGCTGCGCTCGGGTTATCGAAGCGCTGTTCTAAATTGCGGCCTTGTGCCTCACATCTGCGCCAGCCGGGTTTCAAGGCCGTCATTCAGAACCATGACGGCCGGAAGTTTTTTTGAGTTTGGGAGCTCGGAAGGCTACGGAACAATAAGGAATGATCGAGTGAGCAAATCACTATTGAAGCCCCGCAGCAGCACTCTTACAGACGGTGCACACCGCTCTGGTGCGCGCGCCATGCTTCGGGCCTGTGGTTTGCAGGATGAAGACTTCTCCAAACCACTGGTTGGCGTCGCTAATACCTGGATTGAAATCGGCCCTTGTAACTACCATCTCCGTGAATTGGCGGAACACGTCAAGAAAGGGATCAGAAAAGCCGGAGGCACTCCTCTCGAATTCAACACGGTCTCGATCTCCGACGGCATCACCATGGGCACGGAAGGGATGCGCACGTCTCTGGTGAGCCGCGAAGTCATCGCGGACTCCATCGAACTCGTGACTCGAGGCAATCTTTTCGATGCGCTCATTGTTCTTGTTGGCTGCGACAAAACGATTCCCGGCGGCGTGATGGCCTTGGCCCGCCTGGACATTCCTGGCCTGGTCCTGTACGGCGGCTCCATCGCGCCGGGAGAATTCGAAGGCCATTCCGTGACGATTCAGGACGTTTTTGAAGCTGTGGGAGCGCACGCGCGAGGCGGCATGTCCGACGCGCGGTTGAAGGGCTTGGAGGTTTCGGCTTGCCCCGGCGCCGGAGCGTGTGGCGGGCAATTCACGGCAAACACCATGGCCCTTGTATGCGAATTTCTCGGCATCGCCCCGATGGGTCTTTCCAGCATTCCGGCAACGAATGAAGCGAAGGCCGCCGCGGGCGAACGCGCCGGAGAGATGGTGCTTGAACTCCTCCGCACCAACACGATTCCCTCGAAGATCATCACCAAGACTGCCCTCGAAAACGCCATCGCGGGCGTCGCCGCAACCGGCGGTTCGACGAATGCCGTGTTACATCTGTTGGCCATCGCCAACGAAGCAAAAATTCCTCTTTCCATTGACGATTTTGACCGCATCAGTTCGCGTGTCCCGATCATCGCCGATCTCAAACCGGGCGGACGCTTCGTTGCCACGGACCTTTACGCCGCAGGCGGCACGGCACTGGTCGCCAAGCGCCTGGTGGAAGCCAAGATTTTGAATGGGGACGCGCTCACCGTCACGGGCCGCACTCTCGGCCAGGAAGCTGTTAGCGCAAAGGAAACTGCCCGGCAGGAAGTCGTCCGCAAATTGGATTCACCCCTCAAGCCGACTGGCGGACTGGTCATTCTCAAAGGCAATCTTGCTCCAGAGGGCTGCGTCGTCAAGGTCGCTGGCCATAACATGTTGAATTTCCGCGGGCCGGCGCGTGTTTTTGATGGCGAGGAAGCGGCATTCGCCGGAGTCGAAAACGGCACCATCAAAGCCGGCGATGTTGTCGTGATCCGTTATGAAGGGCCGAAAGGCGGTCCTGGAATGCGCGAAATGCTCGCGGTCACCGCCGCTCTCGTTGGCGCGGGTTTGGGCGACTCCGTTGCGCTCCTGACCGACGGGCGTTTCTCCGGCGCGACGCACGGCCTGATGGCCGGTCATGTTGCTCCCGAAGCGGCGCACGGAGGACCAATCGCTGCCGTCAAGGATGGCGACGTAATCGTCTTCGATATTTCCAAGCGTTCCCTGTCGGTCGAACTCAGTGCCGAAGAGTTGCAAGTACGTCTTTCCGGGTGGAAGCCGCCTTCGGCGCACTATGTCGGCGGCGTCATGGCCAAATACGCATTCCTGGTTTCTTCGGCATCGCGCGGCGCGGTTACTTCGATTCCGCCAGCGGTTCCGTCTGCGGTGCTATCCGCGGCAATCTCTTCGAGGACTCTATGAAGCTTACTGGTGCGGAAATTGTTTGCCAATCCCTGGAAAAGCTGGGTGTGCGCCACGTCTTCGGCTATCCCGGCGGCGCGATTCTCCCAGTGTATGACGCGCTCGGAAAATCCAAGCTGCATCACATTCTGGTCCGCCATGAGCAAGGCGCCACGCACATGGCCGACGGCTATGCGCGGGCGAGCGGCGGCGTTGGTGTGGCGATGGCCACATCCGGACCCGGCGCCACGAACATGGTCACCGGTATCGCCACGGCGATGCTCGACTCCTCTCCCATCGTTTGCATTACCGGCCAGGTCAGCAGCAAATTGCTCGGTTCAGATGCGTTCCAGGAAATTGATATCACCGGCATCACCATGCCGATCACGAAGAATAACGTGGTGGTTTCCCGTGCGGAGGACATCGCCCGCTCCCTTCGCGAAGCGTTCATCATCGCGAGTTCCGGCCGTCCCGGCCCGGTTCTCGTGGACATCACCAAGGATGCGCAGCAGGCCTCGGCGGAGTTTGACTGGGAGGCTTCCGTTCCAAAGCTTCCCCCCAAGCGCCAGCGCGTGAATTATCACCAAAAGGAATTCGATCGCGCGGTAGAGCTGCTGAAGTCCGCCAAGCGCCCGCTGATTCTCGCCGGTCACGGCATAATGATCTCCGGCGCAATGCGGGCGTTCGAGCAGTTTGTCCGCGCGGGCCACTTCCCTGTCGCTATGACGCTGCTCGGCATTGGCTGCTTTCCCGCCAGCGATCCGCTCAATCTCGGCATGATGGGCATGCACGGGGAAGCCTGGGTGAATCACGCCATTCAGGAGGCGGATTTGCTCATCGCCGTCGGAATGCGTTTTGATGACCGCGTGACGGGCGATCTCCGCACCTATGCCAAGAATGCCCGCAAGATTCACATCGAAATTGACCGCGCGGAAATCAATAAAAACGTTCCTGTGGATGCTGCGCTCCTTGGCGATGCGCGCGAAGTCCTCGAAGCGCTTCAGCCCCACATGGAAAAGAAAGAACGTGCCGATTGGCTCGGCCGAATCAAGGAGATGAAAGGCGATTCCGCCGTTCGCGACATCCAAAGCCTACCGGACTACGGTCACCTGTATGCCGCTCATGTCATCAACGATCTTTGGAAGGAGACCGGAGGCGACGCCATCGTCGTCACCGACGTCGGCCAACACCAGATGTGGGAGGCCCAGTATTATCACCACAATCGTCCGCGCACTCTGGTCACCTCCGGCGGCCTCGGCACCATGGGATTTGCTCTTCCCGCGGCCATCGGTGCGAAATTCGCCAAGCCCGAGGCTGACGTTTGGGTGGTCGTCGGCGACGGCGGCTTCCAGATGACCATGAGCGAACTCGCCACCATTGTTCAGGAGAAAATCAAGGTCAATATCGCGATCATCAACAACGGCTATCTCGGCATGGTGCGCCAGTGGCAGGAATTCTTTTACGACAAGCGCTACGTGGCCACGCCGCTCGTCGCGCCCGATTTTGCCGCCCTAGCCAATGCCTTTGGCATCCGGGGCGAACGCGTCACGGCCCGCGGTGAGGTCACCCCGGCAATCCGCGCCGCCCGCGAATCCTCGGAGTCTGTGCTCATTGACTTCCGTGTCGAGCAGGAAGATTCCGTTTATCCGATGGTTCCGGCCGGCGCTTCCTTGCACGAAATGATTCGCCGCCCCAATAATCCGTTGGTCGAAACCGCGACCGAACCATGAAGTTGGAGCGCCGCGAGAGGATATCATGCAGACTTTGATCGCTTATGTCGAAAACAAGCCCGGCGTTTTGAATCGCGTCTCTTCCCTGGCTCGCCGCCTCAACATCAACATCGATTCCCTCACCGTCGGCCCTACGGAAAACGAAGAAGTCGCGCGCATGACCATCGTGGCCCACACGGACGAGAAAGGCGCACATCGCCTCGAAGCCAGCCTCGAGAAACTAGTGGACGTTCTTCTCGCGGAGAACATCACCGAGCGTTCGCTTCTCGAGCGTGACCTCGCGCTCATTAAAGTCGCCGCAGATCAACAATCCAGGCCGCATCTGATGGAGCTCATCAAGGTCTTCCGCGGCCGCGTCGTGGACGTCGCCCCGGAATCGCTCATTGTGGAAGTCTCCGGCACAGTAGACAAAATTGACGGCCTGCTCGAGGTCCTGCGGCCATACGGCGTTCTGGAAATGGCGCGCACCGGTCGCATCGCCATGACGCGTGGGAGCGACCTCATGCGCCCGCCGACCATCAACGAAGCGGAGCCCGCAACGATCGGCAAGAAGCAATCATAAGCAAGTCCGCTGGAAACCAAAGCGGCGAGCGGAAAGCTTTTGCGCGACAACATTTTTTCACCGAGAGGACAGGCATGGCCAATCTCTATTACGACAAAGATGCAGATCTCGCACTGATTCAAGCTAAGAAAGTTGCGATCATCGGCTACGGCTCCCAGGGCCACGCCCACGCGCTCAATTTGCGCGATAGCGGCGTGGATGTCCGCGTCGGCCTTCCCGAGGGCAGCGCCTCCCGGGCAAAGGCCGCAAAAGACGGCGTCAGAGTCCTAACGCCTTCTGAAGCCGCAGCTTGGGCCGATGTCATCATGATCCTCGTGCCGGACACCAAGCAACAAAGGCTTTATAACGAAGCGATTGCTCCTCATCTGGGCCCTGGCAAGACGCTGATGTTTGCCCACGGTTTTAACATTCGCTTCGGCACCATCAAACCACCCTCTACCGTTGACGTATCCATGGTCGCTCCGAAAGCCCCTGGTCATCGCGTACGCGAGGTCTTCACCGAAGGCGGCGGAACTCCCTCGCTTCTGGCAATCGAGCAGGACGCTTCCGGAAACGCCAAAGTCCTTGCTCTTTCCTACGCCAAGGGCATCGGCGCCACGCGCGCCGGCGTTTTGGAAACCACCTTCACCGAAGAAACCGAAACGGATCTCTTTGGAGAACAGGCGGTTCTGTGCGGCGGGGTAAGCGCTTTGATCAAAGCCGGCTTCGAAACGCTGGTCAATGCGGGCTACCAACCGGAGGTGGCCTATTTCGAGTGCATGCACGAACTCAAGCTCATTGTGGATCTGATCTATCGTGGCGGACTCAGTTACATGCGCTACTCCATCAGCGATACGGCCGAACAGGGTGACTACTCCGCCGGGCCGCGCATCGTAACCCAGCAGACGCGAGACGAAATGAAAAAACTGCTCGCGGAAATACGCGATGGAAGCTTCGCCAAAATGTGGATTGAGGAAAATGAGAAGGGCTGTCCCAATTTTCTTGCGCGCCGCAAGGCCGAACAGCAGCATCCTATCGAACAACTTGGTCCCGGCCTCCGGGCCATGATGCCCTTCCTGCAGCCAATTGTCGCGCCAGGATTGACGGCCAAAACCGCAGGCTCGGAAAACTAGCCCCTCCAAACGTTCGCCTGCGTAAGGGTTGACAGTTGACAGAGGGTACCTTGTTGCGGAATCCTCTCGCTCAATGAATTCCAGAAAAGCCAGCGCAGCCCCGTTTTACCCGAGTCTCCCCGAGCGCATCGCTGAGTTGAGCGCCAAGCGCCAGGAAATTGTCAGGCCCATCCTTGAACATCCCCGCGGTTACGTGCTCTTGAGCGTCCGCGCCATCGCCCAACGCCTGAAGACCGATCCCGCAACCATGGTTCGTATCGTCCGGGGCCTCGGCTTCCCCAGTTATCGCGACTTTCAGCGTCACCTGCACGATCTATCTATCGCTTTCGCCACCTCCGCGGACACCATGCAAGCTGCTCCGCGCGACGGCCAAATGTTTGGCTCCGTCCAGGCTTCGCTCGAACTGGACTTGCGAAATCTTCAGGGGCTAAAGCACAGTCTCGATTCCCGGAGGCTCGCGGCACTCGCAACCCGCCTTCATCGTTCCCGCAGGATCGCCATCATCGGAGGAGATCTTGCTTCGACTCTCGTGGATTATCTTGAATACCAGCTCAGCCTGCTCGATCTTCCCGTATTTCGCGCCACCTCTCCCGGACGGATTGGCCATCTGATGCGCGCTCTCAACAAAAGAGATCTCGTGATTGCCATCTCCTTTCGCCGCGGCCTTCGGCAAACTGTGGAAGGCGCCCGCCAGGCTCTCGATCGCGGCGCCTACTGCGTTGCCATCACGGATTCCTTCGTTTCGCCTCTTGCTCGGATCTGTCAGGAGTGCTTTCTCACCAGCATTGAGTCCACCTTCTTCGGCGCATCATATGCGGCCCCTGTTGCGCTCTTGAATGCCTTTCTTGCCGTTTGCGGACAGCAGCGCCGCTCCCATACCCTCGCCATCGTGAAGGGCATGGCCGAAGAGCAGCGCAGAGGCTATCGTTGGTACGTTGGCTAAGACATCGTTTAATCTTCTCCGCTTGAAACATTTATTTCATTTGCGGCATATCTCCTAAAGTGACATCATTGCTTTGCCCAGCATCGCACATTCCTCGGCCAGCTGTTAGTGGAAACCCGCCCTCTGGGAAGACAAACGTTTGTTGAAATGTTCGGGAGCTGATGAAGTATGCGGATAGACTCCATCACACTGTGCAAACTGAACATGCGCCTGAAGGCGCCCTTCGAAACAAGTTTTGCCGTTACTTACGACCGCCCGGTACTTCTCCTCGAGTTGCAAGCCGATGGTTATCGCGGCTGGACGGAGATCACTACCCCGGACGCTCCCGTCTTCAATTCGGAAACCGTCGGAACCGCATGGCATGTCATTCGGGATTTTCTCGCTCCACTGGTTCTCGGCAAGACCTTGGCTTCCGCTGCGGAAGTTCCTGCCCTTTTCGCTTCGATTCGCGGACATGAGATGGCTCGCGCTGGCGTTGAGAACGCCCTCTGGGACATTGAAGCCCAGCAGCGTGGCCTGCCGCTGGCCAAACTCCTCGGCGGAACGCAGAATGAAATCCCCTGCGGAGTCTCCCTTGGCCTTCAGGCCACGCCAGAAATTCTGCGTGAAAAAGTCGCGACCGAGCTTGCCGCCGGCTACCAGCGCATCAAAATTAAGATCAAACCCGGCCGGGATCTTCAATACGTCGCCGCAATCCGCAAAGTTCATCCGAAGATTCTTCTCTCTGTGGACGCCAATTCCGCCTACACGCTTGCCGACGTGGAACATCTGAAGCGCTTTGACGAGTTCGACCTCCTCATGATCGAACAGCCCCTCTGGTGGGACGATATCTACTCTCACGCAAAGCTTCAAAAGCTGATCAAAACGCCAATTTGCCTCGACGAGTCCATACATCACCTCCGCGATGCAGAAACCGCCGTTGAACTCGACGCCGCCCGAATCATCAACATCAAGCTGGGACGCGTCGGCGGCCACTCGAGCGCCCGCGAGATTCAAGCCTTCTGTCGCGCGCGCAAAATACCTGCATGGTGTGGCGGCATGCTCGAGTCTGGAGTCGGCCGAGCTCATAACGTCGCCGTTTCTTCCCTCCCCGGTTACACCCTTCCTGGCGATGTTTCGGCAAGCAAACGCTATTGGGTCGAGGACATCATCGAGCCCGAAGTTGAAGTCACTCCGCACGGCACGATTCGAATTCCTGATGCGCCGGGCCTCGGCTACCACGTTCGAACGGACCTGATCGAGCGCTGGACCGTCGAAAAGGAAACCTGGCGCGCCCGCTAAGCTGAACCCGTCTTGGAAGGCCTTGCGATCTCCGCCACGCTATAGCTCATGGCGAATGCGCCGCTTTTGCACCCCCTTACATTCAAGGCACGCTTTCCAAAGTCCTTGACGCGTTCATGGCAAAATAAGTCTTCCTTCGCGGACGGGAGGCTCGATCTGTGATTTCGTTGAGGCGCGCGTTAGCTTCGTGCAGCTTTTGCGGTGCGCTTTTGGTTTGTTGGTCTACGCTACTTACTGCCAACGCGCAGTCGCCTGACTCGCTCGCCGCTCGCATCCAGAAAATCGTGGATCGCCCCGAATACGTCCGTGCCAATTTTGGAATTGAATTCTACGCCCTCGACACCGGTCAGGTTCTCTATTCTCTTCATGCCAATAAAATGTTCACTCCCGCCTCCACCACGAAAATTCTCACAGAGGGTACGCTCCTAGGAAAGCTCGGTCCCGATTTCCGTTTTCATACCAAGGTCTTTCACACCGGGCGGCTCGATTCGAAAGGCCGTCTCAGAGGCGACCTCATCCTCGTCGCCAGTGGCGATCCCAATCTTTCGAACCGCATTCAGCCCGATAACACGCTTTCCTTTGAAAACGAAGACCACTCCTACGGTGGCCCCGCCGTTAGCGGCGATCCACTCGCCGTCATCAAGCAACTTGCCAAAGACATCCGCTCCAATCGTGTCCGGCGCATTGATGGCCGCGTTCTGATTGACACTTCACTTTTTCCCGATGGTCCCCGCGAGGGAGGCACCAACGTGGTCATGTCCTCCATCATCGTCAACGACAATCTCATTGATGTCGTCGGTACTCCCGGCGCGAAAATTGGCGACCTCGCGTCGTTGCAGATTTCTCCTCGGACTTCCTACGCCACCTTCGTCAATCACGTCGTCACGTCCTCCGCGGAATCCAAACCCATTTTTGAAAATGCTGACTTCGTTTCCAATCCGGACGGTACGGCGACCATTACGCTCTCGGGCAGCATTCCTCTGGGCGCTGCACCTCAGACCGTCTCTGTGCCCGTTCCATCTCCGACTCTTTTTGCGCGCACGGTCCTCCGCGAAGCGCTTGTTGCCTATGGTATTCGGCTCGAGCGACCATTGGTCACTTCGCAGCCGGATTTTCAGCCCCTCAGCAGTTCCTACACTCCGGAAAATCTCCTCGCCGAACATACTTCCCCACCGCTCAAGGAAGAAATCAAAATCACGCTAAAAGTCAGCCAGAACCTGCATGCAAGCATGGGCCAGATGCTGCTTGGTTCGATCGTTGGCCACGACCCGGTAAACCCGATCGAGAAGGGATTCGAGATTGAGCGGGATTTTCTGCGGCAGGCAAACTTGGATCTTTCAGGTGCGTCGCAGGGCGACGGTGAAGGTGGCGACTGGGCAGATCTATTCAGTCCCGATTTTATGTGCCACTATCTCGCTTATTGGGCTACCCGGTCCGATTTCGACATCTTCTTCCACGCGCTCCCCGTTCTCGGCAAGGACGGCACTCTCGCCATGATCCAGGTCAATTCCCCCGCTGCGGGCCACGTGTTCGCAAAAACCGGCACCTACGACTCCGACGACAGACTCAACAACAAAATTATGCTGAATGGCAAAGGCCTTGTCGGCTACGTCCTCACAAAATCTGGCCGCAAACTCGTCTTCGCCGCGTACGTGAATCATGTCTCTCTTCCCGACGATCCGGATGCTTCGCAGGAAGTCGCCGGCCAAGCTCTCGGAGAAATCGCAGCCGCAGCCTACGATGCTCCACTCTGAAATCTGCTATGCTTTTCTAAATGAGATGACGCGCGTACTTCCGCTAGCCAAGCGAGACCTTGTCGAGAGCTGCCAGCCTTCTCTCGTAAATCACTTCCACCGGCCCATCTTTCCCGCGATAGCGGAAGATGATTTTGTGTCCCGGTTTGATTTGCGCTCGCGATTTCAGCACCGAATCCGAGAGCTCCACCCAATCTCCATCAACCTGATAGTTCCCTTCCCATCCGCGCAGCTCGAAGCTGCCATCTTTTTTTAGTACCAGCGGCGCAGACCGGCAGGGCGCAAGATTTCCATGTTGGCGAACCTGCGTGCATTCATAACTCCCTGCGATATTGCGCGGTCGCGCCTGGCTGGGTGAACAGATGAACGTACCCCCTGCCACGCAAAGCAGGATAAGGAGGACCCGCTGCGTTCCTAGGGCTAACCTCAAAGAATTGCCTCCGCGGGCGGGCGTGGCTGCGGTCACTTCCCGACGTTCCACATAGAAGCACGTCTCGGACCAGAACCAACTCAGTAAGCCATTGATTATAAGTATGTTAGTGATCTATTCCGGCGCCGCGACGTTCCCAAGTGGAACAATCTTGCCCTTCTCCAACGTCCCTATGGAAATCCTGTTCGAGAACCAGTGGCTATCCCCTCAGCGTGTTCTTCCTAAGTCACGGCACCGGCAATTCCGCAATCGCTTCTCCATCTTTTCTCGGATCGGACGCCCCAAAATTCACGCCGCTCGAGAAATCCCTCAGTACCGCTTGTCCGCCTCCCACCGCCGCCGTAAACATCCCCATCAGTTGAATCTCATGCCCGCGCGCCGCCAATTCCTCGCGTGTCTTTCCCGAAAAGCGATTTTCCATCATCACGTCGCATCCCGTGAAGGTGTACTTTGTAAATCTCGGCGCTTCCATCGCCGCCTGGATGTTCATCTTGAAATCCACGACGTTTGCCACGAATTGCGCGTGCGCCTGTGACTGGTTCCATCCTCCCATAATTCCGAACGCGATCCGCACGTCGCCCTTCTGCGCGAACGCCGGTATAATCGTGTGCAGCGGCCGTTTGTGTCCCGCCAGAGCGTTCGGCGAGCTCGAATCGAGGCTGAACAGTGCTCCGCGGTTCTGCAGCACAAATCCTGTCCCGGGAGCCACCATCCCCGATCCAAATTCCGAATAATTGCTCTGGATGAGCGAAACCATATTCCCCTCGCGGTCCACCACGGTCAGGTAAGTCGTGTCCCCCGCGGTCGGCAATTCTCCCGCTGTCGGATTGCAATTCGCATGATCCATATCAATCAGTTTCGCGCGCTCCGCTGCTCGCGTCTTGGAAAGCAGCTCTGCGATTGGCAGCTTCTGTCCCCGAGGGTCGCCCACATATCGCTTCAGGTCCGCATACGCTAATTTTTTCGCCTCGATTTCCACGTGCAGTGCGTTCGCCGATCCAAACTCGTATCCCTTCGAACCCAACGGGAAATTCTCCATGATGTTCAGCATCATCAGTGCCGCGATTCCCTGCCCGTTTGGCGGCAATTCGTAAATCGTCCAGTCGTGGTACGTCGTCGAAAGCGGTTCCACCCACTCGCCTGAAAAATCCGCAAGATCCTCCGACGTCATCGTTCCGCTGTGTTGCTTCATCATCGCGAGAATCTTCTTGCTAATTTCCCCTCTGTAAAATGCGTCTCTCCCATGCTGCGCAACTTGCTCGAGCGACCATGCCAAATCTTCGTTCTTGAAGACCTCTCCTACTTTCGGCGCCTGGCCGTTTGGCAGATAGACTTTCGAGGCTTCGTCGTTTGCCCGCAAATAATCAATCGCCGCGGCCCAGTAAGCTGCATCCCACTCCGGCACGGGAAATCCTTCTCTGGCAGTCGCAATCGCCGCCGCCAGATCCTGCGCCAGTTTTTTCCTCCCAAATTTGTCCGCCAGCATCTGCCAACCGGATACCGCTCCCGGCACGGTAATGGCATTGATTCCCTGATGCGGCATCTCCCGGTTTCCCTGTTTTCCCAAATATTCGATCGTCAATCCCTTCGGCGCCCATCCACTCGCATTCAAGCCATATAAACGGTTTGCCTTCGCGTCATACACAATCGCAAATAAATCTCCGCCCATGCCGTTCATCATCGGCTCAACCACACCCATCATGGCGTTCGTCGCAATCGCCGCGTCCACTGCGTTTCCGCCCTGCTCCAGAATCCGCACGCCCGCCTGCGCAGCGAGCGGTGATTCCGCAGCGACGATTCCATTACGCGACACCACCATGGACCTCATCTGGCTCCGGTCCTGGGCGCTCGCTATGACAGACATGGTCGCCGTTCCCATCGCTAAGATCAGCAAAGTCCCCATCGCTTTCATCATTTCACCTGTTGCCTACAAATGGTTTCGAATGCGAGGATGTTTCCGTCGCGCATCAGTCTTGCACGTTTCGTCTCTTCTTTTGCATAGTCCTTCTGCTCACGCACAGATTCGCAATTTCCTCCGAACTATACAATGCGAAGCGCCTCCCGCAACAGTGCGGAATCCTCCCCCGGGGAGCCCTCGCTGGCTCCCTCATCTCCGTCTGGTCTCGTCGGTGGTAGTGTCTCTTACTCGTATCGTAGCGCAATCATGGGATCCACACGCGTCGCTCGCCGCGCCGGAAGAATGGCGGCCGCAAGCGCGATGATCATCAACATCGCAACGGAAATCCCGATCGCCGCCGGATCCATCGCGCTCACCCCGAACAGCATGCTCTTGAAAAACTGTGTGGCTGCGATTCCACCCGCGATTCCCGCCCCCGCTCCAATCGCCAGTATCATGCACGCTTCCTGCGTCACCATCCACACCACTGCTCCGCGGCTCGCTCCCAGCGCCATGCGAACGCCGATCTCTCTCGTCCTCCTCGCCACTCCGTAGGACATGCTCCCATAAAGTCCCACGCAGACCAGGATGAGCACGAGCGCTCCAAAGAGTGTGGAAAGTTTCGCCACCAGAATCTGCGAGAGCAGAGTGTCATTTACGAGTTCGTTCTCTGTCGTCACTTTGTCGATCAGCAAGTTCGCGTCCTGGCTCCGGATTTTCTCGCGGATCTCATTCACCAGCGCTTCCGGATTCCCGATCGCCCGCACCTCGAGATTCACGGCTCCGCCGGCGTCGTAGGCCGCGCTGCTCATGGGCGCGTACATCCGCCTCCTCACCGGCGTTTGCGGTCCCTGGTCGCGCACGTCGCGCGCCACACCGATGATTTCGAATGGAGGAGCGTTGGGGTGATCGGAGTCCGGAATGGAAACTTTATGTCCGATTGGATTTCGATCCCCAAAGTAGAATTTGGCGAACGACTCGTTGATCACGATCACCTTCGCGCCTCTCTGATAGTCCTGGTCGTTGATCTCACGTCCCAGCACCATTGGCTCCCCAATTGTGCTGAAATAATTGGGACCTATTTCATCGTCGTAGGTCACCAGATCCTGGTCCTTCGTCGAGCTGTAACCCTCGACGTGGATCAGGTCGGCGGATTCCGACCCGCTGAATAGCCCGTTTGCAGAGGCCGTCGCTCCGCGCACTCCGGGCAGCATTGCCAGCCGCTCAATCAATTCATGAGTCAACGCAGGCACTTCCTCTTCTTTGTAGCCGCTCGCTGTCGGATCCACTCGCGCCATCACCAGATGATCCCGGCTGTATCCGAGGTTCGCTTCTTGCAAATTCCGCAAACTATGTACAAAAAGTCCCGCGGCGATGAGAACCAGCACTCCCAACGCAATCTGGGAACTCAACAGGATGCCTCCCGCGCGCCCTCGTCGGGCTCCTATGGCCGCGTCACGGCCGCCTTCTTTCAAAGTCGGCTGTAGGTCAGCTTTGGCAAAGCGGAACGCTGGCGCCAGTCCGAATAACACGCCAACAACGATGCTGACCCCCGCCGTGAACCCAAGCACGCGCCAATCGAGACTCAGCACCAGCGGGTCTCTGCTGGTTTGGTTTGCCATCCTCACGAGAGCGATCGCGCCCCATTCCGCCGCGAGCAGACCACACGCTCCGCCAAGCACGCTCAGCAATACGGCTTCGGTCAAAAGTTGGCTGAAGATTCGCCGCCTCGTCGCCCCCATCGCCAGCCGTACTGCTAGTTCTCGTTCCCGGGCCGCCGATCGTGCCAGCATTAGATTCGCAACATTGACGCACGCAACGAGCAACACCAGCCCAACCAATCCTGATAGCAACAGCAGCGGACTCGAGAATTCGCTCCTGAGTCGCGATAGCCCTCTCCCTCCGGGAGAAACTTCGATGCTGAACTTTCCCTTCTTCATCGCTTCCCGGTCATCCGCGGAGAGCATAGGCGACAATGTTTCCGTCAGCGCCTGCTTCACCACGCTTTCTACGTCCGCCTTCGCCTGCGCGACAGTCACGTTCGCTCGCAGCCGCCCGATGAGTAAGAGCGACGAAGTGTTGGCTGTCTTCAGGAAGTCCCGGCCCGGGCTTACTTGCGGCTCCATCAGCATCGGCACCCAAATGTCATCTCGGTCGCCTACCACTTCCCCGAAGAATCCCGGCGGCGTTACCCCGATGATTGTGAAGGGGTAGCCATTCAACCGTACCCTCCGCCCAATCGTCCCCGGATCGCCGGAAAATCTCCTTTGCCAGTACCCATAACTGATCACCGCGTAGGGGTCTGCGCCGGCCCCGCTGCCATCCTCTTCCGTGAATATTCTGCCGATCAGCGCCTTTACCCCGAGTGTCTCAAAGTAATTCTCCGTGACAAGCCTGCCGGTGGCTTTTTCCGGCGCTCCACTGACGTTGATCCTTAGATTGCCGATATGCGAGCCGGCAAGAACCGCAGTAAAGACTTCGTTGCGGTCCCTCACTTCCCGGTATAGCGGATAAGAAAAGAGATTCGTTTGTGGCGTGCCCGTGGACCACGAATGAACCTGTGAGGGGTTGCCAATCGCCACAAGTTGCTCCGGGTCCTGCACCGGAAGCATTCGGATCATCACCGCGTTGATCACCGTGAAGATCGCCGCGTTTGCCCCAATCCCCAGCGCCAGCGTCAGCACTGTTACGGCGGTAAATCCAGGGCTTTTGCGCAACATTCGCAGACCGAACCGCAAGTCTTGAATGAGCCTTTCCCAGATGGGTACTCCGAGCGCTTCGCGCGATTCTTCTCTGTATTTCTGATATCCCCCAAACTCGACCCGCGCCCGCCTATCCGCTTCCTCCCGGTCCAGGCCGGACTTCACCAGATCTTCCGCACGGTTCTCGATGTGCAACCGCAGTTCCTCGTCCATTTCGCGTTCGACACGCGATCCCCGGAAGAGACTCGTCATCAGGGAACGAAAATATGCGATTGCTCTCATACTTCCTCCGGCTCAGCGTTTAATGCCGTGCCGATCGCCGCCGCAAGCCGTTTCCAGTCATTGGCCTCTTCGCGCAATCGCCGCCGGCCTGCTTTCGTCAACTCGTAGAACTTAGCTCGGCGATTGTTCTCCGACGTTCCCCACTTGGCTTTCAACAGGCCTTGCCGCACCAGCCGGAAAAGGGCCGGATAAAGCGCTCCTTGCTCGATCAGTAGCGCTCCCCTCGAAATCTGCCCAATTCGCAGAAGGACTCCGTAACCGTGCAGCGGCCCCAGAGACACTGCCTTCAGAATCAGCAGATCCAGTGTTCCCGGTAGAATTTGCGCCTGTTCGCCCATACCTCTCCCCCTCCTAAGACACTTAGGACAATACTCCGCACTCTCCTAAGCTGTCAAGGAGGGATGCCTTGTTCCGCATCGGCACCGCCCGTCCTCTGCTGCAGGTGTTGCGCAATTTGCTCTGCAATTTCGCCTTGATCGTCCTACAATTGATAGGTTGGTGTCGCAAATTACAGATTTTCAAAGGGTGATCGGTTTCCCGTGCCTCCTGAACGCAAACTTTCTTCCGCGGACTCGCCTGCCCCTCAGCCTTCGCTCGAGGAGCGCCGCCGCGCGCAATTCGATGCACAAATTGACGCTCTCCTCGCCGCCCGCAATTCCGATCCTTTCTCCATCCTCGGCCCTCATCCCATGGAGGGCGGTTGGACGGTTCGCTTCTTTCTGCCTTGGGCGGATGAGGCGAGTCTCGTCTTCAACAGCGCCGCGAACTCTCCCGCAAAAATCACCGATGCCGCGAAACTTCGTCCCGAGGGTTTCTTCGAAGCCGCTTGGCCGTCCAATCAGCCCACGGCTCCCGAGCCCGGCAGCTACAAAATTCAGGGCCGTTCACACTCCGGCGCCTCCTTCGAAATATACGATCCTTACTCCTTCCCCTATTTGCTGAGTGATTTCGATCTCCATCTCATGGGCGAAGGCCGCCACTACGACACTTACGAGAAACTCGGCGCCCATTTGAAAAGTGTTGCCGGCATCGCCGGAGTCCATTTTGCCGTTTGGGCTCCCGCCGCTCAGCGCGCCAGTATCGTCGGAGATTTCAATGCCTGGGATGGCCGCATTCACGCCATGCGCCCTCGCGGTTCCTCCGGGATCTGGGAGCTGTTTCTCCCCGAACTCCGTGAAGGCGCCATCTACAAATTTGAAATCATTGGCCCCACCGGAAACATTCTTCCCCTCAAAGCCGATCCATACGCCTTCCGCGCCGAACTTCGGCCCAATACCGGTTCCATCGTAGCGAACCTCGATAACTACATTTGGAGCGACTCCGAATGGATCTCCGCGCGCCAGCAAAAAAACTGGCTGAACTCTCCCATCTCTGTGTATGAAGTGCACCTCGGCTCCTGGCGCCGCGTCCCGGAAGACCACGATCGCTGGCTCACCTACCGCGAGCTTGCCGATCAGCTCATTCCCTACGTGAAGGAAATGGGCTACTCGCACATCGAGCTGCTGCCCGTTATGGAGCATCCCTACGATGGATCCTGGGGCTACCAGACTCTCGGCTATTTTGCCGCCACCAGCCGCTACGGATCTCCCACCGAGTTCATGGAGTTTGTGGACCGCTGCCACAAGTCCGGTATCGGCGTCATTCTCGATTGGACCCCCGCCCATTTTCCGCGTGACGCTCACGGCCTTGCGCAGTTCGACGGCACCCACCTCTACGAGCACGCCGATCCTCGGCAGGGTTCGCATCCCGATTGGGGCACGCTCGTCTACAACTACGGCCGCAATGAAGTCCAGAACTATCTCATCTCCAACGCGCTCTTCTGGCTCGACAAATTTCACATTGACGGCCTGCGCGTGGACGCCGTCGCTTCCATGCTCTACCTCGATTACTCACGCAAGGAGGGCGAATGGATTCCGAATAAATACGGCGGCCGCGAAAATCTCGACGCCATTGATTTCATCAAGCGCATGAACGAAGTCGCCCACGGCCGTTTCCCCGGCGTTCTCACCATCGCCGAGGAATCTACCGCTTGGCCCGGAGTTTCCCGCCCCGTCTATCTTGGGGGTCTCGGCTTTTCTCTTAAGTGGAACATGGGCTGGATGAATGACACGCTCAAATATTTTTCTTCAAATCCCGTCTATCGCAAATTCGAACACAACAAAATTACCTTCTCTCTCATTTACGCCTTCAGTGAAAATTTCATGCTGCCTTTTTCCCATGACGAGGTCGTCCACGGAAAACATTCTCTCCTCCACAAAATGCCCGGCGACATGTGGCAGCAATTCGCCAATCTCCGCCTTCTCTATGCCTATCAGTACGCTCACCCAGGAAAGAAACTTCTTTTCATGGGCCAGGAATTCGGCCAGCGCGCCGAGTGGAGCGAGTCCGTCAGTCTCGAGTGGCATCTCCTTCAATATGATCTTCACCGTGGCGTTCAGCATCTGGTCTCCGATCTCAACAGGCTGTTCGCGCGCGAACCCGCTCTTCACCAGGTCGATTTCGATTGGCACGGATTCGAATGGATTGATTGCAATGACGCCGATAGCAGCGTTCTCTCTTTCGTCCGCCGCGGCAAAAATCCCGAAGACTTCATCGTCGCCGTCCTCAACGCCACTCCCGTCGTTCGCGGAAACTATCGCGTAGGCGTCCCCACTCCCGGCTTCTATACCGAAATCCTCAATACTGACGCCGGCCATTACGGTGGTTCGAACGTCGGCAACTCCGGTGGCGTCGAGACTTCTCCTGTCGCCGCGCAAGGCCGTCCGCATTCCATTTCCCTCACTCTCCCTCCTCTTGCCGCCCTTTTTCTCAAACCGTCTCGTAGATAAAGGAATCACTTCAGCTCCAGAGCTCCCGCCAGTCCTCAATCAAAAGAATCCTCGGAACACATCTGAATTTGCTTGAGCCGGCGCTCGCGGCAAATTCATTGTCTCCGGCACGGGAGAAGCGTACGATGCGCTTGCCCTAGTTTCCCCTCGGAAATCCCAGTCAACAGGCAGGTGCGTCATGAAGAAATATCTCGCCGAGCTCGTAGGAACCTTCGTCCTCGTGTTTGGAGGCGTTGGCAGCGCAGTTCTCGCAGGAAGTCACATCGGTTACGTGGGTGTTGCTTTCGCCTTTGGCCTCGCGCTGCTCGCCATGGTCTATACCATCGGCCCCATTTCGGGTTGTCACATCAATCCCGCCGTCACTCTGGGGGTGTTGGTCGCGAAAAAAATCAACGCAAAAGATGCTGCTGCCTACATGATTGCGCAGGTCATAGGCGCCTTCATCGCTGCGGCGATCATCCTCGTGATCGCCAAAGGAGTGCCCGGTGGTTACGATCCCACGATCTCAGGCCTCGGCGCCAACGGCTATGGCGCGCACTCGCCGGGCCAATATTCCATGTTCGCTGCGCTCGTCGCGGAAATTGTGCTCACCATGTTTCTCGTGATTACGGTTCTGGGTTCAACGGACATCAAGGCGCCCGTTGGTTTTGCTGGAGTCGCCATCGGACTCGTGCTCACGCTGATTCATCTTGTCGGCATCCCCATTACCAACACGTCCGTAAATCCAGCGCGCAGCATTGGGCCCGCGATTTTCGTGGGGGGCTGGGCCGTGCAGCAGTTGTGGCTCTTTATCGTTGCTCCTTTTGCCGGAGCGGTACTCGCCGCGGTCATCTACGGCGCAGTCCGTCTTCCGGATTCGTTGATCACGATGTCGCAGGCCGAGCGCGCTCTTGCCAGCCAGCAGGCCGAGCGCGGCAAAACCGTCTAGCTTGAGTGGACCTGAGGACTCGACTGAAAGGCAGAGCCCAGGCGTTTTCCTCTCGCTTGTCGCCTGTCGGATTTGCCGTTGGCCTCGAATCCGCCCTTGAATAAACCGGAGGCTCCTGCCCGAACTTCACAGGAGCCTCCTCTCCGCTTGGCATGACACTCCGCATGGCGCTCCGCGATCACCCGCCGTTATACATCGCCGTGCTTTCGCGCGACGGCCAGCGGTAGTGGTACACAAACTCCAACCCATAGTTGTTTCCAGGATAAAACCATTTCTTGATCGCTTCCGGGTTGTCGCTCATCCGCTCTTCCAGACGGATCACCGTATGGCCTGTCGCGTCCATCCGATAAGTCGGAATCGCAAAAATGCTCGCGATCAAGTGCGTCTGATCTCCGTTCCAGATCTGAACTAAATCCCGTTCAGACGGCAGATTGGCCAGCTCGAAAACATATTTCCCCGGTGTGAGCACATGTCCCGGAACTTCCACGGGCACGTACACTCTTACGTCCGTCTTCTCGTTCCACTCATCTGCTTTTGCCGTGGGGCATGCCGCCGCCAGCAACAATCCCGCGCACACAACAAGTAAGGCTCCCTTGAGAGCTCGCATCTTCCTACCTCCTCGGTACTTCGCTGGAAAAATCCCTCCGCACTGCCAGACAGGGATAACCGGAGCATAACCAGCTTGCGGGAGCAGCTTCTTTTGCTGCTCCCAAATTGAGACGCTCCTTGTGTTCCTCCGGGTTGCCGATTTTTGCGAATTTCCCGGGATTCTTTTCTATTAGCGGCTCGCTCGAGAAACCGAAGCCCGGCGCGCGGCCGGGCTTCGGTCATTCACGTCGCGGTGTCTTGTTCTTACCGCGTAGCAGCCTTGCTCTTGGCCATCTCTGGCACGACGCCGAGCTGCTGCATCAGCCCCAGCGCGTCCCAATTCACCCAGCCTTCCGCCATTTTCCCGTTGGCGATGCGCGCGATGCTCACGCCCGTGACGTGGAACTGTTTTCCAGTCGCCGGGATTCCATTCAGCTCGCCACGGTGCGTGCCGCGCGCGGACCATCGCGCCATCACCAGATCTCCCTCCGCAATCAGCTCCTCGATCGTCAGCCGGAGATCTGGGAACGCGGTCCGGTAGATCGCCAGGCGTTTCTTCTCGCCCTCCGGGCCGCGGCCAGCGTCCGGGGTCGCGGAATCATGGTGAGTATAGTTCGGCGCAAGCAACTGCTCCGCCAGCGATGCATCGCCTTTATTCCACAGTTCTTCGATGCTGCGGCGTACCACATTTTTGTTTTGCTCTGACATAAAATTTCCTCCAATAGATTTTTGAATGCCCGGGCTATGGGGATCCCGGCATCCAGGCACGGCGCGATGGTGGGGGCTCCTTTGGGATCGAAGCTTGAGCGGTCGCGTCCTGCCCTCGTTCGGGTTATACGCCCGTGGGTTCACAAAGAAAAGTCTTTCTCGCCGTTTCGCAAAAAATATTCAGCCGGCATGGCGCGGCGGCGGCGTTCCTGCGTTACAATCCTTCCTGTTTTTCGGCGATCCTTCTGACGATGTCTCTCTTGCGAGGTTCCATGCGAAAACTTTTCATTTTCTTTTTCTCCGCGATTCTTTTTTCGGCAGCCGCAACTTCCTCGGCTCAGGTGGACACTCGTTGGAAGATTCACGATCCCAACCGCCCGGTTCCACCGATCATTCAACCCGGAACGTTCAGCACCCAGGATCATCCCGGCCGTCCTCCCTCCGACGCCATCGAACTTTTCGATGGGACGAGTCTTTCGCAGTGGGCGAGCGAGGATGGCGGGCCCGCCAAATGGAAAGTCGCAGAGGGCTACATGGAAGTTGTTCCTCACACCGGCGCGATTCACACAAAGCAGGCATTCGGGGATTGCCAATTGCATGTGGAATTTCGCGAGCCCACTCCCCCTCACGGTGAGAGCCAGGAACGCGGCAACAGCGGCGTCTTCCTGATGGGACTCTACGAAGTGCAGGTTCTCGATTCCTACGATAACAAAACCTACGCCGACGGCCAGGCTTCTGCGATCTATGGACAATATCCACCGCAGGTGAATGCCTCGCTTCCTCCGGGGAAGTGGCAAACCTACGACATCATTTTTCACGGTCCGCGCTTCGACGCCGCTGGCAAAGTGACGCGTCCCGCGCGCTTCACGGTTTTTCACAATGGCGTACTCACGCAGGATAACGTCGAACTGACCGGTCCCACAGCGCATGGAGTTCGGCCGCCTTATAAACCGACGCCAGAAAAACTACCGCTTGCGTTGCAGGATCACGGGAATCCCGTGTGCTTCCGCGACATCTGGATCCGCGAACTCAAACCTGGCGAGTAACAGATTCGGCGCAATTTCCACTGGTACTTGCAGTACTCCAGAATTTCATCGCCCCGGAATCTTTTTCGCGTTCCTCGAGCGTGCAAAAATTCCATCTATTTTGTTTTGAGTTCGTTACAAGCCTGGATTTTGGCGTTTTTGATGCCTCCTTCCACTGCGGAGGTAACTATGATTCCGATCAAACGGCGTTACATTGCCACAGGGGGAGCCATTCTACTCGCGGGAGCTTTGACGCTCTCCGCGAACAGCATGCGCGACAACTCCGATCCCGTGACCCTGCCCGAGGGCACTCCGATCCATGTCACTCTGGATCAGTCCCTCACCAGCAATCAGAACCGCCCCGGAGACCTTTTTGAAGCGACGGTCTCCGATCCCGTCGTCGCGGACGGCAAAGTCGTCATCCCTCAAGGGGCTCATGCTGAGGGCCTGGTGGTGGATGCGCGCCAGTCCGGACGTTTGATGGGCCGCGCGCGTTTGCAAATTGCTTTGCAAAACGTGTCCTTCGACGGCCAATCCTATGACGTGCGCACAACCGGCCATCCGCGTATCGGCCGCAACCACAAGAAGCGTGACTGGATGTGGATCGGCGGCGGAGCCGGCGGCGGCGCTTTGATCGGCGCAGCGGCAGCTGGCGGCACCGGCGCGCTCATCGGCGGGCCTATAGGCGCTGGCGCTGGAGTCACCTATGCGCTGATTACCGGAAAGAAAGATATCAAGCTCGCTCCCGAAACTCCGGTTCGTTTCGAACTTTCCGAACCGGTCACCATCCATGTGAGGGGCTGACACTTCGCCATCCTCTTTTCCTAACAGCCTTCACTAAACAATGATGTCCCCAGGCGGGCGTCCCGCGTAGTGCAATTTGGTCCGGGCCGCCCGCCCATTCCGCTACGCTCTTCGGGCTCGGGCTTCCTCTTGACGCTTGCGGTAGTTCGGAGGATGCTGCTTGGAAACCTCCGCGTCGCCCGTTCCAACCTGGAATCACGGCACGCCGTAAGAAGGTCCCGATGCCGACGGTCATTCCGATTGATGCCCATCTCCTCAGCCTGAAAGTCTCGAGCTACCGCATCGAGCACGTAAAGGTTCAGGTGGGCCGCGTCACGCAGGTGCAGGCTCGCCGCGTGGAAGATATTCAACTCATCGCTCCGCGCCTGAAAGAAGCGGATCTTCGTCAAGGGCTCGCCGTGGCGAATCAGATCTGGCAACCTGCCAAGATTCAATTTACGATCCGGTCCATCACCGCCTCTGAAATTGCAGCTCCAAATAACGCCGAAGTTGTGGATGATGACGGCTTTTTCTTCCTGGCGCGCCAATTCCCTCCCAAAGGAGCCGTGAGCTTGCTTCTGGTTGACAAATTCAAGAGCAAACACCTTGGCGGGATGTCCGCAGAGCCGCTCACCGCCGCCATTATTCCCTATCTCGACAATCCGTCTTTCGGCCGGATTCTGGCCCACGAACTCGGCCACCTGCTGGGACTTCCCGACCTCAAAACGGACCACTACAACCTGATGTATCAGGCGTACCAAGCCGCATACAATCTGACGCCCGGTCAAATCGCCACCACGCACGCCTCTCGGCTGGCCAAACAATTCGGCACTGTCGCCAAGTAACCGGGCACCACCCGTCTGTTTTTGCGGATGTGTGGCAAGTAAAGGAGTTATAAGTCCTTTGTTTTTGTATGTGTGGCAGGGAAAGGAGTTACGGACGATTTTCCTGGATGTGTGGCAGGGAAAAGACTTAGGTAGAAAGAGAGATCCTTCGTCGCGGTGCTCCTCAGGACTCGCATCCTTCGCCGGATGCTCAGTGCGGCAAGCAAAAGGTTTAGCCGCCCCGCGAGGTAGTCCCGGGCAGGCAAATTCGCGCAAGAGGCAGAGATCAAAGGAATTGACCTTGCGGGAGGGAGGCGTG
>DATIXL010000119.1:0-3405 GCA_035518615.1 Terriglobales bacterium | reverse complement strand
TTTCCCGTTTTGTCGTAGTGTCGAAGCAGATGCTGAGTATAGTCCTGTGCCTGGTGGTTCGGCTTGGTTTCGTCTCCTGCTAGCCAAATTGTTCCGTCTGAGGCTAGCGTGACAGCCTTCGGAAAGAAAGGGGAAATGCGTATGATGGTTTGCTCCCGCCTGTCAGGAGAGACCCATGCAAGAAACATTCCCGCTCTCGAATCATCAGAGTATGCGGTCCCCGTTATCGCCAACGAGCCATCCTGTCCCAGGGTAACGGAGTTATCGTAGAGATTGATAAGCAAGGCTTTGGGAATACTGAAAGTGAACGTGGAAGTGACATGTCCGTCTTTGTCGAGGAATTGAAAAACTGGAGAGGCAGAAAATCTCCCAGTGACGTACACGAAGGAACCCCGCTGCCACAGAGCAAATGCGTTGCCCGCCATTGCAAACGGGATTTTCATGGACCCTACATGAGCCAACGCGCTTGTCGTCTTGACTTGGCCGAAAGCGCCAGACGCTCCAGCAAGGTAGACGAAGATCGAAAATAGAACAGCAACCGAAAGTCCTTTCATGAGCTCCTCCTGTCAGCAAGTGTCGTAATCACATCCACATGCAGAATAAAGTCCACAGTGAGTTGATAGACAAAGATACCCGAGAGGCGATCCGGGATCACCCCGTACATTGTCGTAGTTGCCCGAACATGGATATCCGAAGTTGCAATTATCTTCCCAGGTCATCCACCCTGAACCGCCACAACTGCAAAGAAGGCAGTTGGCGTATACAACGCCTGGACCAAAGATTGACTGTAATAAGGAGGCTTGATTGTGTTGGCCGCAGCGAGGTAGTTCAGCGTTCTTTGCGATAATGGATTTTGCTGAAAATTTACGATCGACGGGGGAACCATCAAACAACGTAACGAGGTTTTGCCCGGAGGAGGAAACCACAACAGTCTTAATGGGTGGATGTGTTTCTTTACTCTTTCTCGCAAATATTGCAACGACCATCGTTAGTGCTGCCATGAGACCGAGAGCTAATAGTGAAAACCACCATCGTTTCATGTTGACCTCCGATGTTGTATCCGCAGTCCTTTTGAGCCAGGGGGACGTTGCTCCGGAGGGTGGGACCCGACCTAACAGCGTCCCAGGTAGATTGGAGGGTACGCTAATGAAAAATCTACAGAAAGTCAATAGTCATTGTGAATAGTTGGCTTATCCCAAAACATGGTCGGACAGGGCGGGATGACCGCAATGCGGACGGCGCTTCCGAATTTCCAGCTGTCCCTCGAGCCTCACCCGACCTCCGTCCTGTAAGAAGTTCAGAAGGGTGCCCATGGACAGATTCTTCGAGCTCGCCGGACAGCTGAAGTGCAGAGAATAAATCGAGGCTTTGACGGAGATTCGAGGACAGGAGGGATGGTCGAGTTTCTGAGGCAGGGCTGGAGATGGTCCAGTCCCGCGCTTGCGACTGCCCAATTCAATTAAATCAGATAATTTACAGACGCTATCCTGCTCGTCCTGGAAAATCGGGCTCCTGCGGGGTAGTCAATGGAGGATGGAGCTGAGGTGGGCGCCGATATAGTAGGGCCAGATGAAGAGGGCGAGGACGCCCTTCCAGAAGGTGAGATGCAGAAAGCCGATGGTGAAGAGCCATGCGGCGAACCAGAGGCAGCCCGCGACAGAGTGTTGCTCGATCTTGATTCTTTCCATGGTTTTGCTCCCCTGAAGCGGAGTTCCGCATTCATTTTGAGACATGGAATTCATTCCCGGCAGAGCGTAATGCAGCAATGGGGCATCGGCGACTGCAGGCGTCACGGAGCGCGGTGACAGGGGTCACTGCGGCGGCGATCCCGGCTCGCAAGAATTTTGGGTGTGCAGTTTACGTGGATGCAGAGGTTGAACCATGTTGCTGAAGATTTTGGGCGCAGGGAGCATCCTGCTGTTCGTTGTTTGACTGGTGACGGTGCTCCGGTCGTGGAGCACAGGCAATCTCTCCGGGCGCCTTATTGGCGTTGCGTTCGTGGTGGGACTCGGATTTGCGGCGGTGTGGGGCTACCGGATCCTCGCCGGGATGCACTGACCGTACGAATTGAGTTGAGGGTGGGTGAGACGAGCGCGCTCTGATCGCACGGACGGCCGGGCCGAGAGTTCCCCAGGGCAGTTCCCTTCTCCAAGAAAACCTGGATACCGGGCGGAAACCGCTTTGAAATTGAGGATTGCGCGTGGAAGTGCGGGGTGGTAGGCTCAGCGAACAAAAGGCGAATGGCGGGAAGGCGTCGAAAGAGATGGTGATGGCGGAATCGAGCGGAGTGGGACAAGGGCTCGAAGAAAGAGAAGGAAAAAGCCGCCCGCTTCAGAAAGCGGCCGCTACAAAGGCGTCGGCAAGAAAGGAACCGGTCTGAAGCCCGGCCACTACAAGCCGGAAAGCATGAGATTGCCGGCTGAAGCCCGGCCGCAACAGAGAGGCGGAGAGTACCGGAGGAAACGATGGGGGAATCGTTGGCGGTGCGGAGACAGGAAGACGGCGGGGACAAGGTAGAAAATGCCGGAAATGCCTGGCTGAAGCCCAGCCTCTACAAAGACGAAGAAACACCCGCGCCCTTAGAACCGAAGGGCGCGGCACGCGCGGCGGTGGAGATTCGGCGCTCCACGGAGAAGAGAACATCCGCACCCTTAAAACCGAAGGGTGCGGCACCCGACGAACAGCAGAACCATCAAAGCCCCCCAGTGAGAAGAAACCCGAACGGGGAGATTGTGCACAAGACGGCGGAGGAGGGCATCGGGCTGAGGCCCAGCCTCTACAAAAGCGCAGCGATAACGCGGGTGCGGGAGGTTTTGGAGGGGCTGGAAGCGCGGGACCGCGAGGGCGAGGTGCTGACGGCGGTGCGGCACTTCCCTGCCCGAGAGGCGGAGTGGGCGGATTTTCCGGAGTGGGTGAGCGAGGATTTGCGCGCAGCGTATGCGGCGAAGGGGATACGGAGGCTTTACAGCCATCAGGCGCTGGCCGCGGAAGAAGTGCACGCCGGGAAGAACGTGGTGGTCGTGACGCCGACGGCTTCAGGAAAAACGCTGTGCTACAACCTGGCGGTGCTGGATGCAGTGCTGAAGAATGCGGATACGAGAGCGCTGTATTTGTTTCCGACGAAAGCGCTGGCGCAGGATCAGCTGGCGGAATTGTATGACTTGAACCAGAGATTGGAAAACCGATTTGGGGTGTTTACGTACGACGGGGACACGCCGGGAGATGCAAGGAAGGCGATCCGGGAAAAAGGGCACATCGTCCTGGCGAATCCGGACATGCTGCACACGGGGATTCTGCCGCACCACACGCGGTGGACGCGGCTGTTCGAGAATCTGAAATACATCGTGATTGACGAGCTGCACACGTACAGGGGCGTTTTCGGGAGCCATTTGTGCAACGTGCTAC
>DATIXL010000118.1:0-67100 GCA_035518615.1 Terriglobales bacterium | reverse complement strand
CCGCAGTTCTGGGGCCTGGAGCACCCGCCTGCCGACTGGAAGAAAGTCCTGGGCTGAGTATGTCCTCAGTGCGCGGGCAAAAACCGGCGGAAGAGCTTTGGAAGAGCGTGTCGGAAGCTATGAAGCCGGTTTGAGTTGGCTAACGATCTCGGCGATCCAGCCTTCGAGGATTGAGCGCTGCGCGGGTTCCATTTCGGTAAACGCAAGGCCCATCCCGAAACTCCGGTCGCAGTAGGCTACCCGAGCCTTGGACTCGAAGACGCCTTGATCTCTGACAATTCGCAATCCTACCAGCGTTCCCGTGGGAAACGGATTCAGCGCGTCAACGTAGCAGCCCCCCAGGCCGATTTCCGAGGTTCGCGCGGAGAGAAGAGCGCCGGTACTCAACTCGGCCACCTCGGCAGCGGCGACGAAAGGGCATCGCCGGACGGCACGCTGCTTCGCGTATTGCGCGGGCTTGTTTCTCTGGATCATCGAGCATCACTCAAGCAAGGCAATCTCACGCCACGGAGCTGCCTCACGTCCGTAATTGTGGTTGGAACAAGGGTACTACACGTGGCCTTGGGTACGGGAAAGGGAAGAGGGATAGTGTGCAGAAGGTGGAGGAGGGAACCAGGACGGGACCTAGAGGCAAAGATAAGCCGTGGCAATCCGGCGAAGTAGAGGGCACGGGAATGTTCCACGTGCCCGTCCAAGACGCTGATGGAACTGTGGCGCTCAGCCAGACTGTTCCAAAAATGGAGCCGACGCCGTTCAGAAGGAGAGATTCTTAATGACCGTGATCGTGATCATCCCCGTCGCGGTCGTTGTTTTTGTGAGGAAAGCGGACGACGCCGTTAATCGGGTTCGGCCCGAAATGTTTGTCCGCAGCAGGTCCTACCATCACCAGCGTCATGTTTGAATATTGGACCTCTGGCGTGACGACACCTGGCTGGTCGTACGTCGCTCCGCTAATGCAAACGTACAGAGTGGATAGGGCTGTGCCATTCTTCTCAAAGGGCGCGTCGTTTCCGTTGCCGGAAACGAAGTTGGCGGTACCCATTACCACAAAACGAGGGGTGTTTGCGGGGCTGAAGGCAGGGCATTTGGTCAAGTCGCTCAGGTCGGTTGGGTCGGTCGAGACCGTGGCGTCCGTCATGACGATGTGGTGGGTGTGGGCGCTGCGGCTCGCCGCTTTGGTTGGATCCCCGCCCGCTTGCGCAACACCAGAATCGGACAGCTCCATGGTCATATATGCAGAGAAATCCGCCTTGCTGGATTTATCCTTCAAATCCAACGACCAGTGGCCGCGCATCTCCCACGGTCCCCGCGGAGAGTAAGTGGCGGGAAGTAAAGGTGTATAGTCGCTTATGATTCCGCTTAGATGCTGGGGCGGCTGCGGATCTTGAGCCGAGGCAGCGATACCCGCCGCGAGCACAAGAACCGCAAGAATACGCGCGGTAAACCAAAGCCGTTTGCCGTTCATAAGAAACCTCCAAATTTGAGAGTCGTGCCTTTGTCGCCGAATGCCTCTCGACCGGCTGGGGACGTGTCGACCTGAGCGAGGGAGTCGTGACTCCAGATAAGCACATCGGCGAATTCGGACTTGAGACGCAGCGACACGATGGGACACTTCGACGGGGGCCGTCAAACAGCAAGGTGCGGGATGGTCTGCTTGCCGTCAAATACCGCTCTTTGCCGTGCTGGGCGAAGGAGCTACAATCGCGTTACTTGTCCCAGGATAACCGCAGAGGAACCAGGAGAACGTGATGGGCGAGCCGATCCGGGCAATGCCGCCATCCGAGAAATCGCCCGACGACAGGCTGGATTCGTGGAAAGAGATTGCGGCATACCTCCACCGCGATGTGACGACGGTGCAGCGCTGGGAGAAGCGGGAGGGGATGCCCGTTCACCGGCACGTGCACGACAAGCGCGGATCGGTCTATGCGACAGGGGCCGAGATTGACGCCTGGCTGGAAAGTCGCAGACGGTGTCTGGATGACGAGGAGAAAGAAGCCAGTGCGGAAGCTGCCGCGGATGTGGAAGGAGAGCAGGCAGGAACGGGGAGGCGTTCGATCCGCAGATGGATCGCGGCGGCGGGAATTGGCGTAATTGCCCTAGTCGGTGTGTCTTACTTTCTATTGCGAAACAGGAAGGCAGAGAGTGTCCCGCCCAAGATCAAGTCGCTTGCGGTGCTGCCTTTCAAGAATCTTTCGGGAGACCCGGCACAAGATTACCTTGCTGAAGGAATGACGGAAGACCTGATCGACCGCCTGGCCGGGATACGGGGTCTGCGCGTCATTTCTCACACTTCGGTGATGCGTTTCAAGGATCCCAGGAGTTCCGCGCCTGAAATTTCCAGGACGCTTGGAGTGGATGCCCTCGTCGAAGGGTCGGTCATGCGGGACGGCAACCGGATCCGCGTCACGGCGCAGCTGATTCAGGGCGCGACGGACGAGCATTTCTGGTCTGAGAGTTATGACCGCGAGCTGCGGGACGCGCTGGCATTGGAGAGCGAGTTGGCGCAATCTATAGCGGGGAAAGTCGAGGTTACGGTCACAGGAAAGGAGCAGAAAAGGCTGAACGCGGTGCGTCCGGTCGCGCCGGAGGTCTATGAGAGTTATCTGAAAGGCGAGTTTGCCTTTGAGAGGAGCAACAGCAAAGCCGGAATCGAGGGGAGTATTCCTCACTTCGAGGAGGCCATCAAAAGAGACCCGACATTTGCGCCAGCTTACCTGGGGTTGGCAAACGCGTATGGCGAACTCGGCACGATTTTTATAGGTGCTCCCCCCGCCGAGATGCGACCGAAAGAAATGAACGCAGTCCGAAAAGCGCTGGAACTCGATCCCAACCTTGCCGATGCGCACGTACTGATGGCGAGCATGCTACGGCAACAGTGGGAATGGGCAGACGCGGAGGCTGAATATAGGCGCGCGCTGGAATTGAGTCCTAACGAAGCTGCCGCGTACGCCGGGCTTGCTGAGTGGCTTTTGTGTCAGGGACGCACGAATGAAGCTTTGGCATGGGCCGAACGCGGGCGTGAGATCGATCCGCGAGCGGTCTCTGGCACTGACATCGGAGGGATTTTGTTTCACTCCCGCCGCTATGCCGAGGCCACACAAGAGTTGCGCGACGTTCTGGCGGTACAGCCCGACGATGCAAGTGCGCTTTGGCAACTTGGCTTCGTGCTGATCGCGAACAATCAAGCTGGGGATGCGATACCGGTGCTGGAGAAGGCGGCCTCGGTCTCGAATCGGAGCCCTGGCGTACTGGGCGTGTTGATTCGGGCGTACGCGCATGCCGGGCGGCGCAAGGATGCGCTGCAGCTGCTTGCGGAGCTGGAACGACGCAGGAAAACAGGGTATGTTCCCGCGGGAGCGTTTGTGAACGCCTATTTGGGGCTTGACGAAAATGAACAGGCTTTTGCCTGGCTTGAAGAAGCCTATAAGGAACATTCGAATATCCTGCAGTTCCTCAAGGTCCATCCCTACTTTGATCCCTTGCGTACCGACCCTCGATTCGCGGATTTAGAGCGCCGCGTTGGACTCACATAGAAAAGCGGTCGAACTTCCTAGGCGGAGTAATTGGCGACGACGCGGGTGACCAGGCCGGAGGGGGAGAGCTCCATGAATTCGGCGGTGTGCTTGCCCGTTTGATTTGAGTAATAGAGCACGATGCTTTGAATTCCCCAGAGAACGCTTTCAAGGTGAAAGCGGAGATCCGGGTAAGCCTTCAAGCCGCGCTGGAAATAGGCTCTCAGGTTGGCCTTTCCGACGATCTTACCATCCGGCATCCCTAAGAGCTGGACGGCGATGGGCGAGGTCAGCTCCACCGCGTCGCCGTAATGAACCATGATGGAGTCCAGATCATGAGCGTTCCATGATGCGATCCAGTGTTCGGCGAAATTCCAGGCGCTTTCTTTGTTCACCGGCAGGCCTCCGAAGACGAAAAACGGAACTGATACTTTAGCGCGAGTTTATCGAAGCGAATTACGTGTGACAAACCAAGAGTAAGAGGAGCCCGCCACGGTCGGCGGGCACTTCAGAGGCAGAAAGAAAGCAGGAGGCGGCGTGTGGGGAAGGCGATAAAACAAAGTGGAGAAACGGGACGATGGCGAACGGGTCACTCTGAGAAGAGGCGGGGTTGAGCAGCGGCGGCGACCGCAGCAGGCTTGCGGCGAGCGATACCGACGACGCCGAGGACGGTGAGTTCGGATAGAGCGGAGCGCGGGACAAAAATTCGGTCGGTGTTGGAGCTGAAGTCTGGCGGGGTGATCTGAAGGCCGTTGTCGAGGAGGCCGAGCAGATCGTTCGGAACGACGCCCTCGAGAGTTTCTCCATCGAAGTAGCGAAGACGAATCCAGAGACCGTCGAGTTTGGGGCGGCTAAGGAAGGCTTTGCGTTCAGGCTCGTATTCGCCTTCAAACTGGCGGACAAAATAGATGGAACGTACTCGGGAAAGCGGGATTTCCTCGTGCTCTCCGTCGGGAGTGAGGAGGTCAATAGGATTGGAGTGTGCCAGGCGTGAGGGATTGAGGTAGCCGCGTAGAAAGGTCTTGTCGGTAAGAGAGACGACGACCTTTTTGTGAGTCGAGGCTGGGGCGCGCGGCTTCAAAGGTCAGAATAACCCAGATGAAACTTTGGAGATTTGCAGATTTCTTGCACATATGTTATGTTAAGCGGGTTTTTCCTGTCAACCTATTGTTTTCATTGGGGTTAGGCTCCGGAGCGCCGCCCTTTGACCGAAAAGACGCAGATTCTTAAGTCGGCTTCGATCATTTCGCTTGTAACGGTCGTCAGCCGAGTCCTCGGTTACCTCCGGGACCAACGCATCGTTCTACTGCTGGGCACGTCATACGCGGCGGATTCGTTCGTGCTCGCCTACCGGCTGCCGAATTTGCTGCGTCGGCTGGTAGGCGAAGGCTCGATGACGGCGTCGTTCATCCCGGTGTTTACGACCTGGATGAAGGAGAGAACCAAGGAAGAAGTATGGGACTTCGCAAACCGGCTGTTCTGGACACTGGCGCTAGTGGCGGCAGTCGTCACCGTTCTGGGAATGGTGTTCTCGCCGTTCGTGGTGCATACCTTCAATTTTTCGGGCGGAAACGTACGCTGGGACGAAGCGGCGGCGCTAAACCGGATCATCTTTCCGTACGTGTTTTTCCTGGCGCTGGCGGCACTGGCGATGGCCATCCTGAATTCGTTTCATATTTTTGGGATGCCGGCGGCGACAACAGTTTTTCTGAACGCTTCGATCATCATCTTCTCGATTGCGGCGGTTTGGCACTACTTCAAAGATCCGGCCATATCCCTGGCGGTGGGAGTCTTGGTCGGCGGAGCTCTGCAGTTCATGATTCTGGTGCCAAAACTGGTGCAGAAGGGGATGCGGTTCAAGTTCGGGGTTTCGTTTTCGCATGCGGGGATACGCAACGTGGCGCGCCTGGTGGTGCCAAGATTTTTCGGGCTGGGCGTTTCCCAGATCAATTTTTACGTGGATACGTTTTTTGTGAGCGCGGCGATGATGCCGCGCGGAAGTTTGACGGCGCTGTATGTAGCGGACCGGGTGATGGAGCTGGTGCTGGGAGGCTACGCCATTGCCGTAGCGACGGCGATTTTGCCGATGATGTCGCACCAAGCGGCTTCGAACGAGTACGAAGCGCTGAAGAAAACGCTGATGTTTTCGGTGCGGATCGTGGCGTTCATTACCATCCCCGCGGCCCTGGGATTGATGATATTGCGAGAGCCGATCATTCGGGTGCTGTTCCAGCACGGGCTGTTCGTGGCGGAGTCCACGCGGCTGACGGCGCGGGCGCTGCTCTATTACGCGGTGGGGCTGCCGGCGCTGGCGAGCGTGAAGCTGATCGTGCCGGCGTTCTATTCGGCGAACGACACAAAGACGCCGGTGATCGTAGCGGCAATTTCATTTTGCCTGAACATCGTCCTGAACGTGATTTTTATGGAGTTTTTCTTCCGGCGAGTGCAGAACGGCGGGCCGGCGCTGGCGACGGCGCTGGCTTGTTATTTTGACTTTTTCACGCTGTTCGCGATTTTCCGGATTCGCTACGGATCGCTGGGCACATTGGAAATGTTCCGCTCGTTTGGAAAGATTTTTCTGTGCGCGGGGATCATGGGAACGGCGTGCTGGTTCGGAGGGTATTACACGCGGTTTACGGTGGAGTCGAGGTTTTTGGTGCAATTGCTGGTTTTCGCGGGCTTGATCGGCGGCGCGACCGTGTTGTACCTGGCGCTGGCATGGGTTTTCCGCTGTCCGGAAATAGAAGAGGTTTACGGCATCGCGACGAAGCGCAACAGGGCAGGAACGGCCTTTGTGGAATAGGTATGGAGATTACATCAGCCATTTCGGCGTTTTTGAACCATGCGAAGGTAGAAAAAGGGCTATCCGCGAATACGGTGGAAGCGTACCGCCGCGACTTGGAGAAGTTCGGCGAATTCGCGAAAAAACGGAAGCTGGCGCTGGAGGCGGTCAAGCGAGACGACCTGGTTGATTTTCTGGCGAGTTTGTACCGGCTAAAGCTGGAAAGCAGAACGGTGGCGCGGCATCTGGTGACGTTGAGGAATTTCTTCCGTTTTGCGCAGATTCACGAACAGATTGCCGAGGATCCGACGGCAAACCTGGAGTCTCCGAAAATCCGGCGATCGCTGCCGGGATATCTGCGCCTGGAAGAAGTGGAGCGGCTGCTGGAACAGCCGGACGTGAAGACGGCACTAGGACTGCGCGATAAGGCAATGCTGGAGGTGCTGTACTCGACGGGTTTGAGAGTTTCGGAGCTCACAGGGCTGCGCGTGCCAGACCTGGATACGAAAGTAGGATGCGTGAGGTGCATCGGGAAAGGAGACAAGGAGAGGATTGTGCCGGTAGGTCGAAAAGCCCTGGGGATGGTGGAACGGTACTTGAAGGACGCCAGGCCTGAACTCGTTCGGAAAGGCAAAGGGGCAGCGGGGGCCCAGCTTTTCGTGAACCGGAGAGGGGGAAAGATCAGTCGAGTGGGGGTGTGGAAGATTCTGTCTTCATATGGACGGAGGGCGGGATTGCGGGTGGCGCTGACTCCGCACATGCTGCGGCACAGCTTTGCAACGCACCTGCTGGAAAGGGGAGCGGATTTGCGGTCGGTGCAACTGATGCTGGGACACGCGGATATTTCCACGACGCAGATTTATACCCATGTGGTCGAGGAAAGGCTGAAGCAAATTTACAAGGCGCATCACCCGCGCGCGTAGCGCGGAGGGAACCCGGGAACTCATTGTGGGTGAACCTTCGAGGGCGAGGGTCACTTTGACGCAGAGGAAACGCGATGCCTGACTATATGTTTTTGCTGGAGAGCCGGCTGCTGCCGGAGCAGCGAGCGGCGATGATGCGGGTGCAGGAACTTTCGGCCGCGCTGGGGTACAACGTTTATTTGACGGGCGGAACGGTGCGCGACCTGATCACCGGCGCGAACCTTCGCGACCTGGACTTTACCGTGGAAGGGAATCCTTCCAAGATCGCGCGCGAACTGGAAAAAGGCGGCGCGAAGATCGTGCACGAGGACGAGAAGTTCCGCGAAGTGGAATTGTTGTTCGCGGGAGACTGCGAGGGAAGCGTATCTGGAGCGCGAGACGATCATTATGTTCGCCCGGGAACGCGGCCGGAGATCCGGTGGTCTACGATCATGGAGGATCTGCGGCGGCGCGACTTTTCGCTGAACGCGATTGCGATTTCGCTGAATCCGGCGTCACGGGGGTTGCTGCTCGATCCGACGAACGGATTATCCGACGTGGAACGCGGGGAGATTCGCGCACTGACGATTCACAGCTTTACAAATCAGCCCGTGAGGCTGCTACGGGCGTTGCGGTATGCGGCGAGGATGGGATTCAAGCTAGAACAGAGAACGCAGGACTGGTTCAATCTAGCGATGGAGCGGGAACTGCACCACACGATTGAGGCGGAGGTTGCAGGAGCAGAGCTGCGAGCGCTGGCGCGCGAGGAGCGGCCCCAAGTAACGTTGAAATCCTGGGAAGAGCACGATTTGATGGAGAGCGTGCATCCCGTGCTGGCGAAGAAGCACGCGGACTATGAGGCAATCAACCGGCTGGTGAAGGTGAAGGACGATTTATTTCTCGCGGGCTTGCGGCCGCGGTTGGCGACGCCGATGATGCTGGCGATTTTGGGACGATTGAAGGACCGGGAGCAGTCGAACCTGCTGCATAAGCTGAGCTTTCGGGCGGCAGAGATGGAAGTTATCCTGGGCTTCGAGAAGGAGGCGCTCGCGGCACAAAAGGAGCTGATCGGGAGGAAATTAAAGGCACCGATTGATGCGTTTCATTTTCTGGAGAAGCAACCGCTGGACCGCATAGCGTATTTGCTGGCCGAATCGAGCAATTCGGCGGCGCTCTCGAAGATCAAGGCGTATTTGCACAAGTGGAGGCCGCTGCGCGCGGGAATTGCGGTGATCGCGAATGAACTGGCAGGGATCGGCATGCCGCGAGGAGCAAAATTCGACGCGATTGTTGAGCAAATGTTCGCAATGCAATTGACCGGAAGGGGCAAGACGCCTGAAGAAAGGGTAAAGATGTTGCGGAGGCTTTCCGGAATCAAGGAGCAGCCAAAAGCGAAGGAATCGAAGAGCAAGGACAAGAAAACGCCAAGACCGGCGGAGAAGAAGCACGATGCCGCTCCGGCCGCAGTGAAGGCCGGATCAAAGCCCGTTCAGAGATTGGGAGCAGCAAGAACCGGAAGCGGTTTATTGAAAACTCCGGCCGCGGTGCATAAAGCTGTGAAGCGAACCAAAAAGTAGCGTCTGAGCGGCGGTCGGGGGCTGTTGAAAACCAAAGATTGCGGGTCGCAATTCTGAAATCAGGGATTTACAATCGAAACCATGGGGCGGCCGGAGTTTGTACATCTTCACGTTCACACCGATTTTAGTTTGCTGGACGGAGCATGCGAGACCGGCGAACTGCTGGATGAAGCATCCCGGCAAAAAATGCCTGCAGTCGCGGTCACTGACCACGGAAACCTCTTCGCTGCCGCGAATCTTTTCTATGAGGCAAGCAAGAGGGATGTGAAGCCCATCATCGGGTGCGAAGTGTACGTTGCGAAGGGCAGCCGGCATGACCGCGGAGAGAAGGCAAGTCCGGGGAACGGGAGCGACCGTGGTGAGCCGGAAGCGGGAATGCGCGGGACGAACCACCTGGTGCTGCTCTGCGAAACGCCCGAGGGTTACCACAATCTAATCAAGCTGGTTTCCACAGGATTCCTCGAAGGCTTCTACTACAAGCCGCGGATTGACTACGAAATTCTTGCAAAACACAGCAAGGGCCTGATCGCGCTGTCCGCGTGTTTGCGCGGAGCGGTAACGGAAGCAGTGGCGGAAGAGCGATATGAGCAGGGGAAAGAAAATGCGTACCGGCTGCAAGAAATTTTTGGGAAGGGCAACTTCTTCGTGGAAATCCAGGACCAAGGGCTTGAGATTGAAAAGAAGGTGAATCCGGAACTGGTGCGGCTCTCGAAAGCGACGGGAATTCCCTTGGTAGCCACGAACGACTGCCATTACTTGCATCACGAAGATGCGCACGCCCAGGATGTGCTCTTGTGCATCCAAACCGGCAAAACGATGGGCGAGGCGAACCGGATGAAGTTCGCCACGGACCAGTTCTACTTCAAGAGCGCGGAGGAGATGGCACGGGTTTTTGGTGAATTGCCAGAGGCGATGCGGCGGACAGTGGACATCGCGCATCGCTGCAACGTCAAGATTGAGCGGATTGCGAATCCATTTCCCGCGTTCCAGGTGCCCGAGGGTCACACAGCGGGGAGTTATTTTGAAAAGGTTGTGCGCGAGGGATTTGCGACACGCGTGCCATATCTGGAGAGACTGGCAAAGCAAGGGGCGTTGAGACACCCGCTGGCCGAGTACGAACGGCGGCTGAGCAGTGAAATCCAGATGATCCAGAAGATGCGCTACGAAGGCTACTTCCTGATCGTGTGGGATTTCATTCACTACGCGAGAGCACAGGGAGTGCCCGTGGGACCGGGGAGAGGTTCGGCTGCAGGGAGCCTGGTGAGCTACGCGCTGCGGATTACGGACGTGGATCCGCTGGAGTACAACCTGCTCTTCGAGAGATTCCTGAACCCCGAGCGCGTTTCGATGCCGGACATTGATATTGATTTTTGCATGAGGCGGCGGGGCGAACTGATTGAATACGTGACGCAAAAATACGGACGGGAGAACGTCGCTCAAATTATTACGTTTGGAACCATGGCGGCGAAGGCGGCGATCAAGGACGTTGGGCGGGCGATGGATATCCCCTACGGGGAAGTGGACCGGCTGGCGAAGATGGTTCCGGCCACGCTGGGGATCACCCTGGACAAAGCATTGGACGAAGCGCCGCAACTGAAATCCGCGGTGAACGGCGACGAGCGATTGAAGGATTTGATGAGCGTGGCTCTGCGGCTGGAAGGACTGGCGCGGCATGCTTCCACGCACGCGGCGGGGGTGGTGATTTCTCCGCAACCGCTTACGGAACTGGTTCCGGTTTACAAGACGAACCGCGATGAAATCACAACGCAATTCGACATGAATGCGCTGGAACGTATCGGCTTGCTGAAAATGGATTTCTTGGGTTTGACGACGCTGACCGTGCTGCACGACGCAGTGCGCATGGTGGAACAGAATCGCGGCATGGAGATTGACCTCGACAACCTGACGTTGGATGACCCCGAGGCATACAAGCTTTTTGCGCGAGGCGATACGACGGCGATTTTTCAGTTTGAGTCGCACGGCATGCGGGACATCCTGCGGCGCTACCAGCCCTCGCGAATTGAGGATTTAACGGCGCTGAATGCGCTCTACCGTCCGGGGCCGATTCAGGGCGGAATGATTGATGATTTCATCAACCGTAAGCAGGGCAAAACCAAAGTTACATACGAGCTGCCGCAACTGAAGGATATTTTGCAAGAGACATACGGCGTGATTCTGTATCAGGAACAGGTGATGCAGATCGCCAACTGCCTCGCGAGCTTTTCCCTTGGCGAAGCCGACATTCTGCGTCGCGCCATGGGCAAGAAGAAAAAAGAAGAGATGGCGGCACAGCGGGCAAAGTTCCTGGAGGGATGCGCAAAGAACAACATCCTCGAGAAAAAAGCGGAGCGAATCTTCGACTTGATGGAGGAGTTTGCCGGGTACGGATTCAACAAATCGCATTCCTGTGCGTACGCACTGCTCGCCTACCAGACGGCGTACATGAAAACGCACTACCCGGTAGAATTCATGGCCGCGCTGCTGACGGCGGAATCGGGGAGTACGGAAAAGATCGTCAAGTACATCAATGAAGCGCGGGGGATGGGAATTTCGATTCTGCCCCCGGACGTGAACGAGAGCGATTTGTATTTCACCCCGGTGGGAGAATCCATCCGGTTTGGGCTTGCGGCGATCAAGAATGTTGGCGAAAACACCGCCAAAGCGATCCGCGAGTCGCGCTTGAGCAAAGGCGAGTTCAAATCGCTCTACGGATTCTGCGACCGGATCGAGACGCGATTTTTAAACAAGAGAGTGTTTGAAAGCCTCATCAAATCGGGAGCGATGGATCCGCTCGGAGCACGAGAATGCCTCCTAGCTTCCGTGGACGAGGTGCTGGCTGCACAACTGAGGGCGGCGCGGATACGCGAGACCGGACAGCACGGGCTTTTTGGAGCGGCGGCAGCGCCGGCGCCTGTACCGTTCGAGCTAAGTGAAGCTGCACAGTGGAGCGAAGAAGAGCGTTTGGCCAGCGAGTACGCGATGCTGGGTTTTTATGTTTCGGGTCATCCGCTGGAGAAATATGCCTCGCGATTGGAGAAATGGAAAACCGTCTCGCTTGGTGAAATTGAAGGCCAACGGAACGGCAAGGAGATCACAGTCGCTGCGCTGATCGTGGGGACGCGGCCGATGCGTTCGCGAAAGGGCGCGCGGTGGGCAATTTACACGATCCAGGACCGAGCGGGCGTGCAGGAACTCTTGGCCTTCCCGGAGAGCTTCACAAAGGCGGAAGGAACGCTGAAGCCGGGTGTGCCACTGCTACTGAAGGTAAGGGTACAGGTGGAAGAAGCGGGAACTCGGCTCTCCCTGCAGGAAGCGCGGCGGTTGGACGAGATGGTAGAGCGCGCGAATGGAGGCGAGCTCCGGGTGCGTCTGGATTTGCAGACGCTGCGCGAAGAGACCCTGGAGCAATTGGAGGAGCTATTTGCCAGCTCACCCGGCGCAAGCCAGGTCATCTTTGAGCTGGTTTCTCCCGATGGTGGCATAGCGGTGGTAGCATCTCAACAGCGGGTAAAAGCCACGGCAGAACTGGTGGAAGCAGTAAGAAGGATCCGCGGAGACCAAGCAGCAGCCTAGCCGTATCCACATGAGCAAGAAAGAGAAGAAAAGCGAAATCGAGGTCACCGCCGCGCGCCAGCGGGAAATTGACCGGTTGGAGAAAGATGTGGAAGAACTGCGGCACCTTGCGGGAGACGAAGCGGCGGACGCGGAGCTGGAACGGCTGCGGCAACAGGTTGCGGATTTGCGGCGGGAATTTTATGCGCACCTGGGAGCCTGGCAGCGCGCGCAGATTGCGCGGCACCAACAAAGGCCCTACACGCTGGACTTTATCAGTCTGATGTTCACGGATTTCATGGAGCTGCACGGAGACAGGGAGTTCGCGGACGACAAGGCCATAGTCGCGGGTTTAGCGAAATTCCAGGACCGGCCCGTGGCGGTGATCGGCCATCAAAAGGGAAGGGACACGAAGCAGCGAGTGATCCGAAATTTCGGCCAACCAAAACCGGAGGGTTATCGAAAGGCCCTGCGCGTAATGCAGCTCGCTGCGAAATTCGGGTTGCCCATTTTTTCCTTTGTGGATACGCAGGGAGCATATCCCGGTATAGACGCCGAGGAGCGGGGACAAGGTGAAGCAATTGCGCGCAACTTACGTGAAATGTCGCGGTTGCCGGTGCCGATTATCGTCACAGTGACGGGCGAAGGCGGATCAGGCGGGGCGCTGGGAATCGCTGTGGGCGACGTGGTGAACATTCTGGAGAACAGCTTTTATTCCGTGATTTCGCCGGAGGGATGCGCGGCGATCCTTTGGCGCGATGCCTCGAAAGCAGAGACGGCGGCCGAAGCCATGAAGATCACGGCAAAAGATTTGATGGAGCTGGGAATCGTTGACGAGATCGTACCTGAACCGGAGGGGGGAGCGCACACGGATCATGAAGAAACTGCACGGCTGCTGAAAGAAGTGTTGGATCGTCAGCTTGTGGCTCTGAAGAATCAGCAGATAAAAGATCTTCTGGAAGCACGCTATGAGAAGTTCCGCAAGATGGGGCAGTATTTCGATATTTCAAATTAACGAATCGCCGACAGGAAACCCCCGTATCGGATAGGGAACGCGATGGCTCGGAAGCACTGTGCGGTGAGCGCGGAACGGAATAGCCTGAGGAGGTCATAATCATGGTGCGTTAATGTCAGGGGAAGCCGCGGATGCCTAGAAGTTGGTCCGCAGCGGCGGGCAGCCCTACTACGGTAGGCAGGCGCACAGAGGAACGGCCAAACATGTCGGAACCCTTCCGTCCATACGAAAAGCTGGTGGACATCACCATTCTGGGGAAGAAATTCCATGTACCGGAACGAAACTCACTTCTGCGGTGTTTTCAATTCATTAGCCCGGAAACGATCCCCTATGGGCGTTTTTGCTGGAATCAGGATTGCCAGTATTGCCGGGTGACTTGCCAACTGCCGGACGATGAGGATTCTCGCGAAATGCTGGCGTGCAAGTTCATCGTGATGCCGGGAATGGAGATCACGGAGCTAAGCCAGGAATTGAAGTGGTGTTTGCGCGCGAAGTTTCCCCAGGACGAGCCCGTAACCCCATAAAGGGCAAGTAGTACTAAATCATTCGCAACAATCGTAGGGCCACCGGGTTGGAGAGCGCATAAGTAAGCCGTAAGGCGGCGGTTGCACGACTCCAGAACCCATAACCATCCCCGGTGTGGAACCGCCGCCTTTCCCTTTTAAGATGGTATTCCCTCTCCAATGCCGATTTTAGCTGGAAAGCCCAAAGTGAGTTCCATGAGCCAGAAAACGCCGCTTCAATGACTTGGATAGTGTTTTTGGGTTATTTGCTCCGTGCCATGCGGATAAGTAGGATATGCTGCGATTGGTTATGGGGCAGACTGTTCTCCAGTGCGACGGTTGTGGGCAGTCAGGTTCTCCGGAGCATATTGCGAAAAGGCTGAGGCGGTTGGAACTGGCTACACGTTTTCGGCCGATTCACATCCAAACACTCTTTCTGGGGGCGGCTCCGCCAGTGCTTGACGCTGAGTTCCTCTATGGGGATGAGGAGAATCATCCGAGAGGAGAGGCGGCAACAATCCTTAAAAGCGCAGGTATCGAACATAGGGGAAAGACGAAAGCAACGGCGCTCTCGGAGTTTCAAAGGGGAGGGCTCTTTCTGACACACGTCCTCGAATGCGCGTTTGATCAGAGTTTGGAGCCGGAGCAAAGAAGCCAGTTGCTGTTAAAGCGGATGCCCGCGGCGTTGGTGAGGCTGAAGAGGTCGCTCCGGCCGAAGCGCGTGATGCTCATCACTGAAGAGCTGAGGATGCATGCCAAAGTGATGCAAGAGGCTGTTCCAGATTTGAAAATTGAAGTACTGGCAGATTGGGCAGGGGGCCGATTGGCCTGAGGGACAGCGGGGAGATAATCAAGATGTTGCATTTCTCAACGAATATCCTTGTGCTAACATTGGCGAGACATGACGTGTCCAGAGGATGTGCGGAATGAATAAGAAGGCTAAATTCGGGATCGGCATTGGAATTATTGTGATTTCGATGATGTGTCTCGCATGGCTTGGCTACGGCGAGAGCAAGACCTACTACCATACCATCGCCGAAATTTCCGCAATGAAAGGTTCGGCCCTCACGCACCGGATGAGAGTGGGAGGAGTCGTCAAGCCAGGAAGCATCCACCGAATGGACGGAAGGGTGGATTTCGTCCTGGAAGGGGAAGGTAAGTCGCTTCCCGTGAGTTATGTCGGCAGCGAAATCCTGCCGGACACGTTTGTGGATAATTCGCAGGCCCTAGTGGAAGGTCGCCCCGCTCCGGACGGCCGATTCGTCGCAGAGCACGTGCAGGCGAAGTGCGCTTCCAAGTATGCACCGACGGTATCCGCCCCCGGGGATAGAGCGTCGAACACAGCCCAGCCGAGCGGGATGTAAGAAGATCCCAGGCGTTTCCAGCAGGCCACCGGGAGAGAGGCTGAAGCTCCATGGATATATTTGGGTCATTCGCTCTGCTCCTGGCGTTCGTGTGCGGGGTTTACGCCTTTGTCGGCGGGATTGCGGCAATCGTCACGCGGCACCCGCTGCTGATCAAGAGCGCGAGGCAAGCGGGAATCGCGACGTGCGTCCTGATTTTTACGGCCACCTTCAGTCTGGTTTACCTGTTTTTCTCCGAAAACTATTCGGTTGCTTACGTTGTGGAGCACAGCAACCGGGATCTCCCCAACCTTTTCAAAGTGACCGCGCTGTGGTCCGGCCAGGAAGGATCGCTTCTCTTTTGGAGCTTTCTGCTGGCGATCTATGTGATCTCCGTCCTGCTCGTTTACAGAAATAAAAACACGGAATTGATGCCCTACGTGGGAGTGATCCTGGCCGGCGTGCAACTTTTCTTCCTTACGCTAAGCAACTTCGTGGTCAGCCCATTCAAAGTCCTCGGCGTAACGAATGCCGAGGGTTTGATGCATTACGTGGCCCGAGCGGACGGAAACGGATTGAACCCCTTGCTGCAATATCCGGAAATGGCGATTCATCCGCCGAATCTGTATTCGGGATATACGGGATTCACGATTCCGTTTGCCTTCGCGCTGGCGGCACTGTTAGCGCGATATCCGGGCGAAAAATGGATTCACCTCACTCGGAAGTGGACGATGATTGCCTGGGGCTTCCAGACGGTGGGGATTTTGTTGGGCGCGCACTGGGCCTACGCGGTGCTGGGCTGGGGTGGGTACTGGGGCTGGGATCCCGTGGAAAATGCCTCGTTGCTGCCGTGGTTGAGCGGGACGGCGTTCTTGCACTCCGTGATGATGCAGGAAAAGCGCGGCATGATGAAGGTGTGGAACGTCTGGCTCGTCTTCACGACATTTATCTTATGCATCTTGGGTACAATGCTGACGCGGAGCGGCGTGGTGAGTTCCGTGCATGCGTTTGCGCAGTCCAGCATCGGCAACTGGTTCGTCGGCTTCCTGATCATAATTTTGTCCGTATGCACGATTGCTTACCTCAAAAACAGAGACTACCTCAAGAGCGAGAATCAGCTGGACGACATCGTTTCCCGGGAGTCGAGCTTTTTATTCAACAACCTAGTATTGCTGGTGGCATGCATCGCTGTTCTTTCTGGAACCCTTTTCCCCGTGTTTTCGGAGTGGTTTACGGGCTCGCGCATTAGCGTTGGCACACCTTTTTTCAATAAGGTAAATATTCCCCTCGGGATGCTGCTCCTGCTGCTCACCGGGGTAGGGCCACTGCTGGCGTGGAGAAAAACTTCGGCAGAAAGCCTGAAACGGAATTTTACTTGGCCCTTGATCCTCGGATTGGTCGGTGGAGCGGTTGCATTCGCGCTGGGTTACCGCGAATTTTACGCGATTGTTTGCATGACGCTGTGCTCTTTTGTGGCAAGCACCATCGTCTTGGAGTTCTACCGCGGGGCGCGGGTCGTGCGCGCGCGGTCGGGGGCTTCCTGGATCGCTTCATGCGTGGACCTGACGATGCGGAACACGCGGCGCTACGGCGGATATATCGTTCACTTTGGAATGGTGCTGATCTTCATTGGCCTGGCGGGTTCGGCTTTCAAATCGGAAGTACAGAAGGAGATGCCGATCGGATCAACGATGAAAATCGGCCCCTATGAGCTTTTGCTGCAGAGCATTGATCAGACGCAGACGAAAAACTATACCGCTGAGCGAATGATCATGGAAGTCATGAAGAACAATAAGCCCATCATGATGCTGTATCCGGAGAAGAGAAGTTTCCCGGCGACCAACCAGCCGCCAGGGACCATGGTGGCGATCTATTCGACGCTTCGTGAAGACTTGTACGTTGTTTATGCCGGACAAAACGAGGAAAACGGCCCGCCCGTGATTCACGCGTTCTTGAATCCGCTCGTGAAATGGATCTGGTTTGGCGGAGTGATCGTCGTCATGGGCACGATTGTTGCGCTCATGAAGGAACGCAAGGCTGTTCTGGTGCTTTCGGCAGCGAAAGAGCCGGCATCCGCTCCACGACTCGCTGGTGCTTTAACGCCAACCGTGACATTGCGAGAAGGTCATGACTAGAGCGAAGAAAATTGCGTGGATCACGGTGGCTTGCGCCGTCGCCGCGGCGCCCTTCGCCGCTTCGCACTTACTGGCTCAACAGGAAAGCGACCGCGTGAAACAAATCGGCGGTAAATTCATGTGCATGTGCGGGTGCAACGAAGTGCTCACGCAATGCAATCATGTGGGCTGCCAAACGTCGAAGGCGATGTTGAAAGAGATTGACGATGCCGTGGCACAGGGCAAATCCGAAACCCAGATCACCCAGATGCTGGTGCAGGAGTACGGGACGGCGGTTTACGCGGAGCCGCCAAAGTCCGGTTTTAGCTTGGTGGCGTGGTCCATGCCGACGGTCTATTTGCTGCTTGGATTGGGTCTGGTGGTATTTGTAATAAGCCGGTGGCGAAAACGCGGCGTGCCTGCGGCAGCAGGACCAGCCGGAGGACCGGCGGTGTCCGCGGAACTTCTGGAACGCGCGCGGGCGCAGGCCGCGAAGGAAACGGACGATTGATGACCATGGTTATTGGCGCGCAGCCACTTATGGCGATTGCAACGACAGAGTGGGCGGTTCTGGGGGCGTGCCTTGCGCTGGCCGTAGCGGTGCTCCTTTTTATTTTCTATATTCAGCCGGATGCTTCGGACCTGGCGCCTCACCGTTCGCGGCTCGATCAATTGCTTGAGAGGCGCGATACGATTTATGACAATTTGCGCGATTTGCGATTCGAGTTCCGCGCCGGGAAGTATTCGGAAGGGGATTTCGAGGCGATGAAGAATGCGTTAGAGACTGAGGCCGCCGTGGTTCTCGGAGAGATCGATCAGGCGACAGAAGCACAGACGCGGCGCCCGCGGGCTCCGAAGCCGGCCGAGAGAGGCGCCCGATGAATCGATGCCTCGGGACGGCTTTTTTGTTTGCCGGGGTGTTCTTTTTAGGCGCTGGCGCTGGCAATGCGGCCACAGCGCATGGCACCGTAACGAACGGAACAACGGGCAAGCCTGCTGCGGATGTGGAGATCATTCTGATCTCGCTGCAAGGCACGATGCAGCCAGTAGCCAATACTAAGACCGACGCCCAGGGACAATTCAGCTTTGACAATCCTGGAATCGGCGCGCAGCCGATGCTGATTCGTGCTGTCTATAAGGGGGTGATGTTCCACGAGCCGCTGCCGCCAGGACGCGACGCGGTTTCCATGGATGTCTACGAACCTTCGCAGAATCCCAAGACGGTTTCCGTGACGTCCCACGTGGTGATTTTCCAGCCGAATGGGGCATCGCTGACCGTGGGCGAGGAGTATGCGGTTCAGAACAACAATACTCCGCCCATCGTCTTTTTTCGGGCAAACGGATCGTTTCAAATGGAATTGCCCAAAGGTGCGGACTTGAAACAGATCGCAGTGGCTGGACCCTCAGGAATGCCCGTGATCCAGGCGCCGATTGATGACGGCAAAGGAAAATATTCGATCGCTTACGCATTTCAGCCGGGGAATACGGACGTCCGGCTGTCGTACGTGCTCCCTTATCCCAACGACACTGCGACGATCAAACTTCCAACCATATACGGAGGGCGGCTGCTGGTCGTGGCGCCGCCAACGGTGACGCTGACCGGCGACGGTTTGCAGGCTTCGGGCCAAGAGCAAGGAATGAACATTTATCAGAGAGATTCGATCAGCGCCGGAACGCTTGTGGCCGTGAATCTCTCGGGGACAGCGCCCCCGCCTACCGCGTCGAATGGAAATGATTCCGGGGATTCCGGTGGACAAACGCAGGCTGATTCCGGGCAAGCGGGAGGAACGATCCAGGCAGTGCCGGGACGCCTCGACACGCTCAAAATTCCTTTGATCCTGGGATTCGTCGGCGTTTTCGCGATCGGCGCTTTTCTGCTTGCCAGGAAGCCCGTAGCAGTTACCGTGGCTGCCGGAGCTGCGCCGGTTGAGAATTCGCAGCCTGCCCGAAAAGATGCTCGGCGCGCTTCCTCGCAACAGAACGCCGCAGCACCGCCCACCTCGACCGAGGGATCGGGTCTAGCATCGCTTGACGCGGTCGCAGGGCAGAGTCTCGACGCGTTAAAGGACATGATTTTTCGCCTTGAATTGCGCCGACAGGCAGGAACGATCTCCGAAGAAGAGTACGCGCGAGAGCGCGCCCGCGTCGAGAAGGTCCTGCGGGATCTCGTGCGGGGCTGAACGGTGGGCGAGCAGAGCGCACCTGCCACCGGACTCCGGTTTGAAAACATCGAAAAACGATATGGCGGGATCTACGCCCTGCGGCGTCTGACGCTGGAAGTTTCTCCTGGAGAGTGCCTGGCTCTGGCAGGGCGAAACGGGTCGGGCAAGACGACCCTGCTACGCATTGCGGCGCAGTTGGTGAGGCCCACGCGCGGAACGCTGTCATTTACCGGGAATCAAAACGATTACAAAGCCAGGGTCGGATATGTAGCGCATGCGACGATGGCTTACGATGAGCTTTCCGCAGAGGAGAACCTGACGCTGTTCGCGCGCCTGCAAGAGGTTGCAAATCCTGCGGAGCGCGTTTCGGATTTGCTGAAGGCCGTGGGGCTGGTGGAGCGGAAAGATTCGCTGGTGCGCACGTTTTCACGAGGCATGCGGCAACGCGTGGCGATCGCCCGAGCGTTGCTGCACGCGCCGTCCGTGCTGCTCTTCGATGAACCTTCTACGGGGCTCGATCCGCTAGGGGTGGCTTGGCTGGCGGGGACATTGCGCAGCCTCCGAGACGCCGGATGCACGATCTTGATGAGCGTCCATGGAGAATCCGAAATTGCTTCGCTAGCGACTCGCGCTGTCCGCCTGGATGCCGGGAGCGTCGCGGCAGACACGCGAGCCGGCGCAAATTTCCGCGCGATCCTTTCGTTTGCGGATGCCTGAATGAGCTTGATGTCCAACACGTCCGCGCTGTTCGGGAAGGAACTTCGCACGGAATTCCGCTCGCGGGAACTCCTGACCACCACAGTGATCTTTATCCTAGTTGTGGTGGTCCTGTTCAGTTTTACATTTGATCCGACGGCGACGGAATCGCGGCGTTTTGGGCCTGGCCTGTTGTGGCTGGCTTTCCTTTTTGCGGCTTCGTTGATGCTGCAGCCTTGCTTCCTGCGCGAGCAGGGGAACGACACATTAAGCGCTTTGCGGCTTTCGGTTCCGGATCCGTTCGCCATCTTCCTGGCAAAATTGGGCGCGAACACGCTGTTCCTGCTCTTGACGGAAATCATGATGATTCCCGTATTTGCGATCCTCTATAACGTTCCGGTTTTTCGAGTTTTTCCCCAACTTGTGGTTGTCCTGTTCCTCGGCAGCCTGGGGCTCGGTGTAACGGGCACGGCGCTTTCGGCGATCTCCGCGCAAGCCAGAATGAGGGAATTGATGCTGCCGCTGCTGCTGCTGCCGCTCTTGACGCCGCTTCTCATTGCCAGCACGGAAGCAACCGCGGCCCTGTTGGACCCGAAACCGACGTTGCGCTGGGACTGGCTGGCATTTTTGATCGCGTTTGACGTGATTTTTTTGACGGCCCTTTGGCTTTTCGGAGAGTATCTGCTGGAGGAATAAGCTTTTGTTGGTAACGAGGCGCGGGAGAATGATGCGATGAAGAAGGACGGACTTTTTGCTTTTGTGGTCGTGGCCCTGCTCGGTTACTCCGCGTACGCGGCCTTTTATATCGCTCCTGATGAAAAGACCATGCATCTCGTGCAGAGGATCTTCTATTTGCACGCGCCCTGCGGCATGACCGCGCTTGTCGCGTTTCTTGTGGCATTTGTGGGCAATGTCGGGTACCTGGTCAAACGGGAAAACAAATGGGATTGGCTGGGAATTGCCGGAGTCGAGGTGGGTCTCGCATTTTGCACCGTAGTACTGTTGACCGGACCAATCTGGGCCAAGCCGGCGTGGGGAGTCTGGTGGGCGTGGGACGCACGGCTGACTTCGACCCTGGTTCTTTGGCTGCTGTATGTGTCGTACTTGCTGCTGCGGACGATGATCGAAGACCCGGACCGGCGGGCGCTGGTCAGCGCATTTTACGGCGTGTTCAGCTTTCTGGACGTGCCGCTGGTCTACGGTTCGATCTGGTGGTGGAGAACGCAGCATCCGCAGCCGGTGGTGTTCACGAGCGGCGGGCTCGATCCGACCATGCGCAAGGTGTTTTATCTGTCGTGGGTCAGCCTGACGCTGTTGATGGTGCTTCTGATCCGGAAGCGCTACGAATTGGAAGAGTTGCGATCCGAAGTGCAGGCGCTCGAGAGAGAAGCGGAGGCATGATGAAGAATATCGGCAGCGTGTTTGCGGCGTACATCATTGGGTGGGCGGTGTTCTTTCTCTTTTATGTGAGCGTCGCAAGGCGCACGGCTTCGTTACGCGCGGATGTTCAGCGGCTAAAGGATTCGTTAAACAAGAGATAATAAGGGAGCTCGGGTGGCAGGGAAGAAGCGCGTCGGAATCGTGCTGTTTCAGCTTGGCGGGCCGGACTCTCTCGACGCGGTCGAGCCGTTCCTGCGCAATCTGTTTCTCGACCCCGACATTATTCCGATGGGTCCACTGGGATTTCTGCGCGGCCCCCTGGCGCGTTACATTGCAAGGAAGCGATCGGTGCCGGTGCGGGGCCGATACGCAATGATCGGAAGGAAATCTCCCATCGCTGAGCTCACAGAACGGCAGCGTCAAAAGCTCGTACGGGCCCTTCAGCCCTACTTGGACCCCGTCGCGGTAACCGCGATGCGTTACTGGCATCCCCTGACAAGCGAAGCGGCGGAGGAATTGCGCAAATCCGGGCCGCTCGACGAAATCGTGCTCTTGCCCTTGTATCCGCATTATTCCTACGCCACGACGCTGAGCAGCCTGAAGGAGTGGCGGCGCGTGTATGGCCAACCGGACGGAGGGCCGCCGCTGCGCACAGTGGAACACTTTTACGATCATCCACTCTACATCCATGCACTGGTGGAAAAAATCGGCGTCTGCCTGCGGCAGTTTCCCGATAGTTCGAGGATTCATCTGCTCTTTAGCGCGCACGGCCTGCCAATGAGCCTGGTAGAAAAAGGCGATCCCTATCCAAAGCAGGTTGGGGAAACGGTTCGTTTGACGTGCGAACTTGGCGCAAAAAAGTTCGCGAACTGGCCGCAAACCCATTTGCTTTGCTTCCAGAGCCGCGTAGGACCCGCAAAATGGCTGGAACCTTCGTTCCTGGGCGAGCTGGAGCGGCTGGGGCACGCGGGCGTGAAAGAAATGCTCGTCGTTCCGATTTCGTTCGTCACCGAACACATCGAGACGCTGCATGAGATCAACATTGACGGAAGGGCCGACGCAAAAAAGTTCGGAGTGGAGACCTTCCGCATGATGCCCGCCGTGGGAGATTCCGAGCTGTTCATTGCCACGCTGAGAGATTTGGTCGTAAAGGCGGCCGGGATTGACGAGGGGCGAAATGCATCCGGCGTGGCGGGCTAGCGGGCAGCGCGAAGAAGATTGCGCTATAATTTTGCGGGTTCATCTCAAATGAAAACATATCATTCCGGAGTTCATCGCTTTTCCATTGTTGTCGCCGTTTGTACCTTCCTTCTGTTGATTGCAGGTGCATTGGTTACTTCAAACGACGCAGCGCTCTCGGTACCCGATTGGCCGCTGTCGTATGGGACTGTCACGCCGCCGATGTACGGTGGAGTCGTCTACGAGCATTCGCATCGCGTGATCGCCACCGTCGTTGGATTGTTTACGGTGATCCTTGCGGTGCTGCTGTGGCTGAAGGATGAGCGGCGCTGGGTCCGCTATCTGGGACTTGCGGCTGTGGGCGCAGTCATCGCACAGGGCGTTCTTGGCGGACTGACGGTACTGCTTGATTTGCACTACGCTATGCCGGTGGCACACGCGTGCCTGGCTCAGATTTTCTTCTGTCTCACCGTCAGCATCGCGCTCTTCACCAGCAAATGGTGGATGGAAGACCGGCCACAGCTTGAAGATCACGGTTCGCCAACCATTCTGACGATCGCGTGGATCAATACTCTTGTGGTCTTCTGCCAAGTGGCCTTTGGCGCAGGCTTCCGGCACCGGGACATTCCCATCTGGCCACATCTACTGGGTGCCTGCCTGGTGTTGGGGACAGTGGTGTGGGTGGGAGCCGCGCTGCGCAAGCGCTTTGACTGCTCTCGCGAGCTTTCGCGCGCCCGCGTGTTGCTGCACGCGCTCTTCGGGACGCAATTTCTTCTGGGCATGGGTGCATGGTGGTCCCGCATGGCAACCGCCGATGCTCCTCAGCCGATGCCGGTCATGGTCAGCCTGACGGTGATCCACACCGTGGTGGGGGCGCTGGTGCTAGCATCCTCGATTCTGATCGTGCTTCTATGCTATCGTCTGTTGCCACGCCGAAGTTCTGTGGCGGTGACATCCGGGCGCGAAGCTACGGTGTAAATGGGAACGGCCCAGACAACAGAAATCACACTAACGTCGCGTGCGAATGCTTACGTCGCGCTGACCAAGCCGGACGTGTCCCTGCTGGTATTGATGACGACGGGGGCTGGCTTCTACATGGGCGCGCGCGGCCCGGTTGATTGGCCGCGGCTGGTGCACACAGTGTTTGCCACCATGCTGATTGCCGGTGGTACCGCGGCACTGAATCATTACATCGAGCGCGAATCCGACCGGTACATGCGGAGGACCGCATCCAGACCATTGCCAAGCGGGCAGTTGCGGCCCAAGGAAGCTTTGCTGTTCGGGATCGCGCTGGCGGTGGCCGGCGCAGTGGATCTGTGGGTTGCGGGCGGAATTCTTGCTTCTGCCCTCGGCGCTCTAACTTGTTTGAGCTATTTGCTGGCGTATACGCCGCTCAAAAAGCGTACCGTCTGGGCGACGTTCGTCGGGGCGTTTCCCGGAGCGGTGCCTCCGATGATCGGCTGGGCCGCGGCATGCGGTTCACTGGACCGTGGCGCATGGCTGCTGTTTGCGATCTTGTTTTTCTGGCAGTTCCCGCATTTCCATGCGATTTCCTGGATGTACCGGGAAGATTACGCGCGCGCGGGGATTCTGATGCTGCCGGTGGTGGACCGGGAAGGGAAGCGGACGTTCCGACAGATCGTGGTCATGGCGGGACTTTTGGTGGCCGTCAGCTTGCTTCCCGCGGTGCTTGGTTTAGCGGGCGTGCTGTATTTTTTCGGTGCGCTCGTTGTAAGCACTGGGCTTGTGCAGGTCTGCCTATGGGCAGCGAGCGCAAAAACTAATCTTCGCGCGAAGTGGCTGATGCATGCGACTGTGCTGCACATTCCACTGCTTCTCGGCTTGATGATGTACGACAAAATCGCGCGCTGATCCGCGCAATTCAAAGGAAAGATTCCGCCTATCCATGTTTTCGCAAGCGGCCCTGAACGCCACATTGAATGGCACAAGCGGCGTGTTACTGGCCGCAGGCTATGCGGCAATTCGCAAAGGAAAGATGCAGACGCACAAGAAATTCATGTTGTCTGCATTCTTCGTATCTTGCACGTTCCTGGTTTCCTACCTGATTTATCACTATCGCGTCGGGCATGTGCGCTTCGAAGGCCACGGCTGGATCAGGCCGGTCTATTTCACGATTTTGATTTCGCACACGATTCTGGCGATCGTGATCGTGCCGATGATTCTGGTCACACTGCGGCGCGCCTGGCTGGAAAAATTCGATAAGCACCGGCTCATAGCTCGTTGGACACTGCCGCTGTGGTTCTATGTTTGCGTAACCGGCGTAATTGTTTATTTGATGGTGTATCAGATCTATGCGCCGGGCCACGGCTAGAGGCTTAAGGTCTATCAGAGCAGGGAATCAGACCTTGGGCAACGTGGCGATCACCGCGTCCGTGAACTCCGCTGTTCCCGCTGATCCGCCGACATCCTTCGTTACGTGTTTTCCCTCGCGATAGACGGTTTCCAGCGCTGTTTCGATGCGGCGCGCGGCAGAGCGCTCACCCAGGTGGTCGAGCATCAGAATGCTGCTCATGAGCAGGGCAGTCGGATTGGCCAGACCCTTCCCGGCGATATCCGGCGCCGTACCGTGGACCGCTTCAAACATGGCGGCGTGATCGCCGATATTTGCGCTTCCGACCACTCCCAGTCCGCCGACGAGGCCTGCGGCAAGATCGCTCATGACGTCGCCGTACAGATTCGGGAGCAACAGCATGTCGAACTGTCTCGGATTGAGGACGATCTGCATACATGCGTTGTCAACGATCATTTCCTTGTATTCGATTTCCGGATATTCCGGGGCGACGGCGCGGATGGATTTCAGAAATAGGCCGTCGGACAGCTTCATGATGTTGGCTTTGTGGATGGCGTGAATTTTCTGACGGCTCTCACGCTTGGCGTACTCGAAGGCAAAGCGGGCGATGCGCGTCGAGGCCTTCTCGGTAATGATTTTCAGGCTCTCGACGACGCCAGGAACGACCTCGTGTTCCAGCCCGGAATAAAGATCCTCCGTATTCTCGCGGACGAGAACGATATCCACATTGTCGAAATGGGACTTGACGCCCGGCATATTCTTGACGGGGCGGAGATTGGCGTAGAGGTCGAGGGTTTTGCGCAACGCGACATTGACGCTCGGTGCGCCGCCCGCGATAGCCGTGGTCATGGGGCCCTTAAGAGCAACTCCATTGCGGCGAACCGACTCGATGGCGGATTTATTAACAGCCTGTCCCGTATCGGCCGCATCACCCGAACGACCACTGATTTCTTCCCAGGCGATTTGGACGCCGGCAGCCTCCACGATCCGCCGCGTGGCTTGAGAGACTTCCGGACCGATGCCTTCACCGGGGATCAGCGTGACGTGATGCGTAACGTGATGTGTCATGGACGCATCCGATTGTACGGAATACGTACAAGCCTTGTCCAAAGCGTGGTTCTGGAGAGTTGCGCAAGTGGAACCCGCCGATATGCGCGTAGGGCGCGATTTTTGCTATAATGTGACCGGGAAGTAGCTTGCGGAGCAAGCTGCAAGCGGAGGCTACAAATACCAATGATCAGTCTTACGCCGATTGCGAGCACTAAAGTGAAGGAAATCATGAGCATGCAGAATCCTGTCCCATCCGCGTTGCGGGTCGCGGTGGTCGGCGGCGGCTGCTCTGGCTTCCAATATCACATGGCATTCGAGAACCAAACGAATGACGGGGACGAAGTTTACGATTTCAACGGCCTAAAGGTTGCCGTGGACCAGATGAGCTCGATGTATCTGGATGGCGTGGAAATTGATTACATCGAAACTCTGGAAGGTGCCGGCTTCAAGTTCAACAATCCGAACGTGAAGAGCACCTGCGGCTGCGGCAGTTCCTTTAGCGTCTGATTTCGAACGAAACGGAGCACATTCTCGGCTCCGGAGAAGGATTTACCAGGCTTCCGGTCAGAGGACAAGCTCCTCAGCTGGAAGCCCTTTTTATGTCTGCAACTTCGGCCGAATGGGATGCGAGGTACAAGGCGGCGCCAGCAGAGCCGGCGCCGGAGCCCGCGGTCATCGTACGGGAATTATTGCCCCTCTTGCCGGATGGCCCAACTCTTGATCTCGCTTGCGGAAGGGGCCGGAATACCGTGTTTCTTGCGGCGAAGGGGCGAGCTGTGACGGCACTGGATTGGTCTCCTGTCGCTCTGGATATTCTCGAAGAAAGCGCCAGAGAGGCAGCAATAACTACCAGGCGAGTTAACTTGGATAGAGATTTGGTCCTGGCGGCCAAGAATGGCATCGAAACGGCGTGTGCAGACTTGACTTCCCAGGAGTTTGGCAGGGCGGAATTCTCCCTGGTTTTGTGCATCAATTATTTGCAGCGCTCGCTCTTTCCCCGCATAGCCGAGACTTTGAGATCTGGAGGAGCCTTGCTCTACGAGACGCACACCACTGAACAGCTTGCTTTTGCCGGCGGTCCTCGCAACCAAGAGTATCTCCTGTCGCCCGGCGAACTCCATGAAGCGTTTCCGGGACTGAAGACTGTGTTCTACCGTGAATTGCGGAGCGGACAGGGAACTGCAACCCTCCTGGCACACAAGTGCGCCCCGTAAATGACGAGCACGCCGAGCGACGGGTACGTCCAGAGGCGGGAATTTGCTTTAGAGGCCTCCCGCCCGTATCCTATGGCCAGAGCATGAAAATAGCGCTCGCGCAGATCAATCCCACCGTTGGTGACTTCGCCGGAAATTCCGCACGAATCCTGAGCTTGGCCGGAAAGGCGAAGGAGCGTGGAGCGGACATTGCGGTATTTTCCGAACTGTGCGTTTGCGGCTATTTGCCTCAAGATTTGCTGGAACGTCCCGCCTTCATCGAACGGAACCAGACTACCTTGCAAGAGATCGCTTCAAGGCTGCCGCTTCCGGCGATTGTGGGCTACGTCGGCCACGTCGAAAACGGCCGGGGAAAGTCCATCGCCAACAAAGCGGCGTTGCTTTGCGGCGGACGAAGCGTTTTCGAGCAAGGTAAAATGCTTCTACCGACGTACGATGTCTTTGATGAATCGCGGTATTTCCAGCCAGCCGAGCAGCAAACGGTTTTCGAGTTTGGCGGCGAAACGATGGGCATTACCGTTTGCGAAGACATCTGGAACGACAAGAAATTCTGGGCTAAGCCTCTCTACGAACGAGATCCCGTTGCGGAGCTGACCGGTCAAGGTGCGTCAGTGTTGATCAATCTCTCTGCATCTCCATACACTTTGGACAAACGTACCCTCCGGGTGGAGATCCTGCGTTCCATTGCGATGAATTATCACCGGCCTATCATCTACGTCAATCAGGTGGGCGGCGACGACACACTGATTTTTGACGGAGCCAGCGTTGCTCTATCTGCAGACGGCCGAGTAGCGGCGCAGGCAGCGGCTTTTGAAGAAGATCTGGTTCTGTTTGACACCGTCACCGGTCAGGGAGAGATTCGCGAGCAACCTCGGCAGGAGATTGAGTACGCATTTCGCGCTTTGGTGACCGGCACGCGCGATTACGTGCAGAAATGCGGGTTCACTAAGGTGCTGGTCGGCTTGAGCGGAGGTATTGATTCCGCGGTGGTCGCGACGATCGCAGTCGAAGCTCTGGGCACTGAAAACGTGCTTGGAGTTTCGATGCCGGGTCCATATTCCTCGGCGGGAAGTAAACAGGATGCGAGAGCGATCGCGCGAAATCTCGGTATTGAGCTCGCTACCATCCAGGTTACGGAAGTCTATGAAGCCTACTTGAAAGCGCTGGGGCCTATTTTTGCTTCGCGGCCGGTGGACGTGACGGAGGAGAATATCCAGGCGCGGATTCGGGGAAACTATTTAATGGCGCTCTCTAACAAATTCGGATCCATGGTGCTAAGCACCGGAAACAAATCGGAACTCGCGGTGGGGTATTGCACGCTCTACGGTGACATGGCCGGGGGCTTGGGGGTAATCTCCGATGTGCCGAAGCTCATGGTGTACGAACTGGCGAACTGGGTGAATCGCGAAAGGGAAGTCATTCCCCGCTCCACAGTGGAGAAACCTCCTTCGGCAGAATTGCGTCCGAATCAGAGGGACGAGGACAGTTTGCCTCCCTATGACGTCCTGGATCGAGTCCTCAAGGCCTATATCGAGGATTTGCAAACGCCGGAGGAAATTGCGGAAAGGTATGATTTCGAACTGCAACTCGTGCGAAATATCGCGTTGCTTGTGGATCGAAACGAGTACAAACGAAAGCAAGCGGCGCCCGGACTCAAGATTACATCACGCGCTTTCGGATTCGGGCGGCCGTTCCCGATCGCACAGAAATTCATTCCCTGAACAATGAGGTATTCCGTGAAGACCAAACGACTGGCCCTGACTGTACTGTTTATCAGCATGATCGTGCCAAGCCTACCGGCGCAGGTTGCACCCACCCCTGACGCAGCCATTCAAAAGAAAATCGATGCATATCTGAGGCACCTCTACGCGTTTGGCAGCGACGTGAAGCTGGTGGTGGGGCCGTTAGAGGAATCCGGTGTGCCTGGACTGCTCGAAACCAATGTGGACCTGACTCTTGGGGAAAATCAGCAAACCGCCACGATGTACGTGAGCAAAGATGGAAAGTACCTGATTCGCGGGGAGATCGCCGACCTCACGAAGGACCCCCTCGCCGAAATTCGGTCCAAACTGCAAACAGACAATGCCCCCAGCGTCGGGCCCACGGACGCCAAGGTAACCATCGTCGAATTCGCGGACTTTGAATGTCCTGTCTGCCGCCAGCTTCATGACGCCCTGCAGCAAATCCTGCCAAATCGTCCGCAAGTCAGGCTCATCTTTAAGGATTACCCAATCGAGCAAATCCATCCTTGGGCGAGAACCGCAGCGCTCGCAGGACGCTGCGCTTATGATCAGGATCCCAAATCGTTCTGGAAAATGTATGACGCGCTCTACAACAATCAGGACATCATTTCCGCTGAGAACGTCTGGGACGAGATTGTGGGATTTGCCGGCAACATTGGATTGAACACGGATACCTTTAAGGCTTGCCTGGCCTCACCAGAAGCGGCCGCGGCGGTTGACGCAAGCGTGAAAAATGCAAAACTGCTCGAAGTGAACAGCACCCCCACGTTGTTCATTAACGGTAGACGCGTTGTCGGAGCAGACGCCGACACAATCATGAAGTACATCACCTTCGACTTACCGGGCGAAAAGGCCAAAAACAACTAAGAATCAAAATAGGGCAGGAGAGGCACGACGGAGTGTGGGACCCGGTCCAGTTGAATATCCACAGACAATCCACAAGGCTAAGGTTGCCTCCGATTTTCTTGTTAACATAATATAACTTATAGGACGCAGTGTCAAGCGGAAAATGCAAGGCAACCCTCGTCCTGTGGATATCTACGGTTTGCCTCTGCGAACTGGAGGTGGGATCCCCTGCCCGGCGCGGGGGGTGCGCCGGGCAGGGGTTGGGGATAACTTGGCAGGGCTCTGGCAAGACCGATTGCCCTCTGTCTTCCTAAAATCTTGAGGCTTAGCGATGTGCTTCGGCCGCGATTGCACCTGCCGCCGCACCAATGAGGAGCCACTTTGCAGCGCGTCCAATACGTCGCCAAACGGATCCTCCTCTGGCGGCACCAAGAGCGGCGTCGCGTTGCTTCTGCAAAGCTTGAGACTTGGCCCGTTCGTCCACGAGATCTGCTTGGGCTGAGGCAAGCTTGGCCTGGCAGGCTTTGCAGTCCGAGGCGAAGTCGTAGAGGGGCTTCAAGTCTTCCGCCGGGATGACGGCCCGGCTCGGCCCGAGGGGAGGTGTGTCCGCTTGTGGGCCGCCTGGGGTGGAGGAGGGCGGCGATGGTGATTGTTCGATGGGAGATGGCAGGGGTAGCACGGCCGGCAGGTTCTGGATCGCTTGGTCGGGCGTGCGCACGGCCTGTTTCTGTGCGGTCAATTGTGCGAGCGTTTTCGCCAACTCGGCTGTACGGTCGTTCTGCTGCGCGGTGAGGTCGGCGATTGTTTTTTGTGTGGCGGCGAGCTGGGTCTGCAACTGCGCTCGATCGCGGCGGTCCGTCCGCCACGCTGCGAAGAGAGAGATGAGAAAGGCCACGCCGACGCAGGCCTCTGCCAATTTGATCCACGAACTGAATCGCATGTTTCTTGCACCTTATTGATTGCTGAAAGGCCGAGAGCGCCATGCGCGCTAGGGCGACTCCCGGGAACCTAGAGATAGTGAGGACGCCGCGCGAGTACCTGCGCCGGGTAAGACGGATTGGCTCCTCCATTCCAGGCCTGGAGCGTGTTGATCAATTCGCCTGACGCGGCGTCGAATTTTCTTCGAAGGACCTTGCAACCGATGTCGAGGCCTTCGGCGGGATCGCAGAGCGTCGAGAGGAAAGGTTCGGCGAAGTTGAATTCTCGGGCGACCTGGCCCATGACCTGCATCAAGCCCCAGGAAAATCCGCGCGCGTAGGCTTCCGACGCGGAGATCTTATTGTTCGTGTACAGGGCCGCGACATAGCGCGCAAAGAAAACTGGTTCAAAGCGCATGGCCCAGGGATTCCACGAAGATTCTTGCTCAATGATGGCGCAGACGAGTGCCGGATCGAGCGAATGCGCGGCGGCAGTTTTGCGCGCGAGCAAGAGCAGTTGGGCCGGTGCGCTCATTCGCGACCGCGATTGCCGTTTAGTTCGAGAAACCGCACCAGGGGCGGGGAATCGAGCTCAATTCCCTTCTCCGCTGCGATGATGCGCAAAGCCGCGTAGATATGCGGGAGATGATTGGTGGCAACATCGCGAACAAAAACGCGCATGATTTCGTCGTCGCGCATGCGGCGGTGCAGCCAGCGAAGAAAAATCACGAACTGTATGCCGAGTGAAAACAAAACGGCCAATGTGGAGACAAGGCTCATCGTGGCGCCTCTGCTGAAAGTTTGCTGGCGGCGGAAAGGATCAATCAGAAGAATGATCCGGGGAGAGCGCCAAGGGTGCCGCCAAGTGTGGAACCGAGTGAGGAGAAGAAGCCGCTGGGCCGGGATGCGTTTGCGCGAACGCCGAGCAACTGGGAAGGAATGCCCAGCGTGCGCGAAAGCGTGTTGCTATCAATGCCGTAGAGCCCGGAAAGCCCCTGAAGGGCGGACATCTGCCGCTGGAAAGCGGTATTGGAGAAATTCAGCTGGTTCTGGGCGGCCTGGTTGGCTTCGGCGACCCCCTTCTGCCGCGCGAGTTCGTCCGTAAGATCGGCAAAGCCCGCGGCGTTGTTGGTGCGCGCGACACGGTTCTGCGCGGCCTGCTGGAGCGAGTCATAGGCGCTGGAAAGCGCACCTTGAGATTGGCCGGTAATGGCGGCCTGATCGGCGGGACTGAGACCGGGGTTGTTGAGGATGCTCTGGTATTGCGGAACCAGGAGACCGCCGACCTGCTGCTGCTGATTCAGAAACTGCTGGTTCATCGAATTGATGCTTGCCAGCTGCTGATCGGTGAGCTGGCGGGTTTGTGCTTGTGCGCCGCGTGACATGGATCTCCTCCTCTAGTCCCCAGGGTCTAATTTCTTGCAGTACGGCGTCCAGAGGTCGTCACGGATCCAACCGAGGCTGGAGAGACGCCGGCCAAATTTTTTGGCAATGGCTGGCGGCAACCATGCGTGGACGTCCTCAAGACCGCGCCGCCAGGCGTCCTTACGAGCCGCTTCATGTAGAGTAAGAAGCCATTGCCACTTTTTGCGCGGCATGCCGAAGGCCGGATCTAGAAGCAGGTAGGCTTCCGCGGTAAGCCGGAGCAACGCAGCAGCCCTGATATTTTCTTTCCCGTGGCCTTCGGTGTCTCCGTCCGTCAGTACAATCTTGGAAACGAAGAGCGGGTTGCCCAGATCAGGAAATTCGTAAGGATATCCTTGCCGTTCATGGATCACTTTCAGCGCCCTTAGGTCGCCATCCCGATATTCACGAATCTGCATGAGGCACGCAGGCTCTAGCTACAAGACGGTAGTCTTCGAAACGCGCGCGCCCGGATAGATGCCAAAACCGTTGCCGCCGCGAGCAAGGCCATTCGACAAGGCTCCGCTGCCTTGAGAAGGCAATGGCGTGGGTCCGGAAGCGCCACCGCCGGAGACCGCGGTTGGCGGCGATCCAAAGGTGATCGGGGCCGACGGCAGAGAGCCCACGTATTGCGAATAGGCTCGCCAGTAAAGCGCTTGATTTCCGAGTTGGATATAGAGGTTCCGTGATGCGCCGAGAAAATGGACGCGAGGCGAGGCAAAAGCCGGCGTGGTATCCGACTCCACGAAGTAAAACAGGCCCGGGCGGGTGTTGGAAGGGTCAGAAATGGCGATGTCAAACCATCCGCTGGCTGCGCTCACGGTGAGGGAAGCGATCTGAGATGGAGCGGGGGCCGGAGTGCTGGGATCAACTCCCGCGCGTTGGCTGGTGGAATTGAGGGCCGAGACGATGTTCACCAGTGTTTCGTAGAGGTACGGATCGCGACTTTTCAATGGAGCGAGTTGAGAAACGGTAAGCATCGCCTAAATGGCCCTTCGCTACCCTTTATGGAACTCTGATTCCTCAGTGCCGTTGACATGCGAGGAATGCTGCCGCCAAACTGAGAGAACCGAGGCAGAGGCCGGCGTGGGGCAGACCCTTGAAGTTCTCGCTTCGATTCACCTCAACCGTGCGGCTGCTGAAACGATTTAGTCCATGCGACGCCAGTCCCCAAAGCGCCGTTCCAGGTCTGCCGTTTCCAACGCATCGAGCGAAGCGGCGAAGTCAACGCTAACTTCCGAGATCGCCAATTCCGAGGGGCTGTACAGGTCGCTCGTCGAGCGCATCCCGGGGATCGTGTATATCGCCGAATTCGGTTCCACCGCGCAGTGGCATTACGTCAGCCCGCAGATTGACGAGTACTTGGGCTACACACCCGAGGAGTGGCTCCTCGACCCTACTCTCTGGTTGAAGCATGTCCATCCGGACGACCGGGAACTGGTCATGGCTGAAGAAAAGCGCATGCAAGCCATCGGCAAAGCATTTTTCGCGGAGTATCGCATGGTTGCGCGCGACGGCCGCGTGGTGTGGTTCCGGGACGAGAGCATGATCCTGCGCGGAACCGCTGCGCAGCCTCCGCTTCTGTACGGGATCCTCTACGACATCACGGAGCGCAAGGCCACTGAGTATGCGCTTCGGGAATCCGAAGAGCGCCTGCGCATGGCCCTGGAGGCAGCGCATCTCGGGATGTGGGAGTGGGATCCTGAATCAGATGCCATCTTTTGGGATGAGCGTCAGTGCTCTCTTTTCGGCCTGCGCCCAAAGGAGGCGCCACCGACCGCCGCGAAATTCATGGAGCTGGTCAACCCGGAAGATCACCATTGGGTGCGGCACGCGGTCCGCGAGGCTTTGCGATCGGGTGAGGCCTACGGCGCCGAATACCGCGTACGATGGCCGGATGGATCGGAGCATTGGCTCGCAAGTGCAGGCCGTATTCTGCATGAGACCGCAGGACGCTCCAAGCGCATGCGTGGCATCACGTACGACGTGACCGACCGGCGCGGCCTGGAAGATCATCTCCGCCGCGCGCAAAAGATGGAAGCAATCGGCCAATTGGCCGGCGGCGTGGCGCACGACTTCAATAACCTGCTCATGGTGATCCTGGGCCACGTGGAGTTGCTCCAAGAACGCCAAGGGCTCGATTCCAGCGTCACCAGAAATATCGAAGCGATTCAGAAAGCAGCGGACCGCGCCGCCGGTATCACCCAGCAATTGCTGGCGTTCAGTCGTAAGCAGGTGTTGCAAGCCCGGGTTGTCGAGCTACGCCGCGTGGTAAGCGACATCTCCACGCTCTTAAGGCAGTTGCTCGGGTCGCTGGTGGATTTCCGGCTGCAGCTTCCGGCTGCGCCTTTATGGGTGAGCGCGGACGAAAGCCAGCTCGAACAGGTGGTCCTGAATCTGGTGATCAACGCGCGCGATGCGATGCCACAAGGCGGAACGGTGACCGTGGGGCTTGACCGCGTGGCGGCTGGAGCATCTGCGATCAGGCGCCATCCGGGCATGCTGGATATTGATTACGTGCGGCTAAAAGTGAGCGACACGGGCATCGGCATGGACGCCGCCACGCAAGCGCATATTTTTGAACCGTTCTTTACGACCAAGGAACTGGGCAAAGGCACAGGGCTCGGGCTCGCGACCGTGTACGGCATCGTGAAGCAGAGCGACGGATGGATCTGGGTGGACTCTGCGCCGGGCGCGGGCACCACGTTTGAGATCCTCTTGCCCGTAGTCCCAGCGCCGGAGCACGAAGATACCGAGGAAAAGCAAAAGTATCAGGAAGCCCGCGGCAGCGAAACCATTCTCGTCGTGGACGACGAAGAAGGCGTGCGCGAGGTCGCGGTGATGTCCCTGGCCGCGCAGGGCTACAAAGTGCTCAGCGCTGAGTCGGGAGCGCAGGCACTCGAACTGGCGGCCTCGGAGAGCGGCCCAATCCACGCGCTGGTAACAGACGCAGCCATGCCGGGGATGAACGGTCCGGCGCTCGCGAAACGGCTGCGCGAATTGCGGCCGCAGACGCGTGTACTGTACATGTCCGGATACGCGGAAGACTCCGCAGTACGCGACAACACGTTGCGCCATGGAGACGCATTTCTCCAAAAGCCCTTCTCGCTGGACGCGCTGGCGCAAAAGCTTCGCACGCTCTTGAGCGAGTAACTCCCGAATTCAGCCCGGAAGCTAATTCAAGCCACGAACGGGCGCCCAGGGATCGGTGCGCACGCACGGGGTGAATTTCTGCAGGCGAAACCATGCACCAGGCTGGTTTGTGCTCACCTGAAATGCGACGCGCTCCGCGAGAACATTGATGGGCAGCTCCAGATCTTTGGTGGATGGCGAGCTAAGCGCAAGCGGCTGCTGCACCTGCGAAGCGCTCGATGAATCAGTGTACGTGGTCAAATTCAGGTTGCCGGCGCCCTCGACGAACAGCGTGAGATAGGTGAACAGTTTGCGGTGCGCGCCCAAACCGAGTGCCTGTTCGACAGGGCGCTCCGGGAAGTAGTGTGTTGTGTAGTAGCTGGGAATAGCGGACCCATCATCGGAGAGTTGCGAATCGTTGAGCTGGTAGATTTTTCCGGTTGTCCCGCCGCCGCCGACCCCAGGGGTGCCTCCGCCGAGAGCCATGATGGCGGTGCCGGCTGTGCGCTCGAGGAGCGCGCCGCAATTGGCCGCGATGGTCCACGGGGACCACTTGCGCGTTTTGTCCGTGGCCGTTTTGCGGCCGGTGTAGGTGATATTGATCGGCGGGCGGCCGGCAATATCCTCTGCGGAATCGAGGTCGCGATAATCGAGCATCAGAATTTTGCTGGGGGACGTTGCAGCGCCCATAGGCGCGCCAACATAGATGCGGCGCTCTTTGGTATCCACCGTGACCCACAGTGTGTGGCCGTACTGCCAATTGATCTGGTTCCAGGTGGGTTGAATTTCCTGAGAAATTTTCACGGGCTCGCCGCCATCGAAGATATAGAGGCCGGTGCGGTGGGCGATGACGACCCAATCCTCGCCGATGCCGACGCCACGCACGGAAGGCGTGCCGAGGCGGCGTGAAACTTCCGCGATGGACCAGAGCGCGGGTTCGTTGGTTCCGTCGTCCTGCGTCACGTGCAGGGAATGCTCTTTGACGAGGTAGAGACGCTCGCGCAGCTTGAAGGCCGCGCGAATGGCCTGGCCATCATTTTCCGAAACGCTAAGCAGACCGTTGATTCCGTCGTAGCTTTCCGGATCCTCGACGCGGCTCGCGCGCACGATGGAAGTGTTTACAGGCTGGGCGGTCGGAAAAATCTCGATGCTGTCAATGTAAAACTGTCCGTTCAGCGTTGGGGTTCCATCGGCATAGATGCGCAGGACGAGGTCGCTGGGAATCGAAGTAAGCGGCGCGGTAAGTTCGGCCGAGTATTCGACGTAATTCGTGGTGATCTGCGAGGCGGTGAGCTGAAGGCCAGTCGTATTGATGCTGGCGCCGGCGCTGTAGAGATGAATGTGCAGCGTGCCCTGCGCGAGCGTGGCGTTGCGTGCGCAGCGCACGCGCACCGTGTAACCGGTGTTCGCCTGGACGAGCGGCGCGCCGAGCGAATCCTGCACCGCGGATTGCGTCATCAGGCCGCGCGTGGGCGTCGAACCGTTTCCGACGATGGAGTAGGCCGCGCCCCAGACGACGAAACTTTCTTCATCGGTGGCGCCCGGCGCGAAAACTGGATCCGGTGTCCATCCCAGAGGATAATGCGGAAGCGACGGACCGGTGAACCCGCCGTCGAAGCCGAGATTCACCCAATTATCCATTTTGTTGCGCTCGCCCCACCAGAGGAGGCGCTCGGAGTAGCCGATGACGCCGGCGCAGGGAGCGAGCTCGATGAGGCGAAAGAGATCGTCCACGTTGGTGCCGGCAAGAACGATCGCGTCGGAAAAGTCCACGGCGAGAGAAGTAGTCGTGTTGTCGTTGAGAATCATGTTGCCGCTGAAGAGCGAAGCACCGCCGCCGACATAGTAAAAGCTCGCGCCACCGGCGCCCGTGAAGCAGAGAATGCGAGCGACAACGTTGGAGGGGCCAATAGGAATGTTGGTCAAAACAACACGCTTCGCGCCGCTGGCGGTCCAGCTCATGGCAGGACCCGGTTTGGTCAAGTAACCCTGACGGGTCCGGAACATCACGCAGACCTGATGCACTCCGGCATCAATGCTGCCCGCCGCAGCTGCTGTGCCGCCACCGGAGGCTGCAAGGCCACCGGAGTCCGCAGTAAAAGAGAAGTGCATGCTGTCCGGAACAGCGGTGATCTGGAACGTGCCGTTGTAATCGCTGACGCCGATCCCGGAGGTTGTGACAAGTTGTCCGACGACGAGCCCATGCGCAGCCGCCGTTTGAATCGTTGCGGTTGCGCTGGCGGAAGTTCCGCCGCCCGAAGCCGCGAGCCCCGATGCACCTGCGATATAAGTGAATTGCGTGGAGCTCAGAACAGATACGACAGGAAAAACTCCATTGTAGCCACTGATGCCGACGCTGGAGATCGTGACGGATTCACCGGCGGAAAGCCCGTGCGCCGTGTTGGTTGTGATCGTAACGAGGTAGCCGTTCTGCGTCGCGCCCGCGGGGCTGGCGGAAATCGCCACGGCGGCTGGCTGCGTCGCTCCACTCGGGCTTGCCGAAATGGCGACAATGACGTTTTCTTCGACGGCGCTTGGACCCGCACCGGGACCGCCCTGGCTGACGCGATCAAAATTTGTGTCGTCAAATTGCCGTGGCAGATCATTGCCACTTTTCCCGTCACTGATCGCAAGGTATTCGCGGCCGAAGAGCGTCGTAGAGTTCGCGTAGGCAGCCGGAGCGAGGCCGGAAGCAACCGTGGCAAGCGTACCGGGGGTCGTTTCCTTGTAAAGAACGCCGTTCGAGTCGAGCGCCATAGCGCGCAGCGTGGCGTTGGGGGTCTCATAGGTTTTGAGGTAATTGACGGTGGGATTGCCCGCGAGCGGCCCGAAGAGCGCCTGCATCCCGGGACGCGTCGAGACTCCACCGGTGCTGAAAACAACGTCCTGGCAATCGGGCGAGACGCCGTGGGGAAGATCGGCGGGCGCCATATCGCTGACCAGGCCGCTGAAAATCTCAATCGGTGCGTCGAATGATCCTGCTATTGACATAGGACGTGGTTGATCCTGAACTTTTTGAAGAATTTTTTATTCCGTACTTCCCTGCTCCGCCGGCACTGCGCGGTTGCGCTGTGCGCCGCCCGCCGGCTTCTTTTCTTGCTGCGGGGCAAGCCCGAATTTTGCGGCTTTTTCCCGGTCCAGGATCGCGCCGCAAGCACGGCACACGGCGACTCCCGGCTTGATCTTTTCCGCGCAGGCCGGGCACTCCGCGAGCGGCTTTGGATCGTAGAGCCACGGCTTGTCCAGCTTGAGCTCGCGCGCGGCGCGGCGCTCGAGGTCGGTGATGAACATCGGATTGTGCGAGCGCTCCCACTCCAAATCAGCGGTGGCCACGAGTCTCTTGTGAAAATCGTCGAGCTTGCGATGCGCTTCGGCGAGTTCAGCTTCGGTCGGTTCGTGGCCCGCGGCAACGAACACCCCGTGATAACTTCCCTCGCCGGAATCGCCGTTGATCTCGCGGGCAATGTCTTCGGCAATTTCGCGGGCGGAAATGGGGATTTCCATCGTGCGCTTATCGCCGAGGTCCATCACACCGCGGCAAGCGCGAATCGGAGTAATCGCGAAGTGTTCGCCGGGTTCGGGCGAGCGCACTTGGAGCGAACCGAAGTAGGTGCGATGGCGCGGCGGCCACTTTTGGGTAGAGATATTCACCAGCGCGGCAAAATCGCTTTGCGCATTCACAGCTCACCTCGTATGTTAGATTGGTTTTTAGCCGTCCTTGCCATGCAAGAAACCGCAAACGACCAACAAGACGCGACGCCCCGGATGTCCGGCCAACAAAGCGGCAAGCGCATGCCGGAACTGGACGGGCTGCGCGGCATCGCCATTCTTCTGGTATTTTTTCTTCACTACATTACCGACAGCCGGACGCACGAAGGAAACTTCGGCCTTCTTTATCACCTGGCGCAAGTATTCCGGCTCGGGTGGAGCGGGGTAGATCTATTCTTTGTTCTTTCCGGATTTCTGATTGGCGGCATTTTGCTCGACGCAAAATCTTCGTTGAACTATTTCCGGACGTTTTACGTCAGAAGAGTACATCGCATTTTGCCGATCTATTATGCCTGGATTCTTGTGTACTCCGGCATCGGGCTTGCGGTCATGCGCTGGGGATCGCCGTCAAACTCAACAGCAGTGGGCGGCTATCTTGGCATCCCCATCTATTTGCTGTTTCTGCAAAACATTCTGGCTACGCCGGGAAGCATGTTTGCGGCATATTTCATGTCGCCAACGTGGTCGCTTGCGGTGGAAGAGCAATTTTATCTTGTTTCCCCGCTAGTGATTCGCTTTCTATCCGTTCGACGACTGACCCAGGTCTTGATTGGTTGCGTAGTGTGCGCCCCAATTCTGCGATATCTCGTTTACGCATATTTCCCCAACGGGGTGGACAAATCCTACGTCCTCATGCCGTGCAGGGCTGACACCCTTGCGATGGGTATGCTTGCAGCGGTCGTTTGGCGCACGGACGTTCGCGGAAGGTTTTTTCGGAACTTGCGCATCATAAAAGGCTTGGCACTTGTACTCCTTGCAGGGGCTCTGGCGATGGTGAAATGGATGCCCGGTCCAAGGAACGCGTTTGAGGCTGCAATGCAGTATTCCTGGCTCGGGATGCTCTACACGTCAGCTGTTCTGATCGCACTTCTTGATGGCAAGGGGCTCGTGTCGCGGGTCGCACGATGGCGCTCTTTGAGAGAATGCGGACGAGTCTCCTACTGTGTGTACCTCATCCATCGAGGAATTCTCGGCTTGTGCTTTTGGATTCTATTTCACTCTCTGCCATACATTGACGCGCTGCCAGGCATGGCGGTGACGCTGCTGGCTGCAGTACTCACCTGGGCAATCGCCTCTTTGTCGTGGAGATTTCTTGAGCAGCCCCTGATCCATCGCGGGCACAGCTACGTTTACCGTTACCGAGCGCAGGAAGCAATTTCCTCTAAGTAGATTTCCCGGCGAACAGTTACACGTTTGGAGCGAAAAGAAGCGTCACTGCATTTTGAACTGGACAATGACATTCGCGTCCGCTGGGGCGGTGGCGCAACCCGCAGCGGCGGTTTGCACGGAGACGGTCAGGCTCGCGCCCGCCGCGTAATTCTTTGCAATCGCGCCGGAGTCGTTCGCCGCTGCGTTGATCGTGACGTCTTGATTGGTTGTGCCGTCAGTCAAGCGAACAATTGCGTTGGTCGAGCAGGCGCTGGGCGCGGTCTTCGCCTGGACTTGAACACGCGTGACGGTGATGGCTTTGTCCAGAGTGATCGTGGAGCCCGTCCACGTGGAAGTGAGAGCGCCGGGCAAAAACGCCGGGATCACGGCACGAGGAACGCTATTGAACGATTCCGCTCCCATGGTGATTCCAGCAGGCGGCGCAGAGGCGAGTGAAAGAGGTCCAACGGTGATGCCAAACGGGAAGTGCTGGACCTGCGAAAAGTCTTGCTCAAGACCGGTGTGCGCGAGCGGAACGAGGTTGCCACCGGTCCAGTTATCCAGCGTGGCGGACGTGTTGTAGGTTTCAAGGCCCGGAGAGCCGGTAGTCAAGCTGTTATCGGTGGCAGTCAGTTTCAGGACGCCGTTATAGTAGCAGTTGATGGTGTTGCCCGAGACTTCCAAGCGAATCACGTCGCCAGCAGCGGTAGTATTCCCGATGGACGAAAGAATCGTGGAAGCGCCGTTGAGAATTTTCTCGAGGTAAAGCGTTGTGTTGTTGGGATGGCAATTGTAATTGTCCGCGGAGCTGCCCGTTCCGCTGGCGCGCACCGCGGGTCCTGCGCCGCCACCAGCGGGAATGGAGGCGGGCAAGGAGATTTCCGCGAACTGATCGGAGGTAAACGCGGCGACAGCAGCGCTGAAGAAGGCCCAATTGCTGGTGCTGCCCGTGCCGACGATGGCGTTGCTGCTTACATTCAACCCGCCATTTTGCACCGTCCAATTCAAGCCGATCGCGCCATTCGCGCGGTTGAAGTTGTCGAAAACGCTCTGAGCGATGCCGGTCTCGATCGTGAAGCCGATGTTCGCCGACGGTTTTGCGGTCGCGGGGGCGAACTGGGTGTTGTGGTCAGCAAAGGTCCAGGTCTTGCCGGCGGCGCCGGCGGGCGCGGTGATTGAGTTTGTACCGAGAGTGTATTTCCACGAACTGACTCCGTTGACATCCATACTGCTCGATCCTGCCGAGGAGATTGAGGACGTAGAAGCGCCGCAGATGGTATTGCTGGTGTCGGAGTAGGAGGCGATGGTGACAGAAATGGGAGAGTTGCACGACCCCGTGAGGCCGCTGATGAGCATGCGAGCGCCATTCTGGTAGGGATACCACCCCACGGCTCCATTTCCCAGGGAGGGAGGAGTCACGACGATGGTTTGATTGCCGGAAGTGGTGGTTGCACTTATAGAGGGAGAAACTTTTGTTTCGCGTCCGCTGGCGTCCACGAGGCTGTAGGCAATGTTGTAAGTTCCGAGGGGAACGCTACCACCGCTCGTGACGGAAACGCTGGGCGCGGCGCCAGGGTCGGGGATGCGATAGATCAGCGCGCCACCATTTAAGGCGGAAATCACTTCGTCGTTGGCTTCCACGCGTGTGCGGTCCATGTTGAACCAGGGAACGTTGCCGATGTTGAAGCTGGGAGAATGCTTCACCACAAGATTCGTGACGCTGGTAAGATCCGCAGAAGTGATATTTGAGCTGATCACAATTGGCGTGGTCGAACTGCTCAGTCCGCCATCTTCCCAACTGATGTTCCGCAACCCGCCGTTGGTGGAGTCCACAAACGGCATCGCGGCGCCCTGGCCGGTGGAGTCTGCGCCAACCACGTTTGCGAAATGAACCTCGTCGAGAATATTCGTATTGTCAATTTTCAAGAACGGAGTGAAGGCTACCTCGAAGAGGCTGTTTGAGAAGTTGTAGGTGCTGGCCGCGCTCGTGTTATTCGCGATCGAGAAGATGTGGATTCCCGTACCGACGAAATAAAAGTTATCGAAATCAACGCGGCCGGGGATCTGCGCGGCATTGCTGCCGGTAACGGCGCTGCTGCTGGTCATCAAATCCACGCAGTAGGGAGTCGTCAGGACCTGGGCGTTATTGGCGTCGCAAACGCCGCTGTCAAACCTGAAGTCGTACCCGCCCTTCAGGACGATGGGGCGCGAGCTGCCGGCGAAGCCTTTGACAGAAAGCTGGTCAGCAATCAGGCCCGTAGCGCCGTCTCCCAACGTGTCCTCATCGGCATAGATTGCGGATTGTTGCGCGCTGGTCAGATTCATTTGCAAACGGTTTAAATGAAAAGCGCCTCCGCGGGGGATGTAAAAAATCGGAAAGGCCCCTCCACCGATGGAGCCGCCCGGAACGTAGTTGAAAGAACTTCCCTGCTTTGGCAGTCCATCAATATCTATATTCGGGCTCAGAATCCACGATTGATTGATGCCCAGATAGGCATTCACCACGATGTGCAACGGGTATCCGCCGGTATTCGTCAGGGTTGTCGAATCGAAGGTTGAGCTGAACGGGTAATAAGTGATGGACGGCGAGGCGGAAGAAGCGCCGATGTATACCGTGGCGCCGCCGTTATTGAGTGCGGCTTGGGATGCCGCGAGCAATGCGGGGGTATTGTCGTGCAAAACGGTCGCACCTGAAACGGTTGTCGAAGCGCTGGCGGCCAGGGTGAGGGCCGTGGTGCCTCCGCCACTGACGATCGTGGTCGAGAGGTATCTCGCCTGGGTGGACGAAGGGGGCGTAGAGGGAACATAGCCCGGCGCCGTCGGAGTGGAGACTCCGCAATCCACAAAGTAAGGATCGAGTCCCTGGGCTACGCCGGCGAGAGAGTATGCCCCGCCATTCTTTGAGCGATAGATCCAGTAGCGAAGCGTTCCGGTTCCGCTGTAGCTGCTGAAGCTCAACTTGTTGCAGGCCAGAACCTCGGCGTAAGGCGTTCCGGAGGTTTCCGTCGTCGCGGGATACGTGGATGCAGTATCCGTGGTGAACGTCGTGCCCGATGGTGTCGAGGCGATCACGAAAATGCCGTTGAATGTGTCGTTGGGACTCCCGGGGCATCCCGTGCCGCCGGTGAACTGGCAAATCGCCACAGGGATTCCGGACTGAAGATTATGGTTGACGGTCGAAGTGTACGTGTTGACGCCGTTGGCGCGAGAAGCAGAAGCCAGAGTGACCTGAGTCACGCCGAGATTCGCCGCGCCGACTGAGGTGCTGCCCGCGGCGCTTGCGGCAGTCAGTCCGCCGTAGTAATCCTCGGCGATGACTTGATAGGAATAGGTGGTAGTGCCATTGAGAATGCCGGTCGGCGTAACTGTGGGAGTAGGCGGCGTGGAAATCGTGGGCAAAGGTCCTGCGCCGTAAACCACCAAACCCTGGCCGTTCGCGAAATCCTGCGCACTGGCGAGCGTTAGCGTCGTGCCGCCGGAACCGATTCCCCCTGTGGTCTGGGGCATGGGCAGGGTGCTGTAGTATGCGCCGTAGCGAGACAGATCAATTTCCGGATTGGGACCTTTGATGTGGAGATCGGCGTCAACGTTCTGCGCGGCGGTGAACGTGTTGCTGATATTGGTTTGCGCGCCGCTGGCGCTGGCGATGGGGCCGATTTCCGTGCCGGTGTCGTCCATGTAATACAAACGCTTGTCGGACTTCGTATAAAGATTGACTGTTCCGGTGTTCGCGGCGCCAGGGGTTACGGATTGATCGGCCAGATTCAGCGTGCCGCTGGCGAGATTGCCGATGACGGAGGTATTGCCGTTGACGGTGAGATTGCCGGCGAGATTGAGCGAGAACGCGCTGACATTGCCCGTGAATGTAGGTGAGGTAGGATCCGCGGGGAGAAGAACGTCGGGAATCTGCCTTGTGGTGATGCTAGGGCCCGAAATTTCGATCATGTAGCGTCCCGGAGCGGCGTAGAAATGATAGTTTCCCAGGCCGTCGGTGGTTGTCGGATTCGCGACCGCTTGGGTCAATGCGGAATCGGAGTAGATATTTGCGAGCGGAGTGCAGGGCTGACCTGACGCGGGCATGGTGCAGACACGGACGGTGGCGCCTGCAAGCGGAACGCCGCGGGAGTTGTAGACGACATCGTCCTTGCGCGAACCCTGCGCGCGCGCGGAATCAACGACGCCGGGAACGACGTGCAGGAGCAGCGTCAGCAGCCCAAGAAAAATCCCCATCGTCTTGGCTCGCTTGAAGCCTGCTGGCTGAGGCAGGCGCAACGAGTTGTTCGATCGTATCATGCGATTCCCTGGTTTCCTTAAAGGTTGGTCGTCGTTTCAGAACGGCGTGTAGCCGGAACGCGAAGAGAATGGGCGGCGGCGGCGCGAAGACTGCTGCTCGCGGCGGACAGACTGAACGATCAAATCCTCGAGCGCGTCGGCTGCAGCATCGTCCCATTTCTCGCTGAGCGGAGAGCCGCGTGCCCATCCGGCAAGCGCGGCGGTCGCATAAGCGATGGCTTCCTGCGCGTTGCGAATCAAGACCGGTGAAGTGGCGTCCGTGAAATCCGGGTAAGCCTTGAGATAACGCAGGCGAATTTGCGTGTCTTGCGTGGCCCCGAGGAAATAGATGCCGTCGCTGCGCCATTCCCATACGCTCAGGACCAGATCCTGCTCGCGCGAAGGCAAACCGCCGTGGCGCGAGAGATCCACCATTTCGGCGAAATCATCGGACGAACCGTTCGGGCGCTCCCAGATTTTCAGCGGTACGAGAAGATCTGTGGGAAGTTGGTTCGGAGGCGCGGTGGAATCGGTGATGGAAACCTGGAGCGACGCATCGGTGGCCGCGACGGCCGGAACGACGAGCAACACGTCGTCGCTGAGGAACCCGCCCGCGCCGGAATTGCCAAGAGCGCGTTGCACTTTGCGGTAGGCGGAATTCGCGTACGGGAGGAGCACCGTGTCCGTGAAGAGATTGCCCTGGGCGTCGTTGAGCAGCGAACGAACGAGCGCGGTGATCTGTCCGGCGGTGTTGTATGCGGAAGAACCAACTACAGGCATTTTGCTTCCCTTTTAGAAGGCGTTTTTTTGTCGCCGCTGCTGTGCAATCGCTCCGCCACTACAAATCACTCTTGCGGCAGCGGCGATTTCTGCAGGTACGCGGCGACGCCGATGACAGCATTGATCAGCGCGGCGGCCAATCCAATGTGGAGGGTCGCGGCCATGCCCGCCTGCAAATTGAAATGTTGCGGATCAATCCCGACGGCCGCGAATCCCGTGAGGATTCCGCCAGCTGCGCCACTCACAGCGGCAGCGAGCATACCTTTCAGCCAAATCTCGATTCGTTTGAGGTTCATCTACGCCACGGTGACAAAGGGCTGTTTGTGAAACGCCGGGGCGGCGTCATCGAGCAAACCGTAGGCCCAGTCTTCGTAAGCGCGTTCTTCCCTGCCCAGGTGCTCATAAAGAGCCCTGCGTTTTGCCGCGCCGGGAAAGCTGCGCGAACGTTCGATCGCGCGAGCGATGTGCTGGGCGATCATTGGCGTAAGTTGCAAGAAATTGCCGCCCGGGGTCTCGAGCGTGAAGCAATGCTCATACTCGCCGCGTGAAGGATAAGGCCCCAGCGCGGGAACGTTCTGACCGCCGGCCATTTCATGCGTTTGCGCGCGCCACTGACGCGGCGATCCGTAAGTCTCAGGCGGAAGCCAGCGCTCGATGTGCCAGCGGTTTACCGCAGGATATTTCGGCTCCAGCCGCAGCTCGAATCGTTCGCGAAGCAAGTTGCCCTGTTCATCGCGATCCTCGAATTTGCCGCCGATCCATGCGAGACGGTTCCAGCCCCATACGGCACGGTAGTTTGGCTCGCCGAAGCGGTTCCACCCTCCGGCGAGCGCAAGACTTTGCGCGACGCTTTCAGGCGTCTCGTGCGATTCGCGAACGACCAGGATGCGAGATGCAGGTGTAGGGGCACGGTTGCTCGCGCCCCCACGGTTTCTCGGCGCTGACTTCACGGGAGCGCGTCTTAGTAGCCGCTTGGCCGTGCCAGGCTGTCAATGAACGCGCCGCTGCGCGGCGAATCGTCCCACACCTGGAACGCCGTATCGAAGTAGAAGATGTAGCTGGCCGCGAGGCCGCCACTCGCTCCGTAAATCGGGAACACCGTGTTGCCATTGACTTCGTAGAAGTCAATGTCCTTCAACACAGCGCGCCCCCAGTGCGAGAGGTCCAGAAAATCCACGCGGGTTTGATCGGCGTTGACGCTGGATTTGATCGGCACGCCGCTCATCGTCTTTCGACCGGTGAAGAGCAGATCCAGATCGTTGCCGCTGCTGCCGCCGCCCTCCTTGATGATCTGGCTGACGGTGATGCCGAGGTTTTCCCAGGCGTGTTCCTGCTCGACGGCCATGTAGGCGATCAGCTTGGAGAGATGGTTGATGCCCAACGCCTTGCGGACTTTGTTGATTGCGAGGCGGACGTTGGCGGGCGTAAGCGCGGCGTTACCCGCATTCACGCGTGGCGTGGCCAGCTGCACGGGATACGTCGCGCGATTCAAGTTCAACCAGGTGCCCGTGGTGGCGTTGTTCTGGTGATACTTGATGCCGAAGAGAGAAACCGGCTGCGCGCCGCTGAGGCCGTCATGGACGATCACATCGCCCGCGGTCAGCCCGCCGGGATTTGCGTCCACGGTGATGGTTTGCGTGGAACTGATCGGATCCGCGGCCACAACGTTCGCCGTGCCACGATTCGTGGTCAGCGTAGAATCATACACTTGCACGGTCTGGCCGACGTAGACGAGCGCCGCGCCAGGGGGCGTGGCCATCGTCCACGTGGTGCTCGCGAACGAGCTGATCGTGCCGAGCACGCCGTTTCCGGCGGTCTGCATCAGCTTGTCCAGGAACGAGCGGAACTGCCGCATGCCGTTCGCGACTTCGCGCTTCGCGGCGTTTTCCACGGCGCGTTCGCGGCCGTTCGTGGCGTACTCGACGAGCTTCGTGATTTCAATCGCGAAGCGGAAGAAGATCGGCGAAACTTGCGCGACGTCGTACGACGTGCCTGAACCGCGGCCAAGATCGCCGCCGTCGGCGTTGTACGATCCGGCTTTGCCGCCCGGATTGACTTGCAGCGGCAGGCGCATGTTGCGGCTGGACACTTTCTCCACGTCGCCGCGCTGCTGGATCATGGTGAGTAAGATATCGTCGCGTTCATAGAGCAGGGGCACTTTGTCGCGCACCTTCTCGAGCTGCAACGCGACGACGTTCGCGTTTGCTTGTGCTGGCATCTGTTGTTCTCCTTGGGATCGTGCGTCCGGTCAGGATTCGCACAGGCGTCTCTTGAGAAGGCGCCGAGAATTAGACGGAAAATCGAAGTCGGAACTCGGAAGCTGGGAGCTGGCCAATTTGAGTTTACAGTTCACGCTCAAACACCGGAGTTTTCTCACGCGTACCGGCAACGCAATCCAGGGCGGGAGATTGTCTCGTATCGAATGTTGCCGCAACTGTAGACTGACGCCTGCTCAGCCTGGAGAGTGGCATTTCAATCCTATTCTATTAGCACACATGCTATATTACTGGCATGAGAACCGCGCTTGTCGGCGGCACGCTGATACTCCTCGCCGTGGCGGTGTTCACTGCACAAATCCCGGGCGAACCGCAAGCGCCCGCAAAGGGAAGAGCTAGGACTGCGTCGCAAGAACGTTCGGGTCAATCCACAAATGCAACTGCCAATGGGGACAATCGCAAGATTCCTTGCAAGACGCCGGAGAACGCTTCGCTGTGCTATTGGGCGCGTGGCCGGCTGTCCATCTATAACGGCGACCCGTCGGACCGCATTTGGAAGACCGGCACGCGCCGGGTCCTTGGCGTCTTTAACGGGCCGTCTCACTTTCCTCCGCGCAGTGACGATGACGTCGAGAGCCCCGAGCTACCTGCGAACCTGGATAGAACCTACGAATCCGACCACTGGCGGTGGAAGCGGTCGAAGGGGGACGCATATTACGAGTTCCCCGACATCTTCGCGGATTTTGAGGTTTGCCCGCTCGAGCCGGAGCGGAAAGGCGCGATGCAGGCGGTCTGCGTCGAGTCTGCCAAGAAAATCTTTACGCGGAGCCGATGGTAGTCGCTGCTTGCCTGCCAGGATCCTTCCTGCTTTTTATGTCTCTGCTTCCCGTTCTCGTCCGTCAAATACGTGTTTAACCACGTAGTGTGTGCGGGCGCGTTTCTATTCGGAAAGGAATTGTCATAAGGCCCAGACTGTGTGCTGATGGGCAGCGATCCTTTCCATTTGGAACGATCAAGTCTCGGGCGCATGTTGAAGTGAGTTGCGCCGTAGGTCGGGTCGTGGCCGCTGAGAAACGCTTCGCGCGCGGCGTTCATCGAGGACTCGTAGGCGGCGCGAACTTCGGGATTGCGCAATGCTTCATCCGTAGGCTCCACAGGAGGTGCCACTGATGGAGCGGCCGTGCCGCGCCGCTGCGCTTCCTCGGCGCCGTTGATGACAACATGGGCGACTTTTTGCCGGGCGGCGGCGATGGGTTCATTGGAACCTGGCCTGTCGTGAAGCGATTTGGTCTCCCCGAAGACGCTAAGCCCCACGTCATGCACCGTCAAGCCGGGGACGATGTGCGTCTGCTCCACAGATTCCCGCCAGGCGTTTTGGTCCACGTGTGGAGCGGTCGCTTTCGGCGGGGGCCCGGGCTTCGCCTTGAAAACGTCAATTGCGCGATCGAGCCAGGACTCGCCGCTCGCGATGAATCACCTCTGAAAGAGTATGGGAGAAATGACCTGAGAATCGCGCCGGAAAATTACATTTCCAGGATTTGCTCGTCGCTCAGGCGCGTGTAGTCAACACGGCCGGAACGGACGGAGCTTCGACCGGCTTCTTTTGCTCGAGGCTCGGAAACGGTGCCAGTGCTGCGTGCAGGAGCGAGGTCGGGACGTTCACCTGCGCTCGCCGCCTTCGGAGTTTTTGCCTGCCCTTCCGGCAGGCGGGCGCCGTGCGCCGCAAAAGTGGTTTGCGTCCAGGCATTGATCACTCGCTTTGCCGCTGATGGAATGAGTTGCTGGGCCCGGTTGTTGATCAGCCGCACCACTTGCGCGCGCGCTTCGTCATCGAAGCGATGAAAAGAAAGAATCTGTGCGACCTGTTCGCCCAGCTGGCGGTCGCCTTTCAGAGAGGCCTCCACATCCTCGCGAATTGCGACGCCAAGGCGTTCCTGCAGGGGCACGGCGTGCCGCACCCCTGAGTCTGCCGCTTCTTCCCTGCTCTTCAAATTCGGCAGAGCCTGACCCAGCGCCCGCTCGATTGCGCCGCCCACCGTGCGCTCGAGTTCCTGGTTCGCCGAATGCTCGAACGCGCGATAGGCCGCGAACTGCTCACCATATGACGGATTATTTTGCGGAGTGCTTTGAGTAGCGCCGGAACGACTCGCAGCCGGCGGTGCATTTTCCGGCCCTTCTAATGCGCGCAGTCCCGCAAAAACCATTTCGCGAAACGCTGCGGGATCTTCCCGCATCATGCGCTGTGCCAATTGCGTTCGCGCTACGCTTGTCTGTTCGGGCGAATTCCCTGCTCTTCCGTAAAATGCGGCGTCAAATTCGTCCAGTGCCCGAGCGCGTTCCGCGGCCGCTCGCGCGTCTTCAGGTCTCGCGAACACTTCGCGATACGCATTTGCGTCCGATCGCGCCTGCTGGATGCCGTTCCAGAAATCGCACGCTTCTCCGCCAGCCTGCGGATCGGCCATCATTTCAGCCAGCCACCTCGGCGGTTCGACATCTTGCATGGCGCCCTGAGCATTGGCACTGCCACTCCGAGAAGCTGCCAGCGACGGGGAAGCCCTCTTGGATCGTTCTGTCGCGCTGCCCATCTCGGTGGAAGAGAGAGTCCCCGCATCGCTCGGTATGACAGAACGGTCTAAATTCTCAGAAACTTTGACTTGCAGGTCTTGCGGTTCCGGTTCGATCTCCAGGATTTGCTCGTCCGTCAGAACGAATAAGTCGTGCGGAGAGGTTTGGCCATTCGCAGGCGAAGTTGTAGGAGTCGTCGCTGGCTGGCTCATCGTTGGTTCACTCGGCTTTTCGTGGTTTTTCGTTCGATTGTTTCGTCGCGGAGCCTGCTGCGGCAGGAGCCGGCGGCACGGCAGCGCGCGCCAGCGCACGCAAATGCGCTTCAGCGTGGGCGCGGACGTTGGCGAAGCCCGCGGGGTTCGTCATGCGGGCAGCCTGGCCGGCTTCGGAATTTGCCCAGCGCTTGCACTCCTCGAATTCCACCGAGTGATCGTCCAAAACTTCGTCAATCGGGACGGAAGGGAGTATGACCGAGCTTTGCGCAGGCCCGCTCTTCGGAGCGGCTTGCTTTCCTGGCGCCTCGGGCTGCGCGGGCGCCGGGCTGAAGTCCTGCGCTACGTGAACGGCGCCCGACTCATGAGTGGAAATCACGATCGGCGCGGAGCCGAGAAGCTCCTGAATTTCGCGAAGCTGCTTGTTGCGCGAATCCTCACCGGGAACGACCATTTCCGTGAGGCCCAGAACATTTTTGATGTAGCCGAGATTCGCGGGCTCGGTGAGCGCCTGCTGGATCACCGGATCGTTGATGCCGAAGAGTTGCTGAAGCACGCCCCGCTGCTGCGATTTCAACCGCGGAAACGTTTCGTCCGCTTCCGGATGCACGCAGATGTTGCCCTTCAAGTCCGCGGCGCGAATCGTGCGCGCGTCCAGCACGCCATCCGGGCCGAGCAGGGGAATCTCCACGTCTTCGGGGCGATTCTTGCGGAAGCAATCCACCCCGAGCAGTATCACGTCGGCGTAAAACTGCTTCATGCGCCGCCAAACAAGACCGAGGCGGCCAAGAGCCTGATCGCGAGCGAGGGCATAGCCGCTGGCGGTTTTTACGTCTTCCATATTTCCGCCGAAGACAGCGGGGAAAAGCCCGGTGAGAAATTGCGCGACGGGACCAATCAGCTCCTGCTGGTGCTGAATCATGTCCGGAGGAACGCGCGCCGGCTGCGGCTGGAAAAAACCGGCGGCGAGCGGCTGGCCGGGACGCGCGCGCGCGGGAAAATGCGCGGCGGGTTCGGCCACTTGGTTCGCCAGCGCGTCGAAGTCCAAGACTTGCGGATCGGCGTAAATTGGCGGAATGCCGTACTCGTAGGTTTCCGCCTGCATATTGGAAAGAACGTTGTAGCGCTCCTGCACCTGAACAAGCGAATCGCCCACGCTGGGGCGGTTCTGGCCGTCGCCCGGCAGCGCATGGAGCACGCGCCAGTGATCGTCCATGGATTCGCTGCGCGATTCGCAGTAAACATCGCCGGCGAAAGCAACGTAACACCCGTCGGGAAACATCGCGAGCAGTTCAGCGCGCGTGGGTTCATCGTCCACGCCGTAGAACGCCCACGGCCGCAGCCAGGTGCAATCGAAGGTGATCAAGTTCATCAACGCATCGCCAGGATGGATCGAAGGCAGCCCTTGCTCGATGCTGATCCGCGAAACGCGGGCGTAAACGTCCTCGGATCCCTGCGAAGGCGCAGATTCAATCTTGTCCGCCACATGCGGGTACGCGGCCTTCAATTTCGCGCGGTGCACTTCCGCCTGCCATTGCAGGTAGGGAAATTCGTGCATCTCGTTGGCCCAGACGGGCGTGTTGAGCTCGAGGCCGCCGACGACGGAGATGACTTCCTGGCCGTTGGGAACTCGGCGCGTGCCGACGATGCGCGGCACCGTAACGCGCTCGGCAGGGCGCAGATCGGCGGGAGTAAGCTCCGCGCCACAATAGGGGCAAACCCTAACGCCGTCATTCTGAGGAGCCGCAGGCGACGAAGAATTTCCCTGCCCTTCTGGGCTGAGGAGGGATTTTTCACTTCGCTGCGCTTCGTTCAGAATGATGCCGCGGGTGTCCGATTCGACGGGGATTTGTTTACCGCAGTTCGTGCAGACATAAACGTCTTCGCCCAGGGGAATTTCGATCGCGGCGAGAACACTTTCGTCGTGAAAGCCGAAGCGCTGGCCATCGGCAACATAACGCACATAGGCGCCGAGCTTGCCATCGGTCCAGAGAAAATAGCCCATGTTGGTGAGCAAGTGCTCAACGTGATTGTTCTGCTCGATCAGGTCGGCGACGTCGCTGGCCGCGCGCGCCGCGCCGATATCCTGCAGCGATTGAGCCGACTGCGGATAAAAATGCACGCTGGGCACATCCTGCGAAAGCACAGCAATGAAGGAAAGCCCAAAACCCTGATAGAAGTTCGTGACGAACTGGTAGCGCGGCATTTCCTCGAGCGCGCGGTCGTCGCTGAAGCGCTGCTCGAACGGCAAATGCCAGTTCATGTCATTCGGATTCCACCAGGCGTATTGCAAACCCTGCCAGAAAAGACGCGCCTGGCGAATGCGGCGAATTTCGTTGCGCCGCGCGACCACGCCTTCTTCGCGATACTGGCGCACGAGCTCGCGCAGCGCGTTCACGAGCTCCGGCTTCAGGTCGTCGAGCCGCTCGTTGTTCGGGCCGAGCAGAGTCGCCTCGTCGGCGCTGCCCTGCGATATGCCCGGAGTGGCCGGAGCCGCAGCGAAATCTCCATCTGCGGGAGCAACGGCGCCGGGCGTCACGGTCCAGGCTTCAGCTCTGGGGAATAGGTCCATTCGGCCTCGTTTCTACTTCACCGGGGAATTGTGACGCTGCTTCGCGTGCCGCGTCCGATTCGCGCCAAGCCTGAATCTGATGCCAGGAGCGCTTTCTCAAACGGGGCAGCGCGTGCGTCGCGGGCGCTTGCGGAAAGTCCACCGGAGGAAAGCCCGCCGTGCCGAGCAGCGAATTCGTCAACGCGCGATTTTCCGCGCGCAATCGCTGCACTTCGCCTTCCAGCCACCCGACGTAGCGGGTCTGAAAGATTCTCTTGAACCAGTCCGGCATAGGTCACCAGTTCCAGCGGCGAGGGAGCCGCCTGGGGCGGAAGAATTTCTGCGCTTCGGATTCGAGCCGCTGATAATGAATCGCACGGGATGTCGGATCCTCGGCGGTGACCTGGCGCGCGATCTGTTCGCCAAGCGGCATGCCGTGAACGAAGCGTGAAGTTGGATCAGCGGAAGAGAGATTCCTCGTCGTTTCACTCCTCGGAATGACGGATGAACCAAGAAAGCGCGGCGCGGCGATCAGGCCGTACCGCGCTGAGTCCGCGGGATCATCGCCCTCCACTTTGCGAATGTCTTCCATGCGGCGCTCATCCCGCACGAGCTGCGGAATGCATTCGATCAGCTTTCCGCAATTTTCCGTGATGACCCACGTGTCGTTTTCCAGCAGCTGGTACATCCATTGCCAGCCGCCGACGCGATCATCATCGGCAGGCATGGGTCTCGGCAATCCGTTCAGAGCGAGCACTTCGCCGAGTTGCTCGGCAATGGACGCCTCGGAAGTGCGGTGTGCGAAAGCATCGGGAGAAAGAAAAATGTCTTCGACCGGTTCGCGGCCGGTGCGCTCCACGATCGCCTGCGCGAGCATGCGCGGCGAGAGGCCTCTCTGCACGAATTCGCGGTAGGTGACGATGGAGGCGTTGACAGTTGACAGTTGAGAGTCAACAGTCCGCACCGGAACCTGACCTCTTTGGTTCTCGCGATTGGCTGTTGACTGTTGACTATTGACTGCCTGCGGTACTGCACAGTGCCAATACACCGCACTGGGATGCTGAAATCCCCAGTCAATGGAAATCCATCGCGGCCACCAGTGCTCGAGCCGCAGATCCTCGGGGCGCGCGGTGTGGCGCCCAATTTCGAAAACATCAAAATACTGGCCCGCGAAGACGTTCCAGTCGCCGTCCAGAAAAGCGCGCCGTAGATGTTCCGGCAAAGCCTCGAGAGTGCGCCGGTAGCTCGCGTCGTTGGCGTAGATCGGATTGTCGTCAAGCCGCGCGCGAATGAAGTTGTATTCGCGCGGATCGTAAAATTCCGGCCGCTCGAAGCCCGGAGGCGGCACATGGTCCACCCAGAGAGCTTTGACCCATGCGTGGCCGATGTTGCCGGGATTCGTCGCCCCGGCCATGCAAGGAAAACTGCCGCGCACCGGGCAGCGGTTGCGCGAGGTGAGAAACTGCCACTGCTTGAGGGTGAAATGCGTCAGCTCATCGAGCCCGATAAAAAGAAACTCGGCTCCCTGATACTGGTAAACGTCATTTTCATTGCGGCAGTAGCCAAAGCGCGTGGTCGAGCCGTTCAGCCATGTGACGACGTGCTTCGATTCGTTGTAGCTTTTGTAAAACTTGCGCGGAACGTCGCGGCGAAAATACGCGAGCAACGAGCTTTCGAGCTCGGGATAGGTGCGGCGCAGAAGCAGCGTATCGCATCGGTCCGTCTGGCTCGCCCGGATGATTGCTTCCCAGAGCAGCGCTTTCGTTTTTCCCGGGCCGGCCGCGCCGCCGAACAACCGGTACTTTGCGGGAGAATCATGGAACTGACGCTGCCGCGGAAAGGGATTGTAATGCCGCTTCACGAGAAGCTGAGCGCCGGATTCTTTTGCACTTCGCGGCATGACAATGCGGCGCCTCCACCGATCCGTCTATTGAATCTCGTCTGTTTACTGCCCGCGTAATTTCTTGCCGATGTAGAACGCCACACCTCCGCCCACCAGAGCCGCCGCCGCGGGCCAGTGGTGCAGGCTCAGCACCAGACCCGCCACTGCGGAGATCACGCCGCAAATCTGCGTGATTTCTCCGATGAACTGAACGTGCGTGCTCGTCGTGCTCGCGGTCGCCATGTTGATTCCTCCCACCTGCGTCTGCAGGACATTTCAAGATCCAGAATCGTCGCCGCCCGACCCAATCACACCTTCGAAGTTCAGCCGCGGCGGATCCTCTGAGCCGTCCGGCGGATTCGCCGGCCCCACTTTGCCGTATTTCATTTCCAGCAGCCGCTCCAGGCTGCGCTGTCTGATTTTTTCGTCCGTCGAGAGCAGCAGTTGCTTGTAGATTTGGTAGAGATTGACCCGGTGGCTCATTTCGTCAGCGAAAGAGGACGCGTCGTCCGGGAGCGGGGCATCTTCGAGAAGCAGACGCAGATCCTCCTCGCTTTTCGCAGCCGAGCGCTTTGATTTCTTTTTCCCGGGGAGCGGAGGCGGATTCCCGGGATCCCGGGAACCAGCCAGATCGGCGCACGATTCTGGACCCGCGCACGCCGCACCTTTGGTAGCGGCTCCTGCTACGGAGTTCCCTTGATCGCCGTCGGATACAGCCGGTCTCTCCGTGGAGAGCCCGCCCCTGCTCTGCGGGGCGGAGCCCCGCTTCGCCACATTGCGTGGCGCCTCCACGGCAGCCGCACTTTGCGGCGCGCGTGAGGAACCTGATTCCGGAGCGCGTGCGCTTGCGTGGCCGTTCGCATGGCCATTAACGCGTCCGTTTGGGCGCTCGACCCTCGTGTCTTCGGCCGGTTGAGTTCTCATAGGCTGGCGGCGCGTCACGATTTTTCCGGAAGATCGCCGGCCTTTGCTTCGGCTGGCTGTACGGCGAAATTCTTGCGTTCTGAATCAGTGGCGTTCACGAGTAGCCCCAGAACGACACCGTGCACGGCATCCTCGTGAGTGCGGCAAAATCGCGAGAATTTCGATGCGCGTCGCGAGCACCGAATCCAGGCGTTCGGCGATCTGCCTTCGCGCCGATAGGCGATGCAACGCTTCATGAGATTCGCTTCGATGGAAGAGTTCTGCTACCGCGGGTGACTTCTCAACGTGCCGCCGCTCATCCTATGAGTGGCCGGCGCAACTTTCATTGCACACCGACAGTGAAGTTGACCGGAGCGCCCGGCTTGACCGTCGCAGTAGCAGTACACGCGTTTGGGTCAGACTCCGTACCGTCCGCCATTTGCGCCGTAGCACCGAACGTGTGCACTCCGGAATGCAGGGTCATCAATGCGCTGGTTCCCGTGATCCCGGTAACCGCTCCGTTGGTGCCCGCCGGCGCCGCGATGGAAAACAGCTTCACCGGAGTGCCGCTGGTCAAATCGTAGATGTTAAACTGCTTCAGGCAGCCGGTGGTCACGCTTGCCGTGCAGGCATTGTCGGCTGTGAAGTCATAATTCAGTGTGACCGTCACGGTGTGCTGCCCCGGCGTTGCCGTCTGGCCGGGCGCGGCAAATACGGAACTTCCGGCGCAAATCAGCACCAACCCTAGAATCCATGCGTAGTTTCTTTTCATGATTCTTCCCTTCTGCTCGCGGAATTCAGACCAGAATTTTAGCGGTCAGGCCGCTTCCGCCCGTGGAGGAGACAAACTTGATGCGCAGGAATTTTGCTTGCACGTTCGCCACCGTGCGTCCCTCGCCCGATGTCACGGTGGTGGTGTCAATGGTCTGATACTCGCTGTCCACGTCGCTCATCGCGCCTTGCAGCACCATGTTAACCGCAGTCGGATTCGTGCCAAAGATCGTTTGCCAGCGCACGGAGTTCCCTCCGTCGGGCAAGCCCGTAAAGCTCGGAAGCGCGAACTGCGCTCCGGAAGTATTGGCGCCGGGAAACGTCTCGTCGTTGAAGCTGAAACCCACGTCGCCGGAAAAGAGAGAAATCGGAGGAGTCACATTTTGATACGTTGGCATGAAAGCTCCTTTGTAAAGACACCTGTGCGCTCACGGAAATGGCGCGAAGCTCATGGATTGACGGCAGTTCGATCGTCAGCCTGGCAAGTAACCACAGAGCATGGAATGGAAAGTACCCTAAAAAGCAAAACCCCGATAGGCATCGGGGTCTGAATACACCTTTCAACGCTGCAAAGTATACCACATTACAAATTCATGTCAAGAGAAATCTTCGCGCAGACCAAAAATATTTTTCATTTCCCTGCCCGCCCTGCGCATCTCCTGCATTTTCAACGCGTGCTAAACTTGCTCCTCGGGAGATTCTTTTCATGACCCGCCCCGCCAACAACGTCGCCATTATCCGCATCCTCATCGTCGTCCTCATCCTGCTCATCATCGGCTTCTACATCTGGCAGGCCTTCCTCTAAGAGGAATCTCTTGGGAACACCGCAGCCTCTAGAAACCGGCCATCAAGCCGCCCCAGGCTGGCTTGACTCCGCCTGGAATAGGGCGCATAGTCGGCGCAACCTCGGAACTATTGCCCCGTAAGGAGATCTTTAATGCCATTCTTTCTGCATCAAGTCAGCTACACGCCTGAATCCATGGCGCGGCTCATTGCCAATCCGCAGGACCGCTTTGAAGCCGTGCGTGGACCAATCGAAAAACTTGGAGGCAAGATCCAGGAAGGATACTTTGCCTTCGGCGAGTTCGACGCGGTTCTGATCACCGAAATGCCGGACACTGTTTCCGCGGCGGCGATCGCCCTCGCTTTTTCCGCCGGTGGCGCCTTGAGCCGGTGCCAAACGACCGCCCTGATGACCACAGCCGAGGCAATGGACGCCATGCGCAAAGCTGCTGCCTGCGGCTACAAGCCGGCGACGGCAGCTGCCAGCGCTGCTGCGGCGACGCCCTGAGCGGGCTCTCGCCCCGCTTGCTTCATTCGGCGAAGCGCGGCATTCACCCCATCGATTTTGCTAAACTCGCGGTGTGTCCAGGTCCAGTGTACAGACACGTCTCGAGAGCTTCTCCTGGCAAGCGATGAAATCCGGAAACGCCGCCTCAGACGTGACGGCCGGAAGAGGCTCCTACTTGCTTGTCATGGTGCTGATTGCGGGCGCCCTGTTTCTGGGTTCCGATTTCTTTTCCCCGGTGCGATTCAACCGCGAAAAAATCGAAGTGTGGGCTTCGGACGGGCAAATTCAGGTTTGCGGCCTCTATCACTACGTCAATCGCTCTCCTTTGCCGATGTCATTCTCCTTAGGACTTCCCTTCCCGGTGGATCACGATCATCCCGCGCCTGGCTTTTTTGCGATTTCGGAAGCCAATTCGCAGGGCGACATTCTGGAGGAGGTAATGGCGCGACAGCACTGGGGCACCATCGTGTTTCGGATCTGGTTCTGGCCTCGCGAAGAGCGATGGATTCGCGTGGATTACATTCAGAAAGCCGGCGTTGAAAGCGGTCGCTACATCCTGCTCACAACTCGGAACTGGCATAATCCGCTGGATTCCGGCGACTACATTCTCCATCTGGCGCCCGGGATGGAACTGGCTTCGTCAAATTATGAGCTGCAGCCTGCGGCGGCTCCTTTTTACAACGCGTCTTCCTTCAAACGATCCTTTTTCTATCCGGACAGAGACTGGGTTTTTTCCTGGCGGCCATCTGACGCGCTTCGCGCATCGCGGGAGAAGCTTCGATGACAAAATGGCAGAAGCTCGGTTGGCTCGTGATGATTTTTGGACTTTGCGAGCTGCCCGCGTACGCTAACAATCCGCCGCAACCCGACGGCCTCTTTTCCATACTCCTGATTTTTCCGCTGATCATCCTTGGCATGCGTCTGGCGGGCGTTTCTCGAATTCAAAAATCCCTGTGGAAGCGCATTGCGACGGGATTCGTTCTAACCGTTTGCGCGCTGCTGGCCGCGGGAGGCACGGAGATCGCGCTCCTTCCGCTCCTAGTTATCTTTGCTTACGGAATCAGGCGCGGAATCCAAATCATTCGCCTCGGCCAGGGACGCAAGAGGATCTGGATCGCCGCCGCGATTTTTGCGTGGGTCCCCATAGCTTTCATGGACTATGGCGCTTCCTTGATGGACTACGAAAACTTTCCCGCCAAATACGAGGCCCAAGCCATGTCCCGATTGCGCACGCTCGCCAGCGCGGAGTCGCAATACAGGGAGTCCCACAACCAGGGGGAGGCCGCTCCCCCCATCGCAAGCATCCTCGACCTGCGCAAAGCCGGGATGATCGACGCGGCAATTTCGAGCGGCGAACCCTTCGGCGGCTATGTTTATCGTGAAATCATCGATCGGAATAAGGGACAATATCTTTTTTATGCAGTGCCTGCGTTTCCCGCCCGCCGCGGTCCCTACTGGTGGCATGCCGTTCCGGGTGGGACACTCATTTCTGAGTTGTTTCATATACGCACGCCCGAAGGCACGGGCGAACAAAGCATCACAGTTGACGAAACCGGCGTGATTCGCTGGGCTAGACGCGACATTACAAAGCCTGTCACCCGGGAAGAGGCCGAGCATTGGCAATCTTTCCCATGAAAATGAGGGCTCATCGCCGGAGATCTGCGAAAGGTAAGAACCCGCATGCCTGAGAGGCCGTCTCTCACCAACATCCGCCTGCATCCCATCAAGGCGCTCGATCCCGTCTCCGTTCAGGAAGCGCGCATCGGCCCGAATGGCGGTCTCGAGCTCGATCGTGTCTGGGCTCTGTTCGCGAGCGATGGCCAGTGGATCAATGGAAAACGCACCGCCGCGGTGCATCTGATTCGCGCGAATTACGATCCAGAGATCACCCGGGTCACGCTGTCCGTCCCGGGCGATTCGCGCAGGATCACCCCGGAAACATTCTCCTTTCCCGCCGAATTTGAACGCGCTTCCCGCTGGTTCGCCGATTATTTCGAGCAGCCGGTGATCGTTCGCTACATCCGCGAGGGCGCTCCCGACGACGGCCTCGCTCCCGGTCCGACCATCGTTTCCACAGCTACATTGCAGGCCGTGTGCGATATATTTCCGGGAATGGCCATCGAGGAAGCCCGCGAACGCTTTCGCACGACACTGGAAATCGAGGGTGTGCCGGCATTCTGGGAAGATCAGCTTTTCGGACCGGATGAAAACTACGCCGTCCGCTTCAAGATCGGCGACGTCGCATTCGAGGGAAGCAATCCTTGCGCACGCTGTCCCGTGCCGCCTCGCAATCCGCGCACCGGCGAGATCAACATTGAATTCACGAAGAAATACACGCAAATGCGCCGGTCGTCATTGCCGGCATGGTCTCCAGAAACTCGCTTCGACCATTATTATCGCTTCTCAACAAATACTCGCGTGCCTTCATCCGAAACGGGCAAACTCCTCCGCGTCGGGGATTGTCTTTGTCTGTAAGACAAGTTTGCTTACCAGGCGGCTAGATCTGATTTTGCATCATATTTTCATCCCGCCAAATCCTCAGCACTATATTACTGGCGTCCCTTTCCCGCGATTTTCCTTGCTGTCCCCGAGCCGTTCAAACCCCGTCTTGATCTTTCCCGGCCCTCGCTACAACGGTGATAAACAAAATGTGAGAAAATGGTTGCGGGAAATAAATGATGTCGCGAACTGCGGATCTTGCGCTACGGAGCTTTTACGTTCTCGCCGGACTGGGATTCTTCATTTATTCCTTGCTGGAATCCACGCCGCAGAGGATTCTCTACCTTCCGATGGTCCTGGGCGTTCTTCTCGTCATCCAGGGCGTGTCCGGCGCTTGAATCTCCTGCCTTCTGTCCGGTCAGGGCAGGCCCCGCTAACCCCTCATCGCGGACGTTTCGTTGAGCTCCAGTCGTACGCTTAATCGGCCGAGCGAAAATATCTTCGCGGCGGAAACATCCCCCGGCGCAACAATTCTTTGCCGCAGTGCCTCCGCACTTCTTCGCTCCATTGCACCCAGTTCATTTCGCTGATGCCCAGAAAATGCCGCGCGCGGTCGTATGGCGCGAGCCCGAGATAAAACAGCCGGAACAGCACCATGCGCGACGCGCGCTCTGGACCACCCAGCGCCGCTTGGCCCGCAAGCGCAAAGTCCGCCACCCATTCGTTCAACTTCGGACGAATGTCCGGCCGCCAAAGAAACTTTCCCGTATCTTCCCAGTTCAGCGCGCAAACTCCCCGCTTCGTTTCCAGCACTTCGCGCGCCCCGCGGTACACTTCCCAGCAAACGTCGAACGCCAGCTCCGGCTTCACGCTCATGATTCCTCCACCCGGCAACGGCACTCTTGCGCCTTCCCAACGCCACCTAGCCTTTTTCGTCGCCTTGTTCTACGCTCTCCTCTTGATCGTCTTCCGAAGCGGTGCGATCGGGATCTTCGTAATCGCCCGCGCATGCGCTGCATGCGGCCAGACACGTCCCCTGAGCGGCCCTGGTTGCAATTCCAAGATTTGCACACGTTTCCACAGCTGCTTCACCTTTAGTTATTCTTGACATTTATTACTACAGCATTACTATATGCGGCGCTGTTCCCTTTCAGGAGGCCACCCGTGCCCAGCTACAAAACGCAGCCGCCGTGGGAGTTTCTCTTGTCCGCCTCTCGCACCAGCCTGCAAAGCTATGAGCTCTCGCGCCTGAGCCACGCGGCCAACCTGAGAAAGGAGATTTCGGCGCTGCTCGACCAATGGATCGAGGAGAATTCGGCGGCCATGCTCGCGCGCTGGCTGATGGATTATCGCGAGCGCGAAGTGCCGGTCGGGGAGACGCTGCTGTGCAACGCCGCCCGTCCGGAGAGCGGCCATTCTGTGTCCGATAATTTCTTCGCGGATGGCGCGGCTGCGTCGCGCGCAACCCGCGGAGCAAGCTGACCATCGGCTTCTCTTTTTTGAGTCGAAGCCTATTCGCAGTTCCCGAATCGCCGTTCGCTCTTGCCTGTGGGGAGCACGCGAGGCTGCGCCAGGCGAAAATGATCTTGCCTCACCAATCGAGCCCGAAACCGGCGCGCCGTTCGCCGCGATGCTCCGGCATGCCCGCCAACCGTTCCCACCCATTCCGACGATCTCTTGTTCCATTGGCGCTCGCCTCGCTCCGGGCCGTCTTTACCCGGTCTTCTGTCTCGGCTGCTTTATATTTATTAGAAGACACGCTGGGGGAAGGAGCGCGCGAAGAAGAAGCACACTTCTACGAAACTCGCTTTTTGGCAAACGACGATTCTAATAAATCAACGGGAGGAGACTATCGGCTTGTAGGAGCGCTCGCCGGCTGAGGCGTCTCAAGCATTTGTTCCTTGCGGTAGACAAGCGAATTGATGTCGTAAGGCGCCAGTTCAAATCCGTGCCCGTGCGTGATGGCGTCCGTGGGACACGCCTCCACGCAATAACCGCAAAATATGCACCGCGAGTAATCAATATTGTAAACTGAGGCGTAACGCTCTCCCGCCGATATCCGTTTTTCGTCCGTATTTTCCGCGGCTTCGATGTAAATGCAGTTGGCGGGGCAGGCTGCCGCGCAGAGAAAGCATCCCACGCATTTTTCCAGGCCATTTTCATCGCGATGCAGGACGTGGATTCCGCGGTATCTCGGCTGGAAGTGCACCGGTTCATGCGGGTAATTTTCGGTGACGGTCTTCCGGAAAATATTTCGGAACGTCACACCAAATCCCTGAAACATCGTGCGAAACGTATCTGTAACTTCGCGGATAGGAGATGCCATGGGCAGAAGTTTATCAGACGGCTGGGGTCCCGGCAAACTCGGGTTGCTACTTCAGCTTTGCTTTGAGCGCTTCGACGATCTGCTTCCCGTGAAACCGCCCGTTTTCAATAAAGATCTCGCTGGTGTGCCGTCCGCCAATGACCACACCCGCCAGATAAACCCCGGGCACATTACTCTCATGCGTATTCGCATCCATTTCCGGCTTCTTCGTCTCCGCATCGAGCTTCACGCCCAGGCTCTCGATGAAGCCGTAATCCGGGTGATACCCGGTGAGCGCGAACACCTGGCTCGCACGTATCCGCTTGGTGCGTCCGTGCTGGTCCACGATCACTTCGTCCGGAGTGATTTCTTCCACCCGCGCCTCAAATAGCGCTTCGATTTCTTTGGCCTTGATCCGATTTTCGATATCCGGCCGCACCCAGTATTTGATGGTGCCTCCCAAATCCTTTCCCCGGTGGACCAGTGTGACATGCGCCCCGCCGCGCCAAAGATCGAGCGCCGCCTCCGCCGCGGAATTCTTTCCGCCAATCACAACGACGTCCCGATTCCAGAACGCATGAGGTTCCGTGTAGTAATGAGAAACGTGCGGCAGAGTCTCTCCCGGAACGCCCATGCGGTTCGGAAGATCGTAATATCCTGTCGCCACGGCAATTTTTTTTCCGGCGTAGCGTTGTTCTCCGCCTCTCTCGGACTGTGTCACCACTTTAAAGTTTCCGTCCTCGCCTTCCAGCTTGGTGATCGTCTCGTACAACCGGAGCTCGAGCCGGTAATGTTCCGCCGCCTTGCGATAATACTTGAGCGCTTCAACGCGAGTCGGCTTTTCCGCTGCGCACACCAGCGGCAGATCGCCGATCTCCAGCAGTTCCGGCGTGGTGAAAAAGACCATATTCACGGGGTAATGGTAAATGGAGTTGCAAAGGCAGCCTTTGTCTATCACCAGCGGCCGCATTCCCGCCCGCGCGGCTTCGATCGCGCAAGCCAGGCCCGTAGGACCCGCTCCAAAACAGATCAGATCGTATTTTTCCATGGCGGTTTAGTGTGCCGCGAGACGTGCAGTTTTGCAAATTCCACTGAAATTATTGCATTGCACCCTGGCGCAAAATTTCGTCCAAGCTCCCGGCAAATCCTTCTAGTTCGCGCAGCCGCTCCGGCGTGGCTTCCATTTCCGAATGCTTCCAGACGAACACATCGCCGCTGGTTCGTTTGATTCGAACGCCGAGGTTTCCATCCACCAGAAACGTCGGAGGAGAAAGCAATCTCAGCCCGCCACCTTCAACAGGGGCGAGCAGGGCCGCGCACTCTCCGCGATGAATGCATAGCGCGCTCTCGTAAGGCGGGATCGCGATAGGCCGGAACCCAGCCGCAAAAAGCCGCTTCAGCAGGTCAATCTGCTGTGGGGACAACTCAACCATGGAGGCAGCCGAAGCGCGAAAAATCCACTTCGACGGAGGAAAATCTTAAGCGGCCGTCGAACCCGCTTCTGAGGACGAGCCTTCCAGTTGCGCCAGGATTTCCCGCAGCGTGCTGATCAGCTCGTCGCGCGAAACATGGCTTTTCTTGAATTGGATTCGGAACTTGAACGTTTCGCTTTGTGGCTCGAAGTGAAAAATAAACGGTTGCGGACGTTGCGGCCCGGCCTGTTCTTCCCGCCGCTCGCGCCGCGCTTCATCCCGTGTCAATCCGCCCTGCAGAATTCTCTGGAACATCTCGATCATTTTCTTTTCCGTCGGTTGCCGCGCAATCTGCAGCAAAAGCGATTTCGACACCACGCCATGCTCGATGCACTTCCTCCTTAGTCCCTCCGGAATGCTCCTCAGCGAGAGCGTCTCTGTCACCGACGACCGCGCGCGCCCGATCTTCTTCGCCATGTCTTCATGCGTGTATTCAAACTGGGTCGCCAGCCGGTGCAGCCCATCCGCTTCTTCAAATGGGGTCAAGTCCTTGCGCTGGATGTTTTCGATCAACGCGATTTCCAGCGTCTCCGCATCATCGGCCATTTTCTCGATGCACGGCACTTCGCGCAGGCCCGCTCCGCGCGCCGCATGGTAGCGCCGCTCACCCGAAATAATGTAGAAGCAATCCTCCCGCGGCACATACCGCACCAGCAGCGGCTCCAGCACGCCTTTCTCGCGCACCGACTGCGTCAGTTCCGCCAGATCTCCCAGCGCTTTCCGCGGCTGTTCCGGATTCGGCCGGATATGGTCTACCCGGATCATCCGTCCCACCGCCGCGCCGCTGTAACTCGTCAGTTGCTCGACGTAATGCGCGTCATGCCGCATCTTCAGCGTGATGGGAAGTCCTGCTTTCTTCGACACGTTGGATTACCTCCGCTGCCAGCTTTTTATATTCGATCGCTCCGGGGGATTTTGGGGCGAACGATAAAATCGTTTGCTTGTACGCCGGACTCTCTTCCAGCCGCACGTTTTTGCTGATCTTCGTCTTGAACAGCACTTCGCCAAACACGGTGCGAATCTGGCCGTGCGTATCCTTCGAAATATTCGTTCGTTTGTCGAACAGCGTGATCACCACGCCCAGCACTTTCAGGTTCGGATTCGGCCGCGCGCGAATTCTCTCGTAGGTCTCCAGCAGATCGTCCGTTCCTTCAATCGCAAAATAGGCTGCCTGGATCGGCACCAGAAGGTGCGTCGCCGCCACCAGCGCGTTCACCGTCAGAATCCCCAGCGAAGGCGGCGTATCGAAAACAATGTAATCGTACTCTTTCAATACCGGCGCAAGCGCGTCCTTCAGCCGGTATGGCGCATCGAACTGCCCCGCCAGAACCTGTTCCAGTTTCGCCAGCGCCAATCGCCCCGGCCCCAGAAACAGCATGGGATCTTTGGTCGGCTTGATGACGCTTGCCAGCGCCGCCCGCACGTCGCTCAACACTTCGAACATCGAAACGGAAATTTCTCCGGAATCGTAAAACGCGATCGTGGAATTCGCCTGGGGATCCAGATCAATCAACAGAGTTTTCTTGCCTTTGTGGGCGATCGCTGCCGAGAGATTGATCGCCGTGGTGGTTTTTCCGACTCCTCCCTTTTGATTGGCAATCGTGATGATTGCGGTCATTCGTTTGTGCCTCCGCTCGCGCGAACGCTGGCTCGCGGCGTTCCGGCAACCGCATTCCTAGTAATAGGTGCCGTCCATTAAATTCCCCCTAGGACTAGGGTTACTCTACGTTCCTCCCCCGTCAGAACGCAAGGAAAAAGTGCTGTCCCCGGTCCGCCCCGTGGAAAACCTGCCGTGCTATTCTCTATTTGAGGTCTGCGCCGCCACCTTGATTTTCACGCGGCGCGATCTTTTTTTTCATGATCCCGGGCTCACGGTAGGCCCCGCATCAGATCGGTCTCAACCTTTGGCTGGAAACTCACTCACCAGTGACACGCTCGCCTCCCCAGACCATCCCACCCGCCAGATCCTGCTGCTCATGGCCTTTCGCTTCACGCGCACCCTCAGCGCTGGCATGCTCGCCATCATCTTCCCCTACTATGTTCTGCGGTATCTCAATTATGGTCCTTTGATTCTTGGCTTGCTTTACACCGCTGCCACCCTCGCCACGGCCGCTCTCGCTTTGTTTTTCGGTTATCTTGCCGATTTATGGGGGCGCAAGGGCACGCTCCTTATCGCCGGAATCATTCTTCCCCTCAGCATGCTCCTCGCCTTCGCTTCCGGACGGCTTCCTTTTCTCTTTGCCGCCGCGATGCTCGGCGGCTTTTCCGCCACTGGGGCGCGAGCCTCCGGCAGCGCCGGGGGAGCTGCCCAACCCATCCAGATTGCCGTCATTGCCGACCTCACCACATTGCGCAACCGTACTTTCTATTTCTCCATTTTGACCTTCACCGGTGGCCTCTTCGGCGCCCTTGGCATGCTGATGGCCCGCCTCTTCGACGTGCGCGCCGCCTTTCTTGTCGCCGCGGCCATCAGCGGCGCCGGTGTTCTGTTGATCCTCCCCATGAAGCTAAGCAGCCCGCGCGCGGTAAACTCCGGCCTCAAGAGCCTGAAGACCATCGGCAAATTCTCGCTGACCGGCGCCATCAACGGCATTTCCCAGGGCCTTCTGATGCCCTTCCTGATCCCCTTTTTCCTGATCGTTTATCACGTCCCCCGCCCGCACATGGCCGTCTACGGCTTCTTCAGCGAACTCATCAGTTCCGCAGCTCTCCTGATTGCACCTCACATCGAAAGGAATTTTGGCTTCGTAAAGGGCGTAGCGTACACCCGCGGGCTCGGCGCGCTTCTGCTGCTTCTGCTCCCACTAACCCATGCCTTCAAACTCGCCTTGTTTGTCTATCTCGTCACTCCGGCTCTTCGAGTGATGGCCGTTCCGGCTCAGCAAACCGCTCTCACCGCCATGGTTCGCGATGACGAAATGGGCCGCGCCCTTGGCATGAGCCAGGTGGCCCGCCTGACCGCTTCAAGCGGTGCCGTCGCCTTCACCGGCTACATGTTCGACGTTTCCGATATCGCGCTCCCCTTCTACGCCTACGCCGCGGTGATTGCCTTCAGCCTCGTTCTCTATTTCCATTTCTTCGGTTCCCGGCCGGATCTTCGCCCTGACTAAGTGGACACCCACACCCATTCAAGCCAACCTGATTGTTTTGTAAGTGATTTCAGCCTTGGTGCTTGGATGCTTTCGCTGCCC
>DATIXL010000117.1:0-33939 GCA_035518615.1 Terriglobales bacterium | reverse complement strand
GCGGATGTTGCGAATACGGTCCACTCCATTGATCTGCGGCCCCAGCTTTTTACGCAGATTGCTGATGTGATTGTCAATGCTGCGGTCGAGCGGGCCGACGGGACGCCCAAGCGCCGCTTCTGCGATGTCGTCGCGAGAAAGCGTTTTGCCCGCGCTGCGCAGAAGCAGGAGAAGGATTTCGTATTCTGCCCCGGTGAGAGGCACTTCGTTGCCCGATTGCATGACGCGGCGCGAATTGAGATGCACTTCCAGATCTCCAATGGCGAAGGCACCCTGCTGTGGCTTGTCCTCATTGCGGCGAAGTATGGCGCGGATGCGGGCCACAAGTTCACGGGCGTTGAAAGGCTTAGGCAGGTAGTCGTCGGCTCCCGCTTCGAGGCTTGCGATGCGGTCTGTTTCATCGCCGCGCGCTGTGAGCATGATCACGGGAAGATCGGAATTGACGCGAATCTGACGCAGCACCTTTCTGCCGTCACCGCCAGGAAGCATCACATCCAGAATCGCAAGGCGATGCGTGCCGGAGAGAGCTTCGCGCACGCCGGATTCACCGTCGTGAACCGAAGTGACATCAAACCCATCAAGTGAAAGAAGCCGCTCGAGGGAAGTGCAGAGTTCCGTATCGTCATCAATCAGAAGGACGGGGATCGCGTGCGGCATGGGCGCCTCACATCTACTCATTAAACTCGGGTCGGCCTGTTTCCATTGTAAGGAAGTGTCAGTGCGCGAGAAATGTACGTTGTCCGATTCCGCATGGACATGCCAAAACGATGGAGATTACGAGGCCCGTTGATAGCCAAACGAACAACTCTCACGTGTGTTGTGCCATCTATTGCTCTGAGACCCGGCGAAAGTTCCATAAAGTTCCTTTGGCGTCAAAAAGGATCGCACCTTCACATTTGGTGACGCAGTAAGAATTGGTACAGGCGGAGGAACTGTTCGTTGGGACAGTTTCTCTGAGGACAAGCCAACCCAGCCGAGCGCGCCCGCCCCTTAAAATAAATCTCAGGAGCACGAGCCTTGAAACATACCGCGAGACTCGCGCAAGACCCTCGGTGCCTCAAGAAAACAACTGGCAACGCTCCGAGTTGGTGTGCGCCCGGCATGGTTGCTGCCCTCCTCATGGTGGAACTGATTTTCTGCCCGGCAGGACGCGCTCAATGCAGCGAGTTGCGCGCGGGTGATGCCGTATGGATTCGGCTCCTCGAACCGGTGTCGTCATACAGCTCTAAGGCCGGCGATCAGATCCGAGCGATTGTAATTCAGTCCCCAGTGTGCGATGGCAAAGAGGTTCTGCCTCAAGGAACGGCGATTGACGGCAGGATTAAGATGGTGAAGCGAGTGGGACTAGGTCTGGTGCACGAACGCGCATCCATTGACTTGGATTTCGATCGTCTCGTCCCCGAAGGAGACAATGCGATCAATATCAGCGCCAGGGTGGTGGAAATTGACAACGCCCGCGAGTCCGTGAAAAACGGTGTGATCCATGGGATTCGCGCAACAGATACTCCGCAAGGACGCATTACGAGCCGCCTGGCGCACCTTCCAACCTGGAATCCTTATTCAAGCTTGGCGTTGATCGCCTATCGTACGGCCTTCCCCGTTTTTCCCGAGCCGGAGATCTTTCTGCCGGTGGGAACCGATATGCGCCTTGGGATCTCTGAATCAACGGCTCTTCCGCCGCTGACCAGTAAAAGCGAACCTTGGGATGCGACCAACGACCCGGAGACTCCGATGCTGGACGAAACCCTATTGGACCTCCCGGAGCGGACCACGACAACTTCGGGTCAGGACGCCGACATCGTCAACGTGGTCCTGATAGGTTCGCAGGAACAAATGAATGCGGCATTCGGAGCCGCGGGGTGGAAAAACGGGGTTCGCACGAGCACGCGCTCAGTCCTGCGCGAGTTTCATGCGTTTCTAGCGTTCAAGAACTACCCGGAGGCGCCAGTTTCGAAGCAACTACTGGATGGTAAGATGCCGGAAGTGACTTGGGAAAAGGGCCTGGACAGCTATGCCAAGCGCGAACATCTCCGCGTCTGGAACTATCAAGCTCAGTCTCACGAGGCGAACATTTGGGTAGGAGCCTTCACGCGAGAGACCGGGGCCGCTCTTTCCATCCGCCATCGCGAATTCATCCATCACATTGACGCGGATCTCGACAGCGGCCGCGAGATGATGATCCGCGATCTTGTGTTGGCAGGATGTGTAGAAGACGTCAAGTTTGATTCGCGGCCGGAGCGGGCACGATTCACTCTGAATGCTACAGGAGATTGGATGAGGACGGACGGTTCCGTTGCCGTCGTCCAACTGAAAAATTGTTCTCATCCCCTGTTCCAATTCGATGAGGCACGCGACCGGCCGGTCAAGCCGGTCAGGCCAAAATCGATGTTCGCACGCTACCTCCGTATGCAAATCCTTTCCTATCGCAGCGATGTGATTCGGGGGAATATCTTCTATAGCGCCTTCGATCTGACGCGCATGATGTACCGGGCGCATCACCGCAATAAGGGCGTAGAAACAATGGCTCGAGCCAATTCGTTGCCTGTAGCCATCGGCGAGAGCACAGAGAATTGCTTTGTGGAACCACCTCTGGGAGAAGAATAGTCTTCACCGTCCGGAGTTTCTCAGTAGCCGGATCAAGAGCTACTTTTTCTTGCCGGCGTCTTGTTGGAAAATTCCGGAGCTTTCAATCTCAATTTGAACTTCGGGCTTAACTTTCAGAAAAAAATTGCTCGGGTTTTTCAATCCCCAACTGACGTAGGGAACATCGAACGCGCAGCTCGCCTTCCAGCGTTGTCCAACGAATTCCACCTGGACCGGCAGGATGATCTCGTGGTCCGTTCCGTGCAGCGTGAAGATCCCGTGCAGCTGCAGCGTCGCCGGGCCTTCGCGCGGAATGCTCCCGGTAAACCCAGTCGGCCGAAACGAAATCTCGCGGTATTTGGCGCTCTCAATGATTTCGCGGTGCATCCGCGAATCGCGCGAGCTATTTCCGCTTTGGCCGCTCGTTGCGTCCACCACAACACTTCCTCGAGCCTCGCCGGTCGCGGGATCAAGCGAAATTTGGCCGTTCTCCAATGAAAACGTACCGTGGACTGTGTGCAGGGTCGTGAGAAGAATCCATTGGATCGTAGTTTTTGCAGGGTCGAGGACGACAGGGAGTTCCTTAGCAGCGGGCGCAGACTGTTGCGCGGGCTGTTGAGCGAAGGTATGGCCGGCCTGCACCGCTCCGAGAGCGGCGAGAAGCACGGTAAGGATCGTGAATCGCGCGCGCATCGCTATCGCCTCCTTTTTCCCGGTCGAGCGATCATGCCGTCGCCATCCGCCATCCCAGGCAAACTCCTGCAGCTGCAATGCGACAAGGCGAAGTTTGTCCCACATGGGCGGCGAGCAGGGCACTGAAAAGCCCAGGCTCCGATCCAAGAGCACGCATTGCGCGACGTTGGAGCCACGGCCGTCCATCCATCGCCAGAATCAGTCTTGCCATCCTCGCCGGCCGTTTTGCCAATTCCCGATGCATTCTTCCATACAGTGGCAAATTCCCCAGAGCTAGCGATTTCGCCAGAGCCTCGGCTTGCAGGAAAGCCATGCGCAGACCTTCTCCGGTTACGGCATCCACGGTTCCGGATGCGTCACCCACGAGAGCTACATTCTCGCGATAAACTGCCGAATAGGAATCACTCGATGTGGCGGCACCTCGCTCCGGTTCCAGGCAGCCTGCGTCGGCGAGACGTGAAGCAAGCTGCGGGAATTCCAACAATGCCTCATCAATTCTGAGTTTGGAATTCCGCGAAATGACTGCAACGCAGACTTCTCGCGCGCCGACAGGAGTCACGTAAAACTGGGTCGTGCGTCCCCAATGGACTTCCATGTAATTCGACCAGGGCGCCTTCCGGTAGTGCTTGCGAAAAGCATAACGCCGGCGCGTGGAACCCAAGGGGACAATTCCAATCCACTTACGGACTCTCGAGCCGTTGCCGTCCGCGCCGATAATCCATTCACTACGCAGAAGTCTGCGGCTCACATAAGCGCCTGCGGCGCTAATTCGGTCAACGCAGGTGCCCCAGAGAATCTCAACGCCACTTTTCTCAGCGGCCTCGATCATTTTTTGGTGCAGCCTGAGCCGGGATATTCCGAGCGCGTGCCCGCTCGGGAAATCGGCGTGGGCAACATCGTTTCCGGCGATATATCGGATTCCCGGAAAAGCGAACCCTTCCCCGGGAGAGAAATTGATTCCTAAACGCCGCAGAGCCTCGAGCGCATCCGGCAAAAGGCCTTCGCCGCAGACCTTTTCGATGGGAGGATGCCCGGAGTCAATCACCGTCACCCAAAAACCGAGGGAGCGGAGCGCGATGGAAGCCGCGAGACCCGCTGGACCACCGCCGACCACTAGCACTCGATCCTGGAGGTTCATCCCTGGTTCTCAGTCTCAGATGATTCTACGCAGTGCGAGGTTGGCCGACAGAGCAGCAAATTGTTCTGAGGGCGTCCCACCATCGCGCAGCACTCACAACCTGGCGCCGACGACCAACTCACGACCCACTCACCAATCGTTGCAGGCAGCTTTCACCGAGAATAGAATCTCTGGAGCCCGACCTTTTGGAGTATTCGAGTTGGCATAAACAGTCAGACGCGGCCTGCCATATGGATTCATCCCGAACCACAAGTTGCTCAGCTGAAGCGATTGGCCATCCTTTTCGAGCGGCCAGCCTTCTGCTCATCGCCTTCACAGCGCTCTTCCCTATCGCTATGGCGACCGCGCAAAATTCCGCTCTCCGGCAACCGGGCAGTGCGTCCATTGAGGGCACCGTTCGGAATTCTGAAGGTGCCCCCGTGGAGGGAGCCACCGTATCGCTCGAAAGCAACGCAGGAGTCACCACGGCTGAAGTAACGACGGACCTTAAGGGCAGATATGCGATTGCTTCATGTCCAGCTGGTGAGTATAGCGTACGAGCCAGAAAGCCGGGCTTAGCGGGTGCCGCGAAGACCTCCATCACTTTGTCCCCTAACGAGAAAAAACAAATTGACTTGCTTCTCGGGTCGGCCGACACGGGCCGGGTCAAGTCTCCAAATCCCAATGCCTCTTCCGGAAGTGCAGCCGAGACGATGCAATTTGATGATGAACCGAAGTTCAGGGTCGCGGGTGTGACCGATTGGTCGAATTTTGGACTCCACGGATCGGACACGCGCGAACGGACCAGCGAAGCGCTTGCGAAGGAAACGATTGCGCTCCAGCCTGGCGCACCGGAGGCTCTTGCGTCGGGCGCTCCCGGAAGTGGACGATCTGCCGGTGTAACGGACCAGACCGAGGAAAACTTGCGCGCGGCCCTGATTCGCGATCCTGCAAGTTTTCAGACAAATCACCAACTCGGAGAGTTCTACCTTCGCGCAAAACGATACGAGGAAGCGATACCGTTGCTACAGGCTGCATACCGGATCAAACCGGACGATCAGGCAAATATTTATGATCTGGCATTGGCTTACAAAGCGAAGGGCGATCTCCTCCATTCTCGCGAACAAGTTCAGAAGATGCTTGCAATCGCCGAGAATGCGGACGCCCTTCGCCTTCTGGGGAATCTCGAGGAACATCTTGGAGATCCCATCGCAGCGGAGCGCGAGTATCAGCGGGCCGTGCAACTCGATCCGAGCGAGCAAAATTACTTCGAGTGGGGCGCCGAATTGCTCCTTCATAAGGCCGATCGGCCCGCTGCTGAAGTGTTCGGGAAGGGCTTTGTTAAACATCCACAATCAAGTCGACTGCTCATGGGCCTCGGCGTAGCGCTTTACGCGAGTGGAGCTTATGATGAGGCGGAACGCAGCCTCTGCGAAGCGTCCGATCTGAACACCACCGACCCCAATCCCTATCTCTTCGTTGGCAAAATTGAGAAGGCAACCGTGGCGGTGCTGCCGTGCGGTGAAAGGGTATTGGAGCGATTCGCGAGGCTGCAGCCGGAAAATGCACTCGCCAGCTATTACTATGCCGTTGCTCTGTGGAAGAAAACCAGGGGTGTAGAGAATTCGGAGATTTCGAAACACGCTCAGGCGCTTCTTGAGAAAGCCGTGGCTCTCGACCCCAAACTGAGCGGCGCGTATTTGCAGCTTGGCGTCTTGTATTTCGATCATGGCAATTTCGATCAAGCCATACAGGCCTATCGGAAAGCGATTGAAATTGCACCCGGTGTTGCCGAGGCGCATCATCGTCTTGCCCTGGCATATAAAAGAATCGGCGATCAATCGAGCGCCCAGCAGGAATTTCAAGCCTACGAACAGGCGGAGAAATCGGATGCAGCGGCTTTGGAGAAACAGCGGAGAGAGCTCCAGGAATTCATTATTATACTGGACGCTCGTCCCCAGGAAAGTGCGCCTCGCTAAGGGCTGCTTTGCCTTCCAGTCGGCATGTTCGCGCTTCTCAATGGCCCGCTGATTGTGTGCGAGGGGCCAGAGCAACGCGCCCACATCAGCTCTCCGCATGGTGCACTCTTCTTCTAGCTCCCCACATATTTCTCTCAAGGATTGAAGTTGTTGCATCGGCCCGGGCCGGATGCGCCATCTCTGCTGCCCCTCGCGTCTTCCGCGATTGGGCAAGATCTGTTCCTGGCCGGGTGCGCTGGGCGCAGGAGCAGGCGTCAAATGTGACGCGCATCACTGACTTCGGCGCTAAGCGGCAACAGACTGGGTTTGGAATGGAGCGGGCCATGTCGCTCGAGGAAGACATCGAGAGGCTCCGCGAGCTTAGGCAGGAACTGGTTTCTCTGGAAGTCGGCGAGCACCGGCATCCCGAAAGAGCCCGGCGACGTGCGCGGTTCGTCTTTGAGGATTCTCCCACTTGTTTGAATTCCGGGGATGTAGTGCGCTCCTTGCCTTGCAGCGACTATGCGCTTTCCAACGATGTGCCGGAAGATGCCAGGCGTAAAAAAGTATCTTGCCTGCACATTTCCTTAGACGCAGAAGGTGAGACGCCCGGCTTCCCCTATAGAAGAGGGACCCCCGGGGAAATCGAAGCGACTATCGCCGACTGGCTGAGTGCAGAGATCGAACGTCTTCAACTGAGCCAGAAGAAAAAGGCATGGCGGTCCGCAGGAGATTCCTTAGCGCAACGGTGAGGAAAGGAATGTTTTCGCGATGTGCAAATTCGAAATGCGCGAGACCATTTGACTACCATATAGGAGGGAAGTTCTATAGATTTCGCCAGGATGTACGCGCGCCTGAGTGTGAACGGAACACTCACGAAGTGGTCCATTTCTGGCTGTGCCCGCACTGTGCGGAGATCTACGCTCTGGATTTCGACGGGACTCACTGTCTATTGATTCAACCCGCGGGACACGCCGGAACAACGGGGGAGGTCCTGGAGCGAAGGACGGAGGACGACGAGGGATGGAGAGGCGCTGGAAATGAGGGCGTTCCGCTCGATGGCGTGATAGCGAGACGCGAGAAAGGAGCACTAAGATGAAATCTTCGGAAGTTCTGCTGGACCAGGGGATTCATAAGGAGACAGTTCATATCGGTAGGCGGAAAGATTTTGGAAGGCGGCTATGCGAGCTGGACGAATTAACCTCCCATCGCGCCTACGAGATTTTTGAGCGCAAAGGCAAGACCCATGGCCACGATATAGAAGACTGGTTTGAAGCGCAAGCCGAACTGTTCACCCCGCTAGGCGGCCAGATCGTCGAGGAAGAGTTCTCTCTCGAATGGAGGGCAGACATCGGCAGCTTCCGCGCCAAGGATTTGGAAGTGCACGTCGATCCACACAGACTCGTGATTCTTGGCCGGAAAGTTCCAGAGAAGCTTCACGCACATCCTGGAACGCCTGTTCATGAAAGGCAGGAGAAAGAAATTTATCAAGTTGTGGGCTTGCCGATGGAGGTGGATCCCTTCATGGTTACGGCTAATATTCAGAAGGGAGTACTTGGAGTATTTTTGCTGAAGGCGGGAAAGTCGCGTGGGGGGATTGGCCAAGCTGCCGCGGCATGATTTCAATCCAACTCTGCGCCGGCCAGCCACAAAGAACGAACGTTCCTTGGAATGCCGCGAACCTGCTCAGGATGAAGTGAACAGAATTAAACTGGCGTCGAAGATGCTGTCTTTTCAAGAAGCGATGTTGCTCCCTCGGAGCGATGATCCTCTTCCGCTGGAAAATAAGCATTCATCACATATTGGGCCATCATGCGCTGAGTATTAAAGAACGCGCCGTTTAGGGCGATGGCCGAACGCATGACCGCCGCATACGATTTCGGGCGCGTGTAGTACAGAGAGAGAATGTTGTGTTCCAGCTTCTGGTATAGCGAGGCAATCTCGATTTCGCGATCCTCGGGGTCTTCATCGTAACCGATGGCCCAGCCGGTCACCCCCTCGAAATGGCCCTCGAGCCACCAGCCATCGCGCACACTGAGGCTTGGGACACCGTTGAGTGCCGCTTTCATGCCGCTTGTGCCCGAGGCCTCGTAGGGACGATGGGGAGTATTGAGCCAAAGATCCACTCCGCTCGTCAGCAGACGCGCCCAGTTCAAATCGTAATTTTCGATATAGACAACGGGGATGCAATCTTTGAGAGCTTCCTTGGCTTGATATACCGCTCGGATGGCGGCTTTGCCGTCTTCATCGCGTGGATGGGCCTTGCCGCCGAATACGAATTGAAACGGAGCGCACTTCTCCCTGATGTCACGCAGCCGATTCAGATCAGAGAACACAAGATCCGACCGCTTGTAGGCAGCCGCGCGGCGAGCAAAGCCAAGCACCGCGAGATGCTCCGATAGCCGAACTCCCGTCGCTTTCGCGATTTCCTCGATCGCAGCGCGCTTCGCAATCGCATGGGCTTGTGCGATTTCGCCAAGATCGATTCCAATCGCATATCTCAGATAGAGGTTATCTTTTCTCCATTCAGGGATGTGACGGTCGTAAAGATCCTGGAAGGGTTTCGATGTCCAGGTCGCGGCATGAACGCCATTTGTGATGGCGTGGATGGGATAATCAGGAAACATACCTTGCGAGATTTCTCCGTGCCGCATGGCCACTCCGTTCACGTAACCCGAGCAGCGCAGACCGAGATAAGTCATGTTTAATTTGCCCAGACTGCAGCAACCGGTTCCCTGAAGCATGGATAAACGGTCCGGGCCGAGCACAGCGGCGGCGAGATCGCGCGGAAACTGGTCTTGGCCCGCCGGCACCGGAGTATGGGTGGTGAAGATGCAATTGCGCCGCACGCCGTCGATGTCCTGGCTGGTGGCACCACCGAGGTTAGCACTGCCTTTGCGTTCCTCAAGCAGAGCCAGGGCGAGAAGTGCGGAGTGCCCTTCATTCATGTGAAAGCGGTCGATTCGATTGAAGCCCAGGGCACGAAGCATTCGCACACCCCCTATACCGAGTACGACTTCCTGGCATAGACGATAATGTGCGTCACCACCGTATAAATAATCTGAGAGGGACCTTTCGTATGAGGGGTTTGACAGGTCACCCGCATCGAGAAAATAGACGGGAACTTCGAAGCCCGAAATGCCCCGGATCAAGTATCGCCACGCCTTCACAGTGATGGTTTGGTTGCCCAGAATCACGGGGACGCGGACGTCGAGCGCCTCGAGACCTTCCTCCGGAGCACAATGATCCGGCAACTCCATCTGCTGGCCTTTGCCATCGAGCTCCTGACGAAAATATCCTTTTCTACAGAGAAGAGTGACACCCACAATCGGCACGCCCAAATCCGCAGCGGAATGCAAGAAATCGCCGGCGAGCACTCCCAGGCCACCGGCGTAAGTTGGAAGCGCGGGATCTACCGCAATCTCCATCGAGAAATACGCAATCCGCCGCTCCAGGTGATTGGCCATCAAAAGCTCCCCACCCTTCATGCACTGCTCCCGCTCGCCCCTCCGCGAACTGGCAGAGTTTAGTTCATCACTGCGGGTCACCCTCCGAAGCGGATGTTAGCTTCCCCTCCAATTTGCGTGCGGTGATGCGCGTCACGCCGCTTTTCGGCGCGCTTGGAGGTGGACTTGATAGCTTGGAATGTCGCATGTAATCGAATTTGCCCGGATGCATCTCGATGCGATTAAAGAAGGATCACGCTGGTGCGTGAGCTGAGTCACTGCAATGCGGCCGGACTGCTGTGAATGTCTTGGTGGAGGGATGGCGGCCGCTTGGCACGTTGTTCATTGCCGTCTGCATTTGTTCGTCGCGGGAGAGCCATTGAAGGAGGGCAATTCCAATGACGCGAAGAAAAAGAAGGGACCTGAGGAAAAAAAGAGTCTCGATTCATGCGAAGCAGGAGAAAAGTCAAACGGCGAAAGTTAAAGGGCGGGGAATTCGCGAGCCTCGCTACCCGAATTATCTTGCGGAAATGCATCCGGAACTCTGAAGCGGGTTGGGATGGAAGTGTTTATGGAAGGAGAACGCAAATGAAGGTTAAGGATGTGATGATGCGAACCCCCGCGTTTTGCTCCATGGAATCGAACGCGGGCGAAGCTGCAGAAATTATGTGGAACCGCAATTGTGGTCTGTTGCCGATCATCAATGCAGAGAAGAAAGTGATTGGCGTTGTCACCGATCGGGACCTGTGCATCGCTTTGGGCACCCGGAACATTCCCGCCGGTGAGATTGCTGTGGCCAGCATTGCTACCGGCAATGTGTTCCGCTGCTATGCCGAGGATGAAATACATTCCGCGCTCGCAACCATGGCGCGAGAAAAAGTACGCCGGCTGGTGGTCCTGGATAACGAAGAGAGCCTCGAGGGCATTCTGTCCATGGACGACATTGTTCGCCATGCCTCGGAAAAAACGAATGGTAAAATCGCGGATCTGTCGGACGCAGATGTGATTGCCACCCTGCAACACGTCTTCGAGCCGCACGTTCCGCAGATGGCCGTCGCGAGAGCGACCGCAGCCTGAACTCCAGTGATGGGCGCCGCGAGAAATTCGTCGGAAGTGTGATTTGGCTCACAGGGGGGTGAATTTCCGCGAATCAGAACGGAATGTGAACACAAGGTTGTCGCTCAGGCATTCTGGACAACCTTCTAACCTGTTCATTTGTGGCCACTTAGAGTCACCTGAAACCTTGGCCGCATTCGGGCTCTAAGTGGCGCATCCCTTGCTCTCTTTTAAGTTTGAGAATACCTGAAATGGGTCCCAGACTGAGATCCGATGGGGGAAAGATGAACACACCTTATGGTCTTGAAATCATCGAAGACTGCCAGGCCTGCCGGCTGCAAAAAAATTCGTTTTTCTGTCACCTTCCTGCAGCAACTACAAAGGGCATTGACGAGGCCAAATACACGAATGCCTATCCGTCAGGCGCTCTGCTTTTCGTTGAAGGCCAGCTGGCCAGAGGCATTTGGATTCTCTGCAAAGGTCAGGTGAAATTGACCACAACCTCGCCAGAGGGAAAGACTGTCATCGTCCGCATCGCCGAAGCGGGAGAGTTGCTCGGATTGCAGGGCGTTCTTTCCGGCGAGCCGTATGAGCTAAGCGCACAGACTCTGGAACCCTGCCAGGTTGCGTTTCTACGCAAGGATGATTTCTTGAAGCTGATTCGCGAGCATCCGGAAGCCTGCGAGAGAGCGCTTCGGGAACTCAGCCATTATTACAAGGAAGCATTTCATCAGATTCGCTTTCTGGGTCTCTCGCGGTCGGCCACGGAAAAACTGGCGCGCTTCCTGGTCGAGTTCTCGGCGCGAGGTCATCAGACAGACCAGGGAATCCGGTTCAGTCTCGGGCTCACGCACGAAGAAATCGCGCAAATCGTCGGCGTCTCCAGGGAAACCGTCACGCGCTCGCTCACCGAATTGAGAGAGAAGACCATCATTTCCGTGCATGGTTCCTCGGTATTGATTCGCGACAAAGCGGGACTCCTGGAACTCGCTGCGGCTTAATGTTTTATTGCTTTTTAAACGATTGAAGTTTCCGATTACACAAACATCGCGTCAGTCGCTCATTGCCGAAGTCGGAGAGCGTAAGAACTGAGAACCTTCATATAGTTGCCGCGCTCAAACGCAGTAGAATTCGGAACGGACCGGTGGCTCATGCTGCCCTGCATCTGACCAATCGCGTCGTATTCATTTTCAGACATCCAGCGGGTCAGGTCATCTAGAACGCGGCGCACATAACGGCTCCCATTCTTGAGCAGCACGGACGCCATCATCGCGACGCTCGCACCTGCCATGAGTGCTTTCAGCACGTCTTCCGCGGAATGCACGCCTCCCGTGACCGCGAGATCTGGCCGCACACGCGAGAAAAGAATCGCCGCCCAGTGCAGGCGCAATAGCAGCTCGTTCGGTTCGCTGAGCGCGAGTCGCGGTATGACCTCCAGGTTCTGAATGTCAAAATCCGGCTGGTAGAAGCGGTTGAACAAAATCAAGGCATCCGCTCCCGCGCGGTCAAATCGCTTCGCGATGTGTGGGAGGGAACTGAAGAACGGCGTCATTTTGACCGCGATGGGAAGCTTTACGCTCGCCTTGAGTTGGTGGACCAGTTCGCAGTAACTTTCTTCTACTGCTTCAGCGCTTCGGTGCACATCGGTTTCAATCGCGTAGATATTCAACTCGAGTCCGTCCGCTCCTGCTTGCTCAATTTCCCGCGCATAGCGGATCCATCCGCCTGGAGTGCTTCCGTTCAGACTGGCGAACACAGGAACCGAGAGGCGGCGTTTCGCCTGGCTGACCAGCTCCAAATAGCCGTCTGGATTGGTGTTGTAATTGTCCATATCCGGCAAATAAGTCACCGCTTCCGCGAATTCCTGTGCGCCCCTCCAAAGGTCTTCATCCAGCGTGACGCTTTCGAGAGTCAATTGCTCTTCAAACAATGAAGGTAGGACCACCGCAGCGATACCCGCATCCTCCAATCGCACCAGATTTTCAACCGACTCCGTCAGAGGGGAAGACGATGCAACCAGTGGGTTCTTCAGGGCGAGGCCCATGTAATGCGTTTTGAGGTCAATCATGCTTCTTCCCCTCCCGACGCTGCTGTCTCGGCAACAACGCTCATCTCAACCTTGATGGCTTTCGAAACTGGTTTGGGCACGGGCGCCGTAGCGTAATTCTCATACGTCTGCCAGCGCCGTTCTACGTCTTCCTTGGCTTCTCGCATCAGTTCCTTCGCAACGTGTGGGTCGCTCCGGACAAGCATCGAGTAACGCGCCTCCTGATACGCGTATTCTTCAAGAGAGATTCCAGGAGCGCGGGAATCCAGCTGCAGCGGGTTGCGCCCCTCGCCGAGAAGAGCGGGATTGTAGCGGAAGAGCGGCCAGTATCCGGAAAGAACCGCTGCCTTTTGCTGATTCATTCCGTGCAGCATGTCGTAACCGTGCGCGATGCAGTGGCTGTACGCAATGATGATCGAGGGACCGGGATGCTCTTCCGCCTCCAGAAAAGCCTTCACCGTCTGCGTGTCGCTCCCGCCCATCGCTACGCGCGCCACGTAAACGTTTCCGTAACTCATGGCCTCCATCGCCAGGTCCTTTTTTCCGGTGCGTTTGCCGCCGACCGCGAATTTGGCAACGGCTCCGCGCGGAGTCGCTTTCGACATTTGTCCGCCTGTGTTGGAATAGACCTCCGTGTCGAGGACAAGGATGTTGACGTTCAATCCCGTCCCGAGAACGTGATCGAGTCCCCCCGCGCCGATGTCGTAGGCCCAGCCGTCTCCGCCGACGATCCAGACGCTCTTGCGGATCAGTGAGTCGGCTACCGCCACCAATTCTTTCGCGGGTTCGGAGTCAAGTGACTCGAGTTTGCGCTTCAATTCCGCGACTCGTCTCCTTTGCGCGGCGATCCCGGACTCCCTGGACTGATCTGCTTCCAGAAGCGCCTTCGCTAAGTCCAATCCGATCTCAATAGACAATTGGGTGACCAGTGCCTCGGCATACTTAGACTGTTGTTCCGTGGCGATCCTCATGCCCAGACCGAATTCGGCGTTGTCTTCGAAGAGCGAGTTGGACCACGCGGGTCCTCGTCCTTGGACGTTTTTCGCATAGGGTGTCGTCGGCAGATTTCCGCCATAGATCGAAGAACATCCCGTGGCATTCGCAATCACCAGACGATCTCCAAAGAGCTGCGTCAACAGCTTGATATAGGGAGTTTCGCCGCAGCCGGCGCATGCTCCGGAGAACTCGAAGAGTGGTTCGAGCAATTGCACATCCTTCACTTGGGTCTGCGAGAGCCGGTCGCGATCAAACTCGGGCAGAGAGAGGAAGAATTCCCAGTTTGTGCGCTCGCTCTCCCGAAGCGGCGCTTGGGCTGCCATGTTGATGGCTTTATGCTTCGCTTCGCTTTTGCTCTTCACGGGACAAATTTCCACGCACAACGAGCAACCGGTGCAATCCTCGGGCGCCACCTGAAGCGTGTACACAAGATTCTCCATGCCTCGCCAGCGCGGCTTGGCGTGCTTGAAGCTCGAGGGTGCGCTTGCAAGGAGCTGCGAGTCGTACACCTTCGCGCGAATCACCGCGTGCGGGCACACCAGAACACATTTTCCACACTGAATGCAAAGTGGCTCATCCCAGACGGGAATTTCCTTGGCCAGATTCCTCTTTTCCCACCGCGAAGTGTCCGTCGGAAATGTCCCATCTTGGGGAAGAGCGCTGACAGGCAGCTCATCGCCGCGTCCTGCGATCATTGTTCCCAGAACTTCGCGCACCATTTTCGGTGCGGTCGGGGGCACCGTGGGTGGGATGTCCACGGTCGAGCTGACATGCCCCGGGAGCTCGACTTTGTGGAGATGCGCAAGTGCGTGGTCCACCGCCGCAAAGTTCTTCTGCAGCACTGCTTCTCCGCGTTTGCCGTAACTTTTTTCAATCGCGTGCTTGATAGCAGCAACGGCTTCTTCGCGCGGCATCAAACCGCTAATGGCGAAAAAGCAGGTTTGCATGATGGTGTTAATTCGATTCCCCATTCCCGCCTGCTGGGCCACTTTGTAAGCATCAATGGAATAGACTTGCAGTTTCTTGTCGAGGATTTGCTGCTGCACGGAACGCGGCAGGTTGTCCCACACTTCGGACGTTTCAAACGGAGCGTTCAGCAGGAGAACGGCTCCATGTTCCGCACGGGAAAGCACGTCCATCCGGTCGAGAAAAGAAAATTGATGGCAGCCGACAAAATTCGCCTTCTGAATCAGGTATGTAGAGCGGATAGGCTGTGGCCCGAAGCGCAAATGGGAAATGGTCACCGAGCCCGCCTTCTTGGAATCGTAAACGAAATATCCCTGCGCATGGCGTCCTGGAGTGTCGCCGATAATCTTAATGGAGTTCTTGTTTGCACCCACGGTCCCGTCTGAGCCTAAGCCGAAGAAGAGGGCCCGAGTCGTCTTCGGATTCTCGGTATGAAAATCAGAGTCATAAGGAAGGCTCATTTTTGTGACATCATCGTGGATCCCGATCGTAAAGTGTTTGCGCGGCTGCACCTTTGTCAGTTCGTCAAACACCGCCTTGGCCATAGCCGGAGTAAATTCCTTTGACGATAGGCCATACCTTCCGCCGATGACGCGGACTCCGCTTCGCGATTCTCCCAGCGCAGCTACCACATCCAGATACAAGGGTTCTGCAACGCTCCCGGCCTCCTTTGTCCGGTCGAGAACGCCGACGCTTTTCACGGTTTGCGGAATCGCGGCGGCGAAAGTTTCGACGTCGAACGGCCTGAATAGTCTCACCTTGAGTAGCCCAACGCGTTGGCCCTCACCTATGAGCCGATCCACCGTCTCTTCGGCGGCTCCTGCAGAAGAGCCCATCAGAACTATCGCTCGCTCTGCGTCCGGCGCCCCGTAGTAGTCGAACAGGTGATACTGCCGTCCCGATTGCTCCGCAAAGCGATCCATCACTTCTTGCACGATTCCCGGACAAGCCAAATAGAAAGGATTGCAAGCCTCGCGCGCTTGAAAGAAAACGTCCGGATTTTGGGCCGTTCCACGCAATACGGGGTGCTCGGGGGAAAGCGCTCGTTCACGATGCTTCTGAACCTGGTCGTCGTTGATGACTGCTCGAAGTTCCGCGTCGGAAAGGGTGAGGATTTTGTTCAGCTCGTGAGAAGTTCGGAACCCGTCAAAGAAGTGCAGGAAGGGAATCCGCGATTCCAGTGTGGCCGCATGCGCGATCAGTGCAAGATCGTGAGCTTCCTGAACGGAATTGGATGCCAGCATTGCAAACCCGGTTTGCCGCGCTGCCATCACATCGCTATGGTCGCCAAAAATAGAGAGGGCATGAGTGGCCACGGTCCGCGCCGCCACGTGAATCACTGCGGGAGTCAGCTCTCCGGCGATCTTATACATATTGGGGATCATCAGCAGCAGTCCTTGCGACGCCGTGAAGGTAGTTCCCAGCGCTCCTGCCTGTAGAGCGCCGTGGAGCGTGCCGGCGGCTCCGCCCTCGCTCTGCAATTCGATCACTTGCGGAACTGCACCCCAAACATTCTTCCGTCCTTCGGACATCCACTGATCCGCCAGTTCGCCCATGGGCGAGGCTGGTGTAATGGGGTAGATCGCAATCACCTCACTCAGCCGGTAGGCAACGGATGCGGCCGCCTCATTTCCGTCCAAAATCGCTATAGGTTTCGCCATGGGTTTGTCCCCTTCTCTCAGGAAGCGTAATGGACGGAAGCAGCGCTAGGCCGTGACCCATGGCATAAGCCCGTGTGACCTCCATCACAGCCACAGACTGGCCATGAAGGCAGCATAGTGGTTCGAGGCTCGTCTGGTCGCGGCTTCGGAACTGATACAAAAGGATTTATAAGCCCATGGAGGCGCCTGAATGCGATCAGTGCTTCAAGCCCAATCGGGGAATCGAGAGGGGAGCTACCAGGATACCCAATTAGCACAACCCGTACCCGGAAAAGCCCCCCGAAAGCGGGGCCCAGAGGCACTCCCGAGCGGGCCGTCCCGAAGCGCAGAACGACGTTGGCGAACGGTCCTTGCTGCCTCTTCCATTGTGGCAATTCTCACTCACATCGTTATTCGGTACTTTTTCCACTTTTCCGGGCTCCCCGCGGATGCCTCACTTTTCCTGATTCTGATTTTCGGCGGCGTGCCCTTGGTTTGGGAACTCGCGACGAAGGTGATCCGCGGCGAGTTCGGTTCGGACCTGTTGGCCGGGATTTCGATTGTCACGGCAGCATGGGAGCGGGAGTATCTTGTTGCTGCGATTGTCGTGTTGATGCTCTCGGGCGGTGCCGCTCTGGAAGCGTTCGCGGCGCGCCGCGCTTCGTCTGTCCTGAACGCTTTGGCCAAACGTATGCCTCAGATTGCACACCGCAGGGAAGCTTATGGAATGGCCGATGTAAAGCTGGACGATCTTCGAGTCGGCGATCTCGCGGTGATCTATCCCCACGAAGTCTGCCCCGCGGATGGCATCGTCGTTGAAGGCCAGGGGCGCATGAATGAAGCTTTCCTGACCGGTGAACCCTTTGAATTGGATAAGACACCGGGTTCCTCGGTGATTTCGGGTGCCCTCAATCGAGAGACTGCGCTGACGATGCGTGTGGAAAAGCTCGCAATGGATTCACGTTATGCGAGAATCATGCGCGTGATGGGAGAGACCCAGCAGCACCGCCCGAAGATGCGCCGGCTTGGCGATCAGCTCGGCGCCTGGTACACGCCGCTCACGGTCGGAATTGCCGTCCTCGCCTGGCTCTTCAGCGGCGAGTCCCACAGATTTCTTGCCGTGCTGGTGATCGCGACACCCTGCCCGCTGCTCATTGCCATTCCTGTTGCCGTAATTGGTGCAATCTCGCTTTCTGCGCGCCGGGGAATCATTGTCAAGAATCCAGCCATCCTGGAACAAATTGATTCCTGCCGTACAGCGATTTTCGATAAGACCGGCACTCTTACCTATGGACAACCTTCTTTGACGGAGATCGCCTGTAATCCTGGTTTTGAGGAGACGTCGGTTCTTCGTTTGGCTGCATCCGTCGAGCGATATTCCAAACATCCGCTCGCGCTCGCGATTCTCGAAGCGGCGAAAAAAGAAGGCCTGTCCATCGAAGCTGCTACGGAGATCAGCGAGCCTCCGGGCCAGGGATTAACTGGCGTTGTCAGAGGCGTGAAGGTTTTGATTACCGGCCGGAAGCACGTGGAAGCGAAATCTTTGGCTCTTCCCGCCTATCGCGCAGGTCTGGAATGCTTGGTCTTTCTCGATGATCACTTTGCCGCTCTGCTTCGGTTCCACGATTCGCCCCGCCAGGACGGCCGCACATTTGTGAAGCATCTTTCGCCTCGGCACAATTTTGACCGAATTCTTCTCGTCTCTGGCGACCGCGATGAAGAGGCGCGCTATCTCGCTGACGAAGTGGGTATTCGAGAAGTGTTCTCCGGCAGATCCCCTGAAGAAAAGGTCCAAATCGTGCGTGCCGAAGCTCTCCGCCAGAAAACGCTCTTTGTGGGCGATGGCATCAACGACGCGCCTGCCATGCAAGCCGCCAGCGTGGGAGTGGGCTTCGGCCAAAGCAGCGATATCATGGCAGAAGCCGCGGATGCGGTAGTGCTCGAGTCCTCGTTGGGAAAAGTGGACGAGCTGATCCACATCGGGCGCCGCATGCGCCGCATCGCCTTGCAGAGCGCGGTCGGCGGCATGGCTCTGAGTCTTCTCGGCATGGCGGCGGCGGCCTTCGGCTTCTTGCCCGCCATCGGAGGAGCGATTGCCCAGGAAGCCATCGATCTCGTCGCGGTGCTGAACGCAGTTCGGGTGGCGATGCCGTTCAAAGCTCTGCGCGACTTTTAGGAGCAGCCGCGCACTCACGATTGTTGCACTTCGTCGGGTTTTTGCTCAACACAAAGGGGAACCTAAATGAACGCTGAATTCGTCCAGGCAAAACAGGCCGTTCAACGGCCGTCGCTCGCCGCATTCTTCTCGCCGCAGGCTGTGGCTGTGATCGGCGCCACCGATCGCGAAGGCAGCGTTGGCAGAACCGTCCTTGCGAATCTCATCTCCGGATTCCGCGGCCGCATCTTCCCCGTCAATCCGAAACACACGGGCCTCCTCGGCGTCCCGTGCTATCGCGATCTGAACTCCATTCCGGAAACGATTGACCTTGCTGTGATCGTCACACCCGCAAAAACAGTTCCCGGAGTTGTGCGCGATTGCGTGGACGCCGGCGTTCGTTCCGCGATCATCCTTTCCGCCGGGTTCAAGGAGCTTGGCCCTGCCGGAGTCATCCTCGAAACCCAGATTCAGGAAGAGCTTCGCCGCGGTTCCTTGCGCGTCGTCGGCCCGAACTGCCTCGGGATGATGAATCCCCGCCTCGGCCTGAATGCCACGTTTTCACAGGACATCGCGCTCCCCGGAAACGTCGCGTTTCTTAGCCAGAGCGGCGCCCTTCTCACCGCCATCCTCGATTGGAGCCTCAAGGAGCAAGTTGGATTCAGCGCCATCGTCTCCACCGGCTCCATGGTGGACGTCGGCTGGGGTGACCTCATCTCTTTTTACGGCGACGATCCCGCGACGCAAAGCATTCTCATCTACATGGAATCCGTGGGCGACGCCGGTCCATTCATCGCCGCCGCGCAAAAGGTAGCTCGCAAGAAACCCATTATCGTCATCAAGGCCGGACGCTCCGAAGCCGCCGCAAAAGCCGCCAGCTCTCACACCGGCGCTCTCACGGGCAGCGACGAAGTCTATGACGCAGCCTTTCGTCGCGCCGGTGTTCTCCGCGTGCAGAATATTTCCGACGTCTTCTATATGGCCGAAGTGTTTGGCAAACAGCCTCGTCCGCAAGGGCCGCGGCTCACCATCGTCACCAATGCCGGCGGTCCCGGCGTCCTCGCGACCGACGCATTGATTGCCAATGGCGGCGAACTCGCTCCCCTCTCCGAATCCACCATCCGCGAACTCAGCGCCATTCTTCCCGGCCACTGGAGCCACGGCAATCCGATCGACATTCTCGGCGACGCGAGCCCGGAGCGCTATGCTCAGGCGCTCGAGATTGCCATCCAGGATCCCGCCAGCGACGGCCTCCTGGTTGTCCTTGCCCCGCAAGGCATGACCAATCCTGCTGAAGTCGCGCAGGGTCTGGAGCAGTACGCGAAGGGCACAGGCAAGCCCATTCTCGCCAGTTGGATGGGTGGAAGGGAAATTGCCGCCGGCGAATCTCTCTTGAACGCCGCCGGCATCCCCACGTTCGGTTATCCGGACACCGCGGCCCGCGCATTTTGCTACATGTGGCACTACGGCAGCCAACTCCGCCATCTTCCCGATTCCGCCGAACGCTTCGCCAGAGATCCCGGCGATTCCTCTCGCCGCGATCGCGCCTTCAAATTTCTTGCATCCGTCCTGGACAGCGGAAGAACTCTGCTTACCGAAGCCGAATCGAAAGAGTTGCTCAGCCTCTATGACATTCCCACTATTCCCACGAAGATCGCACAGAGTTCCGATGAAGCTGCGCAGTTTGCCGAGGCCCTGGGCTTTCCCGTCGTTCTCAAGTTGCATTCCTTCACTGTGACCCACAAGACCGACGTCGGCGGCATCCGGTTGAACCTGCCCGATGCTCAGGCCGTCCGCGATGCCTACAGCCAGATTCGGCAAAGTGTTTTTGCCAAAGCCGGTGCCGGCGCATTTCAAGGGGTAACCGTTCAGCCCATGATCCGTTTGAAAGGTTATGAACTGATTCTCGGCAGCAGCGTGGATCCTTCCTTCGGCCCAGTGCTTCTCTTCGGTTCCGGCGGAGAACTGGTAGAGGTCTATCGCGATCGCGCTCTCGCCCTACCGCCATTGGATTCTGCCCTTGCCGCCCAATGGATGGAGCAGACTCTTGTTTACAAAGCTCTGAAAGGAGTTCGCGGCCACAAGCCCGTGGATCTCGAAAAACTGGCTTCGATCCTTGTCCGTTTCAGCTGGATGGTCGCCGATCTGCACAGAATTTCGGAGGTGGATATCAACCCGCTGATCGCTTCGCCGGAGGGCATCCTCGCTCTCGATGCTCGCGTGGTTCTCCTTCCATCCGGTATCCCGGACGCGAATTTGCCTCGTCCCGTGATCCAAGTTCGTTAAATCACCGGGGGCGAAGTGGGAAGTTGTCAGGAAAAACAGGAGGGAAAGTGGCGCGCCCGGGGAGACTCGAACTCCCGACCCTCTGCTTAGAAGGCAGATGCTCTATCCAACTGAGCTACGGGCGCATCCTCCCATGATTCTAAAGCATCTCCGTTCGCCCTTTGCACTCTTTTCGCGGGAAGGCCTCCTCGCTCGATACAACCGTCTCCACGTCGTCCCCCTGCCCGGACGAAGCAAACTTTTCTTGCGCCTTTCAGGCTACTCGCCACTGCTAATCTTCTCGGCCACTTCGTCCAAAATGCTAAACTTCGCAGCTTAGGTGCCATCTTTCACTTTTGCCGTTGCACGGGAGCACAGGTTGAAGCGCCGCGACTTTGTAAAGGACAGTTTGCTTACCGCGGGTGGCGTTTTGCCATCGGTTTTTACCTTCCATCTCTTCTCGCTGCACGACCATCTTAGTCCGCGGCAAAATGTCGCTCCTCCCTCGCAATCCGATTTCAAGGACTTGGCCGAATTCGATGAAGCCAAGCAGCCTCTTCTCGCGGGCCGTTTTGAAGAAGCCTTGAAAGTCATTTTGCCCGCTCTGAAGGAGCGTCCCGGCATCGGCCCGTACACCGTCGCAATCATCTATCTGCGCCTCGAGCGTTACGCCGAAGGAATCCCCTACGCTCTTCAGGCCTGCCGCGACACGCCCGACGATATCCGTTACCAGTGGATGTTGCGCACACTCACGATTCAGGCTGGCCAGCCCGCAAGCTCCATCCCGCGCGAATTCCAGTTGAAAGTCCCGCCTCCCGCTCCTTCCACCTTCAAGTTCCGCGATGTGACCGGCCGTTCGCGCGTTGGAAGAATGGCCCTCGGCCGCGGCGCCGCTTGGGGCGACTTTGACAACGATGGCAGGGACGACATTCTCGTCGGCGCGGAGCGCGCTCCCTTTCGCCTTTTGCGCAATCTCGGCGACGGTACTTTCGAAGATGTCGCCGCTCAAATGGGTCTGCGCGATCCCGTCGGCCTCGGTTGCTACGCCTCCCAGTTCATTGATTATGACAACGACGGTTTTCAGGACATTTTTCTCTCGAGCAACGGCTGGGGTGGCGGTGGCCGGCTCTTTCTCTTTCACAATGAGTCAGGCAAGCGCTTCGTGGACGTCACTCAATCCGCCGGTCTCTCGGCGCCCGTGAATGCTTTTGGCTCTTCTTGGGCCGACTACGATAACGATGGTCGCGCGGATCTCGCCGTCGCCGCGGGAATCATTGATCCCGATAACGGCGATCGCCTTCGCCTCTTTCACAACGAAGGCGGCGGCAAATTCCTTGAAGTCGGTCGGGCTGCTGGCCTGAACCAAACAGCCCGCTGGATTTCCTGCTGCTGGGGCGATTACGATGGCGATGGCCGTCAGGATCTGTTAGCCACAAGTTACGACGCGGGTCCATTCCTGTTTCGCAATCTTGGCAACGGCCGTTTCAAGGATGTTAGCGTCGCCGCCGGGATCCGCACGCAAACGCACGCCTACACCTGCGAATTCTTCGATTACGACAACGACGGAAAGCTCGACATTTTTGTCTCCACCTATCCCGACAGCTTTTACAAGACCATGATCGAATACAACCTGAGCGGTGCCGCTGTTCCCCCCGCTCAGCGCCAGCTTTTGCTCCACAATAATGGCGATGGCACCTTTAGAAACGTCACACAGGACGCGGGAATCACCGGCTGGTACGGCGCTATGTCCTCGCAGGTCGCCGATCTCGATAATGACGGCTTCGATGAAATTCTTCTCGGCACCGGTAACCCTGAGCTCGATTGGTGCGAGCCAAAGCCCGTCTTTCGCAACAACGGTGAGGGCCGGTTTGCCGACGTCGGTTCCTCCTGTGGCCTCGTTCACTACGGAATGCTTCACGGTATGGCTTTTTCCGATTACGACGATAGCGGCAATCTGAGCCTCTTCGGTTCCTTCGGCGGCTTTTATTGGGGCACGCGGGAAACGAGCCGCCTTTATCGCAACTTGGGTTCAGGCAATCGCTCGCTGGAAATTCGTCTGATTGGCACGCGCTCCAATCGCGACGCCATCGGTGCAAAGGTCTCCGCCATCGCGGAGAATCGCAAAGTCTTCAAGTGGGTCAATGGAGGCAACGGCTTCGGCTGTTGCAGCTCGCGAATCGTTCATCTCGGCCTTGGCGTCTCGGAGCGCGTGGACGAATTGCAGATCAATTGGCCCAGCGGTCTTCGCCAATCCTTCGGGAATCTCGCCGCAGGTCAGCGCGTCGAGATCACCGAGGGGAAAGACAATATTCGCCCGCTTTTGAAATTTCGCCCTCGCTCAAGTCGGGCTTGATCCTGCCTCGCTCCTCACCACGTCCGTTGCAGCGGATGTGCTTCGGTATTGAAAACCGTCGTCTTCAGATTCACAGTATCCGGCGAAGCATAAATGAGATAAAGATATTTCAGCGTCTCCGCCAGAAAAAAACTTTCCATGTCATCCCGCTTCGTTTTCGTCCGCACGTCGCTCAGTGCCGCGTAGCCCGCGTCGGTCCGGCAATACTTCACCAGGTCTTCGTAGAATGTATTCCCCATTTCCAGGTAGCGCGGGTCCTTCGTGAAATGGAAAAGATAAAAAGCGGACTCGACGATTTCCGGCCGCAATTCATATCCCGGATAAAGCACTTTCATATCCGAATAATCAATCACCTCGGGCTCGATCCCGTACAAATTCCACATCTTGTAGCAGGATTCCTCGAGCTTTCTCGCGCGATCCAAATCGCCGGAAAGCGCCAGTTCCCCCGGGAAAAACGCTGCAAGCGCTCCGAACCGTGTGCCCATTCGTGCGCCCGTGTTCATATTAACTTCGCCGTACCAGAATCCCGTTTCTGCGTCGTCCGCAGCATATTTGTTCAGCGCCGCGATGCTCGTATCCCACATGCGCTTGCAATCCTCGTCGCCGAAGAGCAGCCAGCTCTTCAGCAGGTATTCATAGTAGGAATCGATCCCGCCGCCAATGTGGCTCACCGGGCTCTTCCACTCCCCGGTAGTGATGTCAATGCTCGATCCCACAAGTCCCAAAGGTGACCGCCGCTTGTAGAGTTCCACCACCGCGTACTTTGCTTTTTGGTAATAAATTTCCTTGCCTGTCAGCTTGCTCAGTGTCCCGAATTCCAGCAGCAAGGTCCCGATTTCCGCGGGATTCGTTTCCGTTCCCCGTACCGCTCCCGTCTTCAGATTCACTTCCACGTACGGCATCCCCGTCGGCGAATTGAAAACCGGCAGCAAACGATTCCCGAGATCTTCCGCCAGCTCGAGCAGCCGCTTGTCGTGGCTCAATTGGTAGCTGCTCAAAAGTCCGCCGAGCAGGCGGATCGTAATCTCGAAGTTCTTGACGTAAATGTCCTGGTCGAACGAGAGTTTTGTGTCAATCAGCTCGCGTGCTTCGTCGGCCTGTTTGTTCAGCCCCATCAGGATCATCGTGTCCAGCGCATCCACGGGCGTCATTTCGAGCGACACGCCATACCAGTCATGGTAGGACTTGCTCAACGGCATCAGTTCGTCGTGTCCCCACGCGTACTTCTTGTAGCCTTCCCATGTGTGCAGAAATTCCTGCCGCACTTTCTCCGCCATCTTTGCGTCCGTCGCCGGGAGCTCTCGGCCTCGTTTCGAACTGCCAGCTCTCCGGGTCGCCGCCTCGCCACCGCCCGAAGGCGCCCTCGCCGCCGCGATGGGCGCCGTAGACGGCATTACCGTTGCCATCGCGCACAGAATCGCCATAATTTTCAATTTCAAAGGATTTCCCATGAATCCTCCCGAGCGGGCAATACGGTCGAGCGCGCGATTTTCATGCGCCGCTATCACTTGTCACGAGCAATTCGATCATACACAATGCCTAAGCTGTGTGGCAGAGTTGCAGTGAAGGCCCCTATGGCGAACTTTTCCGCAACTGCCCACAAATCAGTCATATAACCGGGCACAAACAGATGACAAACGTGTGCGTTGACATTCGAACCGCGAACTCTAAACTCCACCCAGGAATGCCGTTTCTCCAGACTTTTTTCGCCGCCTCTCCTCTCCGCCTGAAGCCGTTCCTCCGCAGTTTGAGCCTCCTGTTTATGCTCGCTCTTCTTCCTGCACCGATTCTTGCTCAGGCGGACTCCGCCACGGATTCGCAAATTCAGTCTCTTTACACGGCAGCCAGGGAAGCGGAAGCCCAGGGAGATCTGGATCGCGCTGTTGAACAATATCAATCCATCCTCAACGTAGCGCCACGCCTCGCACCGGCCTACAACAATCTCGGCGCGCTCTATATGAAGATGGGCGAATATAAAAAAGCTTCGGAGACTCTCGAGCGTGGATTGAAAGTTGATCCCAAAATGAACTCAGCTCTGGTGTTATTGGGAGTCACGGAATTTCAGATGGGCGATTACACCGCCGCGCGCACGCGCCTCGAAGCTGCGCTTCGCGCCGATTCAAAAGATACCAACGCTGAATCCTATCTCGCGGATACCCTGGCCAAGATGGGGGATTTGGACGGTGCCGCTAGGCATCTTGAGAAAATCACGCAGCGCGAACCCAAGAATCAGGAAGCCTGGTATCGCCTGGGGAAAATCTATGTCCAGCTCGCCGAAAACGCCATCGTCAAGGTGAATCAGATCGATCCGAATTCCGTCGTCGTTCACGAACTCTCCGGAGAAATTATGGAGAGCATGCAGAATTACGATGGCGCGCTTGTCGAATACAAAAAAGCCGTGCAAATGGCCCCGCAGAGGCCCGGCACACACTTGCGCCTCGGAAATGCTTACTGGTCGCTCCGAATGTGGAAACCAGCGGAGGATGAATTTCATGCGGAGCTCGCGAATGATCCGAGAAACTGCGAAGCGCAGTGGAAGCTCGGGAATATTTTGATCGAGCAGCAAACCGATTTTGCGGCGGCGATCGCCGACGACGATAAAGCCCTCGCCATGTGTCCGGACTTGCGCGATGCGCACGAAGATCGCGCGCGCGCTTTGCTCAAGCTCGACCGTTACGACGAAGCACTGAAAGATTTGCTCTTTGCGGAAAAGGCGGATCCGTCGGTTTCTTCGACGCACTTTCTTCTCGCACAAGCGTATCGCGGACTCGGAAAAACCGCCGAGGCGAAATCGGAGATGGAAGTGTTCAGCAAACTGGAGCAGAGCGCCCGCGCCGCCTCGGCCGAGCGGCTGCACGAAGTATTGCAGAACAAGCAGAATCCCGACTGAGCCAGTCCAAGAACCCGGCTTCGAAGCAGATTTCTTGAATTTCCCCGCGTAGAAATTCCGGCATATTCAGCAGGAGTTTTCCCGAGATTAAGGCACAGAATGCGTTCCATTTAACGCCGCGCTGCGGTCGAGTTCGTCCTTGGCTTTTTGCGTCAATCCTTGCTTGCGGTAGACCTGGCCGAGCATGAAATGCAGCCGCGCGCTTTCCGGTGAGAGTTGCACCGCTTTTTGCAATTCGCTTTGCGCTTCGGGAAGCCGGTTCAGCAATTCGTAAGCCTTGCCCAGTTTCTCATGCGCGCGCGATTCGCCCGGAGCAATTTCCGTGGCGCGAAGAAGATACTGTACCGCGTCCTGGGGACGGCTCTGGTCGAGAAGCAGACTTCCCAGATCGAGATAAGGGCCCGCGGAAGCGGCAGAGGTTGTTCCCGAAGATTCCAGTGCAATCGCCCGGCGGTATGCGGCGATGGCTTCCGCAAATTTTCCGAGTCCTTCATAGGAGAGGCCGAGATTATCTTCCGCTTTGGCGTTTCGCGGTTCAAAACGCAGGCATTGCTGAAAAGATTGAATGGCCTCCTCGAAGCGATTCTCGTTGTATTTGGCGCGGCCCAAAAGATACCAGGCCTGCGGATCACTGGGATCCCATTGCAGCGAAAGAGAGAGCCATTTGTCCGCGTCGGCGAAGTCAGCCAGGAGGACGTAATCCAGAGCAACAACTTTCAGGTCGGCCGCACTGGGCTTGTGAAAACGGGCGCCAGCCGTGTATTCGGCGAGCGAGGCCTCCGCTTTTTCTTTGGTTTGCTGAGCAAGTTGAGAATTGAGGGCATTGAACTGCTGGCCCGGCGCCACCTCTTGCGCCGAGGCGCCGAGCTGCACTTCGCGAAAGAGAATCAGGCCGAGAAGAAAGTGGGCTTCGGCGGATTCGGGATGATCCGCGATGTACTGACGAACGATGTGTTCGGCACTTGCGGCGTTGCCCTGGTCGAGGACGGACTTTGCCTGGTCCAGAACGTGGTCTTCGGGATTGAGGGTAGGAATCTGAGCAGACGCAAACACGGCCGATAGCGTAAGGAGGAAAACGAGAGCAGCGGCGGTGGGAAGAAGGCCCCCCCTCCCCCCCCCTTTTTTGTAAGTATTCATTGCAAAGGGGTTAAAGACACGACTTTTGGAAGTGTTCATTCCAGAGAACTTGCGGGCGAATTTTTCACAAGTGTTCATTCCAGAAGAGTTGCGGCAAGGGCGAGACATTCTGCGACGGTGGCAGGGTCGAAGCAGAGACTCGAGGGGGGATGAATGGAGTGAATTGGTCAGAAGGTTTGAAAGGATAGGCGCACAAAGTACCATGTTCTATTATAACCCAAAAGTAACGAAGCGTCAAGGAAAATCCGGAAGTTCATTCCTTTCCTAGAGATCCGGGCCGGACCGATCCGTCATTTTCTGGAGATCGAAGCTGACCCGGAGGTAAGAACCTCCAATTTTGCACGAGAACTCCACACTTTTCTCGTCCGGTGTGATGGTGGGGACGCCTGAAGAAGCCGTCTTGGGAAAGAAAAACACAGCCATAATTACCGGACCGGCGCTGTCGGAGCGCTCATAAACCACGTGGGAAGGAGAAATCTTGAGTTTGGTCTTCTTCATCTGCAGATAGGAATTTTCCTGAAAGTACTTTTCGTCCTGGCGCCGAAAGGGCGTCATATCCGCTGACTGAATGGCGAGCTGGTATTCGGATTGAGGTGCGTTTGCGTATTTGTCGACGTCCACAGAGCTATTCCCGCCATGCAGGATCGCCTTGCGAGCGGAGGCAGCGCGCATCACGTGAGAGGAGGCCCAGAAGACATAAAAGTTCAATGCGCCGCCGACGGAGGTTTCGCTGGAATGGTCCACATCGGAGGGCATGGGCCGGTCCCGTCCTGAAATCGGGGCACCCTGGACATCCTCTTTGGGGGTAATGGGAAGCCAATTTCGAGTGATGGTGGTCTGACGCACCCAGGGCGATTCCGTAAAGATCCGCTTGAGGTCGTTCTCGTCCCACTGCTGGTAAGATTTGCCTTTCCACGGCTCATCGCTGGACCGGCTTGAAGGCGCGGCCGCGAACACCGCGCCCAAAGCCAGCAGGATGAAGAGGAAACGCGCGGGTCCGGCAGAAATCCAAGAATGCTTCCATAAAGGGCGTTCGATCATGATTCTGGTCCCTTCTGCAGTCCGGCCCGGGCGGCCGAGCAGGAAAGCCGCGCAAGCGGAATATGGTGCTTCAACACAGGTCATTATAGTCCGCACGATTCTATCGCGCTGCAAAAGAAGAAGCCGGGACCTGGGGTCCCGGCTTCTCGGGGTGTGCAGGGCGGGTTGAGGCGCGTGCCCTGCCGGGGAACTAGAAGCTAAGCTTCAAGTAAATCTGGCCTTGCCGCGCGGAATTGTTCTGGCAGGGCTGACCTGAGTTCACAATCCCGAAGTTTGAGTCATCGACGTTATTGTCGAATCCGCAAATCTGGACGCGGTTAAGGAAGTTTGAATATTCCATTCGCACTTCCAGGGTGACCTTCTCGCCGATATAGAAGTGCTTTGCGAGGGCTAAGTTCTCGTTGGCTGTTCCAGGATTCCGAAGATTTCCCAATGTGCGGGGGCCGTTCCCCATGGTAAAGCCGGGGTCGGAGAAGGCGGACAAATTAAAGATTGGGAGTCCTTTGTAATAGTTATTGTAGTTCACGTTCAACGGAACGCTGGGATCGTAATTGGCGCGGTTGAAACCGTTGAGGAACACGTCATTGTTGTAGGCGTAGATGGTTTGGGGGGTGCCGCTGGCATAAGTCAAGACCCCGCTCAATTGCCATCCTCCGAGCAGGTTCTTCATCGCGATGCCTCCCTGGTTCAGAAAGGCCTTACCGGGGCCCAGAGGCAGTTCATAGACGCCGGCGATGTTGGCGATGTGTGTCTGATCACTCTGAGACAACGACCACTCGGCCTTCTGATCAAAGCCGTTTAGAGCCCCGAAGTTGAACGAAGAGAACCCGCTGTCCGTATTGGACATATTCCTCGAGAGCGTGTAGTTGATCAAGAAGGTGAGACCGTTCGAGAACCTCTTCTGCAATTGAGCTTGCAGTGCGTTGTAAAGAGAACTTCCGGCCATATTGAACTGGTTGGTGAGTCCTCCGGCCGATTCACTGGGGTTGAACTGCGCGAAGGGCAGCAAGGCCTGGGAGAGTCCCTTGTTCGCTCCGTAGTCGCAAAGGAAGTTGACATAGGGGGTGTAGTAAGTGCCCGTCAGGCCCGGATTGTTCGTATTGGCGCCGCAAGTGACCGCGGCCTGGCTGAATCCCGCGGCCTGCAGGTCCGCCTGAGACACTGCGGAAGTCCAGGCAAAATTCGGCGAACTGGGTGACATGGGGCAGCTCGGATCGTTCGGGTTACCGCTGGGGCAAAACTCAGACAGATACTGGGGGTTTGTCTGGTTGATCGGATTTAGCATGGAGGTGAGGTGAACGGCTCGATTGCCGATGTAAGAGACGGAAAGGAGCATGTTGCCCGGCAATTCGCGCTGCACACCGGCGTTCCACATCTGTATATAGGCGTCGGGCCCGGGATTCTTGGAGAACTCATAAAGCGGGCCAGTAGCATTAAATGCGGTGGGATCGAATGGCGCCGAAACGGGGGCACCCAGGGGATTGTTGTCCCAGATGCCGTATGCAGGGACATTGTTGCCGTTCGAGTTCACCACGATCTGTCCGGCCGAGAGGCTGCCATAGTCCACAGAAAGCTTGTTGTTTCCGAATTCGTAGGGACCCTGGTCCAGGAAGTTGATGGCGAAACCGCCGAGGACGACAGTCTTGTTATTGAGCTGATAAGTGGCGCCGATGCGCGGACTGAAGTCCTTCCAGTGAATATCGGCGCGGCGGTATCCCGCACAGGTGGAGCAATTGCCTAACTTTCCGGCAGAGCCGAGCAATGGTTCGCCCGTGGCAGGGTCAATGGCGGCTGCGTTCGGAGCCGTGCGGTCAAAGAATGTCACGTTGTCATCATTTTCGAGGAAAGGTCTCGGAATGTCCCAGCGGAGCCCCGCGTTTACCGTGAGCTTGGGAGTGACTTTGATGTCGTCTTGGATATACGGCGCCATATAGAGATTCCGGAGCCTGTTTTCGTCGACGAACCTGCGGAAGGCGGAGTCCACATCGCCAAGGAGATAGCTGGCGAACGCGGCACCCGTGTTTCCTGTGATGTTTGTTGGGTCGGCGGTGGTAGAAGCATTAAAAGCAAAGCCGCCACCGCACCCCTGGCATTCGTGGTCATCCTGATAAGCGCGGCGAATCTCGAAGCCAATATTGAACGTGTGCCGGCCGTGGATATAGAGCCAGTTGTTGTCGAAGCCGAGGCCGAGCTTACGGTTAATCGAGAAGGTCTCGCCATAGAGAGGGCCGCTGCTGGCTTGCATACCCCAACTGCTCGGAGTGGACAACTGCCCAGCGTTGCCGTTGAAGCGGATGAAGGGCAAGGTGATACTATCCACGACGCCGGGGAAGCTGACGCCGGTCTGGGTGTTGTATTGATCGTTGATTTCGCCGAGCCAGCTGAAGCCAGCGGTCATGACGAGGTGAGGTGAAAAGGTTTTGGAATAGGTGAGGATAAAGCCCGTCCCCGTATTGGGATTGATTTGCGCACCCGAAAGTGCGTTATCGAAAAAGACGCAGTTGACGCTGCAACCGAGGTTGTTCCATTCGTTGCGCCACCAGGCGAAATGGAAGGCTTGTGTTTGACCCAGGTTCTGGTCAATGGTGAAGCCGCCGTTCGTCTGCCGTGTGGGCAGGACGCTGAGTTGAGGCGGCAAGTTATTGTTGACGCTGGAGAATGCAGGCGCGGGGACCAAAGGAAGCAAGGACTTCGAAAGCGCGCTGAAGCATGCGGTTGGGATGATGTCGCCCGCCCAAGGCTGGCCCGGGGCCGGGGCTACGCAACCCGAAGGAACAAGACCGCCGCTAAAATTTTGAGGGACATAGATCTGATTCTCGACGTGGCCGCTGGCACTGCGATCGTTGCAAACTCCGCCAGTGAACCCGCTGGTGCAAAGACCCGAGAAATCGCCGCCTACCATGGCTTGGGTGGGGACCGTTAAATCGCCAGTGGCAGCTGCGTTCACGCGATACCAGTCAATGCTTGTAAAGAAGAAGGTCTTGTCCTTGCCGTTGTAGATTTTGGGAATCCAGACAGGCCCACCGACTGAAAAACCAAAATTGTTTTCGACGTCATGGGGAACCGGGCCCTTGACGAAAACCCCGTTCACCTCTCCGGATCCAGGAGGATTCACCCCGTGTGCATCGAAGAAGCTGTTGCGGTTGATCTCGAAAGCGCTTCCATGGAGGGAGTTGGTGCCGGATTTGAAGCGATAGGAGGCAACGCCGTCGGAAAAACCGTACTTTGCGGAGAAGTTCGAGGTGATGATGTCCGGTTCGTTGACCAAATCAAAGGGCGGATTGTAGATGGTCTGAAAACCCTGGGTTTCAGCTTGGGCGATGACGACGCCGTTAAACATGACTTCATTCTGGTAGCTGACGCCTCCATTGATGCGGTGTTCGAAGGCGCTGCCGGTCACGCCGGGAGCCAGGAACATGAAACTGTCAATCTGGCGGTCGCGGCCGCCACCGATAAAACTGGGAACTTCCTGGACGATGGTGCTCTGAATCACGGTGCCCAAATTGGGCTGGTCGGTCTGAAGCGTGATCGAAGGCGCGACGACCTCCATCGTTTCCGAGGTAGAGCCCGTTTTGAGAACGGCATTGGCAGTAGCGATTTGACTCACGTAAACGTTGACGTTCTTCACCACGGCCGTTTGGAAGCCGGATTTCTCGACCTTGACCGTGTACGTTCCGGGAATCAGGTCCGTAATGTAAAAGGTACCCTCAGAAGTGGTGACAGCATTGTGTACGACGTTCGTGCCAACGTTGGTGACGGTGACATTCGCATCGGGAACAACGGCACCGCTGGCATCCGTGACCGTGCCCGTCATGCCGCTCAACCCTTGGGCATGGGAAGGCACCGGGAGAAGGAGGAAAGCACACACCGCAAGAGCCGCCAGCAAGAGCCCGGACCGATCGTTCCGACAGAGAGACTTCAACACAAGACAACGCAATGACCTCATTCAAGCACCCCCCTAAGCGTCCGGCGCGCCCTGCCGCCCGATACCCCTACCAGGCAAACAGAGACGTGATTACACAATCCGACCGGATGGAGAGAGATTTTTCCCAAAAGGGGGCCAGCGTCAACACACCGAATTGTCATCTACATGTTCCCTGATATATCCATGCAGATAAATGAGTTAGATAGGGAAAGACCAGATATGTCTGTTTCAAAGAAGGGCTCTAAAGAGCGCCGGAATGGAGGAGAGAATGTAACATCGGCATGTTGGGATAACGAGCAGAAGGGGAAAAGGTGTGCGATATTTACGTGTACGCGAAATTACTGAAAACCTTTACCCTCAATCACGGTGTAAATGCGGTCCACTGCCGGCAAGGAAAACTCTTCCTTGGCGCCGTCGGGCCAGAGGATCTCGGTCTTATCTATTTTAGTAGAAGCGCCAAGGCCGAAATGCACGCGCTGGTCGGAGCTGGAAGCATAGCTGCCGCCGCTGTAGACATCGGCGCGCTGACGGACACCACCGGCTGTGAGAAAGACCTTTGTGCCGATGGCGTCACGAGGGCTTTTCGGCCCACCAACAAGCTTGAGCGTGACCCAATGGTTTCCGTTGTGGACGACATCGCGAAGCAAGGTGGGAGGCGCGTCCATATTGTTAATGACGACGTCCATGTGGCCATCGTTGAATAGGTCGCCGAAAGCGGCGCCTCTTCCCGAAATGACGTCCGCCAAACCGCTTCCGGTGGCCGCGGGAACTTCCCGAAAATGTTGGCCGTCGAGATTGCGAAACAACAGCGGCCGCTCGGCGTAGGTCGTGCCCCAATCGTGGTGATCCACGCTGGGATAGACGTGGCCGTTCACGATGAAGAGGTCAAGCAGACCATCGTTGTCATAGTCAATGAAGCCGGTGCCCCATCCGAGAAAGGGGATGGACGGTTCGGCCAAGCCAGCTTTGGAAGCTTCATCGGAGAACATGAGGTCGCCGTCGTTGCGGTACAGGACGTTGTAATCATCGGAAAACGCGGTGACGTAGAAATCGAGACGGCCATCGCGATTGTAATCGCCGATCGCGAGGCCCATGGAGGAATGAGGGCGGCCGTCACCGTCCACGGCGAAACCGGAGGTGTAGCTGACGTCTTCGAAGGTGCCATCGTGCTTATTGCGGTAGAGAAAATTGGGGACGGAGTCGTTTGCCACGGCGAGATCTACCCAGCCGTCATCGTCAACGTCAACAAAGACGGAAGCAAAGCCGTAGGAATCGTATTTTTCAGAGACGCCGGCTTTTACGCTGACGTCAGTAAAAGTGCCGTCGCCATTGTTGTGAAAGAGGTGGTCCTTTTCGCCTTCGAGCCCCAGAGGGCCGCAAAAATTGGTGACCCCGCGATACTGGCAGGAATTGGCGGGAATGGGACGCTGGCCCGCGATCGGGGGATGATCGGGATCAAACTTGGCATAGCCGGGGACAAATAGATCGAGGTAGCCGTCGCGATCGTAGTCGCCCCAGGTGGCGCCGGTGGACCAGCCGCCAAGCTGGACGCCGGCTTTTTCGGCGACATCGGTGAACGTGCCGTCATGGTTGTTGTGATAGAGGCGATTTTTGCCGAAGTTGGAGACGTAAATGTCGGGCCAGCCGTCGTTGTCGTAGTCGCCGACGGCG
>DATIXL010000116.1:0-7526 GCA_035518615.1 Terriglobales bacterium | reverse complement strand
TTGGGACATTTAGTTCGCCACATCGCCTTCGTCTACTGAGAACAAAGGACTTAGCTGGCGATCCTGCATCCCAAAACCCGCCTACTGGTGCGTGGGTACTGTTAGTACGTATGTACTTGTGTCATCCGTATCTAGATACAGGAAACATTGCATATGATGATCGATGTTTTGGCGCGGGGGAGGGAATTGGGCCGTGACAGTGTCGGATTCTAACCAACGACAGGGCAGCGTTCTAACCAACTGAACTACGTCCCCGCTGAGGGAAAACCGCAAAATGCACGGATGGTGGGCAGTGCAGGGCTCGAACCTGCGACCTCCTGCTTGTAAGGCAGGCGCTCTAACCAACTGAGCTAACCGCCCCAACCAATTCATCGTACAGGAAGAGGAAAGAAGCGTCAACGCGAGAGGAAAGCTGCATTTCGCGGCGCTGGGTGAGTTGCGCGCGAGCTCGATGACGCAAAAAGAGGAAGGGGAGGCGCGGTTGCACTTTTGTGGAGCAGCCGTTAGACTGATTGTTTCACAAATGATCAAAAGGACGCGCTGAGGATGCTGCTGAACCGCGATTTTGTGGGCCACATGGCGGCGGATACCGTCAAAAAGCTGGTCGAAGGCGAATTGATCGAGACGAAAGCCGCGGAAGGGGTGACGCAGCGGCTGCGGCAGGCGATGATGGACGAGCTGACGGTGGAAGACCGCGTGAACGATGAGGCGCGGCAGATTCTGATCCAGCACCAGGACGAGATGCGGCGGACGGGCGTTTCGTACCAGGAAATGTTCAAGAAGGTGAAGGCGCAAATCGCGCGGGACAAGAAACTGATCCTGCGCTAGGAGCTTACGGGGAAGGGAATGAGAATCAGCCGGGAAAAGATCGTGCGGCTCTCGCACAAGATGACGGAAGTGCTGGTGGCGAGCAACGACGTGGAATTCATCGAGGACCGGGACACGATCCGGCAGAACATCGTGCAAATTCTCTCGAACCTGCTGCGTGAGGAAGAAAAGATCGAAGCGGAAGTGCAGAAAAAAATCACTTCGCAGAAGAAAGAAATTCTGGAAGGCAGCGAGGAGTGGGAAGTGCTGCACCGGAAGTATTATTCGGATGAATTGCGGCGCATGGGGATCGTGGCGGCGCCGGACGAGCGCCGGCGACAGTAGGCAACGGGCGGGTTGAGGTTCTGGTTTTCTTGCCAGGAAGTTTTTTCCAAGAAATATCCCGAAGGCTGGGCAGATTCGGAGGCGGGGGTGTCGCTGGTCAACATTTTCCGGCGCCACCCCCCTTTTATTCGGATGTGCGGCAAACACAGGGGTTATAAGTCCTTTGTTTTTGTAAGTGTGGCAGGGAAAGGACTTGCAGGTGATTATTTTGTATGTGCGGCAAATAAAGAGGTTAGAGGAAAGAGGCTGGGAGCGCTGGTGAAGGGGAGAATGCTGAACATGGGCAGCGAGGGATTTCGCCACAGAGAGCGCAGAGATCGTGCAAGAAAGGGGGGGCAGCTTTCGGCGAGCGAACATAGGGAATGGTAGCAGAAAAGGGAACTAACTGTTAAGTACTTTGCAGGGAATGGCGGAATTTCGGGGCTGAGAAGCGAATATCAGATGGTCAACGGGTCGAAGCGTCGTAGAGCCAGAGAGTCGGAGAATTTCCCACCCTTTGCAAAAAGCGCGAAAGATGGGGAACAGGCAGTGAAAAGAAGGAGAGGGAACGCGATTTGCAATCGCCGGGTGGGGAAAACAAGAACGGGTCTGAAGACCCGCCACTCCAGGATGACTTAGAACAGGAAATCAAGAGAAAGCCGAGCCAACCTTCGAGGGGCTCGGGGCGAAAAATCGGCGCAGGGAGAAAAGGGCGAGGGTGGTGGTATAGAATCGCCGCTACAAGAGGAGGGAAGAACAGACCCAGACGCAAAGGCGGCGTCTGGGCCACCCGGCGCAAGTTGCGGCGCGGCTAAGGCCCTGGCTTTTTGAGAGATTCGGGATCGCCACACCCATAAGGGGATCCTTCGGGGTGCAAGAGTGAAACCCCTCAGGATGGCGAGCCTTCCCGGCGGCGTGAATTGGCGAGGATATGCGAAGGGGCTGAGAGATCGAAGATTTGCAATCCGTGCCCGCAAGTTCCTGATTCTACGGGCGCCCGAGAGTTTTGTCGGCCTGATAACGGAAGTACCAGCGGAAAAGTACTGCAAGCCTATTCTGGTCCGCTTGCTTGGCTGCCAGCGTGAGGGTCTCGTGTCATTTCATTTGAGACGGATGCTCGGAGCAGTGGGACGCACTGTCTCGAACCTCCTTGGGCGGGGGAAACCGGCTCTACGACTACGCACCAAGCTTATCCTTTCGTTTGTCTTGGTAACTACAGGGCTTACGTGCGCCACCCTACTTGTGGTGGAGCGAAACGCCGAAGCACAGGCGCGGCAAGAAATTGAACACGACGCGCGGAACGCGATCTTGACGTTTCAGGTTGTACAGCGGAACGAGCAGATGGCGTTGAGCCGCAAGGCGGACCTGCTCGCGTCGCTGGCATACATGCGGAACGGCGACGCCACCGCCATCGAGGACGCTGGCGACGATCCCTGGCAGTCCGACGACTGCAACTTGTTCGTGCTCGCGGACAGGAGCGGCAAGATTTTGGCACTGCACTCGAGGAGTTGGGCATTTCCTCAAGCTGCAGCGCAACAGATGATGTTACGGTCCTTGAGCCGGGGTGAGACCTCTGGATGGTGGGTCGGTGACGGGAATTTGTACCAGATGGCATTGCAGCCTTTCTACGAGGTCGCCTCGAGAAAGAAGAATCTTCTAGGGTATGTAGCCGTGGGCCGGCTGATCGACCGCCGAGCCGCCCGTGACCTCCAAAGGATTGCGTCAACCGACGTCGTCTTCCGCTCCGGGAAGGAAGTCGCAATCAGCACGCTAGCGTCCGCAGAGGAAGCGGAGTTAACGGATCAAATTCGCGACGGCGTTGCACAAACTCAGATCTACCTTGAAGGCCAGCGGTATTACGCGAGTTCCCTTGAGTTAACTCCGGGCCTGTATCCGTCCGTAGACCTGATCATTCTCAAATCATACAGCCAGGAAGCAGCCTACCTTCAGAGACTCAATCAACTTCTGACCGGGCTCGCGCTCGTGGCGATCTCCCTTGGAGCCGCGCTGATATTCCTGATTTCCAACACGATCACGCGCCCGCTCGCATCGCTGGTGCAGGGAGTTCATGCTCTCGAACAAGGAGACTTTACCCATCCCCTTGAGTCAAGCGGCCACGATGAAATCTCAAATCTGACTCGGGCCTTCCTTGGAATGCGGGGCACCCTGCAAAGGAACGAAGAGCAGCGAGAACAACTCGAAGGCCAACTCCGGCAGGCGCAGAAGATGGATGCACTCGGGCGGCTGGCGGGAGGGGTCGCTCACGACTTTAATAATCTGTTGACGGTGATCAAGGGCCACAGCGAATTGCTGCTCGATCATATCAAGCCGGGCGACGCTACTTATATTCACTCTGAACAAATCCGGAAAACAGCCGACCGGGCGGCTTCTCTGACCCGCCAGATGCTTGCTTTCAGCAGGATGCAGGTGCTCCAAGCCAGAGTTTTGGACATTAACAATCTGATTGTCGAAATGGGAAAGCTGCTGCGGCGCCTGATACGCGAAGAAATTGAGTTCAATCTTCAACTTGGGAATTCGCTTGGGCGGGTCAAAGTGGATCCCGGGCAATTTGAACAGGTGCTTCTGAACCTGACAGTAAATGCAAGCGACGCGATGCCCCAGGGGGGCAAGCTGTCCATCGAGACGCGAAACGTCGTAGTAGATGAGAGCTTTATGCGTTTACGTCCGTCAATTGAGGCCGGCAAATATATTTTGATAGGTGTCACCGACACGGGACATGGAATGAATGCCGCCACAAAGGCGCGTGTATTCGAGCCCTTTTTCACGACGAAGGAACCGGGCAAAGGGACGGGGCTGGGTCTTGCAACGGTATACGGTGTTGTGAGCCAGAGCGGAGGTTTCGTCTGGGTCGAATCAGAACCCGGAAACGGAACCCGATTTGAAATCTATTTGCCACGCACAGAAGAACCCCTGGCATGTGAATGCGGTGAAACAGCAGGTAATGCGACAGGTTGCGCTGGGCGCCGAAAGACCGTGCTCGTGGTGGAAGACGAAAAGGAAGTGCGGGAACTCGCTTGCGGCTTTCTGACGGCGGCAGGCTACAGTGTGCTTACGGCCGAGGACGGGTTGGAAGCGCTCGAGACAGCGGAGCGGCTTCGCGGTTCCATTCATGCTGTGCTAACGGATGTTGTAATGCCCAAGATGCGGGGAACAGAGCTGGGGGTACGGCTAAAGAGTCTAATGCCGCTCGTAAAGATCGTTTACATGACGGGCTATCTTGACCAAAATGACGGCGACCGTGGACTTTCCGAAGACGCAATTTTCGTACAAAAGCCATTTTCCCGAGAGACCGTCCTGCATGGGATTGGCCGAGCCCTAGAAAATGAACGCGCCGGAAAACGATAGATTCAAGCGACTCGCGGAACCCGCTTCGACCAAAACAATTGGATGAAAACCCCCCCGCAGCCATGGCCTGCGGCGAGAGTCCGGTGGGTGAGAACTCGAAGAGGGTTAGAAGACACGGAGAGCCTGACGCCTGCGACCAAGAGCAGATGTGAGGACTTGGCAGCACAAGGGAAGGAAAAAGGAGATGCAGGCACAGTAGCGACGGATTGGGCGGGCGGCAGGTTCAGGTACACACGGTAAGGGTTCACCGGGCATGCTCTGCTGCGTCCTCAACCGCCGCGGCAACTTCCTTCGGATGCGAGATGTAGACAACGTGGCTTGCTCCCGGCACCTCAATGGTGTGGCTCTTGGCGCGCGCGGCGTACCACCGTTCGAGTTCCGGGTTGATGGTGCGGTCGCTCCCTGCTACTACCATCCAGCTCGGCTTTGTACGCCAGGCCGGTTTGGTAATCGTGGCAGAAAAGTTGGCGGCGAAGTTGAATACCTGAGATCGCGCCATGAAGGCGGCTTGAGACGGGGAAAGATCGGCCGCGAAATATTCATGAAATTGGGCGGGATCCAGATATGTGAACCCCTCCGGCGTCTTCTTGATCGCGCCTGATTTGCTCAGGTCACTCGGAAATCGCTTTCCGTCCTCGGCTTCACTTTCGCCGGCATCCGGCATGTGCGCGGCAACGTAGACGAGTGCCGCAACGTTTGGTTCGTTTCCTGCCTCGGTGATCACAGCTCCTCCATAACTGTGAGCAACGAGAATGCACGGCCCGTTTTGCAAAGCCAGGACGCGTTTCGTGGCGGCGACATCCTCCAGAAACGAAGTTTCCGGTTCTTGCACCATGGTCAGGTCATAGCCATCCTTGGCGAGAATGTCGTACACGCCTTTCCAGCCTGAAGCATCCGCCCAGGCGCCGTGAACCAAGACGATATTCTTTACGTGAGCGCTTTGCGCCCGAACGCGAAGACTGCCAATTGCAACCAGCAGCGCGATGCATCCAAATGCGATGAAAAAAAACTTGAAGAATTGGGAATCGCTGCGCACCGGCATAAGACCCTCCCGATCCGAGCGTTCAAAAGACGACTTTCAGAACCTTCGATGGCAAGCCGGGATTCCCGATTTGACTTCCCGGATGGGCCCTCTTATACGCCCGGCAATTCAGCGGGTAAAGCGGATTGTTTCTCGTTACTTCATTCGCCATCCCGGAGACCGCCAAGCTCGATTTGCGTTCATGTCCAATCAGCTGAAGCGGCCGCTCGCAAACAATTCTCGGATATCGCGCCGATCTTTATTTCCACGGCGGACGGGATTTGCGACACTCGCCCGCCTCTAGAAAGCGTTGGCCGGCCGTTAACGCGGACAGAGATTATGGATTGAGGACGGAGTGGCGGTTGGACTCGAGGAGGCGAGCGACTCTCGCGGCTTTCTCTGTGGAGACACCAGCTTCGGTAAGGGCTTCGCGGAAGTGCTGGATGAAGCGGTCGAAATGGCCGTCATTGAGGCCATTTCTGCGCGCCAAAGCGTGAGCGGTGGAGATGTCCCTGCCGGTATAAGAATCAGTTCCACCCAAAAGCATGGAAACAAACATTCGTTGGCGTGCGAGGAGTTGAGCCATGTCCGTCGTTTCGAAAAAGGGACGAAGGGTATCGTCGGCGAAAACCTTTTTGTAGAAGGACTCAATGGCACGATGAAGTGTGCCTTCACCACCGAGAATGTCATCGAGATCGTCGGACATCGGTTCCTCCTCAACCGGAACAGCGGAATGCAGGGAGACCTGAAGGGCGAAGCGCGCGTGGGGTTGATTGTAGCTGCGTTGCGGGGGATGTCAATGAGGCGGAAGTGCGGCAGATTTCTAGCTGTTCCAAATGTCGAGAAAGGTATTGACGGTGGCGGGGGCATGGCCGGCGTAGTGATTGTTGGCAAAGGCAAAGATCTTGAGAAGTTTGACGTTGGTGACCGCAGAGCGGAGGAAATCGGCCCAGCTCTTGAGATCACGGGTGCGATTGACGATGACTTTGTCCCAGGACTTGGTTTGCTCCTCGATGCCTTTGCGATCGCCGAGCCAGCGGACGTAAGCGAACTCGGCGGTGAAGAGATTGAATTTTGTAGGAATTTCCCAGGGACGGGGCATCCAGGACTGGTCAATGAGAGCAAGGGCGACGCGATGTTCGCGGAGCAGATCGGCGAAGCGCGGATCAAGCCAGGCTTTATTACGAATTTCAAGGGCGAACTGATACCCACTGGGAAGCTTTTTGAGGAAGGGTTTCAGTACAGCGAGAAATTCAAGTGCGGATTTGAATTTGGATTTGTTGAAATAGCCAAACTGGAAGAGAAGAGGACCGAGTTTTTCGCCGAGAGCGTCCATGGTTTTGAGAAAGTGGCAGAGATCGTCTTCACAATCCACGAGGACTTTTTCATGGGTGATGACCTGGGGAATTTTGGCGGCGAAGAGAAAACCCGGTGGAGTCTTGGCGGCCCAGCCTTTGACGGTGGAGAGTGCGGGAGCGCGGTAAAAGGTGTTATCGAGCTCGACGGTGTTGAATTTAGCGGCGTAGTAAGAAAGATAGTCGGCGGGCTTGAGGCCGGGAGGATAGAACGTGCCTTCCCAGCCGGAAGCGGTGAAGGCGCTGGTGCCGATGCGGAGTTCTGGCATAGGAGCGAGATTCTACAACGGTAGGAGGCGATCGCGAGCGGAAGATTCCCAGGGCCTAAGGGAAGATTGAAGCTCTGAGAATGGCAAACTCCTGGCACCGCTCGGAATTACAACGAGAACCAGAGTTCAATTCACGGTTAGAAGCTGTTCAACGGGCAATCTCAGGGGTTGTTGTCGTCGGGGGCGTCGGGACGGCGCTTGAGAGTTGGACGATCGTCGTCATCGGACGGATCGGTCTGGGTTTGCGCGCCCTTTTTAGACTGTTCGGTGCGGGTGCGGAGGGTGGGTTTGTTGGGGCCGTCCTTGACCTTCTTCTGGAACATGATATTGCGGAGGCGCGCTTTGACCTGATCAAATTCGGAAGTGGTGACGATGTACTCGTCC
>DATIXL010000115.1:0-4650 GCA_035518615.1 Terriglobales bacterium | reverse complement strand
GGGATCTGCTTTTCTCTAGATTCGCCCGTCTATCTCTTCCGCATCGCGAGACCCGCCCCCTAAATTAATAATTTGAGAAGAAAATAGGGCTCTCGACGGAAACACCATTTAACGTCTTACGATCAAACTCGATGCGAAAGTCTCGACCTTCGACTGGCAACCAATCGAACTCCAGAAGATCATCGATCTGAGTAGACAATGGACTGAGAGCCCTCATAGCTCCAAGAAAAGGCTCGAACTCCACAATCGGACAACCTACCTCAGAATTCCAAATCAAGTAGTCCCTAGAGATCACCATAAAATACACGTGACGAAACTTAGAAAGATCTTGTGTGATAGCGCCTGTCCTTCGCAGAAAATCAGTATTTCCGCTCAGAAACTGGCGAATTTTCTTTATCTGAGCGATGCCTTTAACCAATTCCTCGCGGCGGCTTGAATGCTCGGTGGCGCGAAGAGTCTTTCGAATCCACTTCAACTCCGCTATCACGACGGAAGAATCAGAAGTGTCCTCGACTACTACGTCGATATCCGGAAGTGGCTTAGGTAGCGCGTAAGGACCCCCAACGCGGAGGCCAAAGCGACAGTTGGCTGCAAGCGTCTCTCGCATCTCGTCTTCTTTCGCTAGGGACAACACATCGTGAACCTCGGGCCTCACATGCGAACAGACGCGAATAATGTTCTCGTCAGCTCTACTATTTAAGACAAATTGCGGAGCGACACCCAAAAGATCGGCTCCCTTACTTAAGGGCACAAATGGATGCACATATACATCCGGCAAACCATCATCATCAAAAGTCAGATCTTTGACCATCATTTCTACTTTCGAGAATTGAATTGAAGTTAGGTCTGACAGCAGCCGCTGCCACTGCTCACGACGATCCAGCAAGACAGCGGAATCAAGAGGGTACGCATTCTCTTTCAGGCCGCGAAGATAGCAGGCATTTTCATGAAGCGAGCACACGGCGAGGAGGCCGGCATAGACCTGCTTGAAATCGCCTATCGAATATCCGCCTAGATCGAACCTATCGTCGCGCCGGAACAACGCATTCAGAGATTTCAGATGCACTTCATACAACGCTCGCCAAATCCGCTTGGGTCTGCCATACGAAAAAGACAGTTCACCGTCCGCTTTGCTACCCGCTCTCACCAAACCAGCGATACTCTTTTTGACGGACTCCTCCATGCCGGGCTGGAACGGAAGTCCCTGCGATGGCCTAAGGTGAGACGGCCGGATACCCTGTAGATAAGCCCTTACGCGCAGTGTGCCTGAATCGCCGGGTATAGAGAATCTGACTGTCTGCTTATCGGGAGACTCAGCGAGCAGAAGATTCTTATGCCAAAGAGGATAGTTGGCGCTGAAACCAAAATATGCGTGAGCGACAAATATGGCTTCGTTAACCGCGCTGTCAAGGCTTGCTGACCATCTAAATGCTCTCCTCGCAGCGAAATACTGGCTCCCGAATCGGCCTACCCAGGCTATGATCTGAGCAACAGACCTACTGAGATTTTGCAAAAGCGAAACATGCGCCTGGCTCGCATAACCTTTCTGAGCAACAAGTTGCTCAGCCCTGCCAATGACTCCAGTGAGAGCAGCCCAGATCGCAACGTTACGCGGGATCGTCAACAACCGCAGAGACCTGTAGCAAGCATCCGCTAAATTCTCGATCTGCTGCAAATCACGGATCAATTCTGGCGGGGCACTCGATTTGAAATAAGGAGGAGGCAATTGCATACCAAGGCTTTTCGTCGATTATAACGAGGGAATACGTCATCCGCTCGGACAGCACCGAACTTTTCCGAATTCCCATTTTGGGAATTCTCTCCAATTCCCTCAAAACACTCCTCTTATCATTTAGTACTTGACAAAACCTATTCCTATGCTATAATCCCCCAAGCTCTTCACAGCGGGAGAGAGCCGAGGACGTACTTGTGTATCCACATCCCGCTGCCCGTCGCGCTACCCTCACCGCAGCCACGCTTCCGACACCACACTTCCGCCTTGCCATCTTCTCTGCGTCCTTTGCGCCTCTGCGTTCCACTTTCCTTCCGCCGCTTCCTTCGACGTTTTCAACTCTCGACGTTCAACCGTGTCCTAAGTTCTTTCTCTTCACACTGTTCCAAACTCTTTTGCCACTCTCCAGAACGTATCTCCCGTCTTTTCATCACCTTCCAAACTCTTTGCACAAAACACCCGGGGTGTACACCCCAATCTCACATCTCAGAAAGGACTCCCGGCCCCGCCGGGACCGCCACACCATGAAATCCAAATCTCCAGCCTTCACCACTCGCTGTTCCTATCGCACCGCCGCCGGCCGCCAGTGCCGTTCGCTCTCCCAGGACCCGCGCTCCGGCCTCTGCCCGCAGCATCTCCTCAAGCAAAATGAGTTCGCCGACCTCACCGAACCTCTCCTCCTCCAGTGGCAAGGCTTCCAGACCGCTCAAGGCGTCAACTACACCCTCAGCAATCTCTACAAGCTTCTCGCCGCCGGCCACATCTCCGCCCGCCGCGCTGCCGTCCTCGCCTACATCAGCAATCTTCTTCTCCGCACTCTCCCCGCCATCGATCACGACCGCCACGCCGGCATCCAGGTCCCCGCAGCCTTCCGCGAACGTCCCATCACCGTCCCGCACGAGGAAGACATTCCCGACACCGAAACAGAACTTGAGCAGACCGAAGACGAAGCCCCCGGCTCCCCCGACGCCGAGCCACAACTTGCGCTCGCGGAAAAACTCGCATGACAATGCCCAACGACCGGCCTAAGATGTCGCCTACCCCGGTTGCCGGACCCCACCTCGTGAGGACTCGGAGCGCACCGCAATGCCGCAACTCTGCTCATCCCTAAGGGTTTATTGGGTCATGAAATCTTTACCCTGGCTTGCGGAAACTGTGCGGCGCTTCCGGCGCATCTCATTACCAATGAGAAGGGCATTGCCGCTCCGCGCGAATCTCGTTGCGCTGTTCCTGCTGCTGGTTCCAGCCGCCGCCTTTGCGCATCATGGACCGCATGGCGCAGCGAGCGGAGCTCCGGCCAGCCCGGCGGCCGATTCTCCCGCGTTCACCACCGTCCCGGAACTGCGCGCCGGCTTCGATCTGCTCTACGAACAGAAATTCACCGCAGCGCGCGACGCTTTCTCGCAGTGGGCCTCCGCTCATCCGGATGAGCCCTTTGGCGAAACCGCCATCGCCGCCAGTTATCTCTTCGAGGAGCTGTACCGCCAGAACGTGCTGACCAGCGAATTTTTCCTGGACGAAAAGCGGTTTCTGCGCGGCATCGACGGCCAGCCCGATGCCGAAACGATGAAGCAGTTCCGCGCAGCGGTGGCCCGCGCCCGGCAACTCTCCAGCAGCCGCCAAAAGAAGGATCCGAATGACGGCGAAGCGCTCTTTGCGCTGACGCTCACCGCCGGCATGGAGTCGGACGCATCCACCATCCTCGAGAAAAAGCATCTCGACGGCCTCAAGCACATGAAAGAAGCCAACAAGTACGGCAAACAGTTGCTGGCGGAATATCCCGACACCAACGACGCCTACGTCGCACTGGGCATTGCCAACTACGTGATCGGGTCGCTGAACGGCGGAGAACGCTTTGCGTTGTGGTTCGGCGGAATTCACGGCGACAAAAAGTTGGGTATGGAGCAGGTGACCAAGACGACCGAAAGCGGCCGCTACCTGCAGCCCTTCGCCAAAATCACGCTGGCGCTGGCGGCGCGCCGCGAAAAGCAGCCCACGCTAGCCACGAAGTTGCTGCTCGAGCTGAAAGAGCAGTATCCGAACAGCACCCTCTTCGCTGCGGAGTACGCCAAGGCCGCCTCCGCCCACAAAGGCGACTGACACGGAACGCGCAGAAGACGCAGAGGCATGCCGAGCCAAGTGTTGCCGCACTATTTCTCGTGGGGAGCGACGCCGTAGAGTGCGAGGACATCCTTTAACGTGACGATGCCTTCGAGTTTGTGGATGTTGCCGCGATTCACCACCGGCAGCGAGTTGACCTGCGCCGAGCCCATGCGTTCGAGCGCGAGGCTCAGCGGATGGTCGGAATGCAAGTGCGGAAAATCGCCGTGGTTCTGGTCGAGCAGGTCCCTGAGCAACGTGGGGGGAACGGATGGGGCTCGGCTTGGTTGGGCGTCGGGGAGCGATCCTTCGCTTCGCTCAGGATGATTTCCTTCCGAGGTGGGCACGGTGGAGGCTTCCGTGTGCTGGCCACCCGGTTGGTCGGCGGAGTTGCGGGATGTGGCGACGTCCAGCGCGGCGACGCGCGTTTCCGCTTCTGCAGCGGAGGCGACGATGGCCGCTTGCTGCAGTTTCCCGAAGGTGAGCAGACCCACGACGCCGCTCGCGTTCACCACCGGCCACGCCGTGGTTTCGCTCTGCCGTACCGCGTCCAGCGCTTCTTCGACTGTCATACCGTCCGCGAGCACTTCGGTCGCAGGCCGCATGGCGAGAATGACGCGACGCTGGCCATCGGCTTCGCGCGTTTCGGCGGTGGGCAAATGAATGCCATCCTGCAGCGCGAGCGCCTCGTAAATGGATTTTTCCTGCAGGCGCGCAGAGATAAAAAAGCTGATGAGGTTGGAGATCATTAGCGGCACGATGACCGCATAATCGCGGGTGGTCTCGAAGATCATGACCACGCTGGTCATCGGCGCGCG
>DATIXL010000114.1:0-4680 GCA_035518615.1 Terriglobales bacterium | reverse complement strand
GGGTTTCCATCTGATTTGGTGCGGCGCGAGTTGCGCCGCCTCAGCGAGAAAGAAATTCCAGACGCGGAAGATCCGGCTCCGGAATAGCCCAATCGGTGGCGGGCTAAGCGCGCGAGATTTGATCGTATTCCTGGCCCGAGGTCGAAGGCAGGAGCACCCAAAGCGTGTAAATCCCCAGCGCGGTGCCGAAGGGAATTCGAATCAGCACAAGAAAACCGAGGACGATGCCGAGGATGCGCGCCCAGGGCTGCTTTTCATACAAGCCCCAGGCCAGCAGCAAATAGGCGCAGGCAAAAACGGCGGCGAGGATTCCGGCGGTGTAGAGCCCCATGGAAAGCAGCGAGCCGATGCCCCAAGTGCCGAAAAACGGAATAGGGCGTCCTCCCATGTTTCCAGAGATCCATGGGACGAAGGCTCTGCCGAAACCGAGAAGCCAGATGACGCCAACGCCGCGAAGAATGCCATAAATGAGCCAAAGGAGAGAAAGAGCACCGAGATTTCGCTTGACGCGGTCTATGGCGGAGGGCCGTGCAACGTATTGGCCTTGCGGCTGGCCCGGAACTTGGCCCGGCGCAGGACCTGGCGCTGCAATGACGCGCTTGCCGCAATTCGAACAGAATTCGGCTCCCGGATTGAGCGTCGCGCCACAACCATCGCAGAACATTTTTCACCTCTCTTTAGTGCTTACGCGCCTGGCGACCGAAAAGTTCCTCCGATTCGATCTGAATTCTACCAAATCGTTCGGCCATTTGGCCTGAAGAAGCCCGGCGGCAGCCGGCGAGGGCGCTGAAGGGCCGGAAGTCCGGATCGCGCGTATGGCATTTTTGCCGCAATTGCCGCGACTTGCGGCGTTTGCGATAATCGGAAGACTCCCCAGCATTCAGGATTGAGGCGAACTTGAGCGGCGACGGCTCCAACAAGAAATTCATGGCGGGGAACGACATCCGCGAAATGTTCCTGCGCTTTTTCGAAGAGAAGGGGCACAGAAGGGTGCGGAGCTCTTCGCTGGTGCCGCATGGCGATCCGACGCTGCTCTTCACCAATGCGGGGATGAACCAGTTCAAGGATGTGTTTCTGGGTCTCGAGAAGCGGGACTACACGCGTGCAACGACGGCGCAGAAATGCGTGCGGGCTGGCGGGAAGCACAACGATCTGGAGAACGTGGGGTTCACGAAGCGGCATCACACGTTTTTCGAGATGATGGGAAATTTTTCGTTTGGTGATTACTTCAAGAAGGAAGCGATTGCGTACGCGTGGGAGCTGGTGACTTCGCCGGAATGGTTCGGGATTGATAAGACGAAATTGTATGCGACTGTTTTTGGAGGGGCGGAGGTTTCACCCGGAACGACGCTGGGAGTGGATGAAGAAGCACGGAAATTCTGGCTGGAACAGAACGTTCCGGCAGAGCGCGTCGTTGCCGTTGCAGGATTAAAAGACAATTTTTGGGCCATGGGAGATACCGGGCCGTGCGGGCCGTGCAGCGAGATTTTCTACGACATGGGGCCAGAAGCGTCGGAAGAGGGACATGCGGATTGCCAGTTTCCGTGCGATTGCGGACGGTACGTGGAAATTTGGAATCTCGTGTTTATGCAATTCAATCGGGATGCGGATGGGAAAGTGACGCCGCTGCCGAAGCCCTGCGTGGACACGGGGATGGGTCTGGAGCGAGTTGCTGCGGTGTTACAGGGAGTAATTTCGAACTACGACACGGATTTGTTTTTGCCGCTGATGAAGCGGGCGGCGGAGCTTTGCGGAGTGGATTTTTCAAAGGAAGAAAGTCTCGAAGAAGGCAAAGGCGGCGCGGCCTCCCTTCGTGTGATTGCGGATCATGCGCGTGCCACGACGTTTCTCATCACGGATGGGGTGCTGCCTTCGAATGAAGGACGCGGGTACGTGCTGCGCAAAATCATACGTCGGGCCATCCGGCATGGGCGGTTGCTCGGTGCAACCAAACCCTTCCTGTCCGAGATGGTCCTGGCCGTCCGTAACCTCATGGGCGGCGCCTGTCCTGAACTTCTCCAGCCTGCTGCCGTTCGCGTGCCGGAAATTGTGCTCAGCGAAGAACGACGCTTTGCAAACACAATTGCAATTGGGCTGAAGAGGCTCGACCAAGATCTTGACTCGTTGGCAGAAATGGCGCTTACCACCGTACTCCCGGATCAGCTCGAAGATGCAGTGAGGGACCAGGTCAAACAAAATATTCTGATCCGCGAGCAAACCGTGAGCAGGTTCCCAGGTAACTACGGATTAGCTCTTCCTGCGCCGCGCTACGATGGGGAGAAGGCCTTTAAGCTCACGGACACATACGGGCTGCCTCGAGATTTTATTGAAGATGCATGCCGGGACCGGGGAATCATCTTCGACGAGACCGGGTATGAGGCAGCGATGGAGGAACAGCGGACGAGGGCGCGGGCGTCGTGGAAAGGCGGGCACAAGGAAGCGGCGAGTCCGGCGTATGCCAAGCTGGCGGAAACGTTCAGGACGGAGCCGGATTTTTACTTTGCGACGACGGGGAAAGATTGCCGGATCGAGTCAATCATCACGAAAGATGGCCCCGTCAGTGAGTTAAAGCCCGGCGAAGCGGGCGAAATGGTGCTGGACCGGACGGTGATTTATGCGGAATCGGGCGGGCAGGTGGCGGATACGGGAGCGTTCTACGACAACTCCGAATCGCAAATTCTGGCGGAAGTGACGGGAGCGTATTACCCGGTTGCGCGGCTCGTGGCGCACAAAGTTGCGGCGAAGGAAACGCTGCGCGTGGGCGACCGCGTGACGGTGGTGGCCGATGCGGAGCGTCGGGCGCATATCATTCGCAATCACACGGGGACGCACCTGGTGCATGCGGCGCTGCGAAATATTCTGGGGACGCATGTGAAGCAGTCGGGCTCGCTGAATGCACCGGACCGGCTGCGCTTCGACTTCTCGCACTTTGCGCATGTGGACCCGGAAGAGCTGCGCGACATCGAGCAGCAGGTGAATGAAGAGATCCGCTACAACTCCGAGATCGAGACGAAAGTGACTTCGCTGGAGGATGCGCTGAACTCCGGCGCTCTGGCGTTTTTCGGAGACAAATATCCGGAAAGCAATGTGCGGGTGGTGACGATTCCCGATGCGCGGGCGCCGCGCGGTTTCTATTCGAAGGAGCTTTGCGGGGGAACGCATGTGAAGCGGGCCGGGGACATTGGCGTGCTGAAGATCGTGCGCGAAGAGTCCGTGGCGGCAGGGGTACGGCGAGTGGAAGCGGTGACGGGGGTAGCGGCACTGGAACACTTCGAGAGGCAGGCCCAGCTGCTATCACAGCTGGCGGCACAAATGAATGTGGGAGAAGACGCGATTCTGGCTCAGGTGGAGAAGCTGAGCCAGACGGCGAAGCAACTGGAGAGGCAATTGACGGACCAACGGCGAAGAGGGGCCTTGGGGCATGTGGACGAGTTGGCGTCGAAGGCGAAGATCGTCAAGGGCGTGAAGACGATTGCGGCGCGGGTGGAAGATATTGACCGGGAAGGACTTAGGCAGCTTGTGGATTCTCTGCGACAAAAGCTTGGGTCCGGGGTGGTGGTGCTAGGAATGCCGGAGGATGGCAAGGTCGCTCTGATTGCAGGGGTCACGAAGGACCTGACCGCTAAAGTCCATGCTGGCAAGCTGATACAGGCGCTGGCTAAAAAAGTGGGCGGATCCGGCGGCGGAAGGCCTGATTTGGCGGAGGCTGGCGGAAAGGACACATCCGCGCTAAATAGTACCTTGGAGGGAGTGACGGCCCTATTGGAGCCCTTGCTATAATCCCGCGCAGCGCCAGAACTGTGTCCGATGGGAGACACCTCCCGAAGGTCGCGGTTCCTCAAACTAGCCGGTGGCTCTACGCGCCGGCCGGAAGAAGCTGAAGATCGAATCGTTGAACTGTGGCCCAAAAGGCCAAAGTTGCCTTCCCCTAAGGCGATGGAAAAACGCTGGGCCAATTCGACACCGTTCTTGATCGGGGCACTGGTATTGTGCGCGAGCACAGCCAGCGCGCAGATCACCAAAGTGGAGAGCCGAGACGGCCGCGAGCTGTTCATCAACGCCAATCCACCGGCGAAGATTTCGCTCGAGGCTTCGGCAAAGCCCCGCACAACCATCTACATGCCAGCCGAATCTTCCTTTCTGGGCCGCAATCGTCAGGTTGAGAGTATTGACCGGGACGGAGCGGAAAAGCTTGTACGGGAGACGGCAGAACGCAACAACGTGGACCCGGCTTTAGTCCGCGCGGTTGTGGAGACGGAATCAAACTGGGATTCCACCGCGGTTTCCCGCAGAGGAGCGGTGGGGTTGATGCAGCTGGTTCCGTCAACGGCACAGCGGTTCGGCGTGAACGATCTGTACAACGCGAAACAAAACGTGGACGCCGGGGTTCGTTATTTGAAGGAGTTGCTGGAACGCTACAACGGCAACTTGAAACTGGCCCTGGCGGCGTACAATGCTGGTGAGGGAGCTGTGGATCGTGCGCATGGCATCCCGGCGTTTCGCGAAACACGGAACTACGTTCAAAAGGTACAGAATGCCTACTTCCGGCCAGGCTCGGGTCGTCTTGGGGATGCGCTCTACCGGCGTTCCATCCGAAAAGAAGTTGACACGAGCGGCCGCATTATTTTCACGAACGAATAGCGTGAAAATAGTTTGGGTCGCGAATGAATTGTAAGCGGA
>DATIXL010000113.1:0-16833 GCA_035518615.1 Terriglobales bacterium | reverse complement strand
GGGCGGCATTGCCGTGGCGCTGAGCGATGAAGACGAAATTGGCCTGCACGAACAGGATACGATCAACGCGGGGGACGGCCTCTGCCGATCTGAGTCCGCTGCACTGCTGATTGAAGAAGGGCCCAAATACATCACGCAGCTCATCGAGTGGGGCGCGCAATTCGGTCATGTGGGCACGAAACTTGCATTTACGCGTGAGGCGGCGCACAGCCGATCGCGGATTCTGCACGCTCATGGCGATTTCACGGGCCGTGAGATCAGCCGTGCGCTATTGGCGCGGGCGCATACGATTTCCAACCTGCGCCTTCGCGCATACGCTTTCACCTCGGAATTGATCATCGAATCTGGACATGCGGTGGGCCTGCGCTTTATCGACGAAATGGACGGAACGCAGCATGAAGTTCGCGCGAACGCGACATTGCTCGCCACCGGCGGCATGGGCCAGGTTTTCCGGGAAACCACGAACGCCGATATTGCGACGGGCGATGGAGTGGCCCTCGCTTACAATGCGGGAGCGATCCTCTCGGACATGGAATTCGTGCAATTCCATCCCACGGCATTGATGGTCAAAGGCGCGCCGCGATTCCTGCTTTCGGACGCGTTGCGCAGCGAAGGAGCAATTCTCCGCAATGCGAATCTCGAACGCTTTATGAAGAGATATCACGAAGCGCACGAACTCGCTCCGAGGGAGATAGCGTCGCGCGCGATTGTAAGCGAAATGCACCGCACAGGCAGCGAGTACGTTTATCTGGACATGACAGCAAAGAGCGAAGAATTCCTGCGCAAGCGATTTCCGCGCATCTATGAAACCTGCCTCGCGTACGGTCTCGACCTGTCCACGGACATGGCGCCAGTCTGCCCCGCGGCGCACTACATGATGGGCGGCGTGAAAACCGACCTTTGGGGCAGGGCTTCCATTCCGGGCCTTTATGCGGCGGGAGAAACCGCGATGACCGGCGTGCACGGCGCGAACCGCCTGGCGAGCAATTCCCTGCTCGAGGGATTGGTCTTCGGCGCACGCAGCGCGCAGGCAATGCTGAAAGAAGCACCCGGCAGCAAGAAAGGCAGAAGCCCCCTTCCCGGGTGCGCGGCACCCAAGCCCGATAACCTGCAATCGGCATCCGGAGCAAAGCACGCCGCGAAACCCCCTTCCTCGGCGGCTCTGAGCACCATTCGAGAGTTAATGTGGAAGCACGTGGGCCTTATGCGGGACGGGAAAGAGCTTGCCAGCGCAATTGGCAAACTCGAACGGGTGGAACTGCCGGATGCGGACAACCCGGCGCGCGCCGACTATGAGGAGCGGAATCTACGCACTCTGGCTTTGCTGATTGCGCGATCGGCTCTAGCGCGAGAGGAGAGCCGCGGCAGCCACTACCGTTCGGATTTCCCCTACCGAAACGATGAAGATTTTCAAAAGCATTCGCTCGTACAATTGCAAAAAGAAGTCGCTTTCGAAAAGTAACCCCTTATTTTTCTTGCAACTCTTTCAGCGTTTCCACAAAAACATGGCCAACGATGGCGAGGCTCTTCGCGCTGATTTTGTCCATGGTGTCCTGGGGAGTGTGCCAGTAACCCATATTGGGAAAATCGGTGATGACGTCCACCGCGGGAACGCCGCGTTTCAGGAACGAATCGTGATCGTCCTCGACCGAAGTGTCCTGGTCTAGAAATTCGCTGCTGTAGCCCAGCTTATCCGCAGTAGACCACACCAGCTTCGTGAGCCAGGGGGTTGAAGTCGTATCCCGCATGATTCGCAATTGCTTTCCGCCAATGATGTCCGCCAGGAGCATGGCTCGAATGTTTTTCAAATCGCCGTTCAAGGCCATGCGCGCAGCCATATCCCGGCTGCCGTAGAGACTGTCCAGATCGCTCCATTGTTTCTGAGCTTCTTCTCCGTCAAAAAAGGCGATCCAAACGGCGTAGCGCCCACGTTTTCCACACAGCAGCCGCGCCATCTCCATCATCAGGCCGGTCGAGGAGCCTGCGTCGTCTGCGCCCACGAAATTGTCCATTCGCAGAGTGTCATAGTGCGTTCCCAGCAGAATGATACCCGGACGCTCGCCCGGAATCTTGACGACGAGGTTCGTCATTTGCAGGCGGCCAATGGGGGTATCGGCCGAAAAGGAATCGGTGTCCACCGTGCAGCCGAAACTCTTCAGCTGCGACATGATGTAGTCCCGCGTCTTGGCCAAGGCCGGAGATCCCGCCGGACGCGGCCCGAAACTCACCTGCTTGGCAACATAATCGTAGGCAAGGCTTCCATCGAAACCACCCGTTTTTTCCGGAGGGGGAGCCTGAGCATCGGCTTGGGGAGGATTCTGCGTGGCCATGCTCATGAAGGGCGGCGTGGCGGCGGCTTCCGGCTTTGCGGCGTCAGCGTGCGCCTTACAGCCAGCGGGTACGCATAAGGCCGCGACCGCAAAAAAAACGAGCCAGTTCCATTTTTTCGTGGACCAATTCATCTATTGTCCTTTCGCCTCGGCAAGCAAGCGCCGCTCGCGCCGGCGGACCACGACCCAGGATACAGCCACGCCCACAAAATACAGGCCGATCATCGGCGCCATGAAGATCAACATGGTCAGTGCATCGGGAGTGGGAGTCAAAACGGCGGCGGCAATGGTGATGAGCAGAATTGCGTACTTGGAATTCTGCACCAGGAATTTCGGCGTAACGATCCCGAAAACCGAAAGAAAGAAAATGAGAATGGGCATTTCGAAGATCAGGCCGAGGCCCAAGAGCACCATCAGGATCAGCTCAAAATATTCATTGATGCTGATCAGCGGCTTCACCGGCCCCTGGAAGCCGATGAGAAAATCCAGTACGTGGGGCAGCATGATGAAATAGCCGAAAGCGATGCCCGCAAGAAATAGAAATACAGTGGAGAACAGGAAACCGGTGACGGCGCTTTTTTCGTGGCGATAGAGCGCCGGCGCGACGAAAAGCCAGATTTGATAAAGAACGATGGGCGAAGCGATTACGATTCCCAAATAGATCGCGAGGGTAATCAAAAGGCTGAGGTAGCCCGTGGGATTCGTATAGATCAATTGCGGATCGAGATGGTGCTGGTTGAGAGCTCTCTGCATCGGCAGGGTAATGAATTCCACAAAATGGGGAGCGACGATCCAGCCCACGATCGAACCGAGGGCAATCGCGATCAGAGAATTGATGATGCGCTTGCGAAGTTCGACGAGATGCTCAAAAAAGGTCATCTGGCCGCCCGCGGCTTCCTCCTGCGGACGGCTAGGCGCGGCGGCGAGATTTTCAGGCGGGCTGCTCATGATCGTGGAGACTATTCTCCGGAGCGGCTTCAGTCACCAACTGGGCTGGATCGGAAGAGGGATTGGTTCCGGTTGAGCGGGGCACGGCTTCGGCGACCGGAGAGATCACTGGATCGGCGGCCTCTGCCGGAGCGGGATTTTGCCCTGCAGGCGGCAGCGCCGCGGGAGTCGCCTGAGCCTGAGCTGCCGCGGCCTGGGACTTCTTCCATTCGGCTTCGCGGGCCTGACGCTCGATGTTGCGCATCTCCTCCTCAAAGGCCATCTTGAAGTCCGTGGAGGCCTTGCGAAACTCGGCGAGGAGTTTCCCCAGATTGCGCGCAAGTTCCGGCAATTTTTGCGGGCCAAAAACCACCAGCACGACGATGAATACGATGATGAGGTGAGGGGCGCTGAGCATGGCTTGGCGTAGCCGTTTGGGGGCCTGTTGGCATCATAGAAAGGGGAAAAGGCACTGTCAAACCGGAGTTTCCGCCGGAGCGTGCTATAATTTACGGATCGAGTGGCTCGGTGAGGTAGGGATGAAACCACAGCGTCGCGGGCTGTTTTTGGTTGTTACAGTACTCTTGGTATCTGGCGTTCTGGGAGCGGTTTACGGCCCGTCCGTGCGGGCCACGACCGCATCGGCGGACGATTTTCAGACCTCCGTTAAGACATTTACGCGTGTCCTTGACGTGGTCCAATCGAATTACGCCGAACCGATTGACGTGGATAAGGCCGTCTATGAAGGCGCTATTCCCGGAATGCTACGCGTCCTCGATCCCCATTCGAGCTTCTTCGATGCGCGGCAGTATGCCCTCCTGCGAGAAGACCAGCGCGGCAGGTATTACGGCGTGGGTATGATCGTGGCTCCTCGGGACAAGCACACGATCGTGATGGCTCCTTACGTGGGAGCGCCGGCCTTCAACGCCGGACTGCGCCCCGGCGATGTGATTGTGAAAGTGGATGACAAGCCGACGGACGGCCTTACGACCACGCAAGTCGCCGATATGTTGAAAGGCCCGAAGGGAACAGTGGTAAAAATCACCATCGCTCGGGAAGGGTACAACGAACCATTGAATTTCACGGTGACACGTGGAGAAATTCCGCGGCATTCCGTGGACCTGGCCTTTATGATCCGGCCGGGAATCGGATACATCAGGCTTTCCTCTTTTAATGAGACCACGGATCGCGAAGTCGCCGAGGCCTTGAAGCAATTAAACGTCAGCTCGCTGGACGGACTGATCCTGGACATGCGCGGAAATCCCGGCGGCCTTCTGAACGAGGCGGTCGCCGTGAGCGATATGTTCCTCGAAAAAAACCAGCTGATCGTCTCACATCGCGGACGGAATTCGCCGGAACGCCGCTACTACGCACTGCGCGGGAACCAAGGCGTTACAGTTCCGCTCGTGGTGCTGGTGAACAACAACTCGGCATCCGCGACTGAAATCGTGACTGGTGCGATCCAGGATCATGACCGGGGTTTGGTGGTCGGTGAAACGACTTTTGGTAAGGGGCTGGTGCAGACCGTATCGCCGCTCAGCGAGAACACCGGGCTGGCGTTGACGACCGCGAGGTATTACACGCCGAGCGGACGGTTAATTCAGCGCGATTATAAAGACGTATCGCTGTACGAATACCATTACGAACGCAAGGTTCCCGAGCATCCGACGGAGATCAAGCTGACGGACAGCGGGCGGCAGGTAACGGGAGGCGGAGGGATCAAGCCCGACGTCGTCGTGGACGCTCCGAAAGTGACTCCATTCGAGGAAGAGCTCTTCCGTGATGACGTGTTTTATCCCGCGGATGCCGGCGTGGGAGGCTTCACCCGATACTTTTTAGGCGAACGCCCCACGGTTACTCACGATTTCAAAGTGGATGATGAAGTCATGCGGGAGTTCCGCACCTATCTGACCAAGCACAGCATCCATTACGCTGCCGCAGACATGACGCAGGAAAACGACTGGGTCCGCCGGAAGATCAAGCAGGAGGTTTTTCTTTCGACGTTCGGAATGCAGGATGGCCTGAAGGTGCTGGTGGAAGCCGATCCACAGGTAGATAAGGCGATCGAATCCATTCCCCAGGCGCGAGCCTTGTACCAAAACGCGCGCAAAATCATCGCGCAACGCAACGGCGGCGCATCGCCGGATCAGCCATAGTTCAGGAAAGGCCGATTTTTGGTGCGATTGGCAGGAGTCTGCCGCTCTGGTAAGATTTTTTTGCTACTCGTGGGCGAGTAGCTCAGCTGGGAGAGCGCCTCGTTCGCAACGAGGAGGCCGGGGGTTCGAATCCCCTCTCGTCCACCAATTTTCCTAAGACTCCTCGTCGGCCCGCATCTTTTGCGCGATGAGTCAACTGGACGCATCACCAATTCATGCGGCAGAAATATACCCGCAACAAACTGACCGCATTCTGCCCGCATGGCGTCCCTTGCCGGGTTGTTGCACAGCAACACGCAACCTCTTAGAACTGCACCCCCTTACTGCGTTTCCCTTGCCGATAGCCCTGGGGATGTAAAGCGCTGTCAACTCCTCCGCTATCTGGTATTCAATCGGGAACTTGGGGAAGGCTTGGACTCTTCAGCAAGGACGGGCCTGGATCTAGACTCATTCGATCTGATCTGCGACCATCTCATGGTCCGGGATGCCGCACAAGACCTTGTGGTCGGTACATACCGATTGCAGAGCGGCTACCGCGCCAAGGGCAACCTGGGATATTACAGCGAGCAGTTCTTCGATTTTTCGCCGTTTGAAAGTGCACGCGGCGAATTGCTCGAACTGGGGCGGGCGTGTATCCATCCGGAGTATCGGAACACCATTGTTCTGCAGCTCTTGTGGAAAGGGATCGCGGAGTATGCGCGCAGAGCGGCATCGCGCTTTCTCCTCGGTTGCAGTTCCCTGACGACGCAGGACCAGTGCGAAGCTCTCGCCCTCTACCATGTCCTAAAAAACAAGCAGCTCGCGCGAAGGGAGTTTCAAACGGTTCCCCATCTGCACTGCAGGTGCGTTTCCTCCGAGGAAGCCGCGCCAATTCCGCGTGTCCCGCGTCTATTTCGCGCCTACCTGGATATTTCCGCACGCATTTGCGGCCCGCCCGCCATTGACCGCGAGTTCAAGACGATTGATTTTCTGACCTTGCTGGATCTGAGGGAACTCCCTGAGCGCGTGAGATTGCGGTTTTTTTGAAGCCGCCGGGCCGGGAAGCCCTTTTTGCTTCCCGACGAACACCCGGCCGCAAGGCCAGTCGGTATTGAAACCCATCCGGGATACAATAAAAGCATGCCGGTGCGCCTCATCGCGGTGGATATTGACGGAACTCTTCTGGATAGCCGGTGGCAGCTTCCTGCGGTGAATCGCGCGGCCATCTCTGAAGCCACAAGCCGCGGGGTAGAAGTGGCGCTGGTGACCGGGCGCCGCTACGACTTTGCCATGCCTGTGGCTCGCCAGATCGAATGTCCTCTCACGATGATCGTCAACAACGGCGCCCTGATCCGCACAAATGACGGAGTCACCCAGTTGCGCCATTTGCTGCCGCGAGCAACCGCGCTCGAAGTCTTGCGCGCTACCAAGGAGTGGCGGGACGCCGCCGCCGTGATTTTTGACCGTCCGAAGGAAAACCAGCTCGTTCTCGAGAAGCTCAACCCGGATGATTCTCTGCGTTCGGCCTACTACAACCGCAACAAGGAATTCATCCGCATCACATCCCCGCTGGAGTCCTGTCTGACCGAAGATCCGCTTCAGGTCATGTTTTCCGGCCGCGTGGATCCCATGCGCGAGGTGGAAGCTGTGCTTCGCTGTGCGCCTTTTGCTCCGCAAACTGCGCTGGCAGTGACGTTGTATGAGAGCCGCGATTTCGCCATGATTGACGTGCTGAACCCCGTCTGCACGAAAGGCTCGGCACTGGCGGAGTGGGCCTCGATCCGCGGCTACGCCCGTGCGGAAATCCTCGCCATCGGTGACAACCACAATGACGCGGAGATGCTCTCTTTCGCCGGAATTCCTGTAGTCATGGGCAACGGCGTGCCGGAACTGAAGACCCACGGCTGGCACGAAACGCGCACCAATGACGAAGGCGGCGTGGCCAGCGCCATCGAACGCTTTGTGTTGCGTGAGGCCGCCACATGCGCCTGAGCGGAACTCTTTCGACTCTTGTGGCCCTCGCGGGACTTTTCACGCTGGTTCCAGCCGCTCGCGCGGACTACGTCGTTCTCCGCAGCGGGCAGCGCCTTAACGTAACGAGCTACGAACTTCTTGGCGGCATGTACCGCCTTCAACTCGTTGGCGGGATTGCCGAGGTCCCGGCTTCCGATGTGGTTGGCATCGAACCCGAGGAGATTTTCGCTTCTCCTCCCGCGACCCCAGCCACCGGGAAAATGGCCTATGCGGAATTGATAAGCTCGGCCGCGCAGCGTTATGGACTCGATCAGAACCTCATCGTGAGCGTCATTTCCGTCGAGTCGAATTTCAATCCGAAGGCCATCTCGGGGCGGAATGCGCGCGGCCTGATGCAGCTGTTGCCGGAAACCGCTTCGCGCCTGGGAGTTCAAAACATTTTTGATCCCAAGCAGAACATCGAGGCCGGCACCCATTATCTTCGCGATCTTCTGCTCCGCTACGATAACAACCTGGTTCTCGCCCTCGCGGCTTACAACGCGGGACCGCAGAACGTGCAGCGTCATGGCCGCGTTCCCCCTTACCGGGAAACCGTGAATTACGTCCGCCGCATTCGACGTGAATACGCCCGCAGGAAAGGATTACAAACCGCGGAACATCACGCGGACCCGAACGAAGCTCGCTAGCCTTGGTGCCTCCGAGTAGAAGCAGCCATCAATTTGGAGGAGGATTCTGATCCGAGGTCGGCGGCTCGGTCGGAGCCGGTGCAGGATTCAAAGGCGCTGCTCCAGGATTGCCGAGGCCGGGAGTCGAAGTTCCCGGGGTTGTTCCCAACGTTCCCGCCGGAGCGCCCATAGGCGTTCCAGAACCACCCAACGTGATCGGATCTTTCGATGGATCCCATACGAATTCAAACAAGCGGTAGTTCTTCGCCTTTTCATATACGATCACCGAGCGATGGTTCACTTTGCTGCCCACGCCGATAATGTTCCCGCCCATAATTGTTGGCGTGCTCGTGGAGGAATCATCGGGAAACAGGCTACTGGAACTGCCTTGATCATCGGTGGTGGAGGGAGGGGTCGCAGTTCCAGAGGTGGCACTGGCTCCTGAGGGATTCGTCCCCGTTTGAGAACCTGATTGCGAGTCCGTATTTGTTCCTTGGCCGGATTGAGGCGTTCCGCTCTGGCTTCCGCTTGTATCCGACTGTCCTTGTCCGGCTGAGGTTGCGCTCTGGCCGCTGGCCAGAGTCGAAGCAGGAGTTCCCATTTGCCCCGCGGGAACCCCGGGCATTTGCAAATTCTGTGGCGGCTTAAGGCTGCCGATCAATTGCCCGCTCGGTCCCACGTAAATCAATCTCCAGGAGCCGTCTTCTGAATTCATCGGATCCTTATACGCCTGCCGCATGAACCGAATGTTGCCCATCTGCGGCTTGGTCAGGTCGTCAAGCGAGGTTGGGAATTTCCCCATCTTCCGGTAGTACAGCTTGATCCCACGCACGTATTGATTGCCGCGCCAGATCATCAATTCCTCTTTTTGGCGCCGGCCGTTCGTCAGGATGTTCGGGGCGGCGGCCATTGCCATGATCAGCATAAGCGTGGCCATGAAGATCACCAGGAGAATTGCATACCCGCTTTCTCCGCGGCGTTTGCCGAGCGATGCGTCGCTGCGTTTCATCCTACCGGTCCCTGATCTTCGAGCGTCGCCGAACCGCGGCGTCCCGTGCTTACTTCCTCGAACTCCAGGCTGGCATTGCCGACTTTCAGGATGCGGTAACGCCCCAAAAGCACTTCTCCCTCGCCGACGACATACACGTCGTCGCCATCGGTCAAAAACGCCAGCCGCTGCGTCCCCACGGGGACCATGCCATAGCCAAAGAACTTCACTGGCAACTGCAGCGGCGGTGGCTGCACGGGGGGTGGGGGCACATAATCCTTGTCCCCAGGTTTCGGGACACGTCTCTGCTGCTCGGGCGGCGGAGGGGCGATCTCGCTAAATGGATTTCTGCCGGAACTCTTGTACTCCGCTTTGCGGCTCGCTTCGAGCTTGGGCCAGTGCAGGGCAGGATTTTCAACGGCGAGCGCCGGATATTCCTGCGCAAAAGAAGCCGAACCCGAAACCGCCACCGGCCCGCGGCTGCTCCATATCCACACCGCCACAGCGATCACGATCAGGCCAGCCAGAATCGCGACTTGGGTCCGCTGTTTCATCCATTGGTCCGAAAAAAAGTGCGAAGCCGCACCCTTACATGAATCAAGTCGCCCGCGGCGGCCGGCTGACCCTGTCCCGACTCAGGCCTTTCCGTGCCCAATGCCAAGGATTCAACCACGTACACATCTTTCGAACGCTGCAGCCCGTTGATGAACTTGACTACTCCCAAATAGTTTCCACTCACCCCTGCGTCCATCTCCACGGAATAGAGCGGGCGGTCCTTGACTTCAGTCTGGTGGAAAGAAACTCCCAGCAATTCAATCCCCGCCTTTTTCGCAAAATCGCCGAGTTCCGCGGTAACGACCGAGTATCCAGTGTTCGCAGGCAGTAGCGACTTCTCGAAGCGGTCGCAATCCGCCATGGTCGCTGGAAGGTCGGCCTTGATCCTGTTTGCGCGGTCAATCTCTCCGCTCAAGACCTTTAATTGCCGGGTCTGCCGCGCCAAAGCTTCTTCGGGAGTTTTCGGCTCCGCGGCAAGGCGCCAGCTATAGACGCCCAATCCGGCGTCCGCCGTGAGAAGGAAGGCCAGGCTTCCGATGATCAGCCGCCGGCGAAATGTGAATTCGCGATGCATCAAACTCTCGAATAGATCACTTGCAACTCCATCAGCGTCTGGTTTCCCGCGTTAGGTTCCGACGGCGCATGCTCGCTGGTCAGAACCACACGCGTAAACACCTTCGACGCCTCCAGCGTGCGCAGAAATTTGAGTTTTGCGTCATCCGACGTCGCCGCAACGACAAGCTTCACTTGCATATTTCCATTGACCAGTTGCGGCTCGATGCTCACCACGCGCACGCCGTTGGGGAGCACATGCTCCAGATCCATGAACATCTGTGTCCAGTTGAAACTGCTCTGGTCAATGATGGAATTAAAGAAAGCCGCGCGGTCGCTCAGTTTTGCGATATCCGCCTGGCTGAAATACTTCTCCAGTTCTGCGCGCGTCCGCAGCAGCTTCGTCAGTTCCGCCTGATTTTGCGCCGTGCGCGTGCGCCGGACGGACTCAGCCTGGCGAGCCGCATACACGTGCCAGCCCAGCAACACAAACACGAGACTCCCGAAAAATCCTGCGAGTCCCGACGCCGCCAGGAAGGGCCGGTGCGTTTGCAGAGGTTTTGTCGCTAAATTGAGCCGGACTCTCATTGCGTTCCGCCGGTAACCGAGCGCCTCAGTTTTTGTGCAGCATCCATCCTACGATCCCTTCCAATTCCTTGTCCGCCAGCGGCCGCGCGTCCGCCGATAGCCTCCCATCGGAAATCGCCGTATTCAACAGAGAACGCACTTGGCAATGAAACTCCGCCTCGAGCGGCCCCACAAATTGCGGCAGCCGCGCGCCCAGCCCCGCTACGTTCACCAGTTGGATGCCTTCCTGCCAGGTGTCCTGATAGTACGCCGCCACCGGATAGATCTCCTCGAGCAAAACTTGCGGCGTCAAGTCGTTCGACTGCGCGGGAAGCTCCGTGCAGCGGTAACCGCACAACACTCCCTCGCGAACGATCGCGGTGGTCAAGGAAGATCCGGAGACGCGGGCGAGAAGCGTTGGCCGCCTATCTTCGAGCAGAGATACCGCCGCGAGCGACGAACTCAGAACAACGCCAGGATGCAGCCCCGCCGATTCGGCCAGCGATTCATATTCCTTTATGATGCGCAGCCGCCCCAAAGCCGTTACGACGTCCACGCCGTCCTCCCGCGGGGCCTGACGCATGTAGCTGATGAGCGTCTCCTCGACTTCAAACGGAACGTTTTTCTTCAGTTTCCACTTGAGCATGGGAATGGCTTCTTGCGGCGAACGCGGAAATTGATCGAAATGCTGCACGAATACCCGAACGACAGGATCGGGCAGCAGCAATGCGGCGTCTTCGTTCTTGGCCCGTAATTGGCCGCAGATGCGGTCCAGCGCGGTCTTTGCGGCGGCCAAATTCGTGATATTCGCTTCCACCGCGGAAGGTACGATTGTGCCCGGGGAGAGCGCCTCGACCGCGAATTCGTCCAGCCCGCCCGTACGCCCAAACCGCGCACCAGCGATGCGGTCCGGAGTGATCTCGATGGCAATCGGAGGATGCGGTGCAGCGTCGAGCCAGAGCGCAATCCGCCGCACCAGGGCATTGCTGTAAATTCCATGCCGGAAGGTGGGAGATTCAGTCAACAAAGGTCACCTTGTTGATTTCCCGGAGCGTCGTTAGGCCCTCGCGAATCTTTGCCAGCCCGCTCTCTCTCAGGGTAATCATACCTTCTTCCCGGGCTACCCGCTTGATCTCCGACGTCGGACGCCGGTCTATGATCATTTCCCGTATCCGATCGGTCAGGTCCAGGAGCTCGCAAATCGCGGTGCGTCCGTGATAGCCCGTGCCGGAACACTCCAGGCATCCGGCTCCCTCGGAAAACATGAAATTTGCCCATTGTGCGGGGTCGAGTCCCGCTTCCTGTAGCTCTTGTGGACTCAACTTTTTTGTCCGTTTGCAATTCGAGCAGACGACGCGGACCAGCCGCTGGGCCAGTATGCAATTGAGCGCCGAAACGAAGTTGTATGGCTCGACCCCCATGTTGATGAATCGGCCGATCACGTCCGTCACGTTGTTCGCGTGAACCGTCGTAAACACCAGGTGTCCGGTCAACGCCGACTGGATGGCAATCTGTGCCGTTTCCTGGTCGCGAATTTCGCCCACCATGATCTTGTCGGGATCGTGCCGCAGGATCGAGCGCAACCCGCGGGCGAATGTCAGTCCCTTCTTTTCGTTCACGGGAATCTGTGTGATGCCGCGGAGCTGGTATTCGACGGGATCTTCGATGGTGATGATTTTGTCTTCATCGGACTTGATTTCGTTGATCGCCGCGTACAACGTGGTCGTCTTTCCGGATCCCGTTGGCCCGGTCACCAGCACCATGCCGTACGGCTCCCGGATGTAGCGCCGGAACCGCCGCATTTCCTCCGCCGAGAAACCCACAACGTCCAGGCTCAAACTCTGGAACTTCTCCGAAAGCGTCTCTTTGTCCAGGACGCGCAAGACCGCGTCCTCGCCGTGGCTCGCGGGCATGATGGACACACGCAGATCAATGTAGCGGCCCTTGTACTTGACCCGAAACCGCCCGTCCTGCGGAACGCGCCGCTCGGCGATATCCAGATCGCTGAGCACCTTAATCCGGGAAATCACGGCGGAATGCAGGTCCTTCGAAATTGGCTGCGTCGCGTATTGCAGCACCCCGTCAATCCTGTATTTCACCACCACTTCCGAGTCGCGCGCTTCGATGTGAATGTCGCTCGCTCTCCGCTCCAGTGCGGTAAAAATAAACGTCTCCACCAGACGCACCACGGGACTCCCTGTGGTGTCCCGCGTAAGCCGGTCGCCCGAAATGGTCTCCTCGGTTTCCTCTTCCTCTTTTGAGACCGTCAACGTGAAGGCTTCTGTGGCCTGTTCGAGCACGCGTTGCGACTGCTCCGTGCGCTTCAGCAGATCGCCGATTTGCCGCGCCGTGGCCACCTTGTACATCAGCCGCTTCCCGAGCAAGAGCTGCAAATCGCCCAACATCACCTGGCTCGGGTCGGCCACCGCGAGCACCAGGACATTGTTTTGCATTTCCAGCGGCACAAAGTTGTACCGGAACATCAAGTCCGCCTGGATGGTCCGAAAAAGCTCGGGATCGATGCGATGCTCCCGCAGATCAATGAAGGCGCAGCGGTATCTCTCGGCCAGCTTTTTTGAATACTCCCGCTCGTGAATCGCGTCCGTGCTCGCGTTCAGTGCCGCCAGCGCCGCTTCGTTTTGTTGTGTTGTTCCCATGTGATTTCCCGCTTACTTGACTGCCCCTCCGGAAATGGAGAAAGAAAAAATAGGCAAATACAGCGAAATAAGGATAAACGCGACCAACAAGCCCATAAACACCAGAATAATCGGTTCAATGAGCGAAATCATCGTGGCCAGTCGCAAATTCACTTCTTCCTCATAAAACTCGGCCACGCTCGTCAGCATGGGTGCCAGCGCTCCACTCGACTCCCCGACCTCAACCATGTCCAGGGACAGTTCCGGCATGACTCCTGTGGAAGCCAGCGCGCTGTGCAGCGACTCCCCTTCGCGAACCATCTGGGTAGCGTCCGTGACCGACCCGCGTACCAGCCTGCTGCTGATGGCGTCACCCGCCGTCTGCAAGCTGGCCACCAGCGGCGTTCCCCCGGACAGTAGCGTGGCCAACGTCCTTGAAAATTGCGCCACCTGGAACTTCAGCAGCGTCTCGCCGATTAGCGGGGTGCGGAACTTCAGGCGGTCGAACACTTCTCCGCCCTCTTCCGATCGCGACCACAGCCAGATCAGCATGATTGCCAGGGCCAGCGTGGCGACCCCGCCCAGAACCCAATACCGGTAGTCAACCGTGATTGCGATCAGGATCCTCGTCGGGGTCGGCAATTGCACATTCATGTCGCGGTAGAGCAGGGCAAATTTCGGAATCACGACAGCTACGAGATAACTCACCACGGTAATCGCCACGATCACCAACAGGGCGGGATATACCAGGGTCGAAAGAATCTTCTTGCGGACTCCCGTCGTCACCCGCTGGTATGTAATGTAAAACTCGAGCACCCCGGAAAGATTCCCGCTCTTTTCTCCCGCCAGGATTGCCGTCGAATATACCTTTGAAAAAACGCCTGCTTCGTTGACGGCCTCCGACAGCGACTTTCCTTCCCTCACCCGGTCGCGAATCTGGCCGATGACTGGCCTTAAGCGCGGAGAGGAAGCCCTGGCCGCCAGAAGATCCAGGGCGCGCAGGATTGGCAGACCCGCCCTAATCAGTGTGTTGAGCTGCTGATTGAAAATCAGGAAGTCCGAACCGCGGACCTCACGGCTGCTGGTCTTTTGAAACAGCCCGCTGACAAGGCTATTCCGCGCGTCCACCGAATAGACATACAGGCCGCGGTCGAGCAACTTCTGGCGCGCTTCCGTTTGTGAGCCTGCCGCCTCGACGTGGGAATACACCCTTCCATCAGCGTCAGCGACCCGGCATACAAATTCCCCCATAGGCCTTAAGTTTACCTCAATTGAAAGATATGCAGGGTAGCCGGGAAGGGTTGGCCGTTTCCATGCAAATACTACGTGTACAGCATGTTAAGAGCGATCCGCGCTGCACTCTGGCTGAACAGCTGGCCTATTGCTTCTCCTGGCCTCCGCCCGCGGATCCCAATTCACCATCCACAATAGCAACTCCCATGGGCGGATGGAACTGAAAGCTGCTCTCCGGAATGGGCGGGTTAAATTCCCATTGTGCAAACCGAAATTCCACTATGGAATTCCCCCGCTCGTGGATGATCACCCGGCGCAACTCGCCCGTCGCACGCACGAGCTCAAATTGGACTGCGGCCGGCGTTGTATCCGGCGACAGCGCTTCCTCCGAAGACTGCTGGCTTCTTTTTTCGGAGCCGCGCAGGCCGCAATCCAGCAGCACCAGACTCTTGTCTGCCGGCTGCTCTGAAGCGTGCTCCTCCACCTTGCTGCAGATACGAGACACCTTGGCTTCACCCGCCAAAAGCGCCAGCGGCGTGCGCCAATCCTCGCTCCGCTTCGCTGGCATTTTCGTCACGGTGTGGTCCTCCGGCACATAAAACCACGCCGTTTTACCGTCCACAAGAAAAAGATTTTTTTCGGGAGAGTTATATTCCCAGCGCATCTTTCCGGGCCGCCGGAAGTAGGCAACTCCGGCTTCTGACCGCACTGCTTCCCCGTTTTCGAAATACGTCTCCAGGAAAGTCGCGCGCAGGGTGACAGCCTTGCGGTAAATTTTTTCAAACTGCTTAACGTATTGTTGCGCCGGATCAGCGCTCGAGAACGAAGCAAGAAAACAACCCAGGATCAGAAAACCGGCGGTCCTTTTCACAGCTCCAGTTTAGCATCGCCTTGTGGTCGATCGAACAACGCACTCCCTATTGGAGCGCGGAGTCCGTCGAGGTTGCCGAACCCGTAAGGGTGTAGTGCGTCACGTTGTTCTGATCAGAATAGAAGTGCCGCTGACCTGTGACGCCTGGGGTAATCGGGTCAACGTTCAAGCTATATCCCAGCGATGGTGTGACTGAAGCATCCTGCACATAGAGGTAGGTGTAACCACTCTTTGTGCCGCTCGCCAGCGCGGCGTCAATATAGCACGAGGCAGTGGGAGTGTTCGAGCAGTTGCCTGCGCCGGGCCCAAGATCCGCCAGCGCCGCCGAATAACCGATTGACGGGAATGCGGAAGAGTAGGCGATTTCCGCGGTATTAATGGCGTGAATCGAGGATACAGCGGACGCCTCATTGGCCGCCATTTTGGCTTTCAGTAAGTTCGGAATGGCGATCGCCGCAATGATCAATATAATCGCGACAACGATCAGCAGCTCAATCAACGAAAACCCTTTTGTCCCGGGCCCTCGTCCCGCCTTGATTGCCCTGTGTACCTGGTTAGTTTTCATATTCGCCTCAACCCTGAATTCGTGCTTGGTTCGGCTGAGCCTGCCGTCGCGCGATCCCGGGCTCCAGCTTTTGCAGCACTCGCAATCATTGCACAACTTCATTTCTGTCAGCCGTATGCTCGATCTATATTGCACATACCTTGCCAATCCGGGCGATCAAATCCGCACCATTCTAGCCGTGACGCCTCTTAAGTCTAGCATTCTCTTCAAAAGCATTTCGCCAGGACGCGCTCTTTGACGGATCCCTCGCCAGATTTGGACACTTTCTGCCCCTCGAGTGACACCTTTTGTCGAGACCTGCATCCGCAAGATCCATGCAAAAAAAATGGGGGAGGCCCGAGGCCTCCCCCAAATCCAACTGCTCGGAACAAGCTTACTGCAGGGCCGAGTCAGCCGACGTCGCGGTACCACTCAAGGTGTAGTGGATCACACCCGTCTGGTCCACATAGAAGTGCCGTGTACCAGATGAAGTGGAAACCGGGTCCGCGTTGATCGTGAAAGTCGTCGCCGGAGTTCCACTGACAACCGGATCTGTGAAGTTATAACCGCTCTTCGTGCCGGTCGCCAACTGTGCGTCAATTTCATTCGTGCTGGCCGGGCAGTTCGCGCCAGCGTTCAGTTCCGCAAGCGTCGCTGCAAAACCGATGCTGGGGCAAGACGTCGAATAAGCAATTTCCGCTGTGGTGAGCGTGCGCAAAGAACCCACGGCAGAAGCTTCGTTCGCCGCCATCTTGGACTTGATCAGGTTCGGAATTGCGATGGCCGCGATGATCAGAATGATCGCCACGACGATCAGCAACTCGATAAGTGAAAAACCCTTCTGTTTCTTCATGCT
>DATIXL010000112.1:0-72372 GCA_035518615.1 Terriglobales bacterium | reverse complement strand
GCCATGTTCATGGGCGGATTCTAAGCTCTCCAACAAGTTAGCAGCAAGCGCATTTGCGCCGGACTGGCGTGCACTAGGAACAAGCAGTAGGTAGGGCGGTAGTTAGAGCACAGAACGAACTCCTTGGCACGAACGGCAGCTAAGGGGCCCACGTGCAAATGCCACGCCATCAAAAAGAAAGAGCCGCAAGTCAAAATGTGCACCCAGAAGGCGACGGCACCCGGCATGCATGCAAGGAGAATCCCATCGAGCGAGGTCGAGGAGCAAGGTTGCCACGCTCCCTCCGCTACGCGGCCGACGTTCGCAGGAGCGAACGGAAAGGGAAGTCGCCCGTTTCGGTCGGGATGACCGGAAAAGGAGCGAGAAGCAGGACCCGCCCTCGAAAATCGAGGGCGGGGAACGCGGCGAAGAAGGATTCTTCGTCGCTGCGCTCCTGAGAATGACGGAGGGGGAGCGGGGACGAGGCTGAGAAGAGAGATGCTTCGGGCAAAGAGCGCCCTCAGGATGAGAACCGGAAAGGAAAAAGCAAGGCAAGAGCAAGGGAAAAGAAGGAGAAAGAGGCCCGCCACGGTCGGCGGGCGCTACAAAGGCATGGAGTAGGAGCCGGGCTGAAGCCCGGGCGCTACAAAGATTGCGAAGCGGGCGGAAGGGCACGATGGATCGTGCCGCTACGAAGAGGGAGAAGAGACAAGAGAAGAGAGTGAGGAGTTGCCTGGCCTCTCGCACGAGGCGCGAATGGACTGAGGAGCCGCGAGCAAAAAAGCGAGAAGCAGATCCCTCACGCTGTTTTCAGAAAACGAAAACGGGTTCGGGATGACAGACGATGGGGGCGAGGTGAGTTCCGTTGAGCGACGTTGAGGGAGGAGAGGGAGGAGAGGGAAGAGCCAAGGGGGGAGAAAACGAAATTGTGGAGGACGGAGCGGGATGGGGCTAGAATTTTGGGGTTATGGGACTTGAAGAGGAACGGCGAGAAGCGGAAGAAGGGCGACACGGGGAGATTGAAGGAAACTCTCTGGCGAAGATCGGAGTGGCGCTGGGAGTACTTGCGCTCGGGGTGAGCTTGGGGATTGGAATTGCCGTGCTGCGCTCGGAACGGCGTGTGGAGCGCGAGATGGCGCGAGTGAGCCAGCAGGCGGCGCAGGCGCAGCAGCAATCGCAAACGCTGGCGCAGCAGGCTTCGCAAGCGGCGGCCAGTGCGCAAACGGCAGCGCAACAACGCGATCTGGCGAAGGAGGCTCAGGCGGAATCGGACGCGCAGGCGCAATCGGCGATAGAGCAAGCCGCCGCGGCTCAGCAGAAGGCGCAGCAGGCCACCGAAGAGGCCGAGGAGTATCGCAAACAGCGGGAAGCAGAGCTCACGCAGCTGCAAGCGGCGCTTGGGCAGATCGCGGATACGAAGCGGACGGCAATCGGGCTGGTGATGACGCTGGACAGCAAGTCCATCCGGTTCGACTTCAATAAGGCGGAGATCAAGCCGCAGTACCGGGAGATATTGAATCGCGTCGCGGGAATTTTGCTGGCGTTCAAAGGATTCACAATTTCGGTGTATGGATATACGGACGACATCGGGACGCAGGGATATAACTTGAAGCTTTCTGAGCGGCGCGCGAGTGCCGTGAGGGATTTTCTGGTGGGCGCTGGAATTCCGAAGACGATCATCAAGACGAAAGGATTTGGGAAGGCCGATCCGCGCGTTCAAGGCGACAGCGAAGAGGCGCGAGCGGCGAACCGGCGCGTGGAGATCGGCATTGTGGATTCAACGCTGCTGCCAAGCGGCGCTATTGCAGTGCCAGAGTAAGCGAAATCGCATCATTTTGAGACAAATTGAGAGGCGACGGAGTCCGAGCGCGGGAGGGGTTCTAGGACTAGAAGACTAGGGGATTCGGATTGACGGTGTTTTGCAATCGTGATATTACGTCCCCACCACCAAGTAACGATTTCCTACCCTGGTGCACTATACGGAGTTACCGAGGATTCGGGAGGGATTATGGCGAGAGAAAGCGTTCATAAGAAGCTGGAGCGCGTAAGGCCGCCTCGCGTGCATGTGACGTACGACGTGGAGGTTGGCGACGCCATCGAGGTGAAAGAGCTGCCCTTTGTGATGGGGGTGCTGGCGGACCTGAGCGGGCATCCGACGGCGGATATGCCCCGCCTGAAGGACCGGAGATTCGTGGAGATTACGCCGGACAATTTCGACGGGGTGCTGGAGAGCTTCAAGCCGCACCTCTCGCTGGCGGTGGAGAACAAACTGAGCGACGAGGCGAATCCGGGGCAGTTGAAGGTGGACCTGGACTTCAAGAGCATGGACGATTTCGAGCCGGGGAACGTGGCCAAGCAGGTGAAGCCGTTGAAAGAGCTGCTCGACCTGAGGACAAAGCTGGGCGATTTGCGGGGCGCGCTGCAAGGGAATGACAAGCTGGACGATTTGCTGATGCAAGCGATCGGGAATACGGAGAGTGTGGACCGCCTGAAGAAAGAAATGGAGAAGGAGAAGGGATCGGAGGGGAAGAATGAGTAAGGCGGAGAAGAGCGCACCAGCGCAAGCGGCGAGCAAGACAACGGAAGGAAGTTTGCTCGACCAGATCGTGGAGCAGGGACGATTCGGGACGGCGCGGGAAAAGGGCCGCGACATGATCAAGGAGTTCGTGTCGCAGTTCCTGGAAGGCGAGATGGCGCCTTCGCGGGACGCGGACGCGACGATCAACGCGCGGATCGCGCAGATTGACCGGCTGATTTCGCTGCAATTGAACGAGATTCTGCACCACCCGGATTTTCAGAAGTTGGAGGCGAGCTGGCGAGGGTTGAAGTACCTGATGAGCCAGAGCGAGACGAGTTCGCTCTTGAAGATTCGCGTGCTGAACGCGAGCAAGAAGGAAGTGCTGCGTGACCTGCAACGCGCGCCGGAGTTCGACCAAAGCGTGCTGTTCAAGAAGGTGTATGAGGAAGAGTTCGGGATCTTTGGCGGCGAGCCGTTTGGGGCGCTGATCGGGGATTATGAGTTCGGCAAAGGGCCGGAAGATATGGAATTTCTGGAAAGAATTTCGCAGGTTGCAGCGGGAGCCCATGCGCCGTTTTTGACGGCGGCCGGATCAGACCTGCTGAACCTGGAGAGCTTCGCGCAGTTGGGCGAACCGAGGGACATTGGGAAGATATTCGACAGCACGGAATATGCGAAGTGGCGATCGTTCCGTGCGAGCGAAGATTCACGGTACGTGGGATTGTGCATGCCACACGTGCTGATGAGGCTGCCGTACGGGAAGGAAACGAAGCCGATTGACGAGTTCAATTACGAAGAGAACGTGGATGGAACGGACCATTCGAAGTATCTGTGGGGAAATGCGGCGTACGCGCTGGGAGCGAGGCTGACACAGGCGTTTGCGGCGTACGGATGGTGCGCGGCGATTCGCGGCGTGGAAGGCGGAGGACTTGTAGAGGGGCTTCCGGCGCATAACTTCCGAACGGATGAAGGCGACGTGGCGCTGAAATGCCCGACGGAAATCGCGATTACGGACCGGCGCGAGAAGGAACTTGCCGACCAGGGATTGATTCCGCTGGTGCACTGCAAAGGCACGGATTACGCGGCGTTCTTCAGCGTGCAGTCCGCCAACAAGCCCAAGAAATACGATCAGGCGGCGGCGAATGCGAATGCGCGGCTCTCGGCGCAACTGCCATACATTCTTGCGGTATCGCGATTCGCGCACTACATGAAGTCCATCATGAGGGACAAGATCGGCGGATTCATGAGCCGGAGCGAATGCGAGACGTTCCTGACAAAATGGATCATGCAGTATGTGACCGAGGACGATAACGCCAGCGCGGCGACGAAGTCGAAGTATCCGCTACGGGAAGCGAAAGTGGAAGTATCCGAAGTGCCCGGCAAACCCGGAGTTTATCGAGCCATTGCGTTTCTCAGGCCGCACTTCCAGCTGGACGAGCTAACGGTTTCGCTGCGACTCGTGGCAGAGCTTCCGCAATCGGCAAAACGCTGAGCGCGGCGAAAACTGCAGTTGAAGCGGGTGGCTTCCGGACGAGCGAGTCCTGGAAAGCGCGCGCGGTTCGCCGGGGTTTCTTCCCGGGAAGAGTTTCGGAAGTCATTTACTAGGAGGAGCTATGCCAGGTGCAGGAACTGCAATGGGGACCCATGCGGATTATTTTCTGAAGGTGGACGGGATCGAGGGAGAAGCAACGTCAGACGGGCACAAGAACGAAATTGATGTGCTGTCGTGGTCGTGGGGAGTGACGCAGCCGGGGTCGGCGGGCTATGCGGGAGCCGGAGCAGGAGTGGGCCGAGCCCAATTTCAGGACCTGACGATCAGCAAGTATCTGGACAAGGCTTCTCCGAAACTCATGCAAACGTGCGCAGCGGGCGAGCACAAGCCAACCGTGGTGCTGACGTGCCGGAGAGCGGGAGGTTCGCAACAGGACTACCTGGAACTCAAACTGAGCACCGTGATTTTGAGCAACTACCACGTATCGGGCGGCGGAGGGGAATCCATGCCGATCGAATCGCTGACCATCAACTACGCGAAGATCGAATTCAGCTACTGGGGTCAGGACGAGAAGGGCAGCAAGACCGGCGTGACGAAGGCCGGCTGGGACATTTCCGCGAACAAGAAAGTCTAAGATTGGACGCGGCGCGGGCCGGGTCCTAGCTGAAATGGTCCGGCCCGGCGTCCTTCGCAGAGCAGCATTTCCCGCAGGCAAGGATTTACTTCAGGGACAGGTCATGTCCGTACAACAACTATTGCAAGCAGGACAACTCGACGAAGCAATCCAGACATTGAGCGCGGAGTTGCGAGATAACCCTGGAGATGCGAAGCGGAGGACTTCGCTTTTTGAGTTGCTGTGCTTCGCCGGAGATTACGCCCGGGCGGAAAAGCAGCTGGACATACTGGCTTCGGACAGCCGCGAGGCGGAAATGGGCGGACTGATCTACCGCAGCGCGCTACATGCAGAGAAAGTTCGGCACGAGATGTTTGAAAAAGGGGAAAATCCACCCCCCGAGAGAGGGAATGGAGACTCTGCATCGGCGGCTAAGGGCACATTGAATGGGAAACAGTTCCAGGTTTTGTCCGATGCCGATCCGCGAGTGGGAGCACATCTGGAACTGTTCGCGGCGGGGAGTTACCTCTGGCTGCCCTTCGCGCTCATCGCGTCGATCCAAATTGCGCCGCCGAAGCGACTGAGAGATCTCTTGTGGGCGCCTGCACTGGTGAAGCCTTCGGCCGCGTTTCAGGGGCGGGAATTGGGCGAGGTACTTTTGCCCGTGCTCACGCCGTTTTCGTGGAAGCATCCGGATGGGAAAGTGCGTCTGGGGCGATCCACGGTGTGGGAAGAAAACGCGGAGGGCGACGCGATTCCGCTCGGGCAGAAGATGCTTATGGCGGATGATGAGGAGATTCCGCTGCTCGAGGTTCGCTCGATCGAATTTGCCGCCGCGAAAGCGGCTTCCTAGAGTCCTATGGCCCTGCCCGATGGCTTGCTGAATCCAATCGCCGGAGAGAATCCAAGCGGGAAGAATCTCCGGTACGATCCCATCCTCGACAAAATCAAAGAAGCGCGCCGGGAGGAAGAAGTTCTTCCGCAAGGAGCCTGGGCGCACGAAGTGAAGAAGGCGGATTATCCGCAGGTGATCAAGCTCGCCACGGATGCGCTCTCCACAAAGACGAAAGACCTGCAAATCGCCGCGTGGCTGACGGAGGCGATTATTTCCCGCGACCGCATCGCGGGATTGCGTGAGGGTCTGGACCTGGTCCGCGGTTTGATGGCGAACTTCTGGGACACGCTTTATCCGGAGATGGAAGACGGAGACCTGGAACTGCGGATCGGGCCGATCGAATGGGTGGCGACGCGACTGGATATCGCGGTTCGGAAAGTGCCGCTGACGAAGAACAAGCTGGACTGGTTCAAGTTTCAAGAATCGCGAAAGATCGGATACGAGGCGGAAGCGCAGGGCAATGAAGCCAAGATGGCGGCGCGGCAAGAGGCCATCGCGGAAAAGAAATGCACTGCGGAGGAGTTTGACGAAGCCGCGCGGCTGACGGGGACACCTTACTACCAGCAACTGACGCAGGATTTGGCGGCGGCGGTGACTTCGATTGATGCGCTGGAAACGCTGAGCGACGAAAAATTCGGGCGGGAGGCGCCGAGCTTCAAGAATTTGCGGCTGGCGATCGAAGATTTGCAGGCAGGCGTGAAGCAGTATTACAACCCCGATGCGGAAGTTGCCGAAGAAGAAGCTGCGGCGCAAGAAGAGCAAGGCGCGGAAGCCACCGAGGAGACGGAGACGGCTGCAACGGGCGGCGCGCCGGCCAAGGGCAAAAAGAAGATGGCGGTCAGCGAAGAACCGACCGACCGCGAAGATGCGGTGCAGCGACTGGTGCGGCTTGCGGAGTTCTTGCGGAAGGAAAACGGCCGGAATCCTGTTCCGTATTTGATTTTGCGGAGCGTCCGGTGGGGAGAGATTCGCGAGGCTGGGTCGTCCTTGAATGCTGCCATGCTGGAAGCGCCGCCGACGGAGCTTCGTCAGCAAGTAAAGAAATGCTCGATGGAAGGGCAGTGGAATGAGCTGATCGAGGCGGCAGAGACGTGCATGGGGATGGTTTGCGGAAGAGGTTGGCTGGATTTGCAGCGGCAAGTAGTCCGAGCCTGCGAGAATCTGGGTAGCGACTACGAGCCGGTGGCGGCGGCGATTCGGGGGACGCTACGCGCGCTGCTGTCCGATTATCCTGACCTGATCAGCGCGACGCTGATGGATGATACGCCCGCGGCCAACGCGGAGACTCAGGCTTGGATTCACGAGGCGATCGTGACTCCGCCCCCGGAGCCGCCCGCGGCGCCTCCGGAACCGGAGGCGATACCCGAACCCGTGATGCAAAGCCCGCCGTCATCCATTGGGACGGGACCCGATGTGCATGAACTGGCGATGAAAGCGGCGAAATCGGGGAAGGTGCAGGAAGCGATCGAAATGCTGATGAGGGAAATCGCCCAGGAAAAATCGGGGCGAGCAAGATTCCAAAGAAAGATTCAGCTCGCCACGCTTTGTCTTTCGACGAAGCACGAGGCGATTGCTTACCCAATCCTCGCAGAGCTTGCGGAGGAAATTGAGCGGCGAAGGCTCGAGGAATGGGAGGAGGCGACGACAGTGGCTCATCCGCTCGCGCTCCTCTATCGTTGCCTGGATAAGATGGGAGATAACGAAGCGGAAAAGCAAAAGATTTATCAGAAGCTGTGCCGGCTCGATCCGGCACAGGCACTTGCCTGCACGAGGTAGCCCATGGCGCAGCGTGAAACAACCGGCCCCGTCACTCTGACCGTGCTGGACCGCCTGATTGACGAGGAGCCAAAGTCGCGAGTGGAGGCGCCCCTCACGTACAGCAAGTCGCTGGCAAAACTGAAAGTGGGATTGCGGCGCGACCTGGAGAATCTGCTGAACTCGCGGCAGAATCCGGAGGGAGTGCCCGAATCGTGCGGGGAGACGGCCAAGTCCGTGCATATGTACGGTTTTCCGGATGTGTCTTCGCTACCGGCAAATTTTTTGTACGACCAGAACCGGCTGGTTTCTCTTCTGCAGGAAACCTTGAGCACATTCGAGCCGCGGCTGGAGGGAATCAAAGTGACGCTGGTTCCCGCAACGGACACGTCGCGCGTGGTGCGTTTTGTGATTGAAGGCATGCTGATGATTGATCCCACGCCGGAACACGTTGTTTACGATGCGGCGCTGGAGCTGACCAGCGGGAGCTACCAGGTCTCCGGAGATTCCAGTGCGGGATGAACTGCTCACTTATTATGAAAGGGAGCTGACGTTTCTGCGCCAAATGGGCGCGGAATTCGCGGAAAAATATCCCAAGGTAGCTTCGCGGCTGATGCTGGAGGCGAACCGTTGCGACGATCCGCACGTGGAGCGGTTGCTCGAATCGTTCGCGTTTCTGGCGGCGCGGGTCCACCTCAAGATAGACGACGAGTTTCCCGAAATCACGGAAGCGCTGCTTACGGTACTTTATCCGCACTATATCCGGCCGATTCCCTCCTGCACAATCGTGGAATTTCAGCTCGACCCGGAGCAGGGGAAGCTGACCTCGGGGCTGCCGATCCCAAAGGGCTCCATGCTGTATTCGCGGCCGGTCGAAGGATGGCCGTGCAAATTTCAAACTTGCCACGACGTTACGTTGTGGCCGCTAGCGATCGCAAGCGCGAAATGGGTGACGCCGGACAAGCTGCGCCCCGCGGTGCGGACGCCCGCGGCTGCGGCGCTCTGCGCGGAACTGGCGTGCTATCCCGATGTAGGTTTCGACAAGCTGGAATTGAAGGCGCTGCCGTTTTATCTGCATGGCGAGAGCAGCCTGGTACACAACCTGTACGAATTCCTGAGCAACAATTGCGTCGAGATTCTGATCCGCGACTTGACCGTTAATACCAGACGTCCGCCGTTGACGCTCCCGGTAAGCAGCCTGAAGCCAAAGGGCTTCAGCGAGAGCGAAGCGCTTTTGCCGTATCCGCGGCGTTCGTTCTCAGGCTACCGGTTGTTGCAGGAGTATTTCAATTTCCCTGAGAAATTCTTCTTCTTCGAGCTTTCGGGACTGGAAGCGTTGCGGACGGCGGGATTCGGGCCTCGTGTGGAGGTGGTTTTTCTCATTTCCAAGTTCGAACGGGCCGAGCGGCAGCAATTGATGGAGCTGAACGTATCAGCCAAGACGCTGCGACTTTCCGCAACGCCGGCAATCAATTTATTCCCGCACACCGCCGAACCGATTCTGCTGGATCAAACGCGGACGGAGTATCCCGTCATTCCGGATGTGCGGCGGCGACATATGCTGGAAGTTTTTTCGATTGACGAGGTGATATCTCCCGATCCAGAGACTCACGAAGCCATCAGCTACGAGCCATTTTATAGATTCCGGCACGCCACGTCGCGGCAGGGAAAACGACAGCAGGCGTTTTGGTACGCGAGAAGGAGGCCTTCAGCGCGCAGGAACGACGACGGGACGGATGTTTTCATTTCTCTCACGGACATGACCGGAAGAACCGTCCATCCGGACTCCGACACTCTGACGGTGCACTGCACGTGTTCGAACCGGGATCTTCCTCACCGCTTGCCGATCGGCAGCGAGAGGGGGGAAAGCGATTTCGAGCTGGAGGGAATGTCATCGGTGAAGCGCATTTCGGCTTTGCGAAAACCTACCGCGACGGTGCGACCGCCCATTGGGAAGGACGTACTGTGGCGGCTGATCTCGCATCTATCGCTGAATTATCTTTCCGTGGTCGAGGAAGGCAAAGAAGCGCTACAGGAAATTTTGCGGCTGTACAATTTTGGCGAGTCAGCGTTTCACGAAAAGCAAATCGCGGGAATTCAACGGGTCAGCTCACGGCGGCACTTTGCGCGGGTTATCTCGGAGAGCGGCATCGGCTTCGTACGCGGGCAGCGAGTGGAAATCGAATTCGATGAAGAGCAGTATGTCGGCGGAGGAATTTTCTTGTTCGCAAGCGTGATCGAGAATTTTCTGGGGCTGTATGCGTCCATCAACAGCTTCAGCCAACTGGTCGCGCGCACGCAACAGAGAGAGGAGGTATTGCGGGAATGGCCACCACGGGCGGGCCAGGCGATCCTCTTGTAGAAAACGGAGCTGGAGCAGCTGACCGGATGGCGGAGGTCGAGGCGCAGCTTCGGGAAGAACCGTTTCATTTTGAGTTTTTCCAGGCGATGAGGCTCGTGGAGCGGATTCTGCCGGAACGCAAACCGGTTGGCCGGTTCACGAATCCGCGCGATGAAGTGGTGCGGCTGGGCGCGCACGCGTCGCTGGCGTTCCCCGCGAGCCAGATCCAGAGCCTAGAATGGGTCGAAGAGGGAAGCGCAACCCCAAAGCTCAGAGTGAATTTCATGGGTTTGATCGGGCCGCAGGGCATTCTTCCACACTGGTACACAACACTTATTCTGGAACGCCTGCGAGGCCGGGATTCCACGCTCGCAGAATTTCTTGACATTTTTCACCATCGGCTGATTTCGTTTTTCTACCAGGCATGGGAAAAATACCGCTTTGCGATTGCCTATGAGCGTGGAGAGCGCGACCATTTCTCACACCACTTGCTGGATCTGATCGGTCTTGGAACGGCAGGGTTGCAGGACCGCCAAAAAGTGGACGATGATGCGTGTCTTTATTTTGCGGGATTGCTGGCGCAACGCCCGCGTTCGGCAACGGCACTGGAGCGGGTGATCGGCGATTATTTCGAAGTTCCCGTGCGCGTGGAGCAGATGCTCGGTTCCTGGAACCGCATCACACAGCCAGATGAGTGCTGGCTCGGGGAAAGAGCCACTTTCTCCGAGCAGCTTGGGATGGGAGCGATTGTCGGCGACGAAGTGTGGGACCAGCAGGCACGCGCGCGGATTTGTATTGGCCCGCTTGCGCTGGAGCAGTATCTAGACTTTTTGCCGGACGGCTCTGCGTACCCCGCGCTTCGAGCCATGGCGCGATTTTTCTCCGGCGGGGAGATTGACTACGAAGTGCAATTGATCCTCGACCGGGAAGAGGTGCCGAGGTGCGAGCTTGGGAGACTGGGGGAAGAGGCGCCACGGCTGGGATGGGTGACGTGGATGAAATCCAGGGCGATGGATCGTGACCCGCAGGATACGATCTTGAAACTTTAGCGACGGAGATTCTATGGCAGCAAAATTGAAAGGCCTAATCGGCAAACTGAACGATACGACGAGAAATGCGCTGGAGGCCGCGGCGGGCTTCTGTCTGGCGCGCACGCATTACGATATTGAGATCGAGCATTTCCTTGTGAAGCTGCTGGACGCGGCGGACAGCGACTTCCCCCGAATCCTCAAACATTTCGGGGTCAACTCTTCCAGGCTCGCGAGCGATCTAACAAGGAGTCTGGACAAATTGAAGAGCGGCAACGCCCGAACGCCGGCATTCAGTCCATCGCTGGTGCAGATGTTCAGCGAGGGGTGGACTACAGGGTCGCTTGATTTCGGGGCGGCGCAGATACGTACGGGCTTCTGCATTCTGGCGATCGCCGCGACGCCGGATCTTGCGCGCATGATCCGAGAGGTGACACGAGAGTTTCAATTGATCAGCGCCGAGAATCTGCAAAAGGATTTTTGGACGATTGTGGCGGGATCGCCGGAAGACAGCGAAACAGTGCAGGCCGCGGGAATGGAACTGCCCGGGACGGCTCCCGGCGCAGGGCCGGGAAGCAAGACAAAGACGCCGAACCTCGATCAGTTCACGCAGGATCTGACCGGAAACGCGAAAGCTGGGAAAATTGACGCGGTGCTCGGACGCGACGCGGAAATTCGGCAGATCATCGATATTTTGACGCGCCGTCGGCAAAACAACCCCATCCTTACTGGAGAGGCAGGAGTTGGCAAGACGGCAGTTGTGGAAGGATTTGCACTGCGGGTTGCGGCGGGAGATGTTCCACCTCCCTTGAAAAACGTGACAATCCGCTCGTTGGACCTTGCCCTGTTGCAGGCAGGAGCGGGAATTAAGGGAGAGTTCGAGAACCGGCTCAAGGGCCTGATTGAGGAAGTGAAGAAGTCTCCGACGCCCATCATTATTTTTATTGACGAAGCGCACACGTTGATTGGAGCGGGAGGGCAAGCCGGACAAGGAGATGCAGCCAACCTGCTCAAACCCGCGCTTGCGCGCGGGGAACTTCGCACCATTGCGGCGACGACATGGTCGGAATATAAGAAGTATTTTGAGAAAGATCCTGCTCTCGCGCGGAGATTCCAGGTTGTGAAGGTTGAAGAGCCGACGGAGCAGCAGTGCATGGTCATGCTACGCGGCATCGTGAATTCGCTGGAGAAGCATCACAAAGTGCGAATTCTGGATGAAGCAGTGCAAGCGGCCACGAAGTTTTCGCACCGTTATCTTGCGGGGCGGCAACTGCCGGACAAAGCGGTAAGCGTGCTGGATACGGCGTGCGCGCGGCTTTCGCTGGGGCAGAACGCGACGCCGCCCTTAATCGAAGATACGATTCGGCAATTGGACGACCTGGAAGTGCAAACGAGAGTGCTCGAACGGGAATCCGCTGTCGGGGCCGACCACGCGGAGCGCCTTACGGGAATCGCGAAACAACAAGAAGAATTGTCCGCCAAACTGAAGATACTGCAGGAGCGGCGAGACAAGGAGTTCGGGCTGGTCAGCCGAATTCGCGAAGTGCGGACTCAGCTGGAAACGGCTGCGGCGCCCGCTGCAGCCGGCTCAGGCACGGCGGCGCAGCCAGCCATAGACGCCCTCGCGTTGCGGACGGAGCTGAGCAAATTGAATGAAGAGCTCGAGAAACTGCAGGGAGAAAATCCGTTGATGCGGGTTTGCGTGGATACTCCCATCGTGGGCGAAGTTATTTCCGCGTGGACGGGAATTCCCGTCGGCCGAATGCAGCAAGACGAGATCAAAACCGTCCTCAACCTTAAGAAGTTGCTCGCGGCGCGAGTGGTTGGGCAGGATCACGCGCTGGAAGCGATTTCGCAGCGAATCCAGACCTCGCGCGCAGGGATGGACGATCCTGTGAAGCCCGTCGGCGTTTTCATGCTCGTGGGACCGAGCGGCGTGGGCAAAACGGAGACGGCGCTGGCGCTGGCCGAACTCTTGTATGGCGGGGAACGCAACCTGATCACGATTAATATGTCCGAATATCAGGAAGCGCACACGGTTTCGAGCCTCAAGGGTTCGCCTCCAGGTTATGTGGGATACGGCGAAGGAGGGGTGCTCACGGAAGCGGTGCGGCGACGGCCCTATTCTGTCGTGCTGCTCGACGAAGTCGAGAAAGCACACCCGGATGTGCTGGAGCTTTTCTTCCAGGTGTTTGACAAGGGAATGATGGAAGATGGCGAAGGGCGTGAAATCGATTTCAAGAACACAATCATCATTCTGACGTCGAATGCCTGCACGGACCTGCTGATGAAACTCACGGCCGATCCGGAGACGATGCCCAGTTCGGAGGGGCTGGCGAAAGCGCTGAAACCGGAACTGAACAAGATTTTCAAGCCGGCGTTCATGGGAAGACTGGTCACGGTTCCTTATTTCCCGCTTCGCGACGAAACGATGAAGAATATCGTGAGATTGAAGCTGGGAAAGATTTGCCGGCGGATTCGCGAGAATCACAAAATTGAATTGACGTATGCCGATGCAGTTGTGGATGAAGTGGCCAAGCGCTGTACGGAAGTGGAGTCCGGCGCGCGCAATGTGGACAATATTCTGACGAATACGATGTTGCCGGACGTATCGCGGTACCTGCTGAGCGAGATGGCCGAGCGGAAAAGGCCCTCGTCCATTCGCGTCAGCGTGGGTGCGAACGGCAACTTTGAGTACGCAAGCTGAAGCGAGGGATTGGAACACATCCGCAGCCGGAGCGGAGCGTGGAGAGACGATCTCGCGCGGTCCGATCGGTAGCGCCAGCCCGCGCAGTGCAGGCCTGCGAAGAGTAGCGGTCTCTAGGCGGCCATCGAATTGTTTTCCGCACGAGCCGAGCCGATTTTGGAATAGTGAGTCCGATTACGGAGAAGCGCCATGCCGATTCCAGAGTTCAAGAATTCCTTTTTGTCCATTGACACACCTCTGGACGCGGACAAGAAGAAGTTTTTTCTTCGCTCCGTCAGCGCGGCGGAAAGGATGTCTCAGCTGTTTGAATTGCAGCTCGAGCTGATCTCCACCGACGCCTCGGTGAACTTCGACCAGATCATAGGCAAAAATGTGAACGTGGGAATCCAGCTGGCAGATGGCAGCGACCGGATTTTTAACGGATTCGTAAGCCGATTTACCCAATCCACGGGGAGCAAGTTGGGCGCTCATTACCATGCAACGGTAGTGCCGTGGCTATGGTTTCTCACGCGAACGACGGATTGCTGTATTTTCCAGGACAAGAAAGTGCCTGACATCGTGCAGGCAGTGGCAAAGAAATTCGGATTCGACAAATACATGGAAATTCGGGTGGACTCGTCCAAGTATCGCACGTGGGACTACTGTGTTCAGTACCGGGAAACGGCCGCCCACTTCATCATGCGGCTGCTCGAACAGGAAGGAATCTTCTTCTTCTTCACGCACGAGAAGGGATCGCACACCATGGTTTTGGGCGATGTTCCTTCGCACAACAAACCGTGCAGTCCCGAATCCAAGTTCCGATATGCTCCGGAAACACGCTCGAGCGGAGAGCAGTTTCAGGACGATGTCATTGCGTGGCAGATGGAACAAGAGATCCGCACGGGAAAGCGCACCTTACGCGATTATAACTTCGAGTCACCGCGGTCCAATTTGCAAGCTTCCACTCCGAGCAAGATCAACCAGGGCGGCAACACGAAATACGAGATGTACGAATATCCCGGCGAATACGACTCGCTGGAAGAGGGAACCGACTATACGAAGCGGCAGATGGAGGAAGAAGAAGTTCCCCATGCGGTGATTCACGGTGTCAGTCATTGCAGGCCATTTAGCGCCGGTTTCCGCTTCACTGTGAGCGGAAGCGAGCGAAAAGATCAGGATGGGACTTATCTTTTGACAACTGTGTCTCACATGGCTTCGGAGGGAGCCGGACTCTCCGACCCAGGCGGGTCAGGTTCGGATTACTCCAATAGCTTCGTGTGTATTCCTATCGCCGTCCCCTACCGTCCTCCGCGGACGACCACACGGGCGCTGATGAAGGGTTCGCAGACTGCAGTCGTTGTGGGGCCAAGTGGCGAGGAAATTTATACGGACAAATACGGCCGGGTGAAGGTTCAGTTCTTCTGGGACCGGGAAGGGAAGAAGGACGAGAAGAGTTCATGCTGGGTGCGAGTATCGCACGCGTGGGCAGGAACAAATTGGGGCGCGATCTACATTCCGCGAATCGGGCACGAAGTGATCGTGGATTTTCTCGAGGGCGACCCTGACCAACCGATCATTACGGGGCGGGTCTACAATGCGGACAACATGCCGCCCTATGAACTGCCGGCAAATATGACACAAAGCGGATTCAAGACGCGGAGTTCGAAAGGAGGAGGATCTTCGAATTGCAATGAAATTCGCTTCGAAGACAAGAAGGGGAGCGAGCTTCTGTACGTACACGCCGAGATGAACAAGACCGAGAGCGTCGAGCAGGATTCACGCGAGTACGTTGGAAACGACCGTTTGCGGACGATTGGAAACGACCGCAAGACCTTGATCATGGCGGACGACCACTTCCACGTGCAAGGAGTGCAGCGACAGTACGTTGAGCATGGCCGGTCGACGCATATCGGCGACAAGTGGGTTGTGAAAGTGGATGGTCCTTACAGCGTGGATGTGCAATCCATGGCACTCCATGCGGGAAGCATATCCATCAACGTGGACCAATCCATTTCTCTCAACGGTCCCGGCGGTTTTGTGAAAATTGATGCTTCAGGGGTCACGATTTCGGGGACTATGGTGCTGATCAACAGCGGCGGAGCGCCGGAAGTTCAGATGCCGGATACCGTGAATGACCCGCAGGATCCTGATGAAACGGACGGGGGCAGCAAGGGTGTATGAGAGGACTTTCGAGGAAGGGAATGGAATAAGAGATGCCTCCGGCCGCGAGAGTATCGGATCAGACCGCTCACGGGACACCACTCGCCCCGGGGCCGGGAAGCGCTGACGTGCTGATCGGATTCCTGCCTGCCTGGCGAGCGATGATTGACCAGCATGCGTGTCCCGCGGTGAACGTCAGCGGAGCGGATGGAGTCGGTTCGGTCTTGATGGGCAGTCCGACGGTCATGATCAACAATCAGATGGCGTGCCGGCAAATGGATATTGTTGTCGAGAAGCCGGGGTTGGCGATGGGACCGATGAATCCGATCGTTCTGGGCTGCATGACCGTGATCATCGGGGAAGTCGGCATGGGGGTGCCTTCGGCTCCTTCCATTTCGATGCCTTCTGTCAATGTTCCCACGGCAGACGAGCAAGCATTGGCCGCACAGCCGGGGTCGTCTCCCGAGCAGATCTCTGCCCGCGAAAAGGTGGTGCAAAATTTCTACGAAGGTAAGCCGGGACTGGGCGCAGACCGCGCGAGCCAGGACTTGAAGGGAATTGACCTGACCAAGCCTGTGGAGGTGGTCGATATTCCTCCGCCGCCAACCATGGCGCAATATGTGCGGAAAGCAACGGGCAAACCGGGCAACTTCTTCGATCCCCTGGGCAACCAGACGGGATCACAACTGGGGTTGAACGACGACCCGGTAATTCGAGTCGCGAAGACGTTCAAGACCCCGAAGGGCCAGGCACTCAAATCAACAGCCGCGCCCATCGTTGACGATTGGACGAACAAAGCAAAGCCCGTGAAGACTGCCGGAGGAGGGACACAAATGGTGGTTGACTCCGCGACAAGAGATCGTTTCGAGGCTATTTGACCATGGGTGCGATTCACAATTTCGCGGATTTTGATGCGCAGCTTGCCGAAGCCAGAGTCGGAATGAATGACTTGCTTCAGAAATATCCGGGGGATGATTTTCTCGAGTCAATTACGCGGCAACTGGGTTTTGTCTATGACTGGACCCGCGGTGGCAAACGACCGGCAAGGGAACAAATCAAGAAACTCTCGTTCGGAGTCATGGCCAGCCGTTCCGTAGACGAATTAAACTCCGATCTTGCCCAGACCCTGTACCGCCTGGCAAACTTTTTGGACAATTGGCCCTGAGAGCATCATGGCGATCCTTCTTGAGATCAAGGCTGGGCCTTTCGCCGGCAAAACACTCACCGTATCCGACGGGAAGACTCTGGTCGTCGGACGCGCACCAACTCGTGCCGAGTTCGCGATTCCCCATGACACGTTCATGTCGGGGATTCATTTCGCGGTGGAGGCCGGGCAGCAAGGCGCGCGCGTCATTGATAAGAAGAGCAGCAACGGGACATTCCTGAACGGCGCTCGAATTCAGGAATCCGCGCTGAAAGACGGTGACGAAATCCGGAGCGGACAAACTGTTTTCCATGTACGCCTGCCTCCCGCCACCCAACCATCGTCCACACCGGCGAGACTCGGGCAGCCTCCGCAAGCATCAATGCTTTCGGAGCAACCGAAGGCTGTGTCATCCCCTGAGACTCACGCGCCCGGCGTGGCGCCTGCCAGAGCAATGGAAAACACGGCGGACCTCTCGAAGGCCACTCCGGCGCCGTCGGCCGCAATCTCTGGTTCTCCCTCTAAAGCTCCGGTGCCGGCAGCTCCCCCGGCAGGAGTCTCAGCTCCCAGTAGCAAAATTCCCGTTCTTACCGTTGGAGCCTGGGCCTTCCATTTGCTCCCGGAAGGGTGGTCCGTCCAGAAGGATTTCGGGCTGCAGCAGGTAGTAGAAGAGAGCGAATTCCCGAGCAGCATTGTCGTCCTCGAAGAGCCGCTTGGCCCCGGGGTGACGCTGCCAGCGTATGTTGAATCGCAAATTGCCACCTTGCGGCAGTATCTCAAAGATCCGCGGATTGATCCTGAGGTCGCACCTGCCGTGAATGGATCCGAAGAGAACGTTGCCCTGGATATTCGTCATAAAACCAAAGAAGGAGTCGAGGTTTTCTATCGCCGGATCTACGCGCGGCGCGGGTCCAAAGCGGGAGTACTCACTTTGACAACACTTAGCAAGAATTCGCCTGCAATTCTGGAGAGCTTGAAGACATTCTGGACAGCGCTTTCTTTCCGGCCTTGACGTTCGCGGAGATAACTCGAGAGCTGTGCAACGAACCGTCTCTTACCTGCACTAATTAAGGGCGGAAATTGAAGGTGTGTTTCGACCTGCCAACACTGCAAGTCCATGACACAGAAAGCAATTCTCGGATTGCCTCGGAGCCGCCTCGGGTTTACTATGCCTCCCAAGCAGGCTCGGAGGTTCCGCGCTGCGCGACCAGGTCCTCAGTCACGGGTTGCAAACTAACACCTTGCCAAGGAGTCCGGAAAATGTCTCGATGCATTCGTTTGGCCGTAGTCGTCCCTTTTATGCTGTTGACAATTCCTGTGGGAAACGCACAGCAAAAGAAGCGCGTCGCAGTCATGGATTTTGAGTATGGGACGGTGCGGAGCTCCGTCGCCGCAATTTGGGGCACCGACCAGGATGTAGGGAAAGGAATTTCGGATTTGCTGGTGCAGAAACTCGTGCAGGACGGCAAGTACTCAGTTATCGAGAGGAATGCTCTGGACAAGATTCTGAAGGAACAGAACTTTTCCAATAGCGATCGAGCCGATTCCAGCACGGCCGCCAAGATCGGGCGGGTGCTTGGGGTGGATGCCATCATTATCGGTTCCATTACCAAGTTCGGACGCGATGACAAGAATACGACCGTGGGCGGCGGCGGCTTTGGGGGCATTACCGGCAAATTCGGGATAGGCGGAGTTCAGAAACGGGATGCCAAAGCGGTTTGTGCCATTTCCGCGCGGCTCGTGGATACGACGACGGGAGAAATTCTGGCGGCGGTGACAGGCGATGGGGAGTCCAAACGATCGGGGACGTCCCTAGTCGGAGCGGGTGGGAGTTCTGGCGGAGCAGGCGGCGGCGGAATGGATATGTCGAACAAGAACTTCTCCGAGACGCTCCTCGGAGAAGCTGTCACGCAGGCCGTGACCTCTGTCGGGGCTCAACTGGACAATGATGCGGCGAATCTTCCCACTGTGACGGCGACTTACTCAGGGCTGGTAGCCGATGTGAGCGGAGCAACTCTGATTCTCAACGTGGGTAGCAAAAACGGAGTGAAAGTGGGAGACAAAATCGAGATCAGCCGCCAGATCCGCACCGTGAAGGATCCCGCTACCGGGAAAGTCCTGAAGGTGATCACTAACAAGATCGGCGAAGCGACGGTAACCGAAGTTGACGAGGGCTCGGCCACGGCGACATTTGCGGGCTCCGGAGCGGCAAAAGTGGGAGACGTCGCAAATAACGAGTAGACCGAAAGCTTTCTTGAAAATTTGAAGCGCGCGGGGAATCAACTGGAAGAGCAGAAATTTGGCGGAGAGGAGCATTTCCATGAGCCAGGATTTCAATGCGGGGCAGCGGCTGGGTGACTATGAAATTCTCTCCGTGCTTGGCGCCGGTGGGATGGGGAAAGTCTACAAAGTTAGAAACGTCATCTCCGACCGCACGGAAGCCATGAAAATCCTCCTACCGAATTTGTCTTCACAGCAGGAGCTGGCGGACCGTTTTCTCCGTGAGATCAAACTGCTCGCGAGCCTCAATCATCCGAACATCGCTCAGCTTCGCACTGCGCTCACGATCCAGAACCAGCTTGTAATGATTATGGAGTTCGTGGACGGCAGCACGATCGCGTCGCGGCTTCAGAACGGCGCGTTACCGCCCGTGTCGGCCGTGAGCTATGTGGACCAGGTGCTCGCAGCGTTGAGCTACGCGCATAAGATGAACATCGTCCACCGCGACGTCAAACCCGCGAATATGATGGTGACTCCGCAGGGAGTCGTGAAGTTGATGGACTTCGGGATCGCGCGGTCTGCCAGCGACCGTGGCCTGACCATGACAGGTACAACTCTCGGTTCATTGAATTATATGCCGCCAGAGCAAGTGAAGGGCGACCCTGCGGATGCCCGATCGGACCTTTATTCCTTGGGAGTTTCGCTCTACGAGATGGTTACGGGGCGCCTGCCCTTTGAGGGCGATAGCAGTTATTCGCTCATGGCTGCACACCTCAATGAGCAGCCCAAGCCCCCGATCATGTACCGGGCGGACATTCCGGATGCGCTGAATCAAATCATTCTCATCGCTCTGCAGAAAGACCCCGGGCAGAGATTTCAATCCGCGGACGCATTCCGAAACGCGCTTAAGAGTGTGAGTGGTGGTGCCCGAGTTGCCACCCAACCTGCGACTCCGGCAGTTACTCCGGCCCCGCGGCAACAGCCGATGCCCGAGACTCAAGAGACGTTGGTGGAACCGCCGGTTCACGCGGTAGGAGGCTCGGCCACAGCGCTCTTTTCGCAAGGATCTAATGATAATTCCGCCACTGTTCTACCGGACGCTCCTCCACCGGTGCGGCCCTCGGTTTCTACGCCTGCCCCGTTGTTCGCAGCTGCGCCCGGTGCGAGTCAGGCTCTGCGAAGTTCCGTCACCGGGTCTTCCGCAGGTGCGCCAGCCATTCCTGCCGCCGCTTCCCGGAGTCACCGGGGAGTCTATGTTGCGCTGGGTGGCCTGCTGGTAGTGGGATGCCTGGCCGCCGCGGCTTTTGTCCTGCCACGGCGGGCGAAGACCCGGGCAGACGCCAATAAGTCTTCGTTTTCTACACAAGCACCCCCCGCTTCCAGCGCACCTTCGACTCCGCAAGCGCCAGCCGATCCCTCCAAGGACAGTGTTTCGGTGAGTCCCTCCGGGATCACGGCGACAAGCACAAATCCAGATGGTTCGACGTCGAAGGTCAGTGTCACACCTGGCGGCGGCGTGCAGGTCACGGGTACTCCCCCGCCATCAACTTCCGTGCCTTCTGGAAATCCGGACGAGAATCAGCCTGATGCTGCGCAGCCGACGGGCGGCGTCAAGCCGCCTGTTCCGACGCACCGACTGGCGCCTAGAGGTAACGCTCAAGCGCCGACGCAATCCCAGGCGGATTCTCGGTCAGGCGCAAATTCAGGTGCTCGATCCCAGCAGGCACAAGCGGCGGAAGATGCGCTTGCCGAAGAGGTTGAGAAGCAGAACGACCAGGTGGGTAGCCGCGTGGAAGCTGCTTCCCAAAGTATTGACAACCTCAAGCGGGAGCAGGAGGCGCAAGGTTATGGACTGCGAGGCGATATCGTCAGTTCTCAAGAGCGGATGAACACTTATTACGCCAAGGCGCAGGCGGCCTTGCAGAATCAGGATCCCAAGTCCGCGAAGAAGTACCTCGATCTGGCAGAGACTGAATTGGAAAAACTCGAAAAATTCCTAGGTCATTGACGGTTAACTTGAGTTTCCGAGAAATTGCGTGCGGCCTGACTCCTTACTTCGCCGCAACCGCACCTGACAAGAAACGATCCACCGGTAGGGATAAGCGTTCGACGATTGCCGCCATCCATAGAGCCGCAATCAGGCCCGTGAAGACATCCATTGTGTAGTGGGCACGCAGAACAATGACTGCTGCAATCTCGAAGAAGACGACGAAGATCGCAACAGCGGTCAGCCACGGCTTGTGCAGACGCGCGATCTCCGTCGCGCCAAAGACTGCAATGGCGGTGTGGCCGGAAAAAAAGAAATCGCTCGTGACCGAATAGGTGACGAGCGCCGAAGGCACGCCCGGATCATGCCAGATCATTCCTTCTGGCGGTGGAAGCGCGCAAAGAGCCTGCATCACCTGCCGTAGCAAAAGCAGGAGGACCAGTCCAAGAAACGGCCGAACAGATTTTCCGAACAGCCAGCTCACGAGGAGGAAAAATCCGAAAGCATCGATCAGAGCTGAGCTCGCGATGAGGAGAGCGTTGGCGGCACCTGGATGCAGGTGCAGGTAGCTGTTCCAATTCGAAGTGTAGATATGAAGGGCGTCACCGATCCCAGCGTCACGTAGGGCTCTTGACCCCAGCAAAGCCTGGGTCCAAAACCACAGCGCGAGAGCGGCAATGGTTAACGCGAGCCGGAACAGGAAGGAGCGAGCCACAGGTTTCATGCGCGCGGTTCCTTTTGCTGCAGCTCCAAGGCTAATTCGCGAAGCCTGCGAAGATCGAGCTTGCCGGTTCCCAGATATGGCAAGGATTCGATCCGAACGAACTGGTCGGGTTTGGGCTTCCAAAGAGCCGGCAAATCGGACTTTGCAAGCTGGGAGAGGCATTCGGCCAGCTTCTCTTCAGGGATTGTAGTCAGAACGACGAGGCGTTCGCCTTTCCGCTCGTCGGGAACCGAAGTGACGGCAAAAACCTGTTCAGTCGCGTCCGCGATTTCTTGGAGAGTTTCTTCCACCTTGATGTGCGGCACCATTTCTCCGCCGATTTTGCTAAAGCGGCTCAGACGATCGGTAATCCGCAAAAACCCGTCTTCATCGAGCGCCGCAATATCTCCGGTGTTATACCACCCGTTTACAAGAACTTCCGCGGTTTTCTCCGCGTGGTTCAAATAACCCCGCATGACATTGGGGCCTCGCACCAAAAGCAGCCCGCTCTGGCCCGGCGGAAGCGCTTCAAGGGACTCCGGATGCAAGATGCGCACGGCGATTCCCGGGAGCGGATGCCCGATCGTTCCGCGCTTTGCGCCGACCTGCCGGAAATCAGCGGCTCGGAAATCGTAGGTGTTCACAGCCACGACCGGCGAGCACTCCGTGCAGCCATAGCCTTCCAGGGGACGGATTCCGAAATGATCTTCGAAGGCAACGGCGATGCGTTCGGTAAGTTTTTCCGCGCCTGCCATAACAATGCGCAAACTGCCAAAGTCCTCGGGAGGGCAACGGCGCATGTAGGCATTCAGAAAGGTTGGAGTGGCCAGCAGCATGGTCACCGAATGTTGGTTCACGAGCGCGCCGATGACGCGCGCATCGATGGGACTGGGGTAGAACACAACGCCCATGCCCGCAGCCGGCGGAAGGCACAACGTTCCAGTGAAGCCGAACGAATGGAAGAAGGGCAAGATCCCGAGAATGCGGTCCGATGCATGTAATGTAAAGACCTGCAGGAGCTGATGCACGTTCGACGCAATATTGTAATGCGAAAGAACCACGCCTTTGGGGTCGCCCGTGGAACCGCTGGAGAAGATTACTGTTGCTGTGTCGTCGAGGACATTTGATTTTCCTGTTCCGCAAAATTTTTCGAGGAGGCTGGCCGGTAGAAGGATGGCGGCGAGGAAAGTACCCAATTTCTCGGAAGTACGCGGCATTTCCGCAATGTCTTCAAGGAAACGGACTTCGCCAGGCGGCTGAATCTTGACCTTTTCAAGGAAGAGGCGCGACGTCATTACAGTCTGCAAACCGCATTGCCGAGCGCAGGATGCCAGCGTTTCCGCTGAAGCCGTGTAATTCAAATTGACCGGCACCTTGCCCATGAAAAAGGCGGCGTAGTTGAGTAATGCGCCCGGGATAGAAGGCGGCAGCAGTATGCCGACCATGGACTGTTCCCGCCAATGATGCCGAAGGCGGCGCGCAAGGAAGATGGTTTTCGCAAGCGCCGAAAAATAGGACAAGCGCCGCGTCTTGCTGTCAGCCATAGCAAACCGGAACGGATGACGGCGCGCTGTCCGCAAGAAGGTCCGATGCAGAGTTCGCATATAGCGCTTGCGGCCGTCAAAAGATTCCACGCCGAGCTCTTGCACCGCCTGCCGCGCTTCGGTGGAGGTAGCAGTGGGTGGAAGTGGAGCGCCGTAGGTCACATATACCGGGTAGGGGATTTTTCGTGGAAATTTCCAGAGATACCTTCCGCCAGAGAAGCTGAAGATCGAACCCCACACTCCGTCAATGTGGACGGGGATGATTGGCGCCTCGACGCCTTTCATAATGCGCTCCATTCCTCGACGGAAGGGCAGTAATTGGCCAATGCGCGTCATCTGGCCCTCTGGGAAAATGCAAACAAGTTCACCGTTTTTCAACGCGTCTGTTGCTTCCCGTAAGGAATGAATGAGCTCCCGCGGCCGCTGCTGTGAGGATATGGGGATCACCTTGAGGACCTTGGCGAAGGGCTTCACAAGCCAGTGCTCATACGAGCGCTGATACATCAGAAAACGAATTGGGCGGTCGGTCGTTGTAAGAAGGAGGATGGCGTCGAGCATGGAAGCATGATTTGGAACGAGCAAAGCCCCGCCGCGTGTGGGGACGTATTCCGCGCCTTTGATTCGTAAGCGGTACAACGTGTGCGTGGCAAACCACAGCACCATCCGGAGCATGGAGTCGGGAAGAAGAGCCACCACGTAAGCGGCGGCACCTAGGGAGATCACCGCCGTCCAAATGAAGAAGCTGCCGAGCCTGACTCGAAAATAGTGTGTCAGGCCCGAATAGACGGCGGATGCCAGAAGGATACCGACGAAAGAAAGGAAATTCGCGAATGCGATTACGCTGCCCTTATGGCGCTCTTCGGGGCGATGCTGGATCAGGGCATTGATGGGAACTACGAAGAATCCTCCGGCGAATCCGAGTAGGGCCAAGAGTGCGATTACCTCATCGAAGGTAAGGCCGTGCAATGACAGCGCGAACCCTACCGTAGTCATACCAACGGCGCCAAGCGGAATCAGCCCGTATTCGATCTTGTTACCAGAGAGATAGCCGGCCGCAAAGCTTCCAACGCCAATGCCGATGGCGAGGGCGGCCTGTAGGTACCCGCCATGCGCTTCGTCAAGGCGCAGAATGTCTCTACCATAGAACACGATTACGAATTGCAACAATGCGCCTAGAAACCAAAAATACGTATTGCCAACAATTGCAAGTTTAAGAACTCTGTCGGGCCGAATCAGCCGGAATTGATCCCGTAGATCCCCGAAGATGTTCCAGCGGAAGTTCTTGTTGGAGTCCGCCGCCAAGACTCGAGAAATTCCAAGACTGCTGACCAAGCCAATCAAGGTGCAACCACCGAAGAACAGGGCGACCAGGGCTTCCCGGCCGCGGAATAACTGCGCCAGCAAGGGACCGATAACGGCGCCAAGAATGATCGCCACAAAGGTGGTTAGCTCCAGCACCCCGTTCCCCCAGGAGAGCAGTTCGGACGGCAAGACTTCCGGAAGCAGTCCATATTTTGAAGGACCAAAGATCGCCGCTTGCGTGCTGGCAAGGAAAATAACCACGAAACTGAGGTAGACGTTTCCATTTGAGAAGGCGTACAGAGCGAAGACCATGGCGCCTACTTCAAAGATTTTTGTCGCAATTGTGACACTCCGCTTGCTGTACCGATCCGCGAGAAATCCACCGGTCATGGAGAAGAGGAGGAAGGGAATTGCAAACAGATTTCCGATCAGAAAGACCCAGAAATCTTTCTGTTCCTGGCTTGGATTCGTCCCAAGGACGAGGAAAATTACGAAGAATTTGAGCCCATTATCGTTGAACGCACCCTGAAACTGGGTAGCGATCAGACTCCAGAAGCCGAGTTTCCAGCCTTTGCGGCTATTCTCCATCCAGAACACTCCAAGCCGGGTACCCGCGCAGATCCGTGCGAGTCAAATGTGAGTTTACCCCGTTTGGCTCGAATCCAGTTTTCCTCATGGAATCATGCCGCCAGGGCGGCAACTTGCTGCGCGGGCCCTCCAAACGTCCGCAGCGGCATAGGATAGCTCTTGCGCTGCGCCCACCTGCCTACGGCTTGCTTGCATGGGTTGAAACCGCGAAAATATCTTCTTCCCGCCGGGGTGTTCCGGCCACTGAGTTGCAGAGAATCTTTGTGCGAGTGTGACACGACTTTCATGGGAAACGGATTAGCTTCACCAAAACGACTGGTTGCCTATTTCTCGATGGAAATCGCATTGGAAAATGCGATGCCGGGCTATTCGGGCGGCCTGGGCGTTCTAGCGGGAGACACAATCCGTGCCGCGGCCGATCTTCGACTGCCTATGGTCGCCGTTTCGCTGCTATACCGCAAAGGATATTTCACGCAAGTTCTTTCGGAAGACGGGACGCAGACGGAGGAATCTACGGAGTGGCGCGTGGAGGATTTCCTTACGGAAGAGACGGCACGCGTCAGCGTTCCGCTGGAAACGCGGCGCGTGGAGATTCGTGCCTGGCGCTATGATGTAAAGGGCGTCCATGGATTTGTGGTTCCCGTTTATTTTCTGGATGCCGACCTGCTTTCCAATGAAGAGCGAGACCGCAACCTGACGGGCACGCTCTATGGAGGCGACTCCTACTACCGTTTGTGCCAGGAGGTGTTACTTGGGGTCGGTGGCGTGCGCATCCTGCGCGCGCTGGGGCACACAGACTTGGGGCGCTATCACATGAACGAGGGGCATGCGGCGCTCCTCACCCTGGAGCTTCTTGGCGAGGAAGCGGCTGCGGAAGGCCGCACCTCGATCAGCGGAAAAGACATCGAAAAGGTGCGAGCCAAGTGCGTTTTCACCACCCATACCCCTGTCCCGGCGGGGCATGACCGCTTTCCCATGGAATTCCTTACGCGCGCTTTTCCGGCGCAGCAGGAGTTCTTGGATCTGAAGGACGCATCTTCTGCGGATTTGTTGAAGCGCGTACTACAGGCGGAGATTAATTTTCCCGGTCTGCAGGAAGCGGCAAGGCACGGCGCGAGCGTGAACATGACGCAGCTCGCCCTCGGCTTGAGCACATACGTCAATGGGGTTGCAAAATTGCACGGGGAAACTTCCCGAAAAATGTTCCCTCAAGTGCCCATCGAAGCCATCACGAATGGAGTTCACGCGGCTACCTGGGCCGCGCCTGCTTTTCGCGATCTTTTTGACCGATATATACCTTCGTGGAGGGAAGACAACTACAGCCTTCGGGGTGCACTCGGACTTCCCTCAGAAGAGGTTTGGTCTTCTCACTTGATTTCCAAGCACGAATTTCTGGAAAGAGTGCGCCAAAAGACGGGGCTCTCGCTTGATCACGATGTATTCACAATTGGCTTTGCGCGGCGCGCGACGGGCTACAAGCGCGCCGATCTAATCCTTTCCGATATAGACCGCCTGCGCGAGATCGCAAAGAACGCCGGCTTATTCCAGATTGTCTACGCCGGCAAGGCGCATCCGCGAGACGCCCATGGCAAGGAAATCATCCGCCAGATCTTTAGAGTGAAAAAGGCACTTCGAAAATCCGTGCATATCGTTTTCCTCGATAACTACAACATGGAACTTGGCGGGCTGATTACTTCAGGCGTGGATCTCTGGCTCAACACTCCCCAATTTCCCCTGGAAGCCTCCGGCACGAGCGGGATGAAGGCAGCTCTCAATGGCGTGCCGAGCTTGAGCATTCTTGATGGCTGGTGGGTGGAGGGCCATATCGAGGGCGTGACGGGATGGGCCATCGGGGAGTTACGCCGAAGCGGGGACGACGAACCAGACAATGAAGCGGATGTGAGCTCTCTATACGCGAAATTGGAGGGTGTGATCCTGCCCCTGTACTACAACGAGCGTAAGCGTTACCTCGAAGTGATGCAGCATGCCATCGCTATCAACGGATCGTTCTTCAATACGCAGCGGATGTTGCAGCAATACGTTACGGACGCCTACTTGCGCTGACTCCGCGAAAACGACTTTTTACTGAGAGGCAGGCTCTGGAACCCGTTTGTCTCCGCGGATCTCTGCCGCCATATCCTGCACGTTCCGCTTTGCGAAATACGAGAAGAAACTCCAAGTCCCGTATTTTTCCTGCAGTTCAGGCATAACAACGCTCAGGAGCGCATCGCCTGCTTTCCCATCCTTTATGGCGCTGGCCGTCCACTTCCGTAAATCGCTTATATAGTCCTGAAAAGCGGCGACATCCGCCATCGTTCCCACATCACCGTGGCCGGGCACATAAGTCCCGCTCGTGTCATAATCTTGAATTGTGTTCAAAGATCCCATCCATCGGCTTGTCGTCGCGTCGATCAGGTTCGGAAGCGTTTTGCGCCAGAAAAGATCGCCGCAGAAGGTGATATTCGCGTCCGGAATCTGGACGATGGAGTCTCCTCCCGTGTGACCGGGAAGAACTCTCACAATTAAATGCCGATTCCCTAAATAGAGATCTACGCCCGTGTCGTAGACGATTTCTGGAGCAGCAAGGTTTTCGACTTCGGCCTTTTGTGCGGGGGTGATGCTTTTGCCGAAGAACTTCAAGTTTTCCGTATGGATCCAGGAGCGCACGTTCGTTTGCGCCAGGACGACAGCGCCAGCATCCTCAAAGAGTCTATTTCCGGCCACATGGTCAAGGTGATAATGGCTGTTAATGACGAACTTGATGGGAAGCGGAGTGAGTTTGCGAATTTCCGCGAGCACGGCCCTCGCCGCGGCTTCATGCTCAAAGGTATCAATAACAGCGACTCCGTCATCGCCAATTACGAAACCTGCGTTCGCTCCAGCATCGCCTTTAGCGTCGTCAATCGCTGCGTAAACGCTGCGGCCCAAAGGTTTGAGCGTAAAAGGCAGTTGGTTCCCGTCCGGCGCGGTTGCCTGGCCGCACAAAGCCGGGGCAAACATCGAGGTGATGAGTAAATTTATTAGAAGCCTTCGCATGGCTGCGTATGGTAACCCATTTGTGTAAAACGATGTAAGAGGACCGGCGGGGGTGGACGCCGCGGTACCCGTTCCTAGAGAAAAATCATTTCTCAGCGAAGACGATTCTTATACATGGCCATCCCTACGGCCGCGTCCATTTCAATTTGTTCCAAGGCTAGAATTTCATGCCAAGTGCGAATGCCGCCGGCAGCGATTACAGGATAGGCAGTTGCAGCGCGGATCTTCTTGAACCACTCCAGATTGGAGCCAGACATCGTGCCTTCGCGGTCCACTTCCGTGCAAAGAAACCCGGAACAGTAAGGTTCCAGCTCGTGGACTACTTCCTCCGGTCTAAGCGACAGTTTCTTTCGCCATCCATGGATCACGATTTGTCCGCGCCAAGTGTCTAGCGCAATGACGATATGTCTCGGGGCGATGGTCCGGGTAAGCGTGCTAAGAAACTTCACATTCACCAGGCCGCGTTGGAAAGCGGCGCTTCCGACGATGATTTGCGTGGCGCCGACACCCAGAAGCTCTCTCGCACGAGCTACTGTGCGGATTCCACCGCCGACGCGAACTTTCGTTCCATGCTTCCTCTTGGCCAATTTGCAGAGTTCCCGTAACAGGGCGAGGTTTTCCCCTTTGCCCATCGCCGCGTCGAGATCAATTACGTGCAGCCACGGATGATTCTTGAAGCGATCCAGCAGTCCAAAAACGTCGGCAACAGCCAGTTCTCGCTTGCGGCCATGCACGAGCTGTACAGCTTGTCCGTTCTGAAGATCAATGCAAGGGATTAGCATCGGAGACGCACTTCAATCCCTTGCCGGGCGAGATATTCTTTTAACTTCCCGATTGGCTGCACACCGTCGTGAAAAATGGAAGCGGCAAGCGCAGCGTCCGCGCCGCCGACATCGAAGATTTCCGCGAAGTGCTGGGGAGTCTTTGCGCCGCCCGAAGCAATTACGGGGACGGACACCGCGCGCGCGATTGCGGACGTGAGTTCGACGTCAAAGCCACTCTGCGTTCCGTCGCGATCCACGGAAGTGACCAGGATTTCTCCCGCGCCCATCTCCACGCCTTTTCTTGCCCACTCGATGGCGTCCAGGTGCGCCGATTGATGACCTCCGCGGATGAGAACGTCCCAGTGACCTCCTAAAGGATCGGGGGCCGCGCGGTGTTCGCGTTTTGCGTCAATCGCCAATACCACGGCTTGCGAACCAAATTCGTTCGCGAGCTCAGCCAAGAGTTCAGGATGCACTACCGCAGCGCTGTTGACCGTGATCTTGTCCGCGCCGGCGCGCACCACAGCTTGCGCGTCTTCAAGTGAACGGATGCCTCCGCCCGCCGTAAGGGGGATGGCGAGCCTCTCTGCGACATTGCAGATCGTCTCGAGGAACGTAGGCCGTTCGTCCCGAGAAGCGGCGATATCCAGTACGACGAGTTCATCCGCGCCCTCCGCGTTGTAGCGTTCGGCAAGTTGCGTTGGACTTCCGGCATCGCGCAAACCAACAAAATTGACACCCTTTACGACCCTACCGCCTTCTGTATCCAGGCACGGAATGACGCGGCGGGCAAGGCTCATGCGGCAAGCCGTAAAAAATTCTGCAGCACCCGTGCTCCTGGGGTGCCGCTTTTTTCAGGGTGGAACTGTACGCCAAATACATTTTCGCTTTGAAGAACAGCAGTGAACGGAGCGCCATGGTCACAGGTGGCCACGACCTCCGGACTCAATTCGGTCGCGGCGAAGGTATGGGCAAAGTAGAAAAAATCACTTTCACTCAGTTTGTCGAGCAGCCCCGAACGTCGGCTCACCCGGATGCGATTCCATCCCATGTGCGGCAGCTTCACGGTCGAGGGAAGCGCGCGAACCTCTCCCGCAAAAATTGCAAGTCCGGCGAACTCCGGAGCTTCTTCGCTTCGCTCATAAAGAGCTTGCAAACCCAGGCAAATTCCCAGAAATGGAACCCCGCTTCGAATCGCTGTCGTCAAGGGCCCGCGAAGGCGGCGTTCATCGAGAGCGCGAATCAGAGCGGCAAAATGACCTACGCCTGGAAGAATGATTGCGTTTGCATTCGCAAGATCGCTCGGCAGCATTGCGGGATGAGACTCTGCGCCCAGGCGGCGCAACGCGCGTTCCACTGACGCGACGTTTCCCGCCCCATAGTCGAGTAAGGCGATGCTCATAAGAGTTCCTTTGTGCTGGGTAGCACATTTTTCAAGCGTTTGTCGCGGGCCACCGCAAATCGCAGCGCGCGCGCAAAAGCCTTGAAGAGTGCTTCCACCTGGTGATGCGAAGAACGCCCATAAATGCAGCGCAGGTGAACGTTTGCTCTGGCGCCTTGCGCAAATCCGTGGAAGAAATCCTCCATCAGCTCGACCACAAAGTCTCCCACGCGTGCAGCCCTGATTTTCGCGTGCACCACGCAATACGGCCGGCCGCTCAAATCAACAGCTGCCGCAGCCAGTGTCTCGTCCATGGGCATAAGAAAATATCCTGCCCGCAGAATGCCAAGCTTGGATCCCAGCGATTTTTGAAGCGCCTCACCGAGGACGATTCCCACATCTTCAACGGTGTGATGCTGGTCTACGTCCAAATCGCCTTCCGCGGCGATTTCCAGATCGAAGGCACCGTGGCGCGCAACGAGTTCCAGCATGTGGTCAAGGAAGCGGATTCCCGTGGCAATTCGCGATCTCCCGTGTCCGTCCAGATTGAGGCGCAGCCGAATCTCGGTTTCCTTGGTGGTACGCTGGATCGTCGCGGTTCTCGGCATTAGTATTTCACCCGATGGCGCTGAATTTCCTTCAACAGGGTCTGCATCTCGCGGGCCGTGCCAATCGTGATGCGAACATACCCGGGGCCAATCTCACGGGTACGCTCGCGGAGCAAAATCCCTTGGCGTGCAAGGAGTGCAAACAGAGGCGGCCCTGACGGGCCAAAATTCGCCAGAAGAAAATTTCCCCCGCTCGAAAAGGTCTTGATGCCCAATTTCTTCAGTTGCCCGGCGAACCAACCGCGGATACGCAGCGTTTCTTGAACGTACGTACGAATCGCGCTTCCATCTCGCAGTGCAGCTTCCGCGGCAACGAGCACTGCGATATTCACGGGGAAAGGAGGCATGGCGCGGCGAAGAATGTTCAAGGACTCTTTGCAGGCAATCACCGCGCCGAGCCGCAGAGCAGCCAGGCCAGCGGCTTTTGAGAAAGTCCGTGCAATGAACAGTTGCGGAAAACGGCGAATCCAGGAAATCGCTGTCATTCCAGAGAACTCTGCGTATGCCTCGTCAAGCACCACAGCAGTGTGTGTCGCAGCTTTAAGAATTTTCTTGACGTCGCCCATGGGAACGAGGGTTCCCGTAGGATTGTTCGGGTTCGCCAGGAAAAAAACTTGTGGCCGGCGCTTTAAAGCGGCAAGAACCGCTTGCAGTGGAAAGCTCATCTCGCTGTCGTAGCCCAGGACGTCAATCCTGGCTCCGTAAATCTCTGCATAGTAGCGGTACATTGGAAACGTGGGCTCGCAGAAAAGAACGCCGTCGCGCTCATTGACAAATGCATCGAAAAAAACGCGCAAGGCATCGTCACCGCCATTCGTGAGCAGAAATTCATCGGCCCGAACGCCAAAATGCCCCGCGATCCGCCTCGAAGGCCGCTCGTATTCCGGATACATGGCGATCTGCTGCGGAGTGAGTCTCGTCAAAGCGCGAATCACTGCAGGAGAACATCCCGAAGTGTTTTCATTAAAATCCAGACGAATCTTACCCGCACGCCCTTCCGCAGGTGCTTCGTAGGTACGCCGTTTCAAGATTGCTTCACGCACAGGCAGTCGTGCCTTCATCGGCGAACCCTCACCGCGTTTCGGTGCCCCATCAGTCCCTCGGTCTCGGCTAGAATCTCTGCGCTTTTCGCGAGGCGTAAGTAACCGTTGCTTGAAATTTCTTGCACGCTGATGCATTTGACAAAATCCACAGTGGAAAGGCCTCCGCGGCGCCTCGCCCACCCACCGGTGGGCAACACATGGTTGCTTCCGCTTACATAATCTCCGAACGTTTGTGCACCCCAGGGCCCTGCAAAGATCGTGCCCGATGAGCGAACCCTGCGTAGCAAGGAGGCTGGACTCGAAGGCAAGCTCAGATGTTCTGGAGCAAAACGGTTGACGAAATCGCACGCTGCTTCAAGAGATTTGGCCACCAGGATTGCTCCTTTGCGTGTCATCGAAACGCGAGCCGGATTCCGCGGTGGCAGCTGTTGTAATTGCAGTTCAACTTCCTGCGCTGCGCGCGACGCCAAAGCCTTTGAAGTCGTCACCAGGAAACTCCCCGCGTCGGGAGCGTGTTCGGCTTGAGCAATAAGATCGGCGGCAATCCAGCTTGGCTTTCCTCGATCGGCCAAGACGACCGCTTCAGTAGGCCCCGCGGGCAAATCTATCGCGCAGTCGGCGCTGACGAGTTGCTTGGCCGCCGTGACGTAGCGGTTCCCCGGGCCACAGATTTTCTCCACGCGCGATATTTGATGGGTCCCATAAGCCATGGCCGCAATTGCCTGCGCGCCGCCGATGCGAGCAATTTTGTGCAAACCAAGCATCCCGGCAGCCGCGAGCAGTTCGGGACCTGGCTTTGGACACACGACAATAATCTTGCCTACTCCCGCAACCTGCGCGGGAACGACAGTCATGATCAGCGTCGAGACCAGTGCGAACCTCCCGCCGGGAACATAACATCCGACTGACTCGATCGGCCTCACGATTTGCCTGATCCGAACACCCCGTTCGACTTGAACCGTCCAATCCCGCGGCATTTGGCGTTCCGCGACGCGGCGTACATTCCGAATCGTGTGACGCAATGCGGCGAGAAACTCTGGCCTGGCGTGCTTTTCAGCAGCGTCCATTTCGTCTTCTCGAACCCACACTCCTTCTTGCCGCAAATCACAATGATCAAACTTCAGTGTCCAAGAAAACAGGGCTTCATCCCCCCGCTTCCGCACATCGCCCACGATGCGAGACGCGATTCGCTCCGCGCTGGCGTCGTGAGCGAGCCGATCCGCCAGAAGCTTCTTCTCGTTTCGAGGATTGAGTTTGAGAATGCGCATCAAAGCACGATTTTATTCAAGGGGTATTCGACAATTCCTTGCGCCTTGGCCGCTTTCAGTTTCGGAAGAATCTGTCGTACCACAGCCTCTTCGATAATCGTGTTCAATGCCACCCAGTCGGGATCGCTCAGCGTGGAGATGGTGGGCTTTTTCAGTGCGGGCAAAACTTCCAGGACTCCGGGAAGGTCCTCGCGTCTTACGTTCAGAAGCAAGCCGACGCGGCTGGCCGCTGCGATCGCGCCCTTGAGCATTAGAATCAAATTCTCCGCCTTTTCGCGCTTCCAGGCATCCGCAATCGTGGTTCTGTTCGCAATGAAAACGGTTGTGGACTCCAGCACCGTGTCCACAATGCGCAGCCGGTTGGCGCGCAAGGACGATCCTGTTTCCGTCACCTCCACAATGGCATCCGCAAGCCGCGGCACTTTTACTTCCGTCGCTCCCCACGAGAATTCCACTCTTGCCTTCACTCCAAAGCGCGCAAGGTAGCTTTCCGTGATGCGTACAACCTCCGTGGCAATGATTTTTCCATTCAAGTCGGCTGCCTCACGGATCGTGGAATCTTCCGGCACCGCCAGCACCCACCGGACTCGCGCCAAACGCTGCTTGGCATACACCAGCTCCGCCAGTTCTTGGACAACCGCTCCGGTTTCGATCACCCAGTCGTGGCCCGTGATGCCAACATCGAGCGCTCCTGTCTCGACGTACCGCGCCATCTCTTGTGCGCGCACCATCAGGCATTCGATTTCAGCGTCGTCAATCGCAGGCACGTAGCTCCGCGATCCGAGCGTAATCTTCCACCCTGCGCGCGCAAACAGTTCGATTGTCGCGTCCTGCAAGCTGCCTTTTGGTATGCCGAGTTTCAATCGGTTCATCGCGAGCTTTCCTTTCCATAGACTGCCTCTGGAGAGAATGCAGGTACTTCCGCTATCCTCGCTTCACCAAATTCGTCAATTTCGCGGAAAAAGCAGCTCCGGTAACCTTCATGGCAGACACCTGGTCCAAGCGGCTTGACCCGCACCAGCAGCGCATCGGCGTCGCAATCGATTCTTATTTCGGTCACCCTGAGCAAATGGCCGCTCGATTCTCCTTTCTTCCATAGCTTATTTCGCGATCGGCTGAAGAATACGACCTCGCCCGTTTTTCGGGTCAGCTCAAAAGCCTCGACATTCATGAACCCAAGCATGAGCACACTCCCGGTCTGATCGTCCTGGATGACGGCGGGGATCAGTCCGTTTCCCTTTTCAAAAGCGAGTTTCACGCTAGCCCCTCCTATTACAGAATCCGCCAGAAAACAAAAAACCCGCTGGGCTTGCTGCGCCAGCGGGCTGTTTGGTGTTCTTTTTAGCGATATGCTATACACACCCCAGCGCGTCCGGCGTATTGCCGTCATGGGCATAATGATACCGATGATGCGCAGCGAAGTGCATTTTAATCCAAAAACTAAAGCTATCTGAGACGGAACCTTTTGTCAATCGGGAGGACTGTGAAACTGGTGATATTGGTGATCGCACCATCAAATCCGCGAAACGGAGTTTGACTTGGCCGAGGCACTATAGTTCATGGTCATGAGCAATTTTACGGCAATTCCAAATTTGCCGTTTGGCTGTTCTTCCACGCGGACTACCTCAGCGACATATTCGCAGTTCATCGGATCATGCGAGGACGTAAACGGAAAAGTGACAAACACCCGCATGCCCTTGTAATAATTGGACCTGCGGGTTACGAAGAAGATCCCTTCTTTGGAGGCATTTACGCTCACCGGGAGATCTTCGAAATGTTCATCCCTTGGATCGGAAGGCCGTACGCGGACAGGCTTGGCTATTTTGACGCGACGGCTCTGGCGTTGTTCCCTCTTTTTGTGAATAGGTTGTTCCGGCATACAGGTCTTTGAGCAAACCCCATTAAAATGACTATCGGTCACTGGGTTTGTAACGTCAAGGGGCTGCGCCGAATCGGATACTGCACGGGAAGCACCTAAGCTAGCCGCTGGGAGGGCCGCCTAATGGATAAAAAGATTGAAAAATCAGAAGCCGAATGGCGGAAACAACTGACGCCAAATCAATACTTTGTGACCCGCCAGAAGGGAACGGAGCCGCCCTTCACCGGCGAATATGAGAACACCGAGATTCCTGGTACCTACAAGTGCGTCTGTTGCGGCCAGCCATTGTTTCGTTCTGAAACAAAATACCACTCAGGCTCGGGCTGGCCGAGTTTCTACGCTCCGGCCAATACCGATGCCGTTCAAGATGAGGCCGACGTAAGCCATGGGATGCTTCGTACGGAGGTCAAGTGCGGCCGCTGCGATGCCCACTTGGGGCATGTGTTTGACGATGGTCCAGCACCCTCCGGACAGCGATACTGTATCAATTCCGTGGCTTTGAAATTGGAGACTGACAAATAAATGCGGGCCCGCTTCGGAGCCGACCAGCTCCCTGGTGTTCAAGAAAACGTCTGCGCTTCTGAGCTTGCAGGAAACCATCGGGGCATTTCCCGCGGCCAGAATGAGTTGGCCAACGCCTATGCGGCTGGGCAAGAGCAGGCCGCCATCTCTGCGACCGGATCGCGATCCCAGACTCCCAGCAGAAGAATCTTCGTTCCTGAAGGATACTTGAAGATATAGAACACCCGCTCCGGACCCGGCACCTCGAAAAAACCCGGGCGGCGGGGATCAGGACGCATCTGAGCTCCATCGGCGAGCAATACACGGAGCTCGGCCATCTGCTCGGGAGCATGATCCCTGAGATCTTCGAGAATCGGCGGTAGCTTCGGTACGTTCATTGCCGTGACTGCTTTCTGCTTCATGCCTTGCGTGCTTTCCCTCATTGGATAAAGACGAAAACCAGCTGAAAATGTTTCACCGTCTGCATAATTTTGTCGTTCAAAACAGCCAGGATCCGTGCATTCTCAACCTGCTGAATCAGTTACGCAAATATGATGCGTGAGGTAGCTTTCTCGTTACCACGATTCCGCCAGTAAGAGCCTTTTGCCTGGTCAAAGTGATCGCTTGGCCGTCCATTTGGGCTCGAGAATGTTCAGCAGATATTCTTTCGGGTATCCTCCAGGATGAATCAAGAAGCCAGCGCACTGGATCGCGTTGCTCTTCCGATCCTTGGAGAATTGCTCTCTAGTAAATATCGTGCTACTACCTCGAACGGTACTTGCGTTGCGGCCTGGAGACTGGGATAGTTCCTAACTAGATTTCGTTTGAGGATACACCGTGAAAAACAGCACAGGCAGAAAGAAGCGTGCGAAGTCGCCATTCAACAAGGATAAGCGGAGGAAACATCATCACTGGTTGGTGACGGTGTTCTATGCGGACGGCGAGCGATTCGGCAGGGTGTATACGGATAAGGAAAAGGCAACCAGGTTCGCCGAAAGGCAGCGCACATCGCCGGTTGTAAAAACCGCCAGGGTTACCCAGGTTTCCTAGGATTTTGCTTCGTGAGTCAAGCGTCCAGGGACGCGACACTTGTGGTGTTTCCTTCGGACGTGTTATAAAAATAGAGCAACAAAGCGGCCTTAGTATAATGGTAGTACGGAACCTTGCCAAGGTTCAGGCGTGAGTTCGATTCTCATAGGCCGCTCCATCAGTTTCAACTGCAGAGCACGATTCCGCGAATGTCCCATCCTGGAATTGGTTTTTGCTGTCCCCAAGCTCGTCAATGGGCTTTTGCTGCAAATCGAGAGTTTCATCGTGAAAAGACGAACTCCTCGTACGGCTTGCCTATAAAGCTGAGAATTTCATTCAGCATATTGCCCGCGGCGTCTATTCCCGCGTGCCAATCGGAGCGCGGACCCTCATGCCGAACGGCCTCTACGATCCCGAGACTTTCATACTCGACGATGAGTTCCACAGGCGATCCATGATTCGCGCACACCGGTGAGAGCCTCGGCGCATGGGGTAAGCTGAAAACACAGCCCGGCCAGCAATATGGAGGGGGATGGACTCATCAGCTGCGCGAGGCAATGCGAGCACCTGCCCCGGTTCTAGGTCAAGCAACCTCCGGACAGCGATCGGGCTGCGGGACAAACTCAAATCCGCCTTAAATTTGCAATCGAGCAGCCGTTCCCGGATGCGTTTGCGGGACTCACGGGAGGGGACTCTTTCGGAGTAAGAACCTTGAAGGGAGAGACGCCTAAGCAAAGCGCTGGACACCACGCCGGGCAAAAGTATTGCGAACGTGCCGGTAGATTCAGAGAGCTGCAGTTCGAAGCTGATGCAGAGAATTTTTTCGTCGGGCAGCATGATTCCCTGTATTTGAAGATTCCTCTGGCGCAACTGAAAGCGAAACTCGAGATCTAGTACCGGCGCCCAAGTGTCATGGAGATCCCGGACGATGAAGTGAAAAACGGTCTCTATGATCTGTTCCTCAATTTCAGTGAGGTCCCTGGGTTCGACGGAAGGGGCTCCAGAGCCGCCCAGGAGAAGGTCAATGATGGGATAAACCAGGGCAATATCGAACTGAACGGCAGCTCGTACATCAATGGGCATGACATGAAGGGAAGCGAGGTACGTGAGATCGGGCAAGCGGCCTAAGAATTCCCGGTAAGTTAGTTGCTCGACTGAAACCAGGCGTGTTTCCAAAGCGACCCGAAGTTGAGTGCCGAGAGAACTGGTCAGGCGACGCGCAAAGGATTCATGGAGCGTGGTGACTGTGGCAACTTGATCGGAGCTAAGTTGATTACAACGCCGAAGGTCGCAGTGGACCACGTTTTTTGAAAGCTTGCGCTCGCCGGCCAAAGGAGAGACTTGCGCTTTACTAAAGAGCGCGTCAATCTCGCTCTGTGTGAGTGTTTTGCGCATTGCCCGTAGCTCCTTCTTCCCGAAGAATCATCGTGCAATCCGATTGCCGGGCCCCCTGGGATTCGTCGGCCGAATCCGCAGTTTCGCCCCAAAAAGCTCTTTTTCGCGCACGCAAACATGCGCAAGGCAACGAGCTGTTTCGGAAAACCGCTTGGAACATTAGAAAGTTCCCATGCACTCGGAGAATTTCGGATCACCTCCCCGAGAGAATAGCGGCGGCTTTGTTGGTTCACTTCGCACTTCATCCGAGCAATCGGATAGACGCTCTGAATCCCGGCATAGGGATCCACCGAAAAGGCTGGGTTTTAAACATGAGTAATCAGCGTGACCCAAATTATTTCTGAATGCAGGGTCATCGCGATGGTGAATCCCTCGCTCGGATCGACAGCGGAAATGGAGTAATCATCCCCGGTTATCACGGTTGGGACCGAGAGCATGCAATGATTCGCCAAACTGCTGACTTTCGATTTGAAATTGCCTGCGATCATGTTGCACAGCTCACCGACTGCGTCCCTGGCTGAAGAGGGACTGCTTGCTGCCTCCTCGCCGAGCATAAGGGAAGCGAGCTTCGAGGCCATGGCTTTAGAGCATCGAAATGTAGTCATGCCGCAAAGCGCTCCGGCCATGCCAACCATGGCCATCTGCTCTCCACGAGGTTCGCCTTCGGGAGAACCGATAACTTCCGGGCGCACCCCCGCCATCATCTCGAAAACTTCGACCATCGCGCACTCGAGCAGGGATTTCCAGGCGGGATCTAACGGCAAAAACGATTGAGACCTCTGGTTCGCCATGATTCTCATAGATTTACTCCCAGCAGCGGAGCGACTCTCTCCTTGACCTGGTCTGGCGTAAAAGGCTTCCGCAGATAGCCTTTGGCGCCGGCCGACAGAGCTTCGACAACACGAGCTTCGCTCCCCTCGGTGGTGATCATCACTACCGGGACGCCCTTGGCCGAATCTATGCCGGCGAGACTTTTCAGGAATTCAAGTCCATCCATGACCGGCATATTGATGTCGCTGAGTATCATATCCAGCGATCCTTTCTGGACTTCCACGAGAGCCTCCGCTCCGTTGCTGGCTTCGAGCACTTCGGTGAGGTCTAGACCTGCCTGGCGGAGCGCGCGCTCAATAATCTTTCGCATGACGGAGGAATCATCCACGATCAACACTTTAAGTTTTTTCACATATCATCTCCTGGTATCAGTCTCCCGCCGCCAACTTCATAACTGGGGTCCGCCAAAGAAGCGACGAACGATTTGTAAGGGACGAACCGCGAAGAAACTCCCGCGGCTTGTCCCTCTTTCGGAACGAAGAAGCAAATAGCGCGTCGTATCATGCCGGCGTCTTTTCGGGCGTGAAGATGGAATCTACAAGTTCCTGGACGCTCACAGCATGCTCGTCCAGCTCAAGGGTGAACCGTGCCAAATCGATGTCCGCGGCGGCGGGATGTATTTCCTGCAGCATCCTCCAGGGAGCCGCGGCTGCAAGATCGAACTCGCGGGCTTCGTAGTAGCCGTAGCCGAGGTTGCGAAGGCGGCAGAGAAGATCCGCGAGATAAACAGTGCAAATCATCTCGAGGTTGGGGTGGTCCGCCATCGGGTGATGGTGACGCTCAATGGCCGCGGAGACATCCGCCGGCAGATTCCAGAGGCCGGCCAGGATGGTGCCGGTATCGCAATGTGTGAAGCCGAGGATTCGGGCTTCGACTTCGAAAAGTGGAGTTTCCGAAGCTTCTGCTTCCTGAAGAACGCGTTGGAACTCCTCGCGGAAAAGCAAGGAATTGACCAAAATTCCGATGTCGTGAAGAAGCCCCGCGAGATAAAACTTTTCGCAGTTCTCGATTTCGAATCGCTGGGCCAGGTGCTGGCTGACGAGGGCCGTGCCAAGAGCATGTCGCCAGAAGACCACGGGAGCCATCCCGTCCTTGGAGCCGGCGAGCAAGCCCGGCAGGGCGCAGGAGTAAACAATATCGCGGATCCGCGAGACACCCAGGGCCATGACTGCGCTGCGGATTGAGTCCACTTCGGCCCTCCGCCGGAACATCGCCGAATTTGCGATCCGGAGGCATTGAGCGACAAGTGACTTGTCATAGGAGATCAGCTCTACAATGCGCTCGAGGTTGACGTCTGAGGGGTTGGCGCCGAGGCATTCCCCAAGTGAGCGCAGCACGGTAGGCATGGCCGGCAAATTATGCAGTTCGTTTACCCTGCGTTGCAGAAGATTGGCTGTCTCCGGGTTCAAAGCGCGCCTCCCGTTTCTTCTCCTGGAGCAGGTTTGAGATATCCGGTGGCTCCGGGAAAGTGCACGAGGCGGAACTGGTCGAAAATGCCGAATAGCGTTTCGCACTCGCCAAGGAAGAAATGGCCGCCGGGAATCAGGCCATTGAAAAAATGCTCGACCGTCCTTTTTTTTGCCACGCCATCGAAATAGATAAGGACATTGCAGCAAAAGACCATATCGAACCCCTTCATGAAGAGCATCTTGGATTGGTCCTGCAGATTCAGGCGCTCGAACTTGACCGACGCGCGGATCCGTTCTTTTAGGCGAAGATAATTGCCTTCCGGAGAAAAATACTTTTGGCGCCGTTGGGGGCTGAGGTTACGCACGGCATATTCGCCGTACAGCCCTTCGCGGCACTTGCAAACGGAATTATCGTTCAGATCGGTTGCAACAATTTCAAACGTCCAATCCTTACCCTTTAGTGCAAACTCTTCTGTCAGCAAGATCGAGAGGGAATACGGTTCTTCTCCGGTTGAGCATCCCGCACTCCAGATGCGAATCTTTTTGAAAGCCTGTTTGGACTTCAGGCCCATCAGCTTCGGAAGGATGATCTTGCTGAGAGCCTCGAGTTGAGGCTTGCCGCGGAAGAAATACGTTTCGCCAATGGTAATCTCATTGAGAAGATTTCGCATTTCCGCGTCGCGGTTCGGCCGCGTGGTCAAATGATCGAAATAGTCCGCGAACGTCTTGGAATTGACCGCGCTCATTCGCTTTCGAGCCCTGCCGGCAAGCAAATAAAACTTCGCATCCTGGTAGTAAATTCCGGAAATGCGATAGATGAGATCGCGAATCTTCACCAATCCCCGATCCCTCAAATCAGCGTCCGCGGCCTCGCGGCTTTGCGCGGTCAGAGTCTCTGCCGCCATTATGCGAAGCTCCTCACGTGTGCTCCCCCTGCCGTTCCCCGTCGGGGACACATAAACGCCCGGTAATCGAGGATGTTGAGATAATTCGCTGCGATCCCACCCTGCGAACAATTTCCTGGGCAATCGAACTTAGCGGGTAGACGCCGTCTGCGAGGCCCGCCGCGACGACTTGCCCAGGCATCCCCCAGACCACGGAGCTGGGCTCGTCCTGTACCACTACCTGGCCGCCATTCTCGCGAACGTGTTGAGACCCTCTTACGCCGTCGTAGCCCATCCCGGTCAGGACCACGGCAAGTACATGAGCCCCGAAGGTATTTGCCACCGATCGGAAAAGCGGATCAACGGCCGGCCGGCAGGAGTTTTCCGGGATGTCCTGATTCAGCGCGAGATGCACGAAGTCGCCTTGGCGCTGAACGGTCATGTGGTAATCGCCCGGCGCGAGCCAAGCTTCTCCCGGCTTCAAGGGGCAGCCTTGCTGACCCTCCTGAATCGTCAGCGGGGAGAGTGAATCCAGACGCGCCGCCAAGAGCTTTGTGAAAACCTTGGGCATGTGCTGGACAATGACAATCGGAACGGGGAAATTCGCGGGAATAGAGGGAATTACCGCGGCCAGCGCGTTTGGTCCCCCGGTCGAAGTTCCGATCGCCAGAATGTCAACCCGGCTAGGAACAGCAGCCGGAAACTTCCGCGGCTGTACGGGCATTCCCAGGGGAGCGCTATTTTTGGGAAGCTTTGCGCGGGGCTGACACAGAGCCTTGAGCCTTGGAATCAGTTGATCGTTTATCTGGCCGAGGCTTGCATCGAGGCTTCCCGTATTGCTGGGTTTGGTGACATAGTCGGTGGCGCCCCGCGCAAGTGCATCGAGCGTGATCGCCGCGCCACGCTCCGTGAGCGTACTGAACATGATGACCGGGAGTTTGGGATGTGTTTTGCGAATTTCCGTCAATGTTTCAAGGCCATCCATTACCGGCATTTCCACGTCGAGGATCACCAAGTCCGGATTCACCTGCTGGAGTTTGCTGAGCGCGATTCGCCCGTTCGCCGCCATGCCGGCGATTGCCAGCGCCGGATCCTTGGCAAGCTCGTCCGAGAGAACTCTGCGGATCAAACTGGAGTCGTCAACGATGAGGATTCGAATCGGCGGCAATGGGCACCTGTTTTGATTTCCGCTACTTTCCTGAATGCATCTGAGCACCAAATCTACGCCGCAAATGGCTGACCCGGCTTCCGAGCTCTGTGTACGACTCGCAGTTCAGTACTTGAACTGCCCGACGAGTTCGCGAAGTTCAGTGGACATCTGAGCGAGCTGTTGCGCGGCCTTCTGCGAATCGCTGGCTCCATGCGAAGTGCTTTGCGCGGCCTCGGCTACGCCGGAAATGTTCTTGGCGATTTCGCCCGCGCCCCGCGCGGCTTCCGTCACGTTGCGGGACATCTCGTTCGTCGTCGCGTTCTGCTCTTCGACCGCAGTTGCGATGGTGTTCGAGATATCGTTGATCTGTACAATCACGGAACTGATCGTCGCAATCGCATCCACGGCGCTCTTGGTATCACCCTGAATGGCCTCGATCTTCAGGCTGATATCTTCTGTCGCCTTTGCGGTTTGCTTGGCCAGCTCCTTGACCTCATTGGCTACTACCGCAAAGCCTTTGCCCGCTTCGCCGGCACGCGCGGCTTCGATGGTCGCGTTCAGCGCGAGCAGGTTGGTTTGCTGCGCGATCGAGGTGATGACCTTGATGACTTGCCCAATCTCCGCGCTGGATTCTCCAAGTTTGCTTACAGTGGAATTTGTGTTTTCCGCGACGCGGACCGCCTCGGTGGCTACCTTTGCTGCTTCCGTGGCGTTCTTGGCGATCTCTTTGATCGAAGCACTCATCTCTTCGCTGCCCGTCGCGACAGTTTGAAGATTACGGTTGACCTGCTCGCCGGCTGCAGACACCACGTTCGCCTGCGAGGAGGTCTCCTCCGCGTTGGCGCTCATCTGCTGGCTGGAGCTCGAAAGCTGCTCGCTGGAGCTGGCCACGACCTGCGCGTTGTTCGACAGGGATTGGATCACCGCGCGCAGATTGTTTTTCATTTTGTTCAGCGCAGTTACTGCCTGGCCTATTTCGTCGCCGGAGCTGACGGCAAGGTCTTGGATGGCTAGATTGTTACCGGAAATACTGTCGATTAGATCGAGCATATGGGTAACCGGCCGTACGATGCCGCGCGAGATCAGGAGCGCAAGAACCGATCCGATCACGAGCCCTGCGAGCAATAGGATCAGCACGACGGTCTCGACGCGAGAAATCAAACTAGTCGCATAGGCAGCGCTTTCGTTGGCAAGACGACCTTCCAGCGCCATGAAGTCATCGGCGTCCTTTCGATAAGCTTCCTTGGCAGCGCTATTCTCGGGGGTGTTGAGGATCATGAGAGCTTCCTTCAGCTTCCCTGACTTGCGTAAGTCAAGCTCCCTGTCGAGAATGGCAAAGAAGCTTGCTCTACTCTGAGTCAAAGCCTTGAGCGCCTCCTTTTCTTGGGGCGTGTCCGCCAATGGTTCAAGTCCTTTCAGCTTTTCGTCCCCGAGTTTGGTGGCGTCCTCAAAACTCTTCAAATACTGGGGATTGTCATCGATAAGATACCCACGAACCGCGGCGATTTTGCGTTCGGTGGCTAGCCGCATCTCTAGAGTATCTGCGCGCCCGTTTGCGGCCGCGACCGCATCATTTGAAGCTTGTAGGATATTTCGTACCTCGACGATCGAATAGCCACCCACCACGGCCAGAATCAGCAAGATCGAGCCAAAACCGAGCCAGATTTTCGTTCTCAAGCCAAGATTGAACATGTTTCGCTATCTCCCTTTGCCGCCTTTTTGACTGCCGCGTTGTTGCCTCGAGTGAATCCTCGCAATAGCATAAGTAAGGCCAAACAGAATCCGTTTGTGGGGAGCGCCTTTCGTAATGCCGACGTCGATCGCGGAGTCGAGGACCAATTGGCGGCGCACCCTCCAACTAAGCCCCCAAAGGGTGGTGGCAAAGGCGGGCTGGTCGCCAAGCCTGGTTTCCGAGCTGATTTCGGCCATTCCCGTAAGCGGACCGTACAGTGTTCGCGAGAACGTGAGAATGGTCGCGGCGTTTTGATTGTATCCATCCGCGCCTTCTTGTCCGACCAACTGGTATCCGGCGTTGAAATCGATGGTGATTTTGTGAATGTCCTTGCTGGCAAGGAATGTGAAAGCGTGGTCCGTGCGCCCCGAGCCCAGGCCTCGTGATTCGTCGCCCGTGGGGAACTTGATGGCGTAGCTAAGAGCGAGTGCGGGGATTTCCTCCGTCTGCTCGTGAAATCTGTATTGCGCCGAAAGGTATTGGTCCCCGAAACCCTGCTCGTTGCTGCCAGGCGATTCGTTTTCCACGAATGAATTGCCGCCCCAGCGGAGTTCGATGTTGCGCCAAACTCCAACCCGCAGTTCACCACCCAGGAGATTCTGGCGATCATGATCGGTACCCCAGTCTCTCGAAAATCCGTATTCCAATTGCAATTCGCCCGGGGCGAGCACATCGGCTGAATTGGAACTCGAGGGGCGATTGGGATTGGCTTCGAAGGAGCCAAAGGTAAGATCGAAGACATTTCGGCCCGCTTTGACGGGAGGGCTCTGCGTCGTTGTAGTCGTATCTTGTCCCGCTGTGGACAATGGGACAGCGCAGATCAGCATCAGCACAAAACAGCCTTCCCGAACCTTCATGTGTCTAGCTTCCGGCAGCCGGTTCCCAAGCGGCGGCAGCGCATGACTCTTTCTAGTCCCGATTCTTGTTTCGCAATTCGTTTGCCGGGCTAACCGTGCGTTCCGTGCTCAGTGCCAGAAGGAGACGGCCCTCCAGCTTGTAGGCTCCGCCAATCAGATTCCGCATCTCGCCTTGCAAAGTATCTGGCGGCGCCTCAAAGGAATCTTCGTCAACATCCAGAACCTCCCCGATTTCGTCCACCAGAAAACTCACGGGAGAATCGTCGGTGCGAACCACCACATTCATTAAGAGTTTGGCATCGCCGGGCTCGCCTAACCCGAGCCGGTACCGAAGGTCAATGGCAGTCAAGATCTGTCCGCGCAGGTTAATTAGGCCGCGAATGACCTTGGGTGCCAGCGGAACGGGCGTAATGGGCTGCGGCCGCACCACTTCCTGAACCCGCTCGACTGGAATGCCGAAAAATCCCTCGCCTACACTGAAAGTGCAAAGCTGTTTGGTCGCTCCCATCCGTCAGGCCTCCACCGTTGCCCGTGGCTGCCTGCCCGGCTTTGTGGACGGGTTATTGAGGATTGCCCGAATATCCAACAGCTCGGTCACTCGGCCCTGGACGACGGAACTGTAAAGGACACCAAATCGGCTGGGAGGGGATTTCACTTGAATCATTTCATCCACGATATCCAGGATTTTTTCGATGATGAGACCGACCCGTTTTCCTTCATGTACATAGACAATACCTTGCAGACGGTCGGATGCGGATTCGTTCGCTGGTCTCAGATGGCGTGGACGCTTGCGGCGCTCTTCAAGGGCGTCCGACAAAAACACGAGGGGAAGTATCTCGCCGCGATACTGGACAACGAGTGAATCGCCGGCTCGTTCGAGAGAGGAAACCGGAAATTCCTCGAGACGTCCCACGCGGTCCAGCGGGACAGCCATATGCCCATCGTCCGCCGCGCTAAAAAGGAGAAGAGTCTGTTTCTCACCGCGATCCGTGGTAAGTTCTGCTTCTTTTTCCTTGAGTGCCCGGGTCCGTGCCTCGCTCACAACATTGGAAGACTGGGCTAGGCCGAGGACATCCAGAATGAGGGCGACCCTTCCGTCTCCCATGATGGTCGAGCCCGCGAAAGTTCTTATGCCCTTCAATTGCTTGCCAAGTGGCTTGACTACGATTTCTTCTGTGTCATTAATTTCATCTACAACCAGTCCGAACTGCCGGTCATCCGCGTGCAGCACCACGATATTGACCGCGGCCGCGTGAGTGGCATCAGGGGACCCGTTCTCTACGCGCAGTTCCCGATTCAGGTAAACAAGAGGAAGAAGTCTTCCTCGCAGCCTGTGCACGGGAGCGCCCTGGAGCTGCTCGATTCCTTTCCGTGCATCTTCGCCCTCAAGACGCACGAGCTCGAGGAGGCTGATTTGCGGTATGGCATAACGGTCTCCGCCACTCGTGACAATAAGCGCGGGAATGATGGCCAACGTGAGGGGAATCTTCATTTTGACGGTTGTTCCAACTCCCTCTCGGGAGTGCACATCCACGGTCCCCCCGATTTTCTCGATGTTGGTTTTCACCACATCCATGCCGACTCCCCGGCCGGAGACGTTGGTTACTTTTTCCGCCGTGGAAAACCCGGGTAAAAAGATCAAATTGACAGCTTCTCGCTCTCCAAGTTGCGCGGCTTGCTCCAGGGTGATCAGCCCCTTCTCCAGCGCTTTCTTCCGGATTTTTTCCGAGTCCAGGCCCGAGCCATCATCCGAGATCTCGATATTGACTTGTCCCCCTTCGTGGTAGGCGCGCAAGAGCAGTCGGCCCTCCGGCGGCTTTCCTGCGGCCATGCGTTTGTCCGGCGTCTCAATGCCATGATCCGCGGAGTTTCTGACGATATGCGTCAACGGATCCTTAATGGCTTCAATAATTGTTTTGTCCAGTTCCGTTTCTTTTCCTTCCATTTCGATACGAATCTGCTTACCACATGCCGCAGCCACGTCTCGGACAGTGCGGGGAAACTTGCTCCAGATATTCCCGATGGGCTGCATGCGTGTTTTCATCACGCCCTCTTGTAACTCAGTCGTGATCAGGTTCAGCCGCTGGCTCGGCGCGAGGAGAGCTCCGTCTTCTATCGTATTGGTGAATTGAAGGATCTGATTGCGCGCCAGCACCAGTTCACCCACCAGATTCATGAGCTTGTCGAGAAGTACGACGTCCACCCGAATCGAGGCCTCGCCAACGCTGGATCGGCCAGCCTGCTGGGCTTGTGAGGATTCGGCCTGGTCTTGTCCGGCCTCCTCCTTCGATTCGGGCCGCGTCTCCGCAGGACATTCCGGACGGGGTGGCTCCACGCATTTCGCAATTTCGGGTGTGTTGCGTTCAGACAGGTCGCCGTCGGTTGAGCCCGGGCCATGTCCGTTCCCGCCGGCCTCCGCACTAGTCTCAGATTGTTGAAGCGGTTGTGCCGACTTCACCGGGGAGCGAACGTCCCCACTTTGTAGGCTGGTGAGTGTCTGGATTAAAGTCGCGTCGTTCCGCTGCCCCTCGTTTCCACCACTCTCGATGCTCCGAAGCATCTGGCGAATGGCATCAACCATCTGCAAGAGTGCGGTGGTAATTTGGGGAGTTAGCGAAAGTTGGCCATCGCGCAGGCGACTCAATAGGTTTTCGCCGACGTGCGCGACAGCTTCCAGTTTTGTGAATCCCAGGAAGCCGCAGGTGCCTTTGATCGTATGAATCGTGCGGAAGATGCTCGCGAGCGTATCCCGGTTTCCGGGTTTTTTTTCCAGTTGGACGAGCTCGCGGTCCAGCAGATCCAGGTTCTCGTTGCTTTCAACCAGAAACTCAACGACGAGGTCGTCGCTCATGCTAACTCTGACTCTCCTGAGAGGGAGACCTCAGATCAATTCATCCACGACCCTGGGGCTGGAAAAAGCTAGGCAGCTTTTTATCTGCAGTTTGGCAGCCCATCGTTCCCAAGTGAATTTCAGACGAGCCAAAAACTCTTATAATTTCCTAATCCGTGCTGGATCACGATGTCCAGCCTCATGTTCGTAAGCAGTTGAGATTCCACAATGGCTCGAATTTTGAAGCTATGTCTTTTCCAATGGTTCATCGGCAATCTCTGTCGATGCTTTTCTCGTATTGCATTGTACTTACTCGGTTTTAACTCTGCTCCCCCGACAGCAGCTGCGGCATCGCCCGATCAACTTGCGCCATTCCAACTTGGTAGCGAATCCCTGCCAAAGGTCAAACTGGAACCAGCTTACGCTCCGCTTTTTTGTTGTCTCACCGATTGCCAAGAAGCCTGTGATCCCTTTAGTTTCGAAATGGAACATCCCGCTCGCAGTTGTCCCTTGCGTCTGCCACACCCAGATGCGATTTCCCAGCGGGATCATTTGCGCACAACGATGCCTTATTCATTCGTAATGCGAGAGCGGCAAACAAAGGCAAAAACTTAAAGTTGAATCCCTGACTCAGGGTTCCTGAAATGCCGAAGGCGAGCAACCCGAGGGACCGCAGTGAACGGCGGAAAGTTTGAAGAGCGCGAAGGCTCAACCCGCCACAGGACGCGAGTGCGCACCGAAAAAAGCTTCGTGGACTCCGAGAGATTTCCAGAGGAGCCGGAATTTGCAATTGTCGTTCAAGCAGGAAAATGAGTACAATCGCGTGGCTGAAACGTTCCGGATGAAAAACATCATCGTTGCGGTTGGTAGTACACGAAAGCCTAAGCTCAATGCTGTCAGCGAAGCGCTGCAGACCATCAAGCCGTTCTTTCCGGTCGGCGTCGATTTTCAAATCCTGGGCAGGGAAGTAGCCAGCGGCGTCAGCCCTACGCCTTCCTCGCGCGCAGAGTTGATGCTCGGCGCCCGCAAGCGGACTCAAGCACTCTCTCATCTGGCGGCCGAAAGCAGCGAAAAATGGGACTATCTCGTAGGACTCGAAGGCGGCCTCGACGTGATCATGGAGGACCGCGCGCGACGCGTGTTTTTGGAAAGCTGGGCGTACGTCACGAACGGCACAACCGGCCATTACGGGCGTTCCGGAAGTCTCGAAATCCCCGAGGTTCTTGCGGCGGAAGTGCTGGAAAAGGGAATCGAGTTGAGCGAAGCAATTGATCGTTTCGCCGGCGAAAAGGGGGTTCGCAATCTACAAGGAGCTTGGGGCGTGCTCACCTTGAACCTGATTGACCGCCAGAGTGCTTTTCGTGTTGGCGTACTCGCGGCGTTCGCTCCGTTCTATAATGCGGGAATGTACAGTTCTGCATCTGCTGCGAACGGATAAGGGATCCGCCGTAAGCGGACGATCACTTTTGAAGACATCGCGGAGGAGCCGGCGTGGATATCGTTAAAGGGAATATGGGCTGGATTGAAGTGGTGGTCGGGCCGATGTTTTCGGGGAAAAGCGAGGAGCTAATCCGAAGGTTGCGTCGCGCCGAGATTGCCCGACAGCGCGTCCAGATTTTTAAGCCGGCGATTGACGAGCGCTACGCCGCGAACGAAATCGTTTCGCATTCCGGGCTGGGGATTCCGTCCGATAACGTTTCCCGCGCCAGCGAAGTCCTTCAAAAGGTGCAGCCGCGCACGGAAGTTGTGGGAATTGACGAAGCACAATTTCTTGGCGAAGAAGTTGTGGATGTTTGCACCCAGCTCGCGAACTCGGGTAAGCGCGTGATCGTTGCTGGACTGGATACCGATTACCGCGGGCGCCCCTTTGAGCCCATGCCGAGGCTTCTGGCCATCGCGGAAGAAATCACGAAGCTTCTCGCAATTTGCGTTCGTTGCGGCAATCCCGCGGTGCATACTCAGCGTCTTGTGGAGAGCGAGGAACTCATCGTGGTCGGGGCGATGGGCACATACGAAGCGCGTTGTCGCCGTTGTTTCGAACCTAACCCCGCTTTGGCCCAGGACAAGAAGGGTGGTCCGCAACTTCTTGTCCGTTCGCGATCCGCCAATTCCTCCGGCTCTTAAGCGAAAAACATTTAGCCGGGACGTTGAATCAAGCGAGGCTTGAGGGGCCGGGCACGCTGCGCGCATTTTTCTGCGCGGGATGTTGTCTAACCCTGTATTCTTTCGGGTGCGAACACCATCGCTTCTCTCTCAAGTCATGTGAGGCACAACCCTTGCGAATTGAGTCTAAAGCCCCGACACGCGTGGATCTTGCCGGTGGAACTCTCGACATTTGGCCGCTCTACCTCTTTCATCCCGGAGCGCTCACCATCAACGCAGCCATCACTCGCTATGCCTCATGCGTGATCGAAACTCATCCTGCGGGCAACCCGCGCATTCGGCTCGTCTCGCAAGACACCAAACGCGAGGAAAGTTTCTCCTCATTCGCTTCCATGGTTAATGCCAAACGGTACCGCTTGCCGCTTCTTGCAGAGATCGCTAGATTCTTCAAGCCGGAGGGCGGTTTTACCCTGACGACCGATTCCGAAGCGCCCGCTGGCGCTGGGATCGGGGGATCGAGCGCCATGGCCGTCGCGATTTGCGCGGCCCTCGACCGCTTCACCTCCGCCGGCAAAAGCAAGGTAGATTGGATTCACATCAGCCGCGACGCTGAAGCAATCGTCATCAAGGTTCCCACCGGGACTCAGGATCACTATCCTCCGGCCTTTGGCGGGGCCGCAGCCATTGAGTTGCCTCCCGGAGGAGAACGTCGCGTCGAGCTCCGCGTGGACTTGACCGAGCTGGAAGACCGCCTTCTCCTTTGCTATACCGGAAAGCCCCGGCAATCCGGCATCAACAATTGGGAAGTCTTCAAAGCGCACATAGACTCAAGGGCCGGAGTCATCGGGAATCTGGAGCGCATTTCTGAAGTGGCGCAAAGCATGCGTGTGGCCCTCGAGAATGCCGATTGGAAGGAAACGGGAAGGCTCATGCGCGAGGAATGGAGCTTCCGCAAGAAAAACCTGCCTACCATTTCCACCGGCACGATTGACCGCATCATCAGCGGTGCGCGCCGGAATGGCGCTCTGGCTGGCAAGGTCTGCGGAGCCGGCGGTGGGGGCTGTGTGGTGCTATTGGTTGAGCCCGACGCCCGCGAGCGAGCCAGCGCTGCCGTTGAAAAGGCTGGTGGCCAATTATTGCCTATGCAGATCGACCGCTCCGGGGTCCAGGTAACCGTACTCTAAATTCCACCCGGAATTCGGCTTTAGGAATTTTCCGGCGCATCTGTTCAACTGCCTTTCCGCATCGTAGAATAGAGATCCCGGCGTGGCCGGGGAGCAAAGATCTCCATGCCAACCTGGTTTGCCATCGTGGTTGCGTTGACTCTGTTCTCAGGCGCCGATATCCCTGGTGCTGACCCGTTTCGCCCCTCAACTCCAGAATCCAAGCCTTTTCCCGCGGGTGAAGAAGTTCCACTGTTCTCGAATGCCGTCCCGGCGGCACAAGATAACCAGAAGACAGCCACTCCCCACCCCAGAGCGGCAACACTCCAGGAGGATTCCAAGCTGGAGTTGATCCGTTACGTATCTGGCGAATTCGCCAGGGCCATCAGATCACTCCCCGCGGGGAAGCAAGGTTTTCAGCAAAATGCTGGCCAGCCTTTGAACGAGCAATCCTTGGATAGCGCGGTAGCCACCCATGGCGCGGCGATTCATTTGGGTGATCAGGTCCAGATTACCAGGCTCGAATTCCACGATCGCACCATCGTGGTGGATCTCAATGGAGGTGGTCGAGGCAAGCACCGCTTTCTGGATCATCTGCAGATCGGGATGGGGGGAGGCATGCCTTTGCCCCAGTCTACGGTCACTCCGGAAAATCAAGGTCCCCCAGGCCTCCAGCCGGGCGCGGGCAGCACGATTTTCCTCGAATTTTCTAAATCCGTTCCAGACCTTACTCCGGACGATCTAAAGCACCTTCTCTCGCCCTTCTTGAATTTCGCCAAGGAACGTTCCGCCGCAGTTCAGTGGTATGACACCTTGCCTCCCGCGATGAAAAAAGCGATTCAGGATCGCCGTCCTACGGTCGGCATGGACCGCGAGATGGTCGTGGCGGCGATTGGCAAGCCCGAACACAAGGTGCGCGAGTGGGATGCGGAAGGGAACGAAATAGAGGACTGGATCTATGGCACACCTCCTGACAAGACCGTTTTCGTTCGCTTCAAGGGCGATCACGTCACCGCGATAGAACAATTTCCCAAATAGACTCTGGCTCACAGCTCTCGAAGACGCTGCTATTCACCTTTTTGTTGCCGCATTGCGTTTCCCGCCCAATTCTCCGTGATGGGCGTCACAAAAGGTCTGTGACTCCAAAGGTTGACAATTTCTTCCTCTACTCTTAGGCTTTTTTGTTCGCATCGCGGTGCGTCTCGCTCCATACGCCGCACAGACCAACATCGTGATGGTCAGCCGCTGCCTGGCGCCTTCAGGTGTGGAACCTAATCGGAGGAAGTATGCCCATCAAAGTAGGTATCAACGGCTTCGGCCGCATCGGTCGCAATATCGTCCGTACGGCGTTGGACGATAAAGACATCCAGTTCGTCGCTGTGAACGACATCACCGACGCCAAAACTCTGGCTCATCTTTTGAAATATGACTCCATACTCGGCAATTTGCCTCATACCATCACGCATACCGACGATTCGATCTCGATTAACGGTAAGTCCTTCAAAGTCTTTAAGGTAAAGGACCCTGCCCAGCTGGATTGGGCCTCTGTGGGAGCGGAGATCGTCATCGAATCCACGGGTCTGTTCACCAAGGGAGAGCAGGCCCGCGCTCATCTCCGCGGTCCGGTAAGGAAAGTGATCATCTCTGCGCCCTCTGAAGGTCCTGATGCCACATTCGTTCTGGGCGTGAACGACAAGACCTATGATCCTGCAAAGCATAATGTCGTCTCTAACGCTTCCTGCACCACCAATTGCCTCGCTCCCGTCGCCAAGGTCCTTCATGACACGTTTGGCATTCAAAGCGGCACGATGACCACGATTCACTCCTACACAAACGATCAGCGCCTCCTCGATCTTCCGCACAAAGATCTGCGCAGAGCTCGTGCGGCAGCACTCAACATGATTCCCAGCTCGACAGGTGCTGCCAAAGCTCTGCATCTCGTGATTCCGGAGCTGAAAGGCAAGCTGGATGGCTATGCCATGCGTGTGCCGACCCCGAACGTCAGTGTTGTGGACCTCACGGTCTTCGTGGACAAGCCCGCAACGAAAGAGTCCGTCAATGCCGCCCTCAGAGCGGCCTCGGAAGGACCCATGAAGGGCATTCTTGGCTACACGGAAGAAGAGTTGGTTTCCGCCGATTTCAAAGGCAATTCCAATTCCTCCGTCGTGGACTCCGGGTACACCAAGGTCGTCGGAGACCGCTGCGTGAAGGTTTTGGCATGGTATGACAATGAGTGGGGCTACTCCTGCCGTTGCCGCGATCTCATCAAGTTCATGGCGGCCAAATTCTAATTTCGAGACTCGCGATAGCATTCTTCGAGCCGAAAGAAGAAAACAATGAACAAGCTCACGATTGATGATCTGGAATTGCGCGGAAAGCGTGTTTTTATCCGCGTTGACTTCAACGTCCCTCTGAAGGATGGCGTGGTTACGGACGATACGCGAATCCGGGAGACTTTGCCGACTCTGCGATTGGCAATTCAAAAGGGCGGCCGCCTCGTGCTGGCCTCACATTTGGGTCGCCCCAAGGGTGGGCCAGAACCCAAATATTCACTGAAACCTGCCGCCAAAAAACTCGAAGAGCTATTGGAACGCCCAGTGGTGTTCGCTACCGACTGCGTGGGGCCGGAATCCGAACAGCAGAGCAAAACACTGAAGGATGGCGACATGCTCCTCCTCGAAAACGTTCGTTTCCATCCGGAGGAAGAGAAAAACGACGAGGCCTTCTCGAAGCAGCTTGCAGCGCTTTGTGACGGCGTCTTTGTCTGCGATGCGTTTGGCTCCGCGCATCGTGCTCACGCCTCTGTTGTCGGGATCACTCGATTCGTCAAACAAGCCGCGGCGGGCAAACTTATGGAGAAAGAACTCGCCTATCTCGGCAAAGCAGTCTCAAATCCGGCCAGGCCGTTCGTCGCAATTCTTGGCGGCGCTAAAGTGAGCGACAAGATCGAAGTGGTCGAAAATCTGATGAAGATTGCCGACTCCATGCTTGTCGGCGGGGGCATGGCCTATACGTTTCTTAAGGCCAGAGGGCTGCCCATTGGAAAATCTCTCGTGGAAAATGACAAGCTGGATCTTGCCAAGAAAATTCTTGCCGACGCTTCCGCAAAGGGTTTCAAGCTTCTCTTGCCTGTGGACCACATCACTGCGCCGGAGTTCAGAGCCGATGCTCCCGCCGCCATCGGTGATGTCGCTTCCACTTCCCCAAACGAGATGGGCCTCGATATCGGCCCGAAAACCGTCGCGCTATATGCGGCGGAAATCGCCAAGGCAAAGACCATCGTATGGAACGGTCCGATGGGCGTTTTTGAGATGCCAGCATTTGCCAAAGGTACCTTGGAAGTAGCCAGAGCCGTCGCAGCAGCCACCACCGGCGGCGCAATTTCCATCGTTGGCGGCGGGGACTCGGTCGCCGCGGTTCATCAGTCCGGCTTGGCAGGCAAAATCTCGCACATTTCCACGGGAGGCGGGGCGTCTCTGGAATTCCTGGCCGGCCGTAGGCTACCTGGCGTGGAGGCGCTCACCAACACATGACCACTCCTTCTCGCCGCCGCGTCATCGCGGGCAACTGGAAAATGTACAAAACTCAGGCGCAGACCCGCGAGTTCTTTTCGGCTTTTATTCCCCTGGTAAAGAATATTACCCACTGCGACATCGTGGTTGCACCACCCTTCACTGCCATCCCTACTGCGGTCGAAGCTGTTCGCGGCACGCGGATCGCCATTGGGGGACAGAACCTGCACTGGGAAAAGGAAGGCGCCTTCACCGGCGAAGTATCCGCTCCCATGTTGCTGGAAGCCGGTTGTACTTACGTGATTATCGGCCACTCGGAACGCCGGCAATTCTTCGGCGAGACGGACGCAACCGTGTCGCAAAAAACCAAGGCGGCCGTCGTCGCCGGTCTTACCCCTATCGTCTGTGTCGGTGAATCGCTCGACGAGCGCGAGCACGGACGGACCGAGGAAGTTCTTTCGCGCCAGTTCATCGGTGGGCCAGGTTCGTTGACCCTCGAGGAGTTCTCACGTATTCTATTAGCGTATGAGCCGGTCTGGGCGATCGGCACGGGGCGGACGGCCACTCCGGAAATTGCCGCGGCGGCCCACCGATTCCTTCGCCAGTGTGCGGCGGACCAGTTCACGGAATCTCAGGCTTCTGCGCTGCGGATACTTTATGGTGGCAGCGTCAAGCCGGACAATGTTCGGGGGTTGAAGGCCCAGCAGGATGTGGACGGCGCGCTCGTAGGCGGGGCAAGTCTCACTCCCCAGTCGTTTTCCGCTATCGTGAGCTGCCCGTAGATTTGCGGATTCATACAAAACGTTTCGGTTCAGAGGTGTAGCAGATGCCAGGCTGGATGAAGTGGGCCATAGCCCTGTTGATCGGATTCGCGATCATCTTCGTGGGTTTTCGTTGGGCGGGATGGCTCTTGACCGGATTTTTCATTGCCAATTGCTTCGTGTTGATGGTTGTCGTGCTTCTACAAAGCGGCAAGGCTGCCGATTTGGCGGGAGCTTTCGGCGGAGCGGGCAGCCAGACTGCCTTTGGGCCACGGGGCGCCGCCTCGGTGCTTTCGCTCGCGACAACCTGGTGCGCGGTAATGTTCATGGTTTGCGCTATGGTCATGGTTTTGCGGACGGATAAGGCAGTGGAACAGGGCAGCTCCGTGTTGCAGAGTGTCTCGAAGCCAGCCAAACAGGAAGCGCCAAAATCGCCCGCTACGCCTCTCCCCGTGCACTCGAATTCGCTCCCGGCGAATCCGGCCCCCGCTCCTGCGCAACAGAATCCGCCTCCCGCGCCGAAGCATTAACGACGTTGGATTTCTTGCGGCGTTTTGCGCTTGCGGCTAAAATAAATCGGCTCCGAAGTACTGCGGAAGTGGCGGAACTGGCAGACGCACCATCTTGAGGGGGTGGCGCCGTAAGGCGTGGGGGTTCGAATCCCCCCTTCCGCACCAGAATTCGGAATCTCTACGGGTGACCCTGTGAGGTGATTCTCTCTAAGCGGCCGTTCGCTGCTGGAATGAGCGCTCGCGGAGTTTCCGTTTCCTCGGCCTTTTCTCTTTTCTTCTTCTGAATTTCTCGGTATGAATGGTTCGCATCGGCGCGCGATTCGCAATGGTGACCCAAGGCAATCCCGGACGTGGCTCGGCAGAACCTTCCCGCCACTTCCTTTCTCGCTTTCTTTTATCCACGGACCATAAGACGATAGGACTCCAATACCTCTTTTTAGCCCTCTTCAGTGTCTTTCTGGGAATGGGACTCTCTTTCCTCATGCGGGTCTATTTGACTCCCGGCCCCGGCCACACTGGATTTTTCAGCGCTTCCGCCAATGCTTCGGATCATTATGCGGCTCTCATGCTGCTCCACGGATCGCTGATGGTTTTCTTCGTTCTCACTGCTGCCCCGCAATTCGGCCTTGGATATTATTTTCTGCCTCTGCAAATTGGTGCTCGGGAGATGGCCTTTCCCTCTTTAAGCGCCCTCTCCGTCTGGATGACCTTCGCATCCCTCCTCGGAATCTCCGTTTCATTTTTCCTTAAAACCAGTTCAGGCATGTCCCTTTGGGCTTGCAGTGCCGCCTGCTTCTCTGTTGCGGCCTTGATTTCAGCGCTTAATTTCTGCGTCACTTGCATAGACCTGCGCACCCAGGGGATGACGCTTCCGCGGCTGCCGATCACCGTATGGTCGTGGCTTATCACCGCGGTTCTGAGTCTTCTTATTTTTTCGATTCTTCTCGCGGCGTGCGTCCTGCTCTTATCCGACAGGTTTATTGGGACGCGTTTTTTTGCCGTTCCTTTCGCCGCGGTCTCCGCTCTCCCCCTCCTGTGGCAGCGCTGGTTCTGGTTCTTCGCGCAGGCTGAGGTTTATGTCGCCATCTTGCCTTGCTTCGGAATCGTCTCGCACCTGCTCTCCGTCTTCTCGCGCAAACCCATATGGGCCGAACGATTCAGCGTTTTGTCGCTCTGCGCTGTCGGCCTCTCCGGATTTTGCATCTGGGGATTTCACATGTTTTCGAGCGGTCTGAATCCCTACGCACCTTTTGATTTCTCGATGCTCGCTTCCTCCTTAGGCATTCCGGCAGCGTTTCTCATCGCCTCATGGTTCGGCACTTTGTGGAATGCAAAGCCGCAGCTGACCACCGCGATGCTCTTCTCCCTTGGGTTTCTCTCGTTTTTCCTCTCCGGAGCTGCCACGGGATTATTTCTCTCTTGGCGAGGCGCGGCCCCTTCAGCGATCACCGATGAGCTTGTAACAGGACATTTTCATTTGGTGCTCGGAATCGCCGCGACATTTGCAATCCTGGCCGGACTTTTCTTTTGGTTTCCCAAAATGTTTGGACGGAAACTCAATGAGACGCTGGGAAAATTTCATTTCTGGCTCACCTTCGTGGGCGCGTACTGCATTTTCATTCCGATGCATTGGGTTGGACTGTTGGAATCTTCTGGAGTTTCTTCCTTCCCGGGGACCGCTACGATTGCCCGGGCCGAACGGAACCTTCACTCCTTCGTTGCTTTCGCGGCAGCTGCGACCATCGCTGCGCAATTAATCTTTCTGGCGAATTTCCTCTGGAGCCTTTTCCGCGGAGAGAAGCTCGCAACCAAAAACCCCTGGCGCGCGGCCACCCTTGAGTGGTTTGTCGCGTCTCCTCCACCGAATGGCAATTTTGGCAACTTTACGCCTGTCGTTTATCGAGGCGCGTATTTCTTTGGGGTGCCCTTTGCCGGCGCCGATTTTCTGCCGCAACAGCTGGCTCCCGAATTGATCGTCAGTCGCGCTTCTTAGGAGTTGGTGAAATGCCTCCTGCATCCATTCTGGACGACATTGAACTCATCATTGACGACATCGGCGGGGGAGGCGGCCCGCGTCCTCCGGCGGGCGGCGACGGTGGCGACGATGATGACTCCGATCGCGGTCGCGATCGCTCATGGGGCAAGCCTTCACCCCGTCGCTATGCCACGGCCATCGCTCTGGCGATGATTTCTATCCTCATGTTTTTCATGGCGATGGTCGCTGCGTTTATCGTTTTGCGCGCTTCCAGCAACAAGTGGGTCACCTTTCGTGTGCCTTGGATTCTATGGCTGAATACCGCTTTGCTTCTGTCCAGCAGCTTTACTCTGGAAATTGCTCGCAAGAAACTCGCTGCATCCGACAATCGGGGCTTTCGGCAGCTTTGGTTTTTGACCACCGGCTTGGGGCTCTTCTTCGTCGTTGGCCAGTTGACGGCATGGCGAAGCCTCGTAGGCCAGGGTGTCTATGCCAGTTCCACTTTGGCGAGCGGGTTTTTCTATGTTTTCACGGCTGCCCACGGCCTGCACCTGCTCGGTGGAATTTGCGCTTTGTTCTATGTAGGTTTCCGGAATTTTGACAAAGGCAATGTAACGCGAGCCCTGGCGGCAGAGGTCACTTCATACTACTGGCATTTCATGGATGGTTTGTGGGTCTTCTTGCTGCTGCTGCTCTATTTCGGAAGGTAGTCCTAAGCGCCACCGGCGAACCCTGAGACAGCGCCTGCGACCCGCGCAATCTGTTCTTTCGTCAGTTCCGGATACATCGGCAAAGAAATCACTTCGCGCGCCGCGCTCTCCGCGCCTGGAAATTCTCCCTCGCGATACCCAAGCGAAGAGTAAAGCTCCTGTAGGTGCAACGGCACCGGATAATAGATGGCGCTACCGATCCTCCGCTCCGTAAGATACCTCTGCAGGGCATCACGCTCCCGCACGCGAAGCGTATATTGATGATACACATGTTCGTATCCCTGCTTCACCGTGGGGGTTTTCACTGCAGGCACATTCGAGAGCAGCTGCGTATATTCCGCCGCGTGTGCTTGCCGCGCCTTCTGCCAGTCCGCAAGATGTCGCAGCTTCACGCGAAGAATTGCGGCCTGCATCTCATCTAGTCGGCTGTTCCATCCGGGCTCAGTGCTTTCATACTTGGCGGTCTGCCCGTGATTGCGCAGCCGGCGTAAGCGCCCGTCCAGGTCCGCCGAATTCGTAACGATCATTCCTGCGTCGCCGTACGCTCCTAGATTCTTCGTTGGATAAAAACTTAGACACGCTGCGTCTCCGAATGATCCTGTGCGATGGCCTTTATACTTCGCTCCGATGGATTGCGCGTTGTCTTCGATCACCGGCAAATTTCGGCTTCGGGCAAATGCCAGGATTGGATCCATATCCGCGGCGAGGCCGTATAGATGGACCACGACAATTGCCTTGGTCCTTGGGGTGACGCGATGCTCCAATTCCCCGGCATCCATATTGAACGTATCCGGCTGAATGTCCGCAAATACCGGTTTCGCACCAAGGGCGCTCACGGCGCTGCCCGTGGCCACAAACGTAAAGGGAGGCAACACCACTTCATCGCCCTCCCGTACGCCGCACGCCCGCAGTGTAAGGATCAGAGCGTCCGTTCCCGAAGCCACACCGATTCCGTGCGCCACCCCGCAGAAACTCGCTACTTCCTCTTCCAGATGGGCTCCTTCACCCCCAAGCACGAACCGTTGCGACGAAAGAACGCTTGCCAATGCTTCTTGTATCTCGCTCTTAATCGAGACGTACTGCGCCCCAAGATCCAATTGCGGGATGGCTTCCCGCTCGGAGGCCGAATATGTCGGTGAACTCATCGTCTCGTTCTAGGAATTAGTATACGTGAGGTGTGCTGGCCAGGCGCAGATTCTCGGATCATATTATTCCTGGCGTCTTTCAATCTCGAGAGCAGGGCTGCGATTGTTTCAGTTGCGCCAGAGCTTATCTCAAAGATTTTTCAGATGCGCCAGTCGGAAGGGAGAACCTAAGTTCTCTCTGAGCATGATCCAATGCTCTTCCGGTATGGAATAGAAAACTTCCACCATCTTCGGATCGAATTGCGTTCCCGAACAGCGCTTGATTTCCTCGCGCGCATGAGACATTGGCAGCGCCTTCCGGTACGGCCGATCGCTGATCATGGCATCTAACGAGTCCGCAATCGTAAAAATACGTGCCCCGAGAGGAATTTGCTCCCCCTTGAGTCCTCTCGGATAACCGGTCCCATCAAAAAACTCCTGGTGCGCGAGCACGATTTCCGCCGCATCCCGCAAAAAGGGAATCCGGATCAGCATGTCATACCCGATCTGGCAATGCTTCCGCATCACCTGCTTTTCTGTGTCCGTCAGGGGCCCCGGCTTGCGCAGGATGCTATCCGGAATTGCCATCTTCCCGATATCGTGGAGAAAAGCCGCGCGCGCCAGCACCGGCAGATAGGTGCCCGGCACAGGCATCGCTTTCGCGATCGAAATCGTGAACGCAGTGACGCGCTGGCAATGCCCTTCCGTCTCCGCGTCTTTCAAGTCCAGAGCGCTTCCAAGCGCTTCCAGCGTATCGTCGTAGGATTGTTCGAGCTGCGCGAAGGCTGCCGTCAATTGTCCTGTACGTTCTTCCACCAGTTGTTCGAGATTCCTCTGGTAGCTCCGGTTTTCCATGATCAGGCGGCGGTGTTGCAATGCGCGTCCCACTCCAAGGAACAGCTGGTCTTTCTCGAAAGGTTTCAGGATGTAGTCGTAGGCTCCCCGGCGGATCGCTTCGAGCGCGGTGGAAATATCGTGAATCGCGGTCACCATGATGATCGGAACTTCCGGGTCGTACTCCCGCATCCACTCCAGCAGCTTGATGCCGTCCATCTCCGGCATGATCATGTCGCTCAGGATCAGGTCCGGCGTACCCCTCTTGATCTGGTCTTGGGCCACTCGGCCATTGCACACCGCCGTGCAGCGGTAGCCCTTGGCTTCCAGCATGGTTGACACCACTTCCCGGATCGCTTCTTCGTCGTCTACGACCAGTATGTTTTCCGTCTCCACTTGGTTCGCCCCCAGGGGTCATTATACGAGAGGTCACACCGTGTTTGGCGGAGCCTTGCCCAGTCAGAAAACAGCATGTTAGCGTCAATAGAAGGGATCTCTCTCAGTGCTCCACGCTGTGCCGCTCTGTCCCCGGATTTTCTGCGGCCACGGCGCTCCCAGCCCGGAGGCGGCGCATCGTGCTTGAAAATCAGGGACTGAACGCCATCGCCTTCTTTGAGGCGACCGCATGCCTGATTATCCTGGTGCTTTTCACCCTGCTCCGTAAGGACCACCGTTCTAGTTTTTTCAGTATGTGGCACGCAGGCTGGCTGCTTTTCACCCTCTCTTCTTTTTCTGAGCTGCTCTTTTTCTCCTGGAACGAACCCCTGGTCCGCGACCTTTCCATCACGCTTCGCGTCGCCTCCTATCTTGTTTTCCTCAGCTCCATTCTGGAGTACACCGCCGGACGTCGAAAACGATATCTGGCCGTGTGGCCCGTCAATATTGTTCTCATCCTCGGCGTTGCTTATGCGGAGCGGAGTGGTTCCAGCCGGGGAACGACTCAGTGGATCACCTCTTGCCTCTTGTCATTTGTTTGTCTGATCGCCGGCTGGATGTTGTGGAGATTCGTTCGCAAATCCCCCAGCCACGGCGCCCGGCTCCTTGCCGGCGTTTTTCTTCTTGCAGGGTTGCATCGCATAGATTCTCCTCTCTGGCCCCTGAGCCCTCTTTTTCTCCTGCGCGTCGCGTTTGGACATCTTTTGAGCGTCACGCTGGGTATTGCCATGGTCGTGCTGGTCTTGGAAGGTGCCCGCACTCGTACGGAGGAATTGAACGACAAGCTGCGCCGGCTGACTCTGCTCACCGCTGCCAGCACCCAGACCCTCTCCGTCAAGGATGTGCTCGATCGCGTTTTGATTAATCTGGTGGAAAGCGTGGGGGCCAGCCACGGAATCGTCCGCTTCATTGAAGGTGCAGGGAAAAACGCCCAACTCGTCGTCCGCGCCGCTGTCGGATTTGAACCGCAATATCTCACCACCCATTACTCTATTCCTCTCAATGAACTCTGGGCCCAGAGAGCCCTCCAGTCGGATTGCTCCGTCCTCAAACTCGCCGAGGAAGAAGATGCCACCCAGCGCCAGCGCATGGTTGCCACAGGTGTGGAGGAAATCGTCTGCATGCCGTTGCGAGGTAAGGATGGCCCCTTAGGCATTGTCGCTGTCGGCGCCGACCGCCTCTCTCAATTCCAGCCGGACGAAATCATCTATCTGGCCAACATCGCCAATCTTCTCGGGATGACCCTTCAGAATGTTCGCCTGTTCGAGCAGGTTGACACCATGCAGCGCCAGTGGGCCTATACCTTCAATTCCATTGGCGATCCGATCTTTGTCCATGATGGAGAATGTCGCATCCTCCGCATCAACCAGCGCCTTTCTCAGATCGCTGGCCGCGAAAGCAACGCAATGGTCGGCCGCTGGGTGTCCGACTTGCTCCCCCGCAAAGCCGCGAATTACGATCGCTGCCCCTATTGCGAAGGCATTGCTGGCGAGGGCGATGAACCCGATCCTTGGCTCCCCGGCTATTTCCTGGCCTCGAATTCCCAGTTCAGTGATCCTTCCGGGAAGCAACTGGGCACGGTTCACGTGCTCAAGGACATCACCGAACGGAAGCGCGCCGAGGAAAAATACCGCACCCTGGTTTCCAACGTGAAGGAAGGCGTCTTCATTTCCACTCCCCAAGGCAGATTTTTGGATTTCAACGACGCATTCCTGAATATCGCCGGCTACGAACGGCGCGAGGAATTGATGGCCGTTGATATTCCAAACCTGTATGCCAATCCTGCCGACCGCGAGCGTTTGAAAAAACTTCTTCAGGAGCATAGTTCCGTGGCGGATTTCGAATTCGAGATGCGCCGCAAGGACGGCGAAATTCGGACCGTCATGGAGTCCTCCATCGCTGTCCGGGACGCCTCAGGAAGTGTCACTGCGTTTCAGGGTTTCTTGCTGGACATTACCGAGCGGAAACGCGCCGAGCAAGAAATTCGACGCCGCAATCGCGAGCTTCTAGTTCTCAATTCCATCGCCCAGACTCTCACCGAGTCCTTGGATCTGGGCGATTCTCTTTACCGCACTCTTCGCCAGATGGCCGAGCTCTTCAACCTCGATGCTTCCTCTCTCTACCTTTTGGATGACCGGAACGAGTCGATGCGCCGGGTAGCTGCGGTCGGCCATCGCTCGGAGTTCGCGCGCCACTTTCCTGAGACCAAAGTCTCCCCTGACCTCGTGCAGCATCTCAGAGCCGTTCACGCTACCTTCGTCTCGGCTCAAGGGCTTGCCTTGCCTCCGGTCTTCTTCGATGTCCAGCGGAAGGAAAAAATTGTCAGCTCCTACGTGGTGATTCTCTGGTCTAAGGATCGAGTCATCGGCGGTCTCGTCGTCAGCAGCCGCGCTCCTCGCGAGTTTTCTCCCGCCGACATCAATCTCCTGATTGCCGTTGGCAGCCAGATTGCCAGCGCCATTGAAAGGACCCTTCTCTTCGAGCAGACTCGTCAGGCTTACGACGATCTGCGGCGCACCCAGGAGCAGCTCCTTCACAGCGAGAAAATGGCTGCCGTTGGCCAGCTGATCTCCGGTGTCGCTCACGAGCTCAACAACCCCTTGACCGCCATCCTCGGATACAGCCAGTTGCTCATTTCCAATGGCCAGATCGGCCCTCAAGGCGTCGAGTACGCGGAAAAGCTCTATAAACAAGCGCAACGCACTCATCGGATTGTGCAAAACCTCCTTAGCTTCGCTCGCCAGCACAAACCCGAGCGCGTTTCCGTGGGCCTCAACCAGATTCTCGAAGACACTCTCGCCTTGCGTGACTATGACCTGCGCATGAGCAATATCCGCGTCCACCTGGATCTCGCCACGGATTTGCCCGAAACCGCCGCAGATCCTCACCAGCTACAGCAGGTTTTTCTCAATATGGTCAACAACGCGGTGGACGCCATCCTTGAATCATCCGGCGAGGGTGATCTTTGGGTGAAAACATCTCTCGAAACCGGAAAATTCTTGATCCAATTCACGGACAGCGGACCCGGCGTTAAGGAGCCATCCAGGGTGTTTGATCCTTTCTACACCACCAAACCCGTGGGCAAAGGTACTGGCCTGGGACTCAGCATCTGCTATGGCATTGTCACCGAGCATGGTGGAATCATCCGTGTTAAGAATGATCCTCCGCGCGGTGCCTGCTTTATCATCGAGCTTCCCGGTCTCCAACCTCCCGTTCCTGAAGAGCCTGCCGCTTCCGCTCCTTTGAAGGCGTCGCGCGGCGCAAGAGTGCTCTTGTTCGATTCCGACCATTCCGTTTCGGAAGCTGTCGAGGCGATCCTGCGCGATCGCGACCATCTTGTCCGCCCTGCAAAGACACCTCAAGAGGCTCACAAGCTTCTCGAACTCCATGAGTTCGACGTCGTTCTCATGGATGGCGGTTTGAACGGGAAAGGGCCTGCGGGTTCGCTATACCAGTGGCTGCTTTCGCATAGGCCGCACCTTGCCGAGCGGACGATTTGGATGCGCGCTGGTACCCCGGGCAATACAACCACAGCGGACTTGGAAAAAGCTGGGCAGATCGTACTTCAAAAGCCTTTCAAGGCTTCCGACTTGCTCTCCGCAATCGACGTATTTTTGCATGCGGTTGACGCTTCATCACTTCGTCGGTGAAGCTAGTTCGCTGGCCAACGCCGCGCGCTCTCCGAGCTCCGTCATGGCGCGTTCCAGCCGAAGCGCCAGACCCCCTACGGTTTGGCTAACTCCGTCCAGTTGCGCCAGGAATCCCCAACCAAGCAGGATTTTCAACCTCAAAACTCGGCACCGCAGCGCGAACGACAAAGAAAGTCGCAGGCGTTCCCACTCTTGCGTGGGCGCAACTTCAGGTGACAGGGTCGCGATGACGCGAGCGAGCCGGAGAAGACGGTCAAAATCACTCTGCAGCGCCGAAACATAATGCAATAGGACCAATCTTCGCTCCTTCTTCACTCTGCGGCCGAGTGTCTGGGATCCCCGCAGTTCTAGATAGACGTAGTCCTTCTCGTCCAATGCCCGGCGTACCTGCGCAAGGTAAACAATATTGCGTCCTGGCGCCTCCAGACTTGCCCCGGCGCTCTTTTTGTCTTCGGCTTCCTCCCTGCGTCTCAAGGACCAGAGAAGCAGGCTCCCGATCCCCGCGACCAGGAATAAGATCAACGCAAAATACATTCCGTGAGTGATCACCTGTGGTGTGGCTCCGCCAACCAGAGTTTGCGTAATCCTTCATTCAATGAAATCAGTCGCCCGTTCACTTCAGGCATCAGCGTGGGATACACATTGGCGTCCAACAAAACCGGTTTGGTTTCCGCCGCCGGAACCACTTTCAAGCAGGCACGCAACCATATCGTTACGGTCGCGATGAACGTCAGCGTCCCGACCAGGTTCCAGACCGCAGAGTACGGGTGCATGAAGCGCTGTAAGATCAGATTGTTGAGCACGTGAACGCAGGAGTACAGGCAAAATCCCAGTCCCAGGGCTCGAAGCGGTTCCACAATCGGCACTTCATAATACGCGGCAAAACTAAACAGAACTGCGATCGCTGTTGCGATCGCCAATTCCGCCCCTAGATCCAGAGTCAGAATCAAAACCACAAAATCATGGCGCCCAAACGCGATTGCGAACACAAGAACGGCGAAAGCTCCCGCCGTCAGTAGACGCCAGCCCAAGGCCCATATCCCTCGGTAACTTGCTAGAACCTGATGGCACATTTCCCCAACGGCAACCGCTTTGGCCCCCACCACGATCCCGTGGCTTGCCCATCCCACGACCCATGCAAATCTTGAATGGAAGCCCGCCAGCGGATAGACGATCAATAGAAAAGCAGATTGCAAGAGATTCAAGGCCAGATAGATACTGAGCATCGGGAAGCGCCGGTACAGGCCGCGCGCCACCAGCGTCCCGAGTAGGACTGCTTGCAGGACCAGCGAGAGTTCCCAAGCAGTCTTTTCGAAGCTGGCTATGACTGGACCCACGGAAGGCACCCTAACACGTTACTGACGGTCAAGTAAATAGTCAGGATGTCTTCCGCGGCCCGAACCGTGGTACTAGCTCATCCGTCATCAAACTCCCCGCTTGGATTAGGAAACTCTCATGTTAACAAGCTTGTGGTACTCGCCACGCCTGGCGGAAACGGTGGAAGCGGCTCGCCGTCAGCAATAAGTAAATTGTTCGAATTCCCAGGGGGGAACGGCGGTAAGGGCTCACCGTCGGCGACGACCGAATTGCCCGCAGCCGCGGGGGGAAATGGCGGTAAAGGTTCACCGTCGGCGACAACTGTGCCGATTGCTCTGCTCGGCGGGAATGGTGGTAGGGGCTCGCCATCAGCAATCAGCGATTTGTTGGTTGCGGTCGGAGGAAACGGTGGGAGCGGTTCGCCATCTGCCTGGATTGTGGGTAATTTGTTCCCGAGTGAGTACGTACCAAAATGGTTGACTCTCCACGCCGCTGAAAGTAGGATCGCCAGAGAAGAAAGAACAACTGTCGTGCATAGAAGAACCTTTTTGTCCTTCATGGATGACACCTCCTGGCGTCATCCTTGAAGGGCCCCTAGAATCCTGGTGGAGTTTGGGAAAAACGTTCTGCGATCAGAACAGCGAGGCTAAAGGAATGAGTTCGGAACTGCTAAAATATCGCCGCATCGTCGAGGATTTTTCTTTGACGACGCTGGCCGCGATTCCCTGCGCCTTTGGCCGCCTCGTCTATATCTCTTCTTTGCGCGATCTCTCAACGGGGAAGTATGAACACGCAGGTCTCACCGCGGTTTATCCTGAGGATGCCGTCCAGCATGCTATCGCCCTTTGTCATGAGGAAGTCTTCCTCCGCATTCTCGAAACTCCCTTATCTCTTCAGGAGCACGATCTTTGCGACTGCTTGCGGGAAATGACTGACGGGCTCGCGGTTGCGCTGACTCACTGGCGGCGAATGGAAGCCTATCGCGTCTTGATTCCTGAGCAGGTTCCCGCCTACCTTAAGGAACTTTTTTGTTCGAATTTGGCCGCGCTGCTCGAGATTCTGGCCTCGGAGTGCTCCACGGCTCGTTCAGGCGCATGACCACGCCGATCACTCTGCCCACGATCTCCGCCTCATCGGGGATTTGCCATGACTCCGGCAGGCATCTCGAAAGCGGGTGCGGTTGCATCACCAATCGGTTCCCGTCCCGGTGAAACCAGGCGCAGCGGTATCCTTGCCTTACGTCCACAAAATATAGTGGCCGGTCATGTTCCGTCGCCCACGGTTCGTCCTCAATCTGCTCAACTGTGGTGTCCACTAGCACGATGCTTCCCGGTCTCAACAGCGGCACCATCCGCCGATCCCTTAGCCCAATGTACCCGTACCTGCATTGTCCATTCGTGCTGGTAAGTGTTCCCTCGAGCTGGCCCCAACGTTCCACCATTCGCGACAGGTATTCCGTTCGCTGTGGATCAAAGCCGGGGTCAAAACGCAAGGGGACGCGCAACGACGTGGGAGGCGCCATCAGATGTGTCTCCGGAGCTGGCACCGCCGCCCCATCCTCGAAGCAGTCTTCCAGCGGCACCTCGTACCAGCGGTAGAGCTGTAGCGGATTCAAATGATAAACAACGGAAAGTGTGTACAGTTTGTGGAGGCCGGGAACCACGTTGCGGTTCTCGATGTCCGCCAAACGGCTGATGTGCAAAACAAACTCAGGTCGGCCGCGTCGCGCAGCCAATTCATAGCTTGCCCGCTCCACGTCGCGGTAGGTGAAACCAAGCCGCTCGCGAACCTGGCGCAGGCGAAGGCCAGGTAGCATGGATCCCTCAGTGTGCCCTGAACTCTTGGGTTGAGACTACACTACAATTACCAGTTTGTTAAGAACTCAGAACAAGCCCGCCAACCTTCCTCGTTTTCCCCCTCTGTAGTCCCAGTTTGGAACATGACTTGTCTTCATTCCTCTCCGTCAATTCCTCCTCTCTTTCCAAACTGCCCTATTTTACCTCCACTACGCCCCGCGCACCTTCCGGGCGGGAATCTGTTATCCTGCCGATATGGTCGCTTCTAGGGTTCGTTCTGTTTCCTCGGCTCTTTGTTCCCTTGTACTTTTTCTCATTTCACTCTCCACTGCCCCACGAATCTTGGCCCAGGCCGCGTCTCCGCCAGCTGCTACCCCTCCCGCCGACGGCCAATCCAACGCCGAATTCCTGGCCGCTGCCGACGAAGTCCTCAAGCAGATGAGTGAGATCACCGGCCTCTCGCTCAAAAGCCCCATCAAGAAGACCTTGCGCTCCCGCGAGGAAATCCGTGCTTACGTGATTCGCCAGATGAATGAGGACCGGACCCCCGCCGAGCGGTACGCGGACGAAAAGAGCGCCGAAGCTTTTGGTCTCATTCCGAAGGGCTTTGACCTCGACTCTTTTATGGTCCAACTGCTCACCGAGCAAATCGCCGGTCTCTACGACCCCAAAGCCCACGAATTTTACATCGCAGACTGGATTCCCCTCGAAGATCAGCGCATGGTTATGGCTCACGAGCTCACCCATGCGCTCCAGGACCAGCATTTCCAGATTGAAACTTGGCTCGACGCCGCTAAGCCCAATGGCGACGCCGAGCTTGCTCGCGAAGCGGTCCTCGAAGGCAGCGCCATGGCCGCGATGGTGGATTACATGCTCCTCGGCACCGGCCATTCCATGCGCGAACTTCCTTCCTTCGATCCTTCCGCTCTCGTGGGCAATCTAGAAGACTCGCCGACCCTTCAGAAAGCCCCTCAATTCATCAGGGATGGCCTTATCTTTCCTTATTTTGGCGGCATGATGTTCACTGCCGCTGTCCTGAAGACCTCCGGATGGGGCGCCCTCGCGGGAGTTTTTGCTAGGCCGCCGCTTTCCACTCAGCAAATCATCCATCCCGCGCTCTACTTTTCAGACAAGAAGCCCGTGAACATCGAGCTGCCCTCCATCGCCAAATCTCTCGGTCCGGAGTGGAAAAAGATTGATGAAGACATCCTTGGCGAGTTCGGCTGGGATGAAGTCCTCAAGCAATTTCTCGACAAAGACCGCGCTACCTCGCTTTCTTCCGCGTGGGCGGGTGACCGCTACATCCTCTTCGAAAACGCAAAGAACAAACGGCTCCTCCTCGTCACGCGCCTCCGCCTTGACCAGACCGAACACACGGACCGTTTCTTTGGCCAGTACTCCGAAGCTCTCGAAAAAAAATATTCGGAACGCAAGAATCTCCTCCGCCGCCCCAACTTCTTTTCTTTCGATTCTCCCGATGGCGGCGTTTTCCTTCGCTGCGTCAACACCGATTGTATGAGCCTTGAAGGCGGCACTCGCAGCCTCTTCGTCGAAATGAATTCGCAGCTCGGTTGGGGCAGCATCCCCGAACCGCTCCAGCAAGTCGGCGATCATCCCGTCAAGGTCACCCGGCGCATCTCGCCGGCATCTTCTTCAAGCGCGGGCTTAGCCGGAGCCGCATTCTGAAACACGAGCCGATCGCCCGGCGATCTTACTGAATTGGATTCGCATGCTCCGCCCCAGAGCCTTTTTTCGTTGGAAAATTCAATTTGGCCATCATTCGCTTTCGTAGCCGTGCCAGTCGCCGCAAGATCCGCTCCGCGGCCCTCGCGTTGCGCTCCGTCTCAAGGTCCCACGCTTTCGTTGCTCTGCCCTCTAGTTGTCGTAGCGCCAGTTCGCACACTTCCGCCGCCATCGCAAAATCCATCGCGCGCCGCTCGTAGTAGCTCGCCAGCTGCTCGCAAGCATGGACGCAGTTCTCCGCGTCCGCCAGGAGCTCCTTCCAGCATTCCGCAGCTCGTTCGTGATCCCCGCCGCGCTTCGCCAGTTGCGCGAGTTCTCGCCGCGCTCTTCCCCTATGCTCCGCAGGCAGTCCTCGCTCCAACGCCCTCGCGCACTCCCGCTCCGCTCGTTCCACTGCTCCTCGCCGCTGCAAATATCGTGAAAGCCCAAATAAATCCAGGCTCTCAATTTCCTTTTCGCCATCCGGCGTCAGCATCTCATTCATTTTTCCGAAGAGCGCTCCCAGCCCGCGCAAATCCATCTGGTTGTGCCGCACCACTCCCGCGAGAGGTTCCCCCCGGCCGCCTCTCAAATAATCGAAATAAAATTGTGGAATCATCGCCGATTCCACATCGTTTTCCCGATGCCATCCCAGCCTCCGTGCATCCAAAACGTGCTTCTCCAATTCCACCAGCCGCACCGATCCCAATCGCAGCCTCCACAGCGCTCGCGCCGGATGCAGCAAATCCAGATGCGCCCCGAGCTTCGGCACCCCGATCGCCCGCGTCATCGTGTAACGGTTCTCCAGCAGTGGCCAGTCAAACGATTTCCCGTTGAACGTCACCAGCACGGGCCGCTCCGCAATCCTTCCCGCCAGCTCATAGAGAAGCGAATACTCCTCCGTAAAATCCCGCATGAAGAACTGTTCGACCTGCATCCCTCCGGCTTCCCACCAGGCAATCCCCACCAAAAATGCGTACGTTCCCGTCCCTCCCGCCAGCCCCGTTGTCTCCGTATCCAGAAACAGCCACTTCTCCGGATTTTCCAGCGCCGCCCGCACCCGCCGCGAGATCGTTTCCTCTTTCGTTCGTGATAGCAGCTCCAACGCAGCGCTCGATGGCTCCGCGAACTCCGGCGTCGCAAACCAGTTCCTTACTGCCAGGTGCTCTCCATAACGATTTTTCCCCACACCCGCGCCAATCAGTCGCGCCAGCCCATCCTCTTCATCCGCGGGCCGCAACGCTGCGGCTCCGCTCGGCGCAGCACGTCCCGGTGCCGGTCTCAGCGCCGCCAATCTCGCGAATTTATCTCCAGCGCTCGCCATCACCCACACAGCCCCTGAAGAATCGCCAGCGCCGCTTCTTTCGCCCTCGGCGCCAAATCTCCCGCCGGTCCAACGCACGAAGGGCATCCGTTCTCGCATTCGCATCCCGCAATCAATTCTCTTGTCTTTTCCACCAGCAACTCGTGCGCCCGAAACAACGGCTCCGAAAATCCAATCCCTCCCGGATACGCATCGTACAAATACAGATTCGGCTCAAAAAACTCCTTCGCTGGCTGTTTCATTATCTCTTCGGCCGCCACGGTCGAACGCTCGTCCGCATCCATCCCCATCTTGGGCGGCCTCTCGCCGATCGCCGTTCCTAAATCCCGTCCGTCACACATCAGCAGCAGCGTCGCCACGGAAGCCAGCGCATGCAACAGCCCGTACATCCCGCTCTGCCTTTCGCTCACGCTGAACGCCAGCGAATCCAGCAGCCCCCGCTCCAGCGTGATCCAGTACGCCGTCGTATGCATCTCGTTCTCCGGCAGTTCCAGCTGCCCATCTCCCACATTCTCGTTCGTGAAAAACTTGATCTTCTTGAACCCCACCACCTGCGACCGCACCAGCACATCTCCATGCGCCCGCAGCGCCCCAATCTCGTTCGTCGCTTTGGTCAGCCGTTCCTCTTCCGCAATCTCCAGCACGCGCACTTGCGTGTGCCGCACGGCGTCCGTGTAGTAGTCCACGTCCACGCGTTTCACGTACGCTTTCCTCTCCTTAAAATCCAGATGCTCCACGTGATACTGCTCCCCGCCATGTAGATAAATCGCCTTTTCGTGCACCGTGCTCAGCGCGCTCGGGAAATCCACTTCTCCGATCACCTCCGGCGCTCCGGTAATATCTATGATCACAAAGTTGTCGCTCGTCACGCTCCGCAAACTGATCGTATTCGCCGGATACGCTTCGTGCGTCCAGTGATAATGCTCCCCCGCGCGATGCAAAAATCCCGCTTCCGCCAACCGCGCGCACAAATCCGGCACGCCCACTTCGCCGAATTTCTCTTCCGGCGCGATCGGCAATTCGAACGCCGCGCACTTCAGGTGATTGATCAGAATCTCCAGATTGTCCGGCTGGATGTACGCGTGCTCCGGTGTATTTCCGAAAAAATAATCCGGATGCCTCACCATGAATTGGTCGAGCGGCGAAGACGACGCCACATACACCGCGCACGACCTTCCATTCCTCCTTCCCGCGCGCCCCGCCCGCTGCCATGTCGCTGCAATCGTCCCCGGATATCCCGCCATCACCGCCGCGTCCAGCGATCCCACGTCAATCCCCAATTCCAGCGCGCTCGTCGAAACCACTCCGCGAATCCGCCCGTCCCGCAGCCCGCGCTCGATCTCTCTCCGCTCTCCCGGCAAATACCCGCCGCGATATCCTCGAATCGTCTCGGCTCGTCCCGGCAGTTGCGGATTCGCCTTCTGCAAATACGTCAGCAGAATCTCCGTATTCAGCCGCGAATTCGCGAACACAATCGTCTGCATCTCCCGCTTCAAAAACTCCTGCGCCACCCGCGAACTTTCGTTGATATAGCTTCTCCTGATCCCGAGCGCCCGGTTCACCACCGGCGGGTTATAAAACACAAACGTCTTTTCCGCTGCCGGCGCTCCGTTCCCGCCCAGCACTTCCACTTCATCCTCGATCAGCCGCGACGCCAGCTCACCCGGATTCGCAATCGTCGCCGAGCAGCAAATGAACTGCGGCTCGCTCCCGTAAAATCGCGCAATCCTCTGCAAGCGTCGTAGCACGTTGCACAAATGGCTCCCGAAAACGCCCCTGTACGTGTGCAGCTCGTCAATCACGATGTATTTCAGATTCTCGAACAGCCGCGTCCACCGCGTGTGGTGCGGCAGAATCCCCGTGTGCAGCATGTCCGGATTCG
>DATIXL010000111.1:0-31507 GCA_035518615.1 Terriglobales bacterium | reverse complement strand
GGTTGCCGCGCCGCTTACTCCCGCGGCGATCTTTCTGGTTCTGAAAATGAATTCCGGGGCCGAGAGCGGCGAAACGATTCGCGTGTTTTGCCCCAACCTATCGGCAATTTTCCGGGCGGTGGACTTTCGGGACGTGGAAGGCGGGCTTTCCTGCGTGATGGGGTTTGGTTCGGAAGCGTGGGATGAACTTTTTGGGGAGCCGAGGCCGGCGGAACTGCATCCTTTTCGGGAGATTCGCGCAGGGGCGAGGCACGCGGTATCCACGCCCGGAGATTTGTTCTTCCATATTCGCGCGAAGCGGATGGATTTGTGCTTCGAACTGGCCATGCAGATCATGGCGAGGATTGGAAGCGCTGTTAGCACGGTTGATGAAGTGCACGGATTCCGCTACTTCGACGACCGCGACCTGCTTGGGTTTGTGGATGGGACGGAAAACCCGCGGGGGAAGACCGCGATTGATGCGGTGCTGATCGGCGATGAAGATGCGACGTTCGCGGGCGGGAGTTACGTCCTTGTGCAGAAGTACGTTCATGATCTGGACGCATGGAACAGACTGACCACGGAAGCGCAAGAGCTGATCATCGGAAGGAAAAAACTTTCGGACATCGAGCTGGACGAGGCAGTGAAGCCAACGTCGGCGCACAGCGCGCTGACGGTGATCGTCGAAAACGGAGAAGAAAAGAAGATTCTGCGGGACAACATGCCCTTCGGTCGCCCCGGGCAAGCGGAGTTTGGGACTTATTTCATCGGGTACAGCCGATCGCCGGGAATTATCGAGCAGATGCTGGAAAACATGTTCATTGGGCGGCCGCCCGGCAACTACGACCGGATTCTGGATTTCAGCCGGGCGCTCACAGGGAGCTTATTTTTTGTGCCATCGGCGACGTTTCTGGACAGCGTGGGTGCGGAGGCTGAAAGCGCGAGGAGTGCGAATGGAGCGGCTGCACAGGGACCGGCGGAATCGGGCGGTGCAGCGAGGGATGGCTCGCTCAAGATTGGATCGCTAAGGGGAGAAAAACCGCATGAATAACCTACATCGCGAGCTGGCACCGATTTCAGATGCGGCATGGGCGCAGATTGAGGAAGAGGTGGCGCGCACGTTCAAGCGATACGTCGCGGGGCGGAGAGCGGTGGACGTGAAAGGGCCGGCGGGAGGGGGATTGTCCGCAGTGGGCACGGGACATCTGACATCACTCGCAGGATCGGCAAAAGGGGTGCAGGCGAGGCAACGCGAAGTGAAGGCGCTGGTTGAACTGCGCGTGCCATTCGAACTGAGCCGAGCGGCGATTGACGACGTGGAGCGCGGGGCGAACGATTCCGACTGGCAGCCCGCCAAGGATGCGGCGCGGCAGATTGCCTTCGCGGAGGACGGAGCGATCTTTGAAGGCTGTGGAGAAGCCGGGATTGTGGGAATGCGGGAGGGCACGAGCAATCCGAAGATGGGGCTTCCTTCGGACGTGCGGCAGTATCCGGACGTCATTGCGCAAGGATTGAGCCAGTTGCGGCTGGTGGGCGTGAACGGGCCTTACAGCGTGCTATTGGGCGCCAAGGCTTATACAGCGCTGGCCGAGACGAGCGATCAAGGCTACCCGGTGCTGGAACATGTGAAGAGGCTGGTGGAGGGGAAGATCATTTGGGCGCCGGCGATTGACGGGGCGTTTGTGGTGACGACGCGGGGAGGCGATTTCGAGCTGCATATCGGGCAGGATCTGTCCATCGGCTATTTGAACCACACCGAGGCGGCGGTGCGGCTGTATTTGCAGGAGACGTTCACGTTTCTGCTGCTGACTTCGGAAGCGTGCGTGGCGCTCTCGGCGCCCAAAGCGGCCTCGCGGAAGTAAGAGTCAGTCGTCGTCGCGAGCGGACTTGCGCGACGGGGAACCGGGCGGGAAGACGTGGTGCTGGGGCAGAGGCTCGGGGCGAGAGCCCATGCGGTCCTGCCAGAGGAACTTGTTGAGGACGGCGGTGTCCACGTCGTCGGCGCGGCTGAAGTCCATGTTTTTGCCTTCCTTCCATTCCTTCGTGTTCATTTGATAGATGAGGCGGTTGTCGCGATTGCGATAATCAGTGGAGTAGGGCGGCTGCGTGCCGGGACCGCTGAAGAGCGGAGTCATGACGGCAGAGCGAGAATCGTTGGCGTTCATGGGCGGTACGCCGAGAAGGGCTTCGATGGTGCGGACGACATTGATGGTGGTGTAAAAAGTGCTTTCGACAAAGGGCTTCTTCGAGCCATCGGATTCTGTTGTGGGAAGCGGAGAATACTTGCTGATGACGAGGCAAATGCTGCGGTGGGTGTCCACGTGATCGGGACCGTCCTGGGCGTCGTCTTCGAGGATGAGGAACGCGGTGTCGTCCCAATAGGGGCTGTGGGAAATGGCGTCCACAACGCGGCCGATGGCGAGATCGTTATCGGCGACGGAAGCGGAAGGAGTTGGCATGTGGTACTGGCCGCCGGCAGTGTGGTCATTGGGAAGACGAAGCTGGATGAATTGCGGCATGGTGTCCTCGCCGGCTTTGCGCGAGGCGAGGAACTGGTCGAATTCATTTAGAAATTCGTCGGCGCGGAGCTGATCGGGATAATCGAGCTCGAAATCGGCGGAGCGGGGATCGAAATGGCCGCGGAGTTCGGGAGTGGCGGCGATATCCTTGGCGAGGATGGGGATGGGCCAGGGATAAGGGCTAGGGCCGCCACGGGGATCGCCGACGTTTTTGGGAAGCGGTTGCCCTTGATTGATAACAGTCCGAGGGCAAGAGACTCCCGCGACTTTTGGAGGGCCAGCGGTGGGGAGGCCGTCGGTGGCTTTTTCATTGCACCAACGGCTGACGATGAATTCACCGTAATGGCGATAGGAGACGCCGTGGGTGGCGAAATTTTTCCAGAGGAAGCCGCCGGTGGGCTCTCCTGCATAGGGAAGATCGTCTTCAACGGCGATGCCGTCGAGAAGCGTGCCTTCGGAATCGTAACTATGTTCCTTGCTGCGATAGCCGATGGGCCAGGTTTTTTCGACGTAATCGGAGATGGAAGCGGAATTGGACCAGATGTGGCCGTCGCCGGAGACGTCGCCGCTGTCGTAGAAATTATCGAGAACGCCGAACTGGCGGGCGAGTGCGTGTTGATTGGGCGTGATGTCTTCGCCGTACATGACGAGGGAGGGATCGCCGTTGGCGGCAGAGATGTCGCCGAAGACCTGATCGTAGGTGCGGTTTTCTTTGATGATGTAGATGACGTGATGGATTTTCTTTTCGCCGGAGGAGAAGCGGACTTCGTCGGAATTGCCGCGGAGGGCGTTGGTTTCGGAAACCTGATGCGTATAGGCGGCGAGATTTGCGGGGATTTCCGCGAGTGAAATGCGCGCGAGGGAGCCGTGCATCATGGCGGGATTGTAGGGATAGCGGGGACGGCCATCACGGGTTTTGCCGGTAGAGCCGGGGTTGGGGCCGGAGCCGCGGCCCTTGGCGGTGGCGATGAGGAGATCGCGAGCAGTAGTGGCAACGACGGTAGGATACCATTCGGTGGGAATGAAGCCTTCGGCGGGGAGCGGCGCGCCGAGAGCGAGCTTCGAGAGATCGAAGACGGCGATGGAATCGGAGATGGAGTTGGCGGAGAAAAGGGTTTTTTCGTCGGGAGAAAGAGCGAGATATTCGGGATCGCTGCCGCCGTATTTCTGGCCGGGAAGTTTGGTGGAAAGAGAAGAAATGGTTTTGCCGGTTTTTGTATCCAGGACGGCGATGGCGTCGCGGTCGGTGAGCGCGACGAAGAGGCGGGAGTTATCGCGATTGAGGAGAAGAGCGGTGGGATGAGAGCCCCCGGCAAGAGGATCGGAGGGTTTTTCAAGAGGAATGAGTCGGAGAACGCGGCCAGAGAAGAGATCGAGCTCGGCTACGGTGGAGGCATTCCACAGCGAGACGAAACCGCGCTTGCCGTCGGAGGTGATGACGGCGGTGTAGGGAAGTGAGCCGGGGATGCGCTTGAACGTGGAGAGATCGAAGCGATGGACCACGGCGCCATCGGAAGCATTGAGGAGGATGGCTTCATCGGAATTGTTGCAAGCGACGAGGATGCGCTCCTGGCCACCGCTCATGGCGACGGCCAGACCGGCGGGATAAGTGACGTCCTTGAATTCATCGCGGCGGAGTTTGCGGGAGGGAATTCTTGCGCGCGGAGGAATCGGGATGAAGCGCTCGGGGGTAATCTTCCCGTCGTCAAAGGAGTAGACGGCGATGCCGTTGCCGGTGCTGCCCGGTTTCTTGCCGAGGGGATCGGTGAGGGAGGCCATGGAAGCGTAGAGATGCTTGCCGTCGAGGCTAAAGGCAAGGCCGAGGAAGTAGGATTGGCGGGCGTGCTGGCCGAGGCGGGCATCGGGAAAGTCCGCGAGGTCATTGGTTCCGAGACTGAGGACGGTGAGGGATTGCTTTTCGCCGGAGGTGTAAGCGCCATAGCCGCTATGAAGGAAGACGGCGAATTTTCCGTCGGGAGAAAACGCAACGGCGGTGGGAAAATTGTTGATCGGGCGAGGACTGCCGGGAACCTCGCCGAGAAGCTTGCCATTGGGGAGTTGCGTGGGCGGGGGAGCGGCTTGCGGCAAAAGGAGGAGCGGGAGGAGCAAGAAAGCGGTGGAGGGAACGATGACTTTTGCGCGCAAGATGCGATTTTTCATGGTCCGAGGGCATCCTCCCGAGATGACAGAAGTGTGAAGCAAAGGCGACTCGATGTTACCGGAGGGCGCGAAGATGAAGAAGAGAAAAAGAAAATTGGAGGCGGGGAAAGAGGCGAGAAGAAGGGCGCGCGCCTCCGGGTTGAAACCGGGAGCGACGCGGATGATTGCGGATAAGCGGTTGAAAGGCGAGAAACACAAGAAGAGGTGGGTGGAAGAGGAAAGTTGAAGATCAAGAGTTGACAGTCGAAAGTTGACAGTCGAGGGCCACGGAGTTGAAGACAACGGGCACGGATTGATTGTGGGCGGGTTTGTGGGTGTGGGAAGAATGAAGGGAGATTCTTCGCTACGCCTGCTTGCGCAGACGGGCTCAGAATGAGCGCCTTTCTCCCGGGTGAAAAGGTCCGACCGGACCTAGTTTTTGGAGCCTCAACCGGGACGGTTGGCGGGGACGGACTCGGTGGAGAGGAAAAGCGGAGCGCGGGCGATTTTGCGGCGGTCGGCGAGTATGTTGGCGATGGATTCGAGATCAGCTTTGACGAAGCCCATGGAGCTGACTTTGACGCTGCCGTCGGTGTCCACGAGGAAGACGGTGGGGACGTTGGTGAGGCCGTAGGCGTTGGAAGCGGGATAGCCCTTTTCGTCGAGGAGGACGGGGAAAGTGACGCCGTATTCCTTGACGAAATCCCTGGTGTCGCGCGCGTCGTTCTGGGAGACGCCGAGGAAGATGACCCCTTCGTTGCCGTAGCGTTGGAAGAGACGCTCGAGAAAAGGAAACGTGAACTGGCAAACGGGGCAAGAGATTTTGAAGAAGGCGACGACGGCGGGACCTTTTTGGAGAACGGATTTAAGAGAGTATGGCTTGCCGTCGAGAGATTTGAGGGCAAAGTCTGGCGCTTTGCTGCCTGCAAGGATGTTGGTCATTCCGTGGTCGGCTCCAAACCAGCGAGAGAGCTGGCGAAATATGGACATAGAAATAGTCTAGCTTGCAGGACGCGATGGTACAAACTGGCGTGCAGCAGGGCCCTCGCGCCTCTGGACTCCTAAGTCATATCAAAGCCGCCCAAAGCCAATTTCACCACAAGCGCTGAGATAAAGCAGAGTACAAGACCTGCAATAAAGGCAAGAACTCGCGCGCTCCCGCGCAAGGTAAAGAGAGACGTTCCTACGGCGATAACGACAAAAATTAGCCAAACAAGAAGAAGTGCTGCCAGACCTGTCGAAGAGAAATCAACACCGAGACCGAGGGCAGAAATGAAGATCGAAATGGAGAGTGGAATCAGCCATTCACAAAAAAGGGTGATGATGACCGCCAACCCGAAGGCGGATGGCCGAGGAATGTCCGAAGATTTGCGAGCTTTAACCCAGTCGCGAAGCGAGAAAGCGAGGAGCATCGGAACAGCAACGAGAGGCGCGAGCGTAATGGCTAGTAAGAAGTCCATAAGTTGATGAGCATATTCGATGTGAATATTGAAGTCCGGATTCTACGCGAAACGCATCATGGATAGAGAAGAGTTTAAGCCAGTCCCCCGCAATTCGAAGGCGCAACATGCTGGGCCCCTACCAAAGCTACCCTTTTAAGCGCTTAGTGGATGTGGCGGGTTTTGCGCTGGAGGAAATCCATGAGGAGATACTGGCCGAGATTGTAGGGAGTGGTGAAGTAGGCTTTGCCGCGGCACATCTGGGTGATTTTCTGGACGAAATTGACCAGGGAATAATCGGTGGCAAGCATGAAAGTATTGATCATGATGCCGGCGCGCTTGCACTTGTTTACTTCCTCGAGGGTTTCGCTGACGACGAAAGGATCGAGGCCGAAGGCGTTCTTGTAGATGCGGCCGTCCTCGAGAGTGAGAGCGGAAGGCTTGCCGTCGGTGATCATGACGATCTGGCGCATGTCTTTACGCTGGCGAAGGAGAATGCGCTGGGCCATGCGAAGACCCTCGCGCGTGTTGGTGTAAAAGGGGCCAACCTGGACGCGGGCCAGCTCGTTGAGAGGGACCTCTTCAGCGGAATCGTGAAAGAGGACCAGATTGAGCGTGTCGCCGGGATACTGCGTGCGAATAAGATGGGAAAGCGCCATGGCGACACGCTTGGCGGGTGTGAAGCGATCTTCGCCGTAGAGAATCATGCTGTGGCTGCAATCAAGGAGAACGACGGTGGCGCAAGAGGATTGATATTCGCACTGGTGGACCATGAGGTCCTTGTACTGGATGTCAATGGGGACTTTGGCGCCGTCGCGGCGCACGGCGTTGAAGAGCGTTGTGGCGACATCGAGATTGAGCGTGTCGCCGAATTCGTAGTTGCGAGAGACGCCGCTCGTTTCGACGCCGGTGGCGAGGTCGCGCGTGTCGTGGCGGCCGAAACTGCTGCGGCCGAGTGAGCCGAGAAGATCCTGGAGGGTTTTGAAGCCGAGGAAATCAATCGTTTTGTCGGTGATTTCGAAGCGAGCTTTGGTGTTGCGATCCTGGGGCTGGCCGACGCTGCCGCGGGCGGAGGATTGCGGCGGCGGAGTGACCTGAGGAGGCTGCTGGGGATTGATGAAGCCTTCCTGCGACATGCGCTCAATGAGCTTGTTGAGGAGCTCCTGAATTTCCTGGCGATTGATGGCTTCGGGGTCGTTGAGGAGATCACGAAGCTCGTCGTCGAGAGCGCCATCGGGGAAGAGATCGCCTTCGCGCAAGGCACGGAGGATGGCTTCGCGGAGAGCTTCCATGGAGCGCTCCGGATCGAATTCGCAGATGCCGTAGTATTGCGATTCGAAGCCGCTCTGGAGGAAGAAGTCGCCAAGGCGCTTGACGAGCTCCTCGAGGTCAATCGCATCGGCAGGCTCGCCGATATATTTGCCGTATTTGATGAATTTCATAAGGCGAGCCTCAGTTGTATTGACGACGCGGCGGGCGGCCGGGAGCTTCGCGGGGATCAGGCTGGCGAGGCTTTTCCGCGTAGAAGCCGCGTTCCTCGCTTCGGCCGATGCGGCGATGGGCCCACAAGCCTTCCAGAATCATTTCCGCCGCCGCAGCTACGGCGGCGTGATCTTTCTTGTCCGAGGCGCCGAGACGACCGACGTGGTCGAGAAGATCCTTGATGTTGGCGAGCTGGCGGTAGCGATCGGGTGTGGAGGCGATTTCCGCGAGCTTCAGTTCGCCGCCGAGTTCGAACCACTGGATGACGGGCTGGAAATTGACGTCGGCAAAGTGTTTGCTGAAAACGCGGCCAACGGCGGTGCGAATGAGTTCGCGGGCGACGGTATCGGCGCCTTTGAGTTCGCCTTCGTATTCAAGTTCGAGTTTGCCGGTGATGGCAGGAAGAGCGGCATAAACATCGGCGACGCGGGCGACGGCAGATTTTTCACCAATGCGAGCGGCGCGCTGCTCCGCGCTGCTCACCACGCTTTCAAGAACGGAGATAGGGAGGCGCTGGCTGACGCCGGAGCGCTTATCCACGCGCTTATCTTCGCGAGCCTGAAAGGCAATTTCCTCGATGAGCTCGCGCAGATAGTTTGGGACTTCAACTGCGCGGCCAGAGTCGCGGGAGGTCCAGGCTTCCTGGGCGGTGATGGCCATGCCTTCGCCAACTGTGGAGGGATAGTGAGTGCGGATTTCAGCGCCGATGCGGTCCTTGATAGGAGTGATGATTTTGCCGCGGGCCGTGTAGTCCTCAGGATTGGCGGAGAAGACGAGGAGCACGTCGAGCGGGAGGCGGAGAGGGTAGCCCTTAATTTGGATGTCTCCTTCCTGCATGATGTTGAAGAGGCCAACCTGGATTTTTCCGGCGAGATCGGGGAGCTCGTTAATGGCGAAGATGCCGCGATTGGCGCGGGGGAGCAGGCCGTAGTGAATCGTAAGCTCGTCGGAAAGGTCGCGGCCGCCACGCGCAGCGCGGATGGGGTCCACGTCGCCGATAATGTCCGCCATGGTGACGTCAGGAGTGGCCAATTTCTCAACGTAGCGGAGGTCGCGGGGCATCCAGGCGATGGGTGTGTTGTCGCCTTCGGAGGCGATGCGGTCGCGGCAAGAGCGGCAAATGGGACGAAGCGGGTCGTCGTTGATCTCGCAGCCTGCGACGACCGGAATTTCCGGATCAAGGAACTGGGCGAGGCCGCGAAGGATCCGGCTCTTGGCCTGACCGCGGAGGCCGAGCAAGATGAAGTTGTGCCGGGAGAGAAGTGCATTGACGATTTGGGGAACGACGGTGTCTTCGTAGCCATGAACGCCGGGAAAGAGGGTCTCATTGCGCTCGATGGCGCGGAGGAGATTGGCGCGCATTTCGTCCTTTACGGAGCGAGTGGCTGTGCGCGCGTCAAAGTCCGGGATGCGACGAAGCTCGCCGAGAGTTTTGGGCTTGGCGCGTCCTCCCGAAGCATGCAGGGTGGTTGCTGTGTTCATCTGGGCCCCCGAACCGCGCGGGTTAGAGTGCCGCGCGGAGAAAAACTAGTTCAGACCATGGCCGTTGCCGCCTTCACTCCGGCGCACGGCTTCTACCTTCTGTAGATGCGGCGCCCACTCCCGAAGATAGGCCACCAAGCGTTCCTGGCGCTCGGTTTCCGTGCGCAACTCCAGAATGCGCTGTTTCCAGACGAGATCAAGAGGAAGTTTATCGGCGATCAGATAAGAAAGCTCTATCTCGGACTCCTCCTGCGTATCACGCGGGTAATCGCCGAATACGATGGTGTGGCAAGTCTCGTAAAGCTCGAAAAGTTGGCGGCGAATACGAACCTCGATCGGGGAGGGTCGGTCTTCCAGATAGTCTACATTACCCTCGAGGAGCGGATCATCGTCAAAGAGTTCGACGACGCGGAAGGGTGCGCGCCCCACGGTGACAATGTCCAGGCGGCCGTCATAATAACGGCGAGAGACTTCAAGAATTTCTGCGGTGCATCCGGTGCCAGCGATGCCGTTCGGAATCGCGAGGAGCATGCCGAATTCGGATTTGTTTTCCACGCATTCGTGGATCATGCGGCGATAGCGCGGCTCAAAAATGTGCAAGGGAAGACCGGCGCCGGGGAAAAGAACGACGTTCAGGGGGAAAAGCGGAATCCGATCAGGCCGCATGCGTCCCAATGCAATGATACCAGAGGTAAAGCTACCAACGGCGGATGATCACAACTCGGCCAGGAGAGATTCCATTTCGGAACGGGCATGAGAGTTGCCTTGTTGCGTCGCGGCCTGGATGCCAGTAGTGAGAATGCGACGGGCCTCCTCCGGATGGGATTCGCGGACGAGAAGTTGGGCATACATGAGGTAAGCCGGGACGTAAGAGGGATTGCGGCGAAGAAGTTCGCTGAAATGGGCTGAGGCGGAGCCGGAGTCGCCTGAGTTCATGCATTCAAGAGCCAAGCCGTAGCGGGAAAAGGAATCATCGGGCTTTTGGGCGACGAACTCTTCCAGCACTTGGCGGCGGGTTTTCTTTTGATCCGGCATGGAAGCACTCATAGTATAGCGAAAGGCCGAGGAAGCACGAACCTGGCAGCGAAAGAGGCCGTGGATGAAGCAAAAACCAATGAGAAACTTGACTGGAATGCAAGGAAAGAGTTTGAAAGGCAAGCCTGTCAGCGCATCGCGATCGGAGATGGCCGAAGTGGTGCTGCCGGCAGAGACGAATCCGTTGGGGAAACTTCTTGGCGGACAGGTGATGCACCTGGTGGACATGGCAGCGGCGATGGCGGCATGCCGGCACTCAAATAGCTACGTGGTGACGGCTTCGGTGGATTACATTGACTTTAGGAATCCTGTGAACCTGGGTGAATTCGTAATTCTTCAATCGCAAGTGAACCGCGTCTTTCACACTTCGATGGAGGTTGGGGTCAAAGTGTATTCGGAAAACGCCCTAACAGGAGAGCGGAAGCACACCACGACGGCTTACGTGACTTTTGTAGCGATCGACGAAATCACGAAACTGCCAAAGCCCGTGGCGCCGTTGATCGTGCGCACCGCCGAAGAAAAGCGAAGATGGAGAGAGGCGGGCGAACGCCGGAAGGTAAGGCTGTCGGTGCGATTCAAGAAGAAAAGGGAATAGACAGAGCGCAGGGCGCGCAGCCGAAGCCCGAGAGGATTGTGCTAAGAGATGGATCCCATCCACATGGGGGCACCGGTCGGTTGGGAGCTACCTCCCGCAGGTTCCTCGGTAATTGCCAGCCACTTGGTGTTGTGCATGTCCTCCGGAGGATGCGCAACGACCACGTACAAACTGCCGTCCTGATTCGGCCGGACGGTCATCAGAGGCATGGGTTTACTTCCAGGAGTTTTTGGCATCAACCACAATTCCAAGGTGCGGTTGCTTTTGGGCATGGGGATTTCATGGCCCATCACGCACAAACCATATTCGTCATGCCACATGGCCTTCATTTGTGGCCAGTCCTTCTCACTTGCCGGAAGGGCAAAAGTTTGGGATTTGGGATCGGTCATGATCATGGCCTGAAGTTTGGCTTCCTGGAGCTGCGAGCGAAGCTTTTCCCGATCCTGCATGGTTGCAGCAGTGGTTTTCTGCAAGCTCGCGATTTTTTCACGAAGCACGTAAGCTTCGCGAGCGTTGTAGAGCGCAAAAACGAGCACGGCCGCGGCAGCGGCCCAGAGCCAGATGGGGGTGCGCGACTTCGGGCGGATTGAGACAGTCTCTGCACGGGCGGTTTGCATCAATCGTCCCTTCAGAATGTCCGAGGGGGTCGCGTCCGGAGCGAGATAGGCGAGGCGGGTGACGAGCCAGCGCGCCTCTTCGAGTGCCTGGGCACATTCCTGGCACCCGGAGCGAAGATGCTCTTCCATCGCGGCCTGAACGGCGGCGTCGAGCGAGCCCAAAGCGTATGCTTCAACCAGCTCCCGATATTGGTCCTGAGTACTCACGGTGTCGCCTGCAATCCTTCCTTCAAACGCATAAGCCCGTTGCGAATCCAGCTCTTCACGGTGCCGAGTGGCTCCTGGAGCGATTCGGCGATTTCCGAGTGGCTGAGGCCCTCAAAGTAGGCCAGTTCGATGGCGCGGCGCTGCCGAGGGTTTAACAGGTTCATGAGAGAACGAACGCGTTCGGCTTGGCGTTTTTCGTCGAGAGCGCTTTCATAGTCCGGAGCCGAAAAAACCGCCGGAGGCTCTTCGGCCTGATCTTCGCGGCGGCGTTGCCGCTCACTTTTGAGGCGAAGTTGATCCAGAGCTCGATTGCGAGCCAGTGTGAGAAGCCAGGGCAAGAAAGGCCCGCGAGACGCGTCGTAGCGGGAGGCATTGCGCCAGAGTTGCAGAAAAACGTCCTGAACGACCTCCTCGGCCGTGGAGGCATGCTGAAGGATGCGCAAAACCAGCGAATAGACGGCGCGCGAATGGCGATCGTAAAGCTGTTCGAACGCGTTCACATCCTGCCGGAGAAGACTGCGCACGAGCGCCGCATCGGGCGACACTTCGCGGGAATCCGTGGGTGTCAGGACCGCCAGGAACACGGGCTCGTCTTCTCTTGCTCCCGAAGTGAAATACGGCAACTCGCCGGAAGCGGATGAGCGGAACGGGGCCGCCCAAAAGCCTTAAGAGTTGTAGCTCAATCGGACCTCTTCGGCAACGGAGAGAGCCGATTCAATGCAGGAGCCGATGGCGGGACCGCAGAAGTAATTGCCAGAGAGCCAGATACCGCGGGATGCGGCGCGGGCGGATTCAATGGCAGTGAGGCGGTGGGTATGGCCGAGGTTGTACTGCGGGATTGCACGGCGATAAATGGTGACGTTTGTGATTGCAGGGTGCTGCCGGAAGTCGAGGACGGCCGAAAGCTCGCGATGCACCAAAGCGGCTAGATCCCCGGGAGAGAGCTCGATAGCAGCCGGATCGGTGGCCCCGCCGACGAAGCTTGTGAGAAGTACATGATTCTGGGGCGCACGGCCGGGAAACAGCGAAGAGTTCCAAACCGTGCCGAGGCTACGCAGCTCCGCGGAACGTGGAACGAGAAAGCCAAAACCCTCGAGGGAATGGCCGACGTCGGAACGCCGATAGCCGAGAGAAACAACGGCTACGGGGGCATAGCAAATTTCGTTGAGGCTTTGTTCGCAGCGGGGAAGAGAGTTTTTTAGAAGGAGGGAGGAAACAAAAGTCGGTGTGGCCAGAACAACGCGGCTGCCCTCGAATTCGAGTGCGCCGCCCGGCGATTGTGCGGCGACGCGGAAAGAATCAGCGCCCGTGTGCAGGATTTCGCGGACTTCGACATCGTAATGCAGGGATGGTCCAAGCCTGTCGGCGAGAGTGCGAACAAGAATTTCATTGCCATCGTGGAAGCTGAGGAGCAGGGGGCGGTGACGAGGTTCCTTGCGCGCTTTTGCGGCACGCATCATGCCGCGAAGCAGGCTGCCCGCGGACTTTTCCGCTGCGTGAAGTTGGGGAAACGCGGCGCGAAAGCTGAGAGTTTCGGGATCGCCGGCATAAATGCCCGAGACGAAAGGACCGGCGAGCCTGTCGAGCAGCTCCGGAGTGAATTTGCGTCGGACGAAATCGGCGACAGATTCATCGGCACCCGGCGGACGCGTAGAACCAAAAGGCTCCCGAAGGATGGACCATTTCGTGCTGAGGCTGAGGAGCGAAGAAGCTAAAAGGGCCTGAGGAGAGAGAGGAACGGGCCTGAGCTTTCCGTTGATGAGAACGTAGCGAGGGGCGCGGGGAGGCGCTTGGACCAACTGGTGATCAAGGCCGAGTTCGTGGATGAGTTTTAGGAGTATGGGAGTGGAGGAAAAGCTCTGCGGACCGCATTCGAAGAGGAAACCATCGCGCGCTTCAGAGCGGATTACGCCCCCTGCGCGGGAGGAAACCTCCAGAAGAATCGTGTCAATCCCCTTGTTACGAAGTGCGTAAGCACATGCTAAGCCGGAAATGCCACCGCCGACGACAAGAGTAGGGAGACGAGATGTCACGGATCAGAGCGTCTTGGAAAAGAGCGGCTTTGCGTCGAGCTGCTGCTTTTCGAGGTAAGGGTCGAAGTACATGGCGAGATTTCGAATGAAAATCCGGCCAAGCCAGGTGGTGCGGATTTCGCCGTTCTCGATCAGAAGAAGGCCGTCGGCGCGGGGAATTTCGAGGCGGCGCAATTCCTCGGAAAAGTATTCATCGAAGTCGATTCTGAAATCCTGCTCAATTTCGCCTTTTCGTACGACAGTGTGGCAAAGCAGGCGGCTGATGACGGCTCGACGAATTTGGTCGTCCTCGGAAAGGATATAGCCGCGCATGGTGGCGAGGCCGCATTCGTTGACGGCCTTTTCCCAAGTGGGCAGATCGCGAAAGTTTTGAGCGTAGGCACCGGGAAAGCCGCTGATGGCGGTGATGCCCATGCCGTAGAGAGCAGCGCCTGCCTTGGTAGTGTACCCCTGAAAATTTCGGTGCAAGGTGCGGCGTTGCTGGGATACGGCGAGTTCATCACCGGGCTTTGCGAAATGATCCATGCCTATGTAAAGGTAGCCCGCCTCGATGAACTTGAGGAGGCCGGTGCGGAAGATCTCAAATTTCTGCATGCCTTCCGGCAAATGTGTGGCGAAGGAGCCCTGCTGCTTCTTCAGCCAGGGGACATGGGCGTAGCTGAAAAGCGCGATGCGATCTGGACCGATGCCGACGATCTGCTCGACGGTATGATCGAAAGATTTGGCGGTTTGATACGGAAGGCCGTAGATGAGATCCACATTGATGCTATCGAAGCCGAGATCGCGGGCGGACTCAATGAGATCGCGCGTCATTTCGAGCGGCTGAATGCGGTGAATGGCTTTCTGGACTTCGGGCTCGAAGTCCTGGATACCCATGCTGAGGCGATTGAAGCCCAGGCGTCGCAGTGTCTCCAGATGTGCACGAGACGTGACGCGGGGGTCCACTTCAATGCCGATTTCAGCGTCTGGTGCGAACGAGAATCGCTCGCGCGTGAAGGCGAAGAGTTCGTCCATTTGCTCGGGAGACAGATAGGTGGGGGTGCCACCGCCCCAATGAAATTGCACGACGGGACGATTGGGCGAGACGCTCCGGCTGACTCGCTCGATTTCCTTCTTTAGCGTCTCCAGATAGGGAATGGCCGCGCGCTTGTCCTTCTGAATGATGACGTTGCAAGCGCAGAAAAGACACAGGCTTTCGCAAAATGGAAGATGCATGTAGAGCGAAACAGGAGTTCGATCGAGCTCGGCGAGTTCATGAACCTTTTCGAGGTCGGCAGGGCCGAAAGCATCATTCCACACAGGGGCGGTCGGATAGCTCGTGTAGCGCGGGCCGGGGCGGTTGTAGCGAGCGAGAAAATCTTCGCTGATACGAAGCTCTCCGCGCATTTGTTGCAGGCTTGGCTGAACCAAAGTCACTCTCCAAATCCCTTAGACGGCCGAACCGGCGCAATCGCGTAAAGTCGAGTTCTGCCCGGTCTCGATGAAGATTTTCGCATTTTCCACCGGAGTAGTGGGCATGATGCCGTGTCCCAGATTCAGAATGTGGCCTTCGCCGCCGAGTTGCGCAAGGATACCCCGGGTTGCGCGAGCAATCTGTTCCGGCGGCGCGAAAAGCAGCGCGGGGTCAAGATTGCCCTGCAGAGCAATCGTTGGCCCAAGCGTCTTGCGGAGGTCAGCAAGATTCACGCGCCAGTCCACGCTGAGAACATCGGCGCCAGACTGGGCGATTGCGGGCAACAGGTGGTGCGAGGCCTTCGTGTAATAGATGACCGGAGCGAGGCAGCCCATCGAGGAAATAACCTCTTGAACGGCCGGGAGAGCGAATTCGCGGTAGTCAGAGAGATTGAGTTCGCCGCACCAGGTGTCGAAGAGCTGCACCGCGGAAGCTCCCGCGGCGATCTGCGCTTTGAGATAGGGAATGGTGGCCTGCGCAATACTATGGAGCAGTTCGCGAAATGCCCCGGGATCGTTGTACAAGAAAGATTTGACCGTAGAGAAACCTTCTTTGGTGCGGCCCTCGACCATGTAGCAAGCCAGCGTCCACGGGGCGGCCGCAAAACCGAGGACCGGAACGTCGGGGCCAAGTTCGCGCACGATGCGCCGAATGGCTTCAGGAAGAAAGCCGGTATCGCACTCGGGATCGAAAGAGTGAAGCTTGCGGACATCCGCAACTGAACGAACGGGTTCGGGAAGATTTGGACCCGCGTCGCCAAGCTCAACGGGAAGGCCCATGGCTTCTGCGGGAATGAGAATGTCGGAAAAAACGATGACTGCGTCAACGCCGAGCCGGCGAAAAGGCTGCAAGGAGACTTCGACGGCGAGGTCGGGCGTCTTGCAGACTTCGAGGAAGGAATGCTTTGCACGCAGAGCGCGATATTCGGGGAGATAACGGCCCGCCTGGCGCATCATCCAGACCGGAATGCGAGGAAGGCATTCACCGCGGCAGGCGCGGAGAAAGATGTCTTTGCGGTTCAGCGAAACAGCTGTTGGGCACATGAGATTTCTGTACAGAGGATAACAAATCCTTCACGGACTTGCAGATCAGTGACGTTTCGTGTGACTCACCCAATCTGTGGGCTATACTCGATAGTTAGGATTGCGTCCCGACCAAGTGGATTAGGGGTTGCGGGAACTGGCGGACGCGGCCGGGTAGCGCCTGGAATGGACCGACTGTTCATCTATATGACGATCGCTGTCTACCTGCTAAGCCAGGTGTTCTACCTCAGGTTTTTGTATACGGGGAAGGCGATGAACGGGCGGTTAGGAACGATCTTTCTGGCGTGCGGATTGGCTTTGCACTATTTTGCTCTGCTTGAGCGGTCAGTGGGATTGAACAAGGTTCCGTATCACGATCTGTATGGGGCAATGTCTTTGTTCGCGTGGTTACTTGCGCTGACGTATCTCGGATTGGAACTGTTTCACAGGCAGCGAACCGTAGGCGCGTTTGTGGTGCCGATCATTCTGGTGTTTTTCATGGCGGCTCATCTGGCGCCCGCGGACCGCATGCCCGGACCCAAGGCGCAGGGCGTGGCCTTCGCGTTTCATGTGACGCTCAGCATTCTAGCGTATGCCGCGTTCGCCCTTTCCTGCGTGATGAGCTTGATGTTTCTTGCGGAAGAGCGGCTCCTGCGCAGCCGGAGATTTGGCGGCATGGTCTGGCGGTTACCGCCGCTGGATCTGCTCGAGCGTATGAGCCGGAGCAGCGTCCTGGTCGGACTGGTATCGATTGCCATTGGAATGTCGCTTGGATTTCTTCAGGTGGACCGGCTTATGGGCCAGGTCTGGCATTACGATCCAAAGTATGCGGTTACGCTGATCGTGCTCATTCTCTACATCGCGTATTTCTTTCTGGCTCGCCGGACGGCCTGGAGAGGGGCCCGGGCATCGAAGCTCTGCGTCTTCAATTTCGTGATCGTCATTTTCAGCTTTACCGTGGTGAATCTGTTCCTTTCGCATTCGCACAGATTTTTTTAGGAGAGCGCGATCAACAGCATGGAGATCGTACTCGTTGGCTTGAATCACCGTACAGCGCCCGTGGAGGTGAGGGAGCGGGTGTCATTTACGGCAGAGCAGGCACAGAGAGCTTCCGAGGAACTCCGCGCAAAAGGAATCCTGGAAGAGACGCTTGTGCTGTCCACCTGCAACCGCAGCGAGGTCTACGGAGTGCCACCCGAGGCGGTGCGGGAGAGCGCGGGAGTCCTCTCCGACTTCCTGAGCGCATTTCATTCTGTGCGGAATGACGTCCTGCGAGGTTCGCTTTATCACCATTACGACCGGGAGGCAGTACGACACCTTTACCGGGTGGCATCCGGGCTGGATTCCATGCTGCTTGGAGAAGCGGAAATCCTTGGGCAGGTGCGGGAGGCTTACCGCTTGGCACATGATGCCCGCGCGACGGGACCGGTGCTTAACCGGCTGTTTCAAGGCGCGCTGGAAGTCGGGAAGCGCGTGCGGTCCGAAACGGAGTTGGGAACGCGGCCAATGTCGGTCGCTTCGGCGGGCGTCAAGCTCGCGGAGCGCGTCTTCGGAAAATTAAAGGAACGCGCGGCGCTTGTTCTGGGAGCGGGGACGATCAGTGAACAAGTTGTTTCGCAATTGTGCGACCGCAATATTGCACATCTTTATGTAATGAATCGGTCGCGGGAGCGCGCCGAAGCGCTGGCGAACGAATTCGGCGGCAAGGTGATCGCCTGGGGGGAGTGGGACACCGCGCTGGCGGCACCCGACCTGATTGTGTCGTCCGTTTCAGCCGAGCAGACTGTGCTTACCCGGGCAGCCCTGGAGCAGGCTATGACGGCGCGCGGGAACCGGACGCTGTTCGTGATGGATTTGGGTTTGCCGCGAAACGTGGAAAGTGCAGCCGCACAACTTTACAATTTGTACCTCTACAACCTGGATGACCTTACGGAGATCGTGCAGCAAAACCGGAATGCGCGTGAGAGCGAGATTCCAAAAGCGGAATTGCTCGTGGACGAACATGTTGCGAAGTTTCTCTCCTGGCAAGCAAGCGTGGAATTGGTGGATGTACTCGCGGAGCTGCGGTCGCGCTTAAAGGATGAGCGTGAAGCCTTTGTGCGGGAGCGGCTCGATGGCATGTCGCATCTGTCCGCCGAAGAACGCGCGAAAATGGAAGCGTTGATGGATGGATTGCTCGAAAAACTGCTGCTTGCGCCTGCGGAACGTCTTCGAGGCGAAAAAGAGTTGCGACGGAAGATCCAGAACGTGGAAGCGCTGCGGGAGCTCTTCCTTCCGAAGAAGGATAAATCATGAAAGCGTTGAGGATCGGAACTCGCGGCAGCTTGCTGGCAAAATGGCAGGCGGAGCATGTGCGGAAACTGATTTTCCAGAAGACGGGAACGGAAGCCGAAATCGTCATCATCAAGACTTCCGGCGACAAGATGCTCCAAACCCCCTTTGCGCAGATCGGCAGCAAGGGAGTGTTCATTAAGGAATTGGAGGAAGCGCTGCTTGAGGACCAGATTGACCTCGCGGTACACAGCGTGAAGGACATTCCGACCGATGTACCCTCGCGACTTTGCTTTCCGGCGGTGTGTAGGAGAGAAGATGTGCGGGATTGCCTGGTATCGCCGAAAGGAGGGAGCCTGGCCTCATTGCGCGAAGGCGCACGAATCGGGACCAGCAGCGTGCGGCGGCAGGCGCAGGTGCGGCATCTTCGTCCGGACCTGGACGTGCGCGAACTGCGTGGAAATGTAGATACCCGCCTGCGAAAAGTGGAGAGCGGGGAGTACGAGGCCATCATGCTGGCCAAAGCCGGACTTGATCGGCTGGGACTCGCAGGGCGCATCACCGAGATTTTGTCGCCGGACTTTTGCATGCCTGCCGTGGGGCAAGGCGCGATCGCCGTGCAAGCCCGTTTGAGAGATGAGGAATTGGGAGATGCGTTGGCAGTTTTGGACCATCCCGAAACGCGGCAGGCCATCATGGCCGAAAGGGCGCTGCTAGCGACGCTTCAAGGTGGCTGCCAGGTCCCCTTGGGAGCTTGGGCGCGAATTGAGCGCGGTGAGTTGGTGATGGATGCAGTGGTTTGTTCCGCCGATGGGCAACAATACGTGAAGCAACGAAGCACCGCGCCGCCGGATCAGGCAAGGGAATTGGGACAACGATTGGCCCAGATGTTACTCGTGAGCGGAGCGGAAAGCATCCTTGAAGAGGTGAGCCGCTCGCGTGGATGAAAATGGGACAGCACCGCTTTCCGGGCGAACTATTCTGGTCACGCGAGTCGCGGAACAGGCCGAACCGCTTTGCCGGGCCTTGGAGCTGTGCGGAGCAACGGCGATAGTTCTGCCCATGGTCGAATTCGCCGCTCCAGATGACTACGCGCCGCTGGACGCCGCACTGAAAGGAATTGCAGAGTTCCGGTGGCTTTTTCTTACGAGCCAAAATGCAGTTCGGGCACTGGCCGAAAGGTCTGCTGAGCTGAACATTTCGCTGCCGGGCGCTGCTCGCGAAGTGCGCATTGCAGCGGTGGGCCCGGCGACGGCAGACGCAGCAACGAAGGCGGGGTTGCGGGTAACCTATACAGCCTTGAAACACCGGGGGACTTCTCTTGCTGCGGAGCTAGCGAGCGAAGTTCCGGGATGGCGCGTGCTCCTGCCGAGGAGCGACCGGGCCAATCCCGTATTGCCTGAAATGCTGCGTAAGATGGGCGCTGAAGTTGTGGAAGTGATCGCGTATCGTACAATAAATGCCGCCGAGACATCAGAAAGCCAGCGAGCGCTTTCCGGTTCGCTCATTGGAGATGTGGACGCAGTGGTCTTTTTTAGCCCCTCGGCGGTGGAAGCGTTTATTCAGCGCGAACATGGCGGAGATATCCTGAGTGCCGCGGCGACTCATCAGGATAAGTTCGCGATCGTGGCCATCGGGGAGGTGACTGCCACCGCCCTGCGCAAAAGCGGGGTTCATCGGCCGATTGTCGCGGCAGACACGAGCGTCGATGCGGTGATGAACGCACTTAAAGATTTTTTTGCTGCACAATCCGAATTCGGGTCCGAGGGGATTGCGAAACCATGAGCTTTCCGGCGCATCGGCCGCGACGCTTGCGGCGCACGGAATTGTTGAGAGATCTCGTCCGTGAGACCCGGTTGTCCACCGCCGGGCTCGTGTACCCGATGTTTGTTTGTCCCGGAAGCAACACGAGGCGGGAAGTGGGTTCGATGCCTGGGGTCTTCCAGCAATCTGCGGATCAGGCCGTCGAAGAGTGCAGGGAGGTCGAGAGCCTGGGCATTCCCGGCGTGATACTTTTTGGATTGCCGGAAACGAAAGACGCGCGGGGAAGCAGCTCGATTTCTACGACAGGCGTGGTCCAGAAAGCAATTGAGGCCATTCGCAAAGCGAACTTGAAATTATTGGTCATCACGGACGTCTGCCTGTGCGAATACACGGACCACGGGCACTGCGGAGTGATCGAAAATGGCGAGGTCGCCAATGATCCGACGGTCGAGATTCTGGCAGAACAAGCGCTATCGCATGCGCGCGCGGGGGCGGACATCGTCGCGCCTTCGGATATGATGGACGGAAGAGTCGGAGCCATTCGCAAGAAGCTGGATGAGAGCGGCTTTCAGAACATTGCGATCCTCTCCTACGCGGCGAAGTACTGTTCGGGATTTTATGGCCCGTTTCGCGAGGCGGCACATTCTGCGCCTCAATTTGGCGACCGCCGAAGCTACCAGATGGATTCCGCAAACGCGAGAGAAGCGCTGAAGGAAGTGGCGATGGATCTGGAAGAAGGGGCGGACATGGTGATGGTGAAACCCGCGCTGCCGTACCTGGATATAATTCAGCGGGTGCGCGAACGATTTGACGTGCCGGTTGCCGCGTACAACGTGAGTGGTGAATATGCGATGGTCAAGGCCGCTGCCCAGAAGGGCTGGATTGACGAGAAGCGCGTGGTGCTGGAAATCCTGACGGGAATCCAGCGCGCCGGGGCAAACGCGATTCTGACCTACCACGCTAAGGATGCTGCGAAATGGCTGAAGGACTGACGGGGAAGGCACCTGGAAATGCATGCGATGCAGCCATCGCCTAAGCGCGAGAGAAAGCGTTCCAAAGAAATCTTCGAGCGTGCCGAGAAAATTCTTGTCGGCGGCGTGAATAGCCCTGTCCGGGCATTTCGCTCTGTCGGCGGTGAGCCCCTGGTGATCGAACGTGGCCAGGAACAGTATCTCTACGATGCCGATGGCAACCAGTTGCTGGACTACGTTTGCTCCTGGGGTGCGCTGCTTTTGGGGCACGCAAATCCGTCGGTTTGCGCTGCGATTGCGGATCAAGCGTTGAAAGGCACGAGCTTTGGAGTAACGACGGAGCTGGAGTGCCAACTGGCGGAGTTAATCACCCGAGCGATCCCGTTCATCGAGAAAATCCGCTTCGTTTCCAGCGGGACGGAAGCGACGATGAGCGCCGTTCGCTTGGCGCGCGGGTTCACGAAGCGCGATTTCATCGTGAAATTCGAGGGCTGCTATCACGGTCATGCAGACAGTTTTCTATCGCAGGCCGGTTCCGGGCTCGCCACACTGGGGATTGCGGAGTGCCCAGGCGTTCCGCTGGCGTTCGCGGAACTCACTCTCAATGCGCCTTACAACGATTTGGCCGCGGTTGAGAGGATCTTTGCTGCGCACTCCGGGAAGATTGCGGCGGTAATCGTCGAACCTATCGCCGCGAATATGGGCGTTGTGCAGCCTCAAGAGGGGTTCCTTGCAGGACTTCGGGAGATTACGCGAAAGCACGGAACCCTGCTGATCGTGGATGAAGTCATCACGGGTTTTCGTCTGCGCTATGGATCGATACAGCCCCTCTATGGGATTGAAGCAGATCTTACGACACTCGGAAAGATTATTGGCGGCGGGCTACCCGTCGCCGCGTACGGCGGGCGATCAGAAATTATGAATTCTGTGGCGCCACTGGGGCCGGTTTATCAAGCGGGAACGCTCTCCGGGAATCCTCTGGCCATGCGCGCGGGGATTGAGACGCTCAAACAATTGTCTGCCGACCTCTACGAAAGGTTGGAACGTTCCGCCGCGAGGCTGGCCGAAGGGCTGCGCCAAGCCGCCGCGTCAGCAAAAGTGCCCGCACAAGTGAATGCCCGGGGTTCGCTGGCGACGTTGTTCTTCATTGACCAGCCCGTGCGGAACTATCAAGACGCAAAGAGGTCAGATACAAAGCGGTTCGCAAGGTATTTCCGCGAGATGCTCGATCGCGGCATTTTTCTCGCGCCATCGCAGTTTGAAGCGGCTTTTGTATCCGCGGCGCATACCGAACGGGACGTGGATCGTACGTTGGAAGCCGCGCGAGAATCGCTCGAGGCGGTGGCGGCGGAGGCCAATCATTAAGCCCCCGATCTCTGCCGATTTTCGGGAGCCTGACGTCTGCGGTTGATCAGGCGCTGGCCGGTGGGCTCGCCGTGCGAAGGCGGACCACCTCTTGCGTGAGTTTATCCAGACGACTTACAAGCTCAGAGTGGCGCGCTTCGTCCGTGCCAGGCTTCTTACCGAGAAACGAGATCGTCCCTCCGGGTTCCAGGACGCACTGGAGTACGTCAGATAGAGAATCGAAGCCCTGCTTGCGTGCCGCGGCTTCAAGCTGCGCCATGGTGATGAGCTCCTTCTTGAGGTTACGCGTCCTCACTTTTCCATCCTCAATCAGCACATCCGCGCGGCCCTCAACCACCTGATCCAGCTTTCGGTGGTTATAGAGGAAACGGACCACGAGGTAATTCACAATCAGAAGGGAGGTCGCGCCAATAATGCCGCCCGTGACGCTGTTGTCGTCGCCAATGATGGCGTTCTGCACCGTGTTGGACAGCGTCAGGAGAACTACGAGGTCAAATGGATTGAGCTGCACCAGTTCGCGTTTGCCCGAAAGACGAAGGCTGATTACGAGAAAGGCGTACACGAACACGGGCCGCAGGATCTTTTCCAGCAACGGGAGACCTAGGACGAACATGTCTTTCCACATGCCATGCATGAACTCACCCCTCCTCCGGGAAGCCCCGGTATTTGACGGAGTAACGCTCTCAGCGAGCCGCAGGGCAGCGTAGCACGCAAGTCAACTCCGTAGTAAGTTCAGCCCTGTCCTAAAGTACAGTCATCCATTCGCGACAAATGACGGCGGTCCGCAGCCATTTTTTAAGGAATGCGGATAATCTAGTGCTGGTCATTCGTTCGTTGATCGGATCGAGCTTCTCAAGCAAGAAAAATTCATGGTGGAGGCTCCAGTTGGCGAAGCCGGGAGTGTCCGTCCTCGCCTGACAGATTTCTGAAGCTGCGATCCTATGTCATCACACACTTCGCCCGCGCCGGGTCTAGTGGACGGCACCTGCCAACTGCAAACACTATTGGACTCCACCCAAGATCTCCTCGCCTTGCTTGACGCGAGGGGCAAGATTCAATATGCAAGTCCAAGCTTTGGAAGAGTCTTAGGATTTGAACCGGAGGAACTCGCCGGAAGATCGCTTTCGATGTTGCATCACCCCAGCGAAGTCGGGCTATTGCAGAGAAGCTTCGGGAAAATTGCCCGCCGCTCAGGCGACAGTTGGACAGGACGCTGCAGCCTCGGAACGAAGAGCGGTACGCGGCGATGGTTTGATGTTTCCATCACGAATCACCTTTCCACCCTCGGAGTAAACGGGCTCGTAGCCGCTTACCGGGATGTGACCGACCTTCGCCGGATGGAGTCGGAAAGACATGTGATCTCCGACATCGTCCATGCTCTAAACCAGACTTCCAACCTCGATCAACTGCTCCAGGAAATCCACGAAGCACTGACGAAGGTGGTTTACTCCGAAAACTGTTTTGTCGCGCTCTACGATCGCAGCGCCGAGGTGTTCCGGTTTCCGTTCTTTGTGGACCAGTTCGACCCGCCGCCCGCGCCGTTGAAACTCTCCCGCTCCTGCATGGCCTATGTCTTCCGAACCGGGCGCGCTAGGCTGATTCCTCAAGACGAATTTGATCGCTTGGCTGCGGAAGGTGAAGTGGAACTTGTAGGATCACCCTCTCCCGCGTGGTTGGGTGTTCCGCTCAAAACTCCGACCGAGACAATCGGTGTCCTGGTGGTCCAGCACTATCAGAACAAGAACGCTTACGACCAGCGCGATCTGGAATTTCTCGATTCTGTTGGCGGACACATTGCACTCGCGATTGATCGCCGGCAGCGAGAAGAAGATCTTCGCAAAAGCGAATCCATGTTTCGGCTGTTGTTCTCTCAGACCCCGCTGCCCACCTGGGTGATTGATCCCGAGACGCTCAAGTTTCTTCAGGTCAATGACGCGGCAGTGCGCCAATACGGGCATTCACATGAGGATTTCCTGAGGATGAGCCTCGCGGACATTCAGCCCGGGGAGGACTCGAAGTCCTTCGAGAAGAGAATGGGCGAGTGGGCAGTTACGGACCGGCACCAGGGTCACTGGAGGCACAAGAGCAAGGACGGCCGCGTCTTCGAAGTGGATGTCATTTCTCACCGTCTGGACTACGCGGGCCGGTCTGTGCGTTTGGTCGTTGCACAGGACGTCAGCGATCGGCAGTTGCTGGAGGAACAGCTACGCCAGGCTACAAAAATGGAGGCGGTCGGAAGGCTGGCGGGAGGGGTGGCGCACGACTTTAACAATCTGCTCATGGTCGTCAAAGGCCATACGGAGCTTCTGCTCGACACGCTTCCCTTGGGCGATCACGTCACACGAAAGATTGAGCAGATTGACCGCTCGGCAGATCGCGCAGCCACACTGACGCGGCAACTACTTGCCTTCAGCCGAATGCAGGTGCTCCAGCCGCGCGTCATCAAGCTCAATTCAGTCGTTGAGGAAATGGGCAGACTGATCCCCAGGTTGATCGGAGAGGATATCGAGCTTGTGGTGCGTTGCGCGCCGGATCTTGGCATGATTCGCGCAGACGCCAGCCAGATGGAGCAAATCATCATGAATCTGGCGGTGAACGCCCGGGACGCCATGCCAAACGGAGGACGCCTGATGATTGAGACCTCCAACGCCGATCTAGACGCGGCGTACGGAGCGTCACATCCCGTCGTTGAGCCTGGCAGGTATGCATTGCTCGCGGTCACCGACACGGGAATAGGGATGGATGCAAAGACACAAACGCATATTTTCGAGCCGTTCTTCACCACCAAGGAAAAAGGCAAGGGAACCGGGCTGGGCCTTGCCACTGTCTATGGAGTGGTCAAACAGAGCGGCGGATACATTTGGGTCTACAGCGAATTGGGGAAGGGAACTTCGTTCAAAATCTATCTGCCTCTTGTGAATGAGCCAGCGGACAAGATCGCACCCGCTCTGACATCGTCGCAGCTCCCGCGCGGGACGGAGACGGTTTTGCTAGCGGAAGACGAACAGGATGTGCGCGAAGTGGCCCGAGAGTTTCTGGAATCCGCGGGATACACCGTACTCGAAGCCCATGACGGCGCCGAAGCTCTTCGCGTTGCTGCCGCGCACTCCCTTGCGATTGACGTCCTGGTGACCGACATGGTTATGCCGGGGATGTCCGGCCAGGAGCTCGCTCGCCATCTCCGGCAGCAGCGCGCCGGACTTCAAGTGATTTATATGTCCGGCTATAGCGAACAGGCCGCCGGAGAATCGGCGAAAGCGGACAAAGCTTCTTTGATCCTCACGAAACCGTTCAGCCGGGGGGCGATCCTGCGCGCCATCCGGGAGTCCCTCCGCAATCACCGGACAAGCTGATTCTGCTCCTTCGCTTGCTTTTGGTGTCTGTCCACCCAGACCACTCAGGAAAGTTTCGGATGCTTGCGGTGCCACACCGTTTTTTGCTGGAAGGCCTCTGCCGCACGGATCACCGCAGCGTCGTTTCCCGCCTTGGATACGAATTGCAGACCCACGGGGAGACCCTTTTCGGTAAACCCATTTGGGACTGAGAGCGCGGGAAGCCCACAGAGATTTCCTATTCCGCCCAGTGGATCAGGAAAGGCCAAATCCGTCTCCAGATTTGTGCTCAGAGGAGTGGCGGCAACAGGCTGCGACGCCGCAACCAGCACGTCCACGGAGTCAAATAGTTCCGTCATCTTGCGTTGCAGGATCTCGCGCACTTGCAACGCACGGACATAATCCGCTCCGGAAATCTGCTCATTGACGTAACCCGCGATGCGGCCGAGCGGGTCATTCAATTCCCCCACCTTGCCGGAACGAATCAGCTCCCGGAAAGCCGCGGAACCCTCCGCGGCAATGACCACCGAAGCGGCATCCTCAAAAGGCCCTTCGGGCAAGGCAACATGCGTCATGCCGGGAAAGATTCTGTGCAGAAGCCGCTCGGCCGCGTAAGTTGCTTTCTCCACTCCCGGCTCGAGTTTCTTCCACGCGTTGCTCAGCCATCCTAGCCGCAAAGGCCTCGCCGTCAGCGTCAGCGAAGGTGAATAGGTGAACGCGGCAGTGTCAATGGCCAGCGTACTGCGGTCGTTAAAGTCGTGTCCTGCGATGGCCGCGAAGACGCGTGCGCAATCCTCCACGGATCGTGCCAGTGGCCCGATTTTGTCCATCGAGTAGGAAAGTGCCATCGCCCCGTAGCGGCTGGCGCGACCATAGGTCGGCCGCAAACCGCTCACGCCGCAAAATGCGGACGGACAAATTATCGAGCCCCACGTTTCCGTTCCGAGCGCAAAGCCAGCCAGACCGGCAGCGACGATCGCGCCGGAGCCGGATGAGGAACCACAGGTCCAACATCCAAGATTCCAGGGGTTCTTCGCTTCGCCTTGCAGCGAAGCAGAAGCAAAGCGGTAACCCATCCCTCCAGCGAGCTCGATCATGGCCGCCTTGCCGAGGAGCACGGCGCCCGTATGGCGGAGATGTTCAATGACTGTGGCGTCGTAATCGAACACCTGCTCCGCGTAGGGCTTCGCTCCCCAGGTCGTGGGAACTCCCTTTACAGCCAACAAATCCTTAGCGGCATAAGGAATTCCATGAAGCGGGCCCCGGTAGTGCCCGCGGTCAATCTCTTTCTCCGCCGCCTCAGCCTGGGCCAGGGCAATGTCGGGGGTGAGTGTTGCGTAGGCGTTGAGCCGTGGACCGTACTTCTCGCTGCGGTCCAGATAAGCCTTGGTCAGTTCCAAAGGAGACAGCTTTTTCGCGGCGATGCGTTTCGCCAATTCACTAAAGGGCAGAAAGAGAATCTCTTCGCTGATCATCCCGCGCCCCTGTTAAGGCTTCTTTGTTTTGCCCGAAAATTTCGGTGGCGACACAACCCTTCTCTCACGCTCCGCAATCGGCTTCAGGTAGAGAGCGGGACTGTCGCCATTTTCGATGGCATAGGAACGCAGACGGTCCAGGGGCGGTTGAATGGCGTAACACAGGCGACGCAGATCTTTCTTTTCTGCGTCCGTGAAGCGGCCCGGATACTCGCGGAGAATCGCATCGAAGCGCACCTCCGCTTCAGCGTGGCTCTGCGAAGAAAGCTTTGGAAAATCTTGAGGAAGATCAGAGGCACTCGTGGACGTCTGCGTTTGCGCGCCAAGAAGTGCTCCAACAGGAGCGAGGGTTCCCGCCGCGGAGGCAAAGACGGCGCGTTGCGCGAACTCCCGGCGCGAGAGCTTCGATCGCTTTTCGGACATGCGCTGTCCCCCTCAATGCCGGTCTGAATCGGCGCACCGGCAGGCTACTGAATCGTCCTTCGTGCGTCAACTCTCCAGCCGGATTGTTCGTGCCGCACCAGCAACAAATCAGCTATTCGGAACTGATACCGGTAAGGGTGCGAACGTGGAGCTCGAGTGCCTGATTATATTGGCGCTCGATCTGAAGCTCTGTTTGCAGCTTTTTCACCAGGAGCTCCAGCCGCACGATTTCCCCGCGCAGTCTCTGCATGTCTGCGATACTCGGAGAAGGTTTTGCACCAGGGGTTTGCAATGGCACCGGAACCCCGGACTGGCGTGGCGCAAAAGCCTCGGCAAGGGCTCCCGGCCAGGGGCTTTGCGGGGTTCTCGTCTCCGCGGGATGCGGCAGCGCTGGCGAGCCATATCCAGCCGGCGGCGCAGCCACCGCGGCGGGCGCAAAGAGACTGCTGAGAGCGGAATTAGCCGTCCCGGAATCGGCCGACCTCTCATCAATTGCCGGTTTCGGTTCCAGCAAACTCTTCACTCGTGCGATCAACTCCTGCGGCTGAAAAGGTTTGCGGATCAGTTCGTCCGCCTGAACGGAAACAGCCTTGTCCGCGACACTCTTATTCACCACGCCGGACATCAAGATCACCGGGGTGCTCCCGAATTGCGGGTGTTGCTTGATCTCGCTGCAAACCGAGTAGCCGTCCTGGTCCGGCATGATCACGTCGGTGATCACTGCATCGGGGGGATTTTCATCAAATTGAGCAAGGGCGGAAGCTGCGTCGCCGCACGTGATCACATTGAAGTTTTCCCGCCGAAACGCAATCTTGATGACTTCGCGCATGGTGGCGCTGTCATCAATAAAGTAGACCGTTGGCGTGCGCTTTTCTGGCGCGCCGCTGACGGGGGGAAATGGCATGGTTTCGCTCATAGCGCTTCCTTGTCCGCCATGTCACGCAGGCCTTCGTCGTATTCGCGCATGGCATCGAGCATCAGATCCGTGGCCGAACGCAGCACGGTTCGCTGCGTTGAAGTCATGCCGTACACAAATTTGTAAACGCCTTTCCCGCCTTGCACGCAGCTCTTCAGGATGTGGATGACCGCTTCGTCTCCGAAGAGGTTTCCACACTCCGCATGCGTTACTTCGCCGGCGTCAAAAAAAAGGACGCCATCGGTTTCTCCCGCATTTATATGCAATGCGCCCGTCTGGTGGGCGTGTCCGAGCATTTGCATTACGCCCGGAAGATCGTGATGCGTCAGGCTGCCGCTCAGGCTGGTGTCTGCTTGCGCCAGCATCTGTGTGGGCTGGAAGCCCTCCGCCTTGCTGACAATGATGTTTTTTACATGTGTGGCAATCACGGCGGGGGTCCCGTGCCGGTCAATGTAGTCGTCGCAGCCCGCCTGAAATGCCTCCATCAGAGCCCGCTGAGTGCCATCGCCCAGTGCGATGATCGGCAAAGATGCATTTTTGGAGTCGGCGTGCACGATTTTTGCGATTTCCGCAGCGCCCATTTCACGGATTCTCATCCCGCACAAAATCGCTGAAGGCGCGTCGTATTCGAGCGTAGTCAGCGCGAAGGATGGTTGAGTGCTGCAGACCACTTCAAATCCCTCTCGTTTCAGCGCGTCGCTCAAACGCTTGGAAAAGTAGACGTTCGTGTCAATCAGGAGAATCTTTGCAGGACGCCCCGCCAGCATCATGGCCGAGCCTCCTGAGCTGCGCTGACTTCGGGGTGGTGCGTGGAGAGGGTGCCAGGTCCGGGCGTCAGTGCCTCCAGATCAAGCACTTCAATGACTTCGGCCCCGTGCGAGAGCCATCCCGCCACGTGGTTCGAGTCCGATTCGCCCGCCGGCATCATTTCCGCGTTGATCAACTCGCACTCCCCGCTAACTGGCAGAGCGACCCACTCCGTGTGTTCGCCGTACTTGCGCGCCGCGAGCAAGTAAAACCTGCGGGACGTCAATTTATTCCCCAGGAGCCGCTCGGAGACGTCGCACACGGGAACAATCCGCCCACGCCGCAAAATAACCCCTTCAATTTCCTTCGTTTGCTGCGGGAACCGGAAAACCCGGCTCGGAGCAACAAGTTCCGCGATCTCTCGAGCCGCGAGTGCGAAGCGCCGTTCGCCCAGCCGCAACAGGACGTAAGATTGCAGTTCGAGTTCGGCCGCCGTTTTCATTGGCGATAGGTCTCTCCTGCTTCACTTCCCAAATTTCTCGCTTCCATTGCTTTTTCCAGCAGACTGAGTTCTTCGAGCGACAGAAACCCACTCGGATCCACAACCGGGACAACCGTCTGATCCAGCGCCGTCAATCCCCGGTACCAGCGCCGCTCCTCGTGGCAAAATGCATGCGACATCGCCTGCAATTGCGTCATAGAGCTCATTCGGTCAATTCCATCCACGAGCAAGGCGACTCGCGTATTTCTCAGGAAAAACACCAGTGTCGCTGCGGAAGGAGGTAATCCGAAATGAACGCCGCCGTTCACCACATACAGTGTGCCTTCTCCCCGCCGCACGCTGTGGCGCACCTTCCGGATCGTGCTGAGCGGAATTTCCTGCGCCATCCCCGCTAGGCTGTCCACTCCGCGGACTTCCTGCACCGAAGCCGAGGAGACAGCGAACAATTGGCCGCTGATGCGGAACAGGATGATTTGCTCCGCCCGTGGACCGCGAATCTTTGCGTGCGCCGAAAGCTGCATCAGCGTGTCCCCACCAGCGTTGCGCGGGTAAGATCAAGTACGCGTTTCTCGATGGACCCGTAGATATCGTCAATGCCCAAAACCTGTTCCACGGCCCCCGCTTTGATTGCTTCCGCCGGCATTCCAAAAATCACGCTGGTGGCTTCGTCCTGCGCCAGCACGTAACCGCCGGCACTTTTGATTGCTTTCGCGCCGCTGGCTCCATCGTTTCCCATGCCCGTTAGCACGACGCCAATGCTCATTGGCCCCGCCATGGCCGCCACGCTCTCCATGGTAACGTCCATGTTCGGCAGGTAACCGTTGATGCGGCCGGACTTACCGTCCAATTGAATGCGGCCCGTGGCCATCACGCGCAGATGCTGTCCTCCCGGACACAGATACATAGTTCCCGGCTGAAGCGATTCGTTCGATTCTGCTTCCTTGACGCGAATCTCCGTAAATTCCGCGAGCTGCGCCGCATATTGCGTGGTGAACGCCGCGGGCATGTGTTGAACCAGGATCACGGCTGCTGGAAATTCCTTTGTAAAGCCCGGCGCTAGCCGCATCACGGTCGCGGGTCCGCCAGTGGAAGCCACAATGACGACAACAGGGAAGCGCTGGTCGATCGCGGACGCCGCTGCAGGCTTCGGCGCCACGCGCGGTGCCACAGGCGCAGCAGAGTTGTTTTCTGCCTGCAAACTCGTGGCGAGTCTGGACGCCGTGCGCACTACGCGCACTTTGGCAGCCATGCGCACTTTGCGCAGCAGCTCGTCTTTGATACTTGCCATGTCCAGGTCAATTCCGCTCGTCGGCTTGGCAACAAATTCAATGGCGCCCAGTTCAAGCGCTTTCAGAGTGCTCGATGCGCCTTCTTTCGATTCCGAACTGACCACCACGATCGGCCGGGGGTTGGTGGTCATGATTTGTGCAGTAGCTTGCAGGCCGTCCACGTGCGGCATGTTGATGTCCATAGTAATCACGTCTGGCTTCAGCGATTCCGCCATGGCCACCGCTTCGCGTCCGTCTTTGGCTTGTCCGACAACCTGTAATTGCTCATCCGACTTGAAGATCGTCTCCAATACCTTGCGCATGAACGCGGAATCTTCGGCGATCAGCACGCGAAACTTTTTGTTTTGACTCGTAGCCATGATTCGCCTATGCCACCGGAGCCACGGGGCGTTGCGCCTCCGCGCCGATCAACTGTTCCACGGCCGCGAGAAGCTGATCTTCCTGAACGGG
>DATIXL010000110.1:0-69461 GCA_035518615.1 Terriglobales bacterium | reverse complement strand
GTACCATCTGGCGCAGATCATGGTGACACCGCGGAAGGATCCGCAGATCCGCAACCGGAAGAACGATGATGCGACGAACGACGCGGAAGCGCAGCGCAAGATCAAAATGCTGATGGACAAGCTGAACAGCGGAGCGGATTTTTCGCAACTGGCGATGGATTATTCCGAAGATATGAACACGGCTTCGACCGGTGGGGACCTGGGATTCGTGCCGGAATCGGGATTGAACAATGCGCAGGTGGATCCGGCGCTGAAAAAAGTTGTGCTGGGGCTGAAGCCGGGACAGGTGAGCCAGCCAGTGGAAACGCGCGACAAAGACGGAATGAGCTACCGGATCATCAAACTGCTTTCGCGCGAAGCGCCCGGGCAGAGGAGCTTGAGCGATCCGCAAGTGCAGCAGACGATTCGCGACACACTACGGAGCAGGAAAGAGCAATTATTGCGCGCGGCGTACCTGGCGGTGGCGCGGGACGAAGCGCACGTGACGAATTACCTGGCGCGGCAGGTGCTGGAATCGGCGGGGAAGCTGCCCGGAGCGGCGAAGTCGACGTTGCCGCCGAAGCCGGCGATCCCGAGCACGCCGCAAGACTGAGGTTTTCCTCTGAAAATTTATTCGACCCAGCCGAGGATTTCGCCGGCGTTGACGGCCTGGCCTTCCTTGGCGAGCAGACGCTCGATTTTTCCACTTTTGGGCGAGCGGACTTCATTCTGCATTTTCATCGCTTCCACGACGACGAGGCCCTGAGCGGCTTCGACGTTGTCGCCTTCGTTGACGAGCAAGCGAATGACTTTGCCGGGCATGGGAGCAAGGATGGGCTGACGGCCTTCGGCTTCGAGGGCGCCGTGTTTGCGGCCGCGCCAGGCGCGGGGATCGGCGACTTCAGCGACGAATTCGGCGAGGCCGGTGTGAAGCTTGATGCGACCATCGGGGAGCGGGGCGATCTGGACTTCGTGGGATTCGCCGGCGAGCAGGATGGAGTAGGTGTTGGGTACCACTTCGACGGCGTCAGCGTCGAGGGAAATGCCGTCGAGAAGGATGCGCAGATGGCCGTCCTCTTGAGAGAGCTCGACGATGCGCGTTTTTCCGGAGATGCGGATTTCGAATTTCACGAGGTGCGTTCCAGTTGATCGCGGCGACCTTCGAGCTTCCAGCGGGAGGGTTGAGGGATTTTGGAGTTGGGAGAAGAAGACGAGACGATCCGGGAGGCATGCCAGAGCGCGGCGGCGATGGCTGCGGCATCGGCGCTAGAGCGTTCGGGTTCGGCGGATGGGCGGGGGCGGCGAAGCATCTCGTCGAGCCAGCGGGTGTGAATTTCCGCGCGGAGAAAATCGGGCTCGGCGAGGATGCGACGAAAGAGAGAAGCATTGGTCTTGACGCCGGCGATGGAATATTCCTCGAGAGCGCGGCGGAGACGGGCGACGGCTTCCTCGCGGCTGTTGCCCCAGGCGATGAGCTTGCTGAGGAGGGGGTCGTAGTCCATGGGGATGGTCCAGCCTTCGTAGACGCCTTCGTCAAGACGGATGCCGGGGCCGGAAGGAGCATGGCGGGATAGAATTTTTCCGGGCGAGGGGAAGAAATTGTTTTCGGGATCCTCGGCGTAGAGACGAACTTCCATGGCGTGGCCGCGAGGAGTGATGGATTCCCAGGCGAAGGGAAGGCGGTGGCCAGCGGCGATGGCGATTTGCAGTTTGACGAGGTCGAGGCCGGTAACCTGCTCGGTGACGGGGTGCTCGACCTGAAGGCGCGTGTTGACTTCGAGAAAGTAGAAATCGTAGTGAGTGTCCACGAGGAATTCGACGGTACCCGCGTTGATATAGCCGCCGGCGCGGGCGAGACGGACGGCGGCATCGCCCATTTTTTTGCGGAGCTCCGGCGTCATGATGGGAGAAGGGGCTTCTTCGATGACCTTTTGGTGGCGGCGCTGAATGGAGCATTCGCGTTCGCCGAGGGAAACGACGCGGCCGTGCGCGTCGGCGAGAATCTGGATTTCGATGTGACGGGGCTTTTCGAGATATTTTTCGAGGTAGAGCGAAGGGTCGCCGAAAGCATTCAGGGCTTCGGAAGAGGCGTCGCGAAAGGCGGGAGAGAATTCGGAGTCGCTGGTGACGAGGCGCATGCCCTTACCGCCGCCGCCGGCGACGGCCTTGAGCAAAACGGGATAGCCCATGCGGCGAGCGAGTTCCTGAGCCTCAGCGGGATTTTGGATGGGGTCGTTGGTACCGGGAACCGTGGGCACTTCGCAGCGACGAGCGAGCTGGCGGCCGGCAGTTTTGGAGCCGAGAGCTTCCATGGCTTCAGCTGGAGGACCGATGAAGGTGATGGCGGCATCGGAACAAGCACGAGCGAGAGCGGGATTTTCCGCGAGAAAACCGTAACCGGGATGAAGGGCGTCGCAGCCGGAACGGCGGGCGACGTCCATGAGCTTGTCAATGCAAAGGTAGCTTTCGCGGGAGGGCGCGGGGCCGATGGGATAAGCCTCTCCAGCGAGACGGACATGGAGAGATTTGCGATCCACGTCGCTGAAGACGGCGACGGATTTGATGCCGAGTTCGCGGCAGGCACGGATGATGCGAACGGCGATTTCGCCGCGATTGGCAATCAGTATTTTGCGGAACATGAGAAGTAATCGAGCGGGAAAAAGTTTAGCACGCGGCGGGAAGAAGCCGGGCGCATGGTTCGGGAAACGTGTCCAATCGTTCGCGGCACGGCCGACTCAATGCAGCAGATGCCGCGCAGTTCAATCCTCCAACGAGGGAACTCAAGGGTTCCAAACCTTGGCGAGATCGCGGTAGGTGATGAGAATGACGTGGTTATCGGCGAGGGCTTTGCGGAATTCAGGGCTGGTGACGACGTTGTAATCGCGCTGGCGCCAGGCGGCGCCGTAGTCGGGATGGTCCACCATGATGGCCTGTGTTTCGGCGTTGTCGTAGGCAAGGTGAACGATGAGTTCGTTCAGGCCGGGCCTCAGATTCTTGATGACGTTCAAGTAGAAATCCATCCAGTGATCAGCGGGAATGTTTGGATTCGCGATCGAGAGGGAGTCCATCAAGAAAGGTTTGTCTTTCTCCGAGACGAGGGACAGTAGCGGCGCAAATTGCGGGTCGCCACTTTTAACGGCGAAGAAAGGAATATGAAATTCGTGCGCGAGCTTCATGTAAATCGCGAAGAACTCGGGCTTCGTGAAGAGCGCGCCCATGTGGGAATCGAGATGCGTGGGATGAATGCCCAGGGCGATGGCGCGATTGATTTGAGCGCGAAGCTCGAGTTCGACCTGAGCGGGCTTATCGTTAGCGACATCATTTGCGGTGAGCGGTAAGTAGCCGAAGGGATCAAGAAGGCTGGGGACTTTGTCGTAAGGAGCGACGGGACCCCAACGGTAAGTTTTCCACTCGCTGGTGAGCGCGAGATGAATGCCGACGTCCGTGTCGGGGTGAGCTTTGGCGTAGTCGGCGGCTTCGGTGAGCCAGGGGGCGGGGACGATGACGCTTGCGGAGCTGGCGTCGTGCTTTTCAAGCGCGTCGAAGCTGGCAGCATCCTGAGAATGAGCGACGGCGAGATCGTCCGCGTGGAGGATCAGGAGTTTTGCGCCGGCGGGATAGCCGAGACGCTCCGCAACGGTTTTCTGTTGGGCGGGAAGGTTGAAGCCGGCCAGAAAGAAGATCAAAGCGGCGATCGCGAAGCGGCGAAGCGGCATGGAGAGCCTCCGGCAAGCAACGCGGAAAAGCGTAACACAGGGGAACATGCGCCGCGCAGAAATAGAGATTGAGTTAGAAGCGAGCGCAATTTCGAAGTGGCTATTTCGCACAGGCGGACAAGGAGGAGGTGACGGGGAGGCCGGCGGCGGACCAGGCATTCATGCCGCCGATGACGTTGAGGACGTCGCGAAGGCCTTCACGAAGAAGAAGGCTCGAAACGATGCTGGAGCGATAGCCGCTGGCGCAGACGAGGTGAAGCGGGCGACCGGAGGGAAGTTCGGCGAGATGCTTCGTTGCTTCGCCGGCGTAGACGTGGCGGGCATCGGCAATATGGCCGCTTTGCCACTCGGAATCGGAGCGGACGTCGAGAACAAATGGATCGTGTGGAAGCTTCGCGTGAAGCTCTTCCACGGAAATCTGCTTCAGATGCGACTCGGGATAGCCGGCATCGAGCCAGGCACGGAGGCCACCGTCCAGATAGCCTTCGATGCGGTCAAGACCGACGCGGATAAGTCCGCGGCGGGCGTCTTCCAAACCGGCATCTCCATCGGACAGCAGGAAAAGTGGGCGGTCGTAAGGCACAACCCAGCCAGCCCAAAAATTGAAAGATGGACCGGCGCCGATATTGATGGAACCAGGGATGTGGGCGCCTCCAAAGGCTTCTGGGCTGCGGAGATCAATGACGACGGCATGTTGATTCTCGATGCGGCGGTGAAAATCCGCGGCGCTGAGAGCAAGGCCGCCAGGAATTCCATCGAGGCGCGCGGGCCCGGCGGAATTGAGGCGCTTCATGCGGCGGTAGTAGTCCGGGAACGGAGGAACGCCAGCGAGGATGCGGTTGACGAAGGGCTCGCGCTGAGGAATAGAAAAAAAGGGGTTTGTGTGGCGCTCATAGCCGAGAGTGGATTGAGGGCGCTCGGACATGCCCGCGCCGCAGAGGGAACCGGCGCCATGGGATGGAAGAACCTCGAGGCCATCGGGGAGAGAGGCGATTTTGCGTGTGACGCTGTCGAAAAGAGAGTTGGCGAGGCCGCGCTTGGCTTCATCGCCGAGGAGATCGGGGCGACCAAGAGAGCCGATGAATACGAAGTCGCCGGAGAAGAGGACGGCCGGATAGTTGCCACGCGAGAGGTCCGTGACGAGATATGAAAGATGCTCGGGGGTATGTCCGGGAGTGTGAATGGCTTCGATGCGGAGTTCGCCGATGGCAAGAGAATCGCCATCGCGGAATTCGCGGTGCGGGAAGGAGTACTCGAAGTCCTCGCCCTTGTCGTGGGCGCTCAACCAGAGTTCGGCGCCAGTTGAATCGGCGAGTTCGCGGGCGCCGGAGGCGTAGTCGGCGTGGATGTGTGTCTCCAGGATATGAGTAATGCGCAATTGATTGGCGTGGGCGTAATCGAGGTAGACGTCCACATCGCGCCGGGGATCGAGGACAGCGGCCTGGCCTTGTGAAGAAAGAACATAAGAATAATGAACCAAGCCTGGAACTTCCACGCGATGAATCTTCATGAACGCGCCTCCAGCACGATTACGCGGAGCGGTCCGCGAGCAGCTCTTTCAAGCGGGATTGTACACTGCGAGCGGTGCTGCGGCAGACCAGGTCGCACAATTTAAAAAGATTAGGGTCGGAGATGAAGTAAAAGATGCTGTTGCCATCGCGGCGGCGGCTGAGGAGCCCGCCGTCATAGAGAGACTGGAGATGCTTGGAGACGTTGGGCTGGTTGCCGCCTAGAGCGGCGGCGATATCGCCGACGGAGCGTTCGCCCTCTTCGAGGAGCTGAAGGATGCGGAGGCGGGAAGGCTCGCCGAGGAGGCGAAAACGGCGGGCGACGGCGTCGAGCAAGCGCTGGTTGGAAAAAGGTCGAAGAGAGGGTTTTGGCATCGTCGGCAAACTCCCAAGAAACTTCTTGACTATATCACCATATACGCATACAGTTGTCAAGCGGGAAGTTTGGACCTCCCGCCACCACCATGATGACCGAACCTCCCACAGGCTACCGCTCGCGAAACGACAAAGACTCCATCCGCCGGCGAGCGACGCAGAACGCCGGTCTGGCGACGATCATCGCCATTCTAATCACCGTATCCATTCCGCGATGCGCCGCGCAAGAAAGGCCCGCCGCGCAAGCATTGACCCTTCAGCAGGCCGTTCAGCAAGCTTTGGCGAAAAATCCGCAACTGGAGAGTGCGGAAGACATGGCCAAGGCGGCGGAGGCAAGAACGGACGAGGCGAAAGCCGCATGGTTCCCGCGAGTGGACCTAAGCGAAGGATTTACGCGAGGGAACAACCCGGTTTATGTGTTTGGGACGCTGCTGGAGCAGCAAAGCTTTACGGCCGCGAACTTCGATCTCGGCCGGCTGAATACACCGACACCGCTGAATAATTTCCAGACGCGCGTTGACGGGCAGATGCTGCTGTTCGACTCCGGCCAGACGCGCAATCGCGTCCGGGGCGCGAAGCAATCCAAAACGGCAGCGGACTTCCAGAAAGAGCAGGCGAGGCAGGATCTGATCCTGCGCGTCATCGAAGCCTATTACGGCGTAGTGGTCGCCCGGGGAAACGCTGCGGCGGCAACGGCCGCGTTGCAAGCAGCGGAAGCGAACGAGCATCGCGCGGAAACGATGCAGAAGGCGGGGTTGATTGTGGATTCGGACCTTTTGAGCGCGAAAGTGTTTACCGCGCAGATGAAGGACCGGGAGATCCGCGCGGAAAATGGAGTGGAACTGGCGAGACTGACACTGGGACGCGAGATGGGGTTAGAGCCCGGGACGCAACCGGACGCGACGGAGGCCCTCAAGGAGCCAGCGGCGCCGGTAAAGAGCGTTGAGGATTGGGAGAAGACGGCCCTGGAGCAGAGACCGATGCTGCAGGCGGCGGAGATGGGTCGAGAGGCATCGGAAAGCGAGAGGAAGTCCGCGCGGGCGGAATTCGGGCCGAAGATCGGAGTTTTTGCGGACGTGGAACGAGACAGCCTGTCGTTTGCAGGCAACGGGGGATCAAACTGGACCGCGGGCGCGCAAGTGAAGTTCAACCTTTTTGCAGGGGGCGCCGAGAAAGCACGTCTGAACGAGGCACAGGCGAATGAGAACAAGGCGAAGCACGATCTGGAGTGGGTGAAGTCCGGAGTGCTGCTGGAAGTGCAGCAAGCCTATCTAGGAATCGCGGCGGCGGAGCAGCGAACCGCTGCCGCACGCGACACCGCGGGACAAGCGCAGGAGAGCCTGCGGATTATCCAGAACCGTTATCAAGCTGGACTCACGACAATCACGGAATTGTTGCGTGCACAAACGTCACAACTTGATGCGCGCACGGCATATTTTTCCGCGGTGTACGACTGGCACACCGCGCAGGCGGAACTGGAACACTCCGCGGGGACATTGACACCGGATGCAGCTTTGCTGCAAGGAGAGAAACAACCATGAAGGCCAACAGAACGCCGGGCCTCAGAAAACTTGCGGTGATGATTCCCGCCCTTATTTTGGTGAGCGCGCTCTTTTTCGGTTGCGGGGGAGAAAAGTCCGCCGCGACCGCCTCGCCCGAGCAAGTTACAGGATTACGTGTCGAGACAGCTCACTTGCAGAACGTACCCGACACGACCGAAGCACCGGGGACGGTAGTCTCCATTGCGACAGCAGACATTGCAGCGAGAACCGCCGGAACGATTCTGCGGGTGGAGGCACGCGAGGGGGAGACCGTGAAGCAAGGGCAATTGCTGGCGCAATTGGACGACCAGGAATTGCAGGCGAGGAGAAACGCTGCAAGTGCTGGAGTGCAGCAGGCGGAGGCGGGGATCGAGGAAGCCGCCCGTGGAATGAGCATGGCCGAGTCGCAGGCAACGATCGCGAAGAAGACGTACGACCGATACGTTTATTTGAGAGATGAGAAATCGGTGAGCCCGCAGGAGTTCGACGAAGTGGAAGCGAAGAACCAGGCGGCGCAGGCAGGATTGGAGCAAGCGACGGCTCGATTGCAGCGGGCGCGTGCCGGGAAAGCGCAGGCGGAGTCCGATGCACGAGCGGCGCGGGAAGTGGCGAGCTATGCACAAATCCGCGCGCCATTCGATGGGCGAGTGGTTCGCAGACTGATCGAACCTGGAAGCGTGGTGATGCCGGGAATGCAGCTGTTTGTGCTGGAGAAGATGGGAGCATTCCAATTGGAAGCAACTTTAGCTGCGGAGATGTTGACAGCCGGAACAAAGGGACAAGCGTTGCGACAGGGAACGACGGTCGAAGTGAGGTTGGACGCGGCGCCCGGGAAAACTCTTCGAGGGAAAGTGGCGGAAATCGAAGGGGGAGCGGATCCTGCGACGCATACGGTGAAGGTGCGCATTGACTTGCCAAAAGAAGCGGAAATTCATTCGGGAATGTTCGGGCGGGCAAGCTTTCGCGCGGGGGAGCGTAAGGGAATAGCGGCAGAGCAGACGGCAATCGTGCAGCGCGGACAACTACAAGGGGTTTTTGTTGTGGACGCCCGCGGAATCGCGGAGTGGCGTGTGGTGACCTGCGGCCAAACGACCGACGGGGAGACGGAAATTCTCTCCGGGCTAAACGATGGCGAGAGATACGTGGCGAATCCAAGAGACGGGGACCTTAGCGGGAAAAGGGTAACTGGGACGGCGGAGAAAAAGGCGTGAAACTAGGCCTGGCCGGAAGAATCGCGAAGGCGTTCATAGATTCGAAGCTGACGCCGCTGGTGATCATCGCTTCGCTGCTGCTGGGAGTATTCAGCGTGTTGCGGACGCCGCGAGAAGAAGAGCCGCAGATCGTGGTGCCGATGCTCGACGTGTTCGTGAGCATGCCGGGAGCTTCTGCGAGGGAAGTGGAGCAGCGCGTTTCGATTCCGATGGAAAAGCTGCTGCGGGAAGTGCCGGGCGTCGAATATCTCTATTCGACGAGCCAGCCCGGCGGCGCGCTGGTGATCGTGCGGTTTTATGTGGGGATCAAGGAAGAGGATGCGGTGGTTCGCACGTACAACAAACTGTACGCGAACTTCGACAAGATTCCGCCGGGGGCTTCGCGGCCACTGATCAAGGCGAGATCCATTGATGATGTGCCGGTTCTGGCACTGACGTTCTGGGGCAAAAATTACGACGGATTTGCGCTGCGACAAATCGCGGCGGAGGTGGAGCAGAGCGTCAAGCAGGTGGAAAACGTTTCCGAGACAACGTTGATCGGAGGGCAGAGGCGAGTGCTGCGAGTGACACTCGATCCGCAGAAGCTGGCCGCGTATCACGAGGACCCAGCATTGCTGGTGCAGGCTCTGAAAATGGCGAACCAGAGGTCCGAGGCGGGGTCGTATTCCTTGGCGGACCGAGAGGTGGCCGTGGAGGCGGGGGGCTTCCTACGAAGCGCGGCAGACGCTGAGGAAGTGGTGGTAGGGGTGCAAGGCGGACGGCCGGTGCATCTGGGCGACGTAGCTGAAGTGAAGGACGGGCCGGAAGAGCCGGCCGAGTACGTTTTTTTCGGAACGGGAGGGGCGGAAACCGGGCCGGGCGGGATGTATCCCGCCGTGACGCTGACGGTGGCGAAGAGGAAAGGGTCGAACGCGACGGTCGTGGCGCGTGCCGTGGAGAGCAAGGTCAACGGACTGCGCGGGTACGTGCTGCCGAACGATGTGCAAGTGACAGTGACGCGGAATTACGGGGAAACCGCGAAGAAAAAATCGGACGAACTGTTGAAGCATCTTCTGCTGGCGACACTTTCCGTGACTCTGCTGATTGGACTGGCGCTGGGTTGGCGGGAATCCGGAGTGGTGCTGCTGGCGATTCCGGTGACACTGGCGCTGACCCTGTTCATATTTTATGCGTACGGCTACACGCTGAATCGCGTCACGTTATTTGCGCTCATTTTCTCGATCGGAATACTGGTGGACGACGCCATCGTGGTGGTGGAGAACATCGTGCGGCATTTCCGATTGCCGGAAAACCACGGGCGGCCGTGGAGCGATGTGGCGGTCGAAGCCGTAAGCGAAGTGGGGAATCCGACGATTCTGGCGACATTCGCCGTGATCGCGGCAATTTTGCCCATGGCGTTTGTGCGCGGGCTGATGGGGCCGTACATGCGGCCGATCCCCGTGGGTGCTTCGGCCGCGATGGTGTTCTCACTGGTGATTGCGTTCGTGGTTTCGCCGTGGGCTGCGCTGCGGCTGCTACGAGGGCATACGGGCGGCCCTGCAGAGACAGAATCAGAAGGATGGAGCACCAAGCTGTATCGCCGGCTGATGACGCCGCTAATTACGAGCGCAAAACGACGTTGGATTTTTCTGGGAAGCGTAGTGGCGCTGCTTCTTTTGGCGTGCTCGATGGTGGCGTTCAAACTCGTGCGGGTGAAAATGTTGCCGTTCGACAACAAGAGCGAGTTTCAGGTGATTGTGGATATGCCGGAGGGAACGCCGCTGGAAAAAACGCTGGCGGTGGAGCAGGAGATCGGAAACTACCTGCACACGCAGACGGAAGTGACGAACTACCAGCTCTATGCAGGCATTTCGGGGCCGTACAACTTCAACGGTCTGGTGCGGCATTACTATTTGCGGCACGGGGCGAACCAGGGGGACATTCAGGTCAACTTGCGGAGCGCGGAAGAGCGCAGCGTACAGAGCCACGCGCTGGCGAAGGAAATGCGCGGGCCGATCGAAGAAATCGGAAGGAAATGGGGCGCGCGCGTGAAAATCGCAGAGGTGCCTCCCGGCCCTCCGGTGCTTTCGACTTTAGTTGCGGAAGTTTATGGACCAAATTACGAGCGGCAAATCGAGCTCGCGAGGCGCGTGCGCGAAATCTTTGAGACGACGCCGGGCATAGTAGACGTGGATTGGTATGTGGCAGCGAACGAGGCGAAGCTGGACTTCGAAGTGGAACAGGATAAAGCAGCAATGCGAGGAATTTCGGCCGCGGAAGTCTCCGAGGACTTGCAGATCGCGCTGAAGGGAGAAGAGGCGGGACTGCTGCATGCACCCAATGCGCGGGAAGATGTACCCATTCGCGTGAGGCTGGCGCGCGCGAGCCGGTCGGGAGAGAACGCACTGAGCGGGTTGTATCTTCCGGCGGTGGGAGGAGGAATGGTGCCGCTCGGCGAAATCGTCCAAGCGAAGCAGGGGACGATTGACAAGAGCATTTACCGCAAAAATTTGCGGGAGGTGGTGTACGTAATCGGGGATGTAGCCGGGGCGGAGGAGAGCCCGGTCTATGCGATCGAAAAAATGGGCGCGAAGATTGACGGCCTGACAATCCTTGAGGGATACCAGGTCAAGCAATACACGGCAGAGCAGCCGCCCGATGCGACGAAGCTGGCGATCAAGTGGGACGGCGAGTGGCACATCACGTCCGAAGTTTTTCGCGATCTCGGACTGGCGTTCGCGGCTGTGCTGGTGCTGATTTACGTGCTGGTGGTGGGCTGGTTCCAATCTTTCAAAACACCACTGGTGATTATGGCGCCGATTCCGCTTACCCTTGTCGGAATATTGCCGGCACACGCGATGATGGGAGCGTTTTTCACGGCGACTTCGATGATCGGATTCATCGCAGGCGCGGGAATCATCGTGCGGAATTCAATCATTCTGGTGGATTTTATCCGGCTGCGGCGCGAGCAGGGAATTCAGTTTGAAGAAGCTGTGGTGGACGCTGGAGCGGTGCGCTTCCGGCCGATGCTGCTCACGGCGGCGGCGGTGGTAGTTGGGGCAGCCGTGATTCTTTTCGATCCAATTTTTCAAGGACTAGCGATTTCTCTGATGGCCGGAGAAGTAGCTTCTACGGTGCTCTCGCGAATGGCTGTGCCGGTTCTCTATTACATGAGCGAAGGAGGCGGAAGATGACATTGGAACGGTATATCAGGATTATTGCGGGGACATTTGTGCTGGCATCGCTGGCGCTGGGGACGTGGGTAAATCATTACTGGTATCTATTTACGGCGTTCGTGGGGCTGAATTTGCTCCAGTCCGGATTCAGCGGGTGGTGCCTGATGGAAGATATTCTGAAGAAGCTCGGGGTAGGAAGGCCCGCGAAGACGACTACCGCGTAGACATCGGGGCACGCGTACGGCCATGAGTTAGAGCGGAATGTTGCCGTGCTTTTTCTTGGGATTGACGTCGCGCTTGTTCTCGAGGGCTCGCAGTGAAGCAATGATGCGGGCGCGGGTGTCCGCGGGCTCGATGATGGCATCCACATAGCCGCGTTCGGCGGCGATGTAGGGATTCGCGAAGCGTTCACGGAATTCAGCAATTTTCTGCTGGCGAAGTTTTTCGCGCTCGGACTCGGGTGCTCTCTCCAATTCTCTTCGATAAACGATGTTTACAGCGCCTTCTGGGCCCATGACGGCGATTTCGGCGGTGGGCCAGGCAAAATTCGCATCGGTGCGGATGTGCTTGGAAGCCATGACGCAGTAGGCGCCGCCATAGGCTTTGCGCGTGATGACTGTGATTTTGGGAACGGTGGCTTCGGCGAAGGCGAAAAGAAGTTTCGCGCCATGCTTGATGATGCCGCCGAATTCCTGCTGAGTGCCGGGGAGAAAACCGGGAACGTCTTCGAAGGTGATCAAAGGAATGTTGAAGGCATCGCAGAAGCGAACGAAGCGCGCGCCCTTTACGGACGCGTTGATGTCGAGAACACCCGCGAGAAATGCCGGCTGATTGGCGACGATGCCGACGGGACGGCCGTCAAGGCGGGCGAAGCCAACGACGATATTCCTGGCGAAGTGCTCGTGCACTTCGAAGAAATAGCCTTCATCCACGATGGCATGGATTGCATCTTTGATGTCGTAAGGTTTGAGAGCGTCTTCAGGAACAAGGGTGTTGAGGGACTCCTCCCGTCGCGTTGGCGAGTCGCCCGTCGCAAGGCGTGGAGGGTCTTCGAAGTTGTTGGAGGGGAGGAAGCCGAAGAGTTCGCGGATCATTGCGCAGCAATCGGCATCATCGCGGGCGATAAAATGGGCGACGCCGCTCTTCTCGTTGTGAGTCATGGCGCCGCCAAGCTCCTGCTTGGTGACTTCCTCGTGCGTGACGGTCTTGATGACGTCCGGGCCGGTGACGAACATATAGGAAGTCTCGCGGGTCATGACGATGAAATCGGTGATGGCTGGAGAATAGACCGCGCCCCCGGCACAGGGCCCCATGATGGCACTGATCTGGGGAACGACGCCGCTAACGAGCGTATTGCGCAAGAAAATGTCCGCGTAGCCCGCAAGAGATTTGACGCCCTCCTGAATGCGGGCACCGCCGGAATCGTTCAGACCGATGATTGGCGCTCCGGCACGCATGGCGTGATCCATGATCTTGCAGATTTTCTGAGCGTTGGCTTCCGAGAGAGAGCCGCCGAAAACAGTGAAGTCCTGGGCAAAGACATAGACGAGGCGTCCGTCAATGCGGCCAAAGCCGGTGACAAAGCCATCTCCTGCGGGCCGCTGGTCTTCCATGCCGAAATCGGCGCACTGGTGCCGAACAAATTTATCGAGTTCTTCGAAGGTGCCTTCATCGAGAAGCAGATTGATACGTTCCCGAGCGGTCAGCTTGCCCGCAGTGTGCTCGCGCTCGCGGCGCTCGGGCCCGCCGCCTGCTTCGGCTTCCGCTTCAAGGCGGCGAAGATCGGCGATGCGGTCGTGGTACCTGGCGCGAGCGGATGCGGCGGACTTTTCGTCAGACAAGCGGCCCTCCCGTGGATGGCGGCTCTTTTGGAGAAAAGATGCGCACGGCGAGATGCGTGGCCAGCCACACCGTGCCGAGAAGCAGGATAACACCAAGAAGGAGCTCGGCGACGATTGCAAAGGTCCGTTGCAAGGGAGAATGCAAAGCGATGACGAAGAGAGTAGAGCGGACGAGGACAAGCACGGCGCTCAGAGCCATGGCGACAATGAGAAGCGTAGTGAAGATGAAGGCGAGGACCGTTTTCATGGACCCGCGGGCTTCAAGAAATTGAATTGCGGGGAAAGAATAACGCAGGGAAGCAGGGAGAAGAAAGTTGGGAAGAGCAGGGAGATTCGCCGGGCCAATATTAGCGAAGGCCCGACCAATCGTCGGCGACGAGAATGGAATCCACGGGATTGGAGGGATCGTACTTGATGCTGGCGGGCTGGCCGGCAACGAGCCTCTCGAGCCGAACTTGGCTTTCGAGACCGGTAATGTCCTGTGCAGTTTGATAGATGACGCCGGAAATAGAATAGCTATAGGAGACAAGGTGGCGCGAGCGGCTAGCGACCAGCGGGCGGGCGCGTGGGCCGAATAGCCCGCGCGGCATTTTATCGGGTTCGGCGGGATGCTCGACGAGTTCAACGACGGAACCCTCGGCGATGCGGCCGATTTGGTTCAGATGCAAGCGGCGGCGGCGTTCCGCTTCTTCAGGATCCACGGCGGGCTTATAGAGCGCGTATACAATGAGGAAAAGGAGCGTAAGCCCCGCGCCCGCAGTGGCGAGAACCATCTTCCAGTCAGAAAATAAGGTCTTCAAAAAGCAGGCTCCGGGAAGCGATCTGCATGGCGAAGGGATTGGTGAAGAGACCGCCCGCGAAATGCTTCGCGAAGCGAACTGAGCACGATCGAAAACATCCCCCCGCTGCTTCTTATCTTACCGAAAGAACCCGTAAGCGACGAAGCTAGGCGCGCGGAGCGTGCACCGGATTGCGCAACACGCCAATACCATCAATACAGACTTCCACGGAATCTCCGGCTGCAAGCGGGCCGACACCCGCGGGCGTGCCAGTGGCGATGACATCCCCGGGATCGAGAGTCATCATGCGCGATATCCACCGCACGAGAAAAGCGGGCGAGAAGATCATGAGCGAAGTGCGCGCGGACTGGCGCACTGAGGAATTGACATGCGTTTCGATCACGAGGTCCGAAGGATCAAGCTGCGATTCGATCCATGGTCCAACCGGGCAAAAAGTATCGAAACCCTTCGCGCGGGTGAACTGGACGTCCGCTTTTTGGAGGTCGCGAGCGGTGACGTCGTTCAAGCAGGAATAGCCGGCAAGATAAGAAAGAGGATCCTCGTGATCGTCGAGATGCGAGCAGCGGCGGCCAACGACCAGAGCCAATTCGCCTTCGTGCTCCACGCGTTGGGAATACTTGGTGAGGATAATGCGATCGTCCGGACCAATCACGGCGGAAGAAGGCTTGAGGAAGATCAGCGGCTCTTTGGGTAATTCGTTGCCGAGCTCCGCGGCATGGGCGGCGTAGTTGCGGCCGACACAGACGATCTTGCGGGGCTCGACCGGAGCACAAAGACGAACTGAAGGGAGCGGAAAAGTATGGGATGCGCGTTGCCACGAGGACCAAGGAGCGGCCGTGATTTCGCGGACGGTCTCGCCCTCGATGATCCCGAAACGGGAGATGGCCGAAAGTGCTGCTGACTGATCCCGTGGAACGAAGCGGCAAAACCTCATGGGAGAACAGTGTATCAACTTATGTGATTGCGGAAATGGGGAACGTCGCCGTGGCGCACGCGGTGAATGACCGCAGCTAACCAGGAGAGGGTGGCGGCGATGAGATAGAGGACGACGCCGGTGGTCAGCACTTCGAGCGTGGTGTGCCAGTCGTCGAGCGTCGAAAAGAACAAACACAGAATCCGATAAATGAAACTGAAAATGGTCCAGGAGATCAAGCCCGAGAGCAGCAAACTCCGCGGGGAACGCAAGAAACGAAGAATCGGAATTACCGCGACGAAGACGATCAAAGCAGCACCGGCGAAGTTACGTTCCAGAGCAAAGCGCTCAAGAAGAGGAATACGGTTGGCGATGACAAGCCAACCTGAGAACACGACGGAGAGGGAGATGCCGATGTACACCCCAAGCCGGACTGGTGCGTTTCTGAACGCGCGGAACCATCCATGACCAAGCGAAGGTACCGAATCAGACATCGGGTGCTGGGCTCCCAAGTCCCACTGGGAAGAACCCGGGACTACTGCGATGGTTGCGCGAGAGCAACGGCCGCGCTGGAACTCGGCAAGCTTTCATTGCCTGCGCGGTCAATGGCGGTCACGGTGTACCAGTAGCGGTGGCCGGGTTGCACTGACATATCACGATATGCCGGTGTTGGCAACAAGTCCGGAGTCAAAAGCTGCCCTCGCGTGCCCTGTTGTTCACTTCGAAAGACGTGATAACCGGCCAGGTCCGTTTCAAGATTTATGGACCAGGAGAGGTCCACCTCGGGAGAGCCGGAGGGAGGAGTGACAACGTCAGCAATGAGGTTTTGTGGGGCGGCAGGAGGGAAAATGTCCCGTGGAGTAACGATGGCGGGAACTGAATCGTCGGATTCGAGCGCCTCGGCATCGGCGATCACGACGCTTCGAACAACGTAGAGATAAGTTTTTCCAAAGTCGAAGAGGGTATCACGATAGCTGTTGGAAGGAGCCGGAGAGAGCAGGAGAAGCGGGGAGATCCATTTCGCCTGGGAAACGTCGCCCGTGGCGGCCTGGGCGGATGCGGGATCTATTTCGCCCCGATAGACGCGATAACCGGCGACCGACTGGAGGGGAGTGCCGGCGGAAGTGTCCTGGGGCACGGGCCACATAAGATTGATGGAGGACTCAGTCACGCGCGCATCAAGGGAGGCAATGCGTTTGGGAACGGGGAAAAGATGGGCAATGGCCGTGTTAGAGTCATCCGAGGCCCGTTTGCGAGAGACGCGCGTGCGCACGCGATAAGCAAGAGAGGAGTTGGGCTGAGTGACTGTCTCCTGTGGGGAAAGGGGGTCCGTGAATTGGAGGCGGTCCGCCGTAGCATACGTGTGGACGAGAGCGCCGGGAATCGTGTAGACCAGCCGAAAGGATTTCTTTTCCGGGGAACCATGGGAATTGACGGAGCCACGGAGGATTTCGACGGACGGAGGCGCTGCGAGATGGTCGCCGGAGGTGGCGCGGTCCGGGAGCGTGAAAGTGAGTTGAACTCCATCGCCTTGCTGGTGAGCCGAAAGATCGGAAACGGCGACGGGGATGGGAGGTGAAGGAGGAGTAGGTTCGCCCGGGACGGCGCAGCCCGCCAGGAGAATGAAGGAGAAAAACGAAACGCGAAAATCGAAAAGATTGCGTTCCATTCTTAGTGGGTGGTCTCTTCCCGAGCTTCGAATTTCCATTTTCGAGGTTCGAATTTACAGAATGTAGCGGCTCAGATCCTGATTCTTGACGATGTCGGCAAGTTGCCTGGAAACGTAAGCCGCATCCACTTTGACGGCCTTTTTCTTGAGGTCCGGAGCCTCAAAGGACAGTTCGTCAAGAACCCTCTCGAGGATGGTATGAAGGCGGCGCGCGCCGATATTTTCCGTCTGCTCATTGACGGCGGTTGCAAAGCGGGCGATGGACTCCACGGCGTCATCGGTGAAATTTAACTTTACGCCCTCGGTTTCCAGCAAAGCGACATACTGTTTGAGGAGCGCGTTTTTCGGTTCGGTGAGAATGCGGACGAAGTCTTCTTCCTTGAGGGACTGCAGCTCGACGCGAATTGGCAAGCGGCCCTGAAGTTCGGGGATCAGGTCCGAAGGTTTGGTCACGTGAAAGGCGCCGGCGGCAATGAAGAGAATGTGATCGGTGCGGATCATTCCGTAGCGCGTGTTGACGGTGGTGCCTTCGATAATCGGGAGAATGTCCCGTTGAACACCCTCCCGGGAAACGTCGGGACCGTGGCCGGTCTCGCGGCCGGCGACCTTGTCAATTTCATCTATGAAGATGATGCCCATCTGCTCGGCGCGTTCGACTGCCATGCGGGTGACCTGGTCCATATCCAGGAGACGATTTTCTTCCTCCTGGATCAGGTATTCGAAAGCGTCGGCAACGCTCATCTTGCGCTTTTTCTTTTGTTGGCCAAAGAAGCCGCTGAGCATGTCCTTGAGGTTGACGTCCATCTCCTCCACACCCTGGTTGGAGATGATTTCGAAGGAGGGCATGACGCGCTCGCGGACCTCAATGTCCACCATGCGCTGGTCGAGCTTGCCTTCGCGCAACTGAGTGCGGAGTTTTTCGCGCGTACGCTGATTTTGTTCGCGTTGAGCAGCCGCGTCGAGCTCAGAGGTGCCCGGAGCGGGAGGCGGCAAGGGGGGAAGGAGCAAATCCAGAACGCGCTCTTCGGCAGCTTGTTCCGCGCGATCGGCGACTTCGTCGAGCTTTTCTTCACGGACCATGTCAATGGAGGTCTCCACGAGATCGCGAACCATGGACTCGACGTCGCGGCCGACGTAGCCGACCTCCGTGTATTTTGAGGCTTCGACTTTGACAAACGGGCAACCCGCAAGGCGAGCCAGCCTGCGCGCAATCTCGGTTTTGCCGACACCGGTCGGGCCGATCATCAGAATGTTCTTCGGCAGGATGTCATCCGCGATTTCCGGGGCGAGTTTCTGGCGACGCACGCGATTACGGAGAGCGACGGCGACGGCCCGTTTGGCAGCGGCCTGGCCGACAATATACTTGTCCAGCTCGACCACGATTTCTCGCGGCGTCATCTCGTCGAGGCTGGGAAGAAACTCCTCCGTGGCAGCCGGTGGAGCCTGGCCGCCGTTGGGCATAAGTATTAGTTCTTTGTCCGACTTGCTTGGCATGCTTTCTTTCAGCGACCCGTGATCAGCGAATACCACTCAGCATACGGCAATCCAACGCTATAATTTCAGCGCTCACAACTCTTCCACTGTAAAGTTTGCATTGGTGTAAATGCAAATCTCGCTGGCGATGCGCATGGCCTCGAGGGCAGCGTCCTTCAAGGCGAGCTTGGAATGCTTCAGCAGTGCGCGTGCCGCGGCCAAGGCGTAGCTTCCGCCGGAGCCGATTCCCACCAGGCCGTCGTCGGGCTCGATCACGTCGCCGTTGCCCGAGAGAATGAACGTACCTTTGGCATCGGCAACGACGAGAAGAGCTTCAAGATGGCGTAGGGCGCGATCCTTGCGCCATTCCTTGGCCAATTCGACAGCTGCTTTTTGGAGATTGCCGGAGAATTCCTGGAGCTTGCCTTCAAACCGTTCGAAAAGAGAGAGAGCATCAGCAGTCGAGCCGGCAAATCCGGCCACGACTTTGTCGTTGAACAGACGGCGCGTCTTGCGCGCGGTGTGCTTCATCACGTGATCGCCCATGGTGACCTGGCCATCCGCGACGAGCACAACCTTGTTTTCCTTGCGGAGACAAAGCACCGTCGTGCCGTGCATCGGCGCGTCCTTCCGGCTATTCGGCATCCGACCATTATACAGTCACGAGCGAGCGCGCACCAAAGCACGAAAGCTAACTCCGCGCCAGCGGAGCTTCACTGCTGGATTTCGCGGAAAGACACGACCTTGTAGGTAATCGGCTTCTGAACCTGGTTGATCCAGCATGTATTGTAATAGATGCCGTCGTTGGCGGAACTGTTGAGCGTATAGGACGCTGGACCAAGATTTAAAAGGACGTTGCCGGAGGAATCCCGAGTATTTGCGACGAAAACGGCGCCGTCGAATTCGCCGTTGCCACCTCCGCTGGTTTCCTTTATGACTCCCTGGCCGATGACCAACACAATCCCTTCCCAACTGACGTCGTCGGTGTAGTCGAGCTCGCCCGTCACCACGAGAATTCCATAGCCGGTGAAACCACTATTCAAACTCAAATTGCCCTGGCTCGGTACTGCCGGGTCGCCGCCGACGAATACCGTCATCGGATTTGAAGCCGACATTCCCGAGGGCATGTCCATCTGTGTCGCGGGACCAGTGATGATGGCGTCGGCATTTTGTTTAATGGTTTGGACCAACTGCTCCAGGTCCGTGGGTGTTTGCATGCCCGTGGGCAGCTCCCCGACGACATTGATGTTTTGTATGCTGGGGGCGCTGCTAACCCCCGTGTAATGCGTGGGCTTTGTGGCGTTAACCGCAGTGGTGACGGAATTATCGTCAGCCGTATTGATCACGCCGATCGCTGGGACGGATGTTTGAACCGGCGATGAGCATGGCGCAGGATGACCTGTAGAGTATTGGTCTTGCCCCCGAACGTGAAATGGGTAAGGGGGAGGAGAAGCAGGAGGAGGCGGCGGCGTATACGGAGGAGGATCAAAGTTCACCGCGTTGCCGGCGATAGTGAGTGCGGAATAGAAACTCAGATTGAGAGAGTCCGGCACGACAACGTATTGCATCATTCTCTGGCTTCCGTTGGTAAGCACAGAAAGAGAAGTCACTTCGAAGGCCTGGTGCGTCGTAATGGTGCGGGTAAGGTGTATTCCATCGAAATAGATGGGGTGAACCTGGTTCAAGGCCCCGCCGCTACCGTTCACATCAACTCCCAAAGCATATTCCGTCACCGGATTGATGCGGACCCATTTATAGCGAGGTCCCTGATATCCTCCCAGATCGGAGACGGAAGAAGTCGTGTAGATGGTGGCGGAAGAAAGAGGAGCGGTTGGAAATTCGTTGTTGTAGTCGGTATCAGGAAAGGTGGAGGGATTGGCAAGGTCGGTAGGGTTCACCGTCTCGCTGGGAAGCGGGTTCAGGATGTAGAGAACGTTGCCGAGTGCAACCGTTCCGCCGCCGGAAGGAAGGTAATTCAAGCCAGGCACATTTCCCAGATAATCGTGATTCTTTGGCAGTAGCCGGCCTCGGCCTTCCTCAAGCCCTGCGATTCCCGCGTAATAAACGGCAGTGGAAGAGTAGTAGTTGCCGGTAAGCGAAGTCTCGGTGCCAGTGGCGACCATCATGGCGATGCCGACGACGCAAACAAGCAAGAGCACGAAGATTGCGATGAGCAGGGCAATGCCGAATTCTTGTCTTCGCCGCCGCGCTCTGAAGAGAACGATCATGCAATCATGCACCGTTTCCATACTTCAGTCGTCGTTATTGATACGTGTTGCCAGACCTTTCAACTCCACGAGTTTGGGCCTGCCGGTCTGAGCATCCGGAAACGGCGACATGATAATAAGAGTAATTCCAACCGCCCGAACGTTTTCGGGAGAGTTGTCCACACCAACGTTCGTACACTCCTGCGGCCCCGTGAGGCTATCACACAAATAATCGAAAATAGCCACGGGGCCAGAAGGAAACATTGCCGGGTAGTCTATTTGAAACTGTGCGATTTGTGCCGGGGAGGCATTATTCACCACGTTTTGGACATACGGAACGAGCTGGCCGGACGTGGTCCCGTCGGGATCGGTCCCGCCATCCTTGTCCACGATGGCCCGGTAGAGCGTCGATCCCGTCAATTTATAGCGAATCCATTGCACGGTGGCGGAGGAAGACGTGGGATCCACCTTGGTTTCAAGAATGATGTCGAAGCCGGAGGGCGTGGTGCACGTGGTTCCGATGGCGCATGTCGAGGTAGAGTAATTCGGGCTCCAGGCGATCGGGGCAAGTGCGTAGACCGTCGAATTGGAAGGCTGAGAAGTGTATTCATTCAGCGGCGGGTAGCCGGCATCATCAATGTCGCGAACCACCTGATCCATTCCGAAGCGCGCTTCTTGAAATGTATTCAAGACCTGGGATTCAGATTGATATTTTTTCATCGCCACGGTGAGGAGCTCAAACGCGACGCCGCAAATCACCAGGAAGATGGTGAGTGCGGTCATCAATTCGAGGAGAGAGAAGCCAACCGCCCGGAGATTTGTCTGAGACGACTTCACTTTTCCACCATCGAATCCAGCGTCACCGGGGGAACATAATCGTTTCCACCCAGTTGCCGCACTCCAAGAATTATGCGCCGGCTTGTCGTCGCAGCGCCGTTGACCTGTGTAAGTACCGCCCAGCGCACGTCGTAGGTGACAGCGTAGGGATCGTTGGGATCGTGATAGGAGAAGCTGTAGCCGGGGACCGTACTGGAGCTGAAATCAATCATCACCTGGTTGTTGATCGAAATCACCGGACTTCCTTGGTAGCTTCCGGGTACCGAAGGATCGCCGAGCGAACAAACATTGCCAATCGAGTCTACGAACTGCGGAGGTGGGGCGACCGCGAGCGGCTGCTGGAGCATTTGCTCCATCTCCCGTTGCGCGAAAACAAGCGAACCGGAGTTCAAGCGGCTCTTTTGATCCAGAAGTATGGATGCCGGGATAAGTTGTGCGATGCCTACCAATCCCGTGAGAAGAATGAGGGTCGCGAAGAGCATTTCCAGCAGCGAAAAGCCTTGCTCGCTTGCGGCGTGCCCCGCTCTCGTGGCCCCGAAAGAACCCATTCACGTTCTCCTAGCTGACCCGCGTCCAATTATTCGCGGCACCGACGGTCCAAACCTGAACGATTCCGGAAGGCAACAAAACCACGGCGCGCGCGCCGAAATTCGGGATTGTCGTGTTCCCCAAAAACAGGATGTAAACAGCAGGAGGATTGGCGACAAAATTGACCGCGCCGCGGCCGTCGTAGGACACAGAAGTGACGCTGCCGGGAATGGTGGTCAGTCCGGGACTCGCCGAGCCCAAAGCGCTCACGATGGAAGCGGTGCCCGGCACGGAACCAGACGGAAGAAGAGTTACAATGCCCGTGATCACCACTTGGGCTTCCGTCGAATCGGGGTTGCCGTTGCCATTGTAATCGGTCCAAACAATCCAGTTCGTTCCGACCTGCTTCACCTGACAGCTAATCGGGGTGTTTTTCCGAATCGCTTCAAAGCGCGTAAATTTGAAGATACCCGCAACTCGCGCCGACGCGTCACCCAGCAAGTAAGAACGGTAAGCGCGCATGAGCGTAGGGATGGCGATCGCGCTGAGAACCAGCAAGACTGCGAGCGACACCACCATTTCCACGAGGCTGAATCCCTCGCCTCGCCTCGGCGGGAACGCTCTGCTTCGAAGACTCCGCTTCACCGCACCTGCCTAGAAAAACGAGAGCACAGACACCTGAACCAACCTAATGTGGCACGAGTTCCAATTAGAAGCATCTCCAAGGCCAGATTGGGCTGAGCGCAAGTTCCAATTAGAATTGTACTTCCGGGGACCCTTAGGTTATATCCTATTCGTCCTACGGTGCACTGGGTAAAAATGTTACAGGCAGAAGTTCTTTGGACTACCTATTGTGATCCGCGCCAATATTAGATGACCAGTAATCAATCACCACTATTTTTCCGCTAGCCTCCGGGCGTTGCGGTGGGCAATCGCCTCGATCGAGATCATCGGATTCACGCCGGATGAGGACGGAAATGAGGCGGCGTCCATTACATATAGATTGCGTACTTCCCACGTTTCGCCATCCGGAGTCGTAGCCGACATCGCCCGCGAACCGCCAAACCGGGCGGTCCCCATGATGTGAAAAGAAAACAGGGCAAGCCTTCCGCTTTCCCAGCCCGCGGCGTCCATGGCCTGGGTAAAAGTTGTCAATGTCCCCGAGCGGCCAGGCTCATAAGAGCAGAATTTGGCGTGCGGAGAAAAGATTCGCCGCGCACCCGCGGCCTCAAGGATTTTTGCGGCTCCCAAGAATCCAAGGCGAAGATGGGCACAGTCAAACGGGGAGAGCGAATAGCTCGCAACAGGATGGCCATCATCGTCAATGTTGACGCGGCCGCCATCACGGTCGCGAAGCAGCACGCCGATTGCGGCAGTATGGGCCAGGTTAGAAAGGAGCGAGCGATATTGGCGCGGATCACGCCACGGAAGCACTGCGGAGGCGATCACGGGCTGGAGCGAAGTGGTCTCATATTTTACGCCGAAATTCCCGGTCATCCGCCGAAGCTGGTCCGAATAGATAGCCTGCAGCGTTCCCTCCCAGGGACGGATTTCCTCGTCGAAGATTCCACAGACATTGGAAACCGGATGCAAATGAAGATGGCGGCCAATGTGTTCGTTGCGAAGCCCGGAACGAAGCAGGAGCGCAGGGGTTTGGATCGCCCCGCCCGCGACGACAACAACCTTGCAGTTGATTCTTGCGAGGTGGCCGCTGGAAGACCGGGCTTCCACGCCCGTAGCGAATCCTCCTTTGGTGAGCAGCTTTTCGGCATGAGTTTCCGCAATAATTCGGGCGCCATGTGCTTGTGCATCTGCGAGCCAAGTTTTCGTAACGGATTGTTTTGCGCCGATCGTGCATCCATATCCGCAGTAGCCGCAGATTCTGCCCTGGTCGCATCCAGTGACGTTCCGCGGCATCGTGTCCACATGCCATCCAAGTGATTTTAGGCCTCGCTCGAAGATTTGCTCTCTCGCCGAAACGCGATTGTGATCGCGGTTGACGTGCAGCCGAGAGCAGACCGCATCCATGCTCTGCGTATATTCATCGCTCATGATCCATGGAACTTCCGATGCCCATTCTTCTCGAATATCGTCCGGCGTGCGGAAGGAGGTGCAATAGTTCACCACCGTCCCCCCACCGAGGCATTTTCCAGCCAGCAAACCAACGCTATGGTCTTCTGTCGCGGCAAATCCAGCTTCAGAGTAGAGCTTTTGATAACTGCTGAGCTCGGCGCCATCAAAATCAGGGTCGTCGTAATAACCTCCAGCTTCAAGAACGAGCACATCTTTTCCGGCGGCCGCCAGCACCGCCGCAGCCACGCCTCCTCCGGCTCCCGATCCAATCACGCAAACGTCGCAACTAAGGTTGACCTCGCGATCCGGGATCATCACCTTCAGCGTTCGCCCGGTTTCCGGTTTTTGGACTCCGAGGGGGCCCGGATAGCCGATCCGGTCCCAAACAGGAGTGCGGCGACCAGCCAATTCCGGCAGCATCACGTAAAGAAATCCAACGGCCTTGCGAAACGCTTGAAACGCGGCGCGGCGCTTGCAAAGTCCGCTATCGGCCCAGGACAACAGCACTCGGACGCGCAACTCAGGAGGCAACGAGGAGAATGAAGCGAGTTTTCCGACGGAGAGAAGAGAATGCAGACGGGAATCCCAGAGATTCAACAATTGAAGAAAATCCCGTCGATCTTTTCGGCGAGGGTTAAAATCAAGGGAGGTTGCGATCGCTTCGGGAATACCCAATTCAACGGCAGAAGGCCAGCCGTCCCCGTCTGGAAGAAAGGTCTCGCAGATGGAAGCTAGCGCTTGCAGTTGGCGCGTGCTGAGCCGCATAGAGTGATCTGAGTGTAGAACAAATCAGAAGAGCTTGAGTTGAAGAAGGAATCTCAATGGCGGGCAGGAAGCGCGTTCATCGTTCCTTTTCCGCGTGTTCGCGAGCTTTCTTCCCGCCGACTTCGGCAAAACGCTGTTCAAGCGCCGTCTTGGTGAAGAAATCCGCTGGCAATCCCGGATTGTACTTACACCCGTAATAAAAGGCCTGAAAGATACGCCGGCCGTTGCGCTGTCGCGAGATCTGGAAAGGTGTCTGAATGCCTTCCTGGGGATGATAGTTGGAGTAGAGAGTGGTGAATTCCGTGCGCTCCAGCTCATTTTCGTTGGGAACCAGTACGACGCTGCGCTCCAGGAGATGATTCTCGCGTCGCACGGCAAGACGGTACAGACGCCCGTCGCGATCCGTGATCTCGACCCAGTCCACAGGATGCATATCAATCAAATCCAGGCCACCATAGCGGAACGCCATTCCCTGCTCATTCAAACGAAAGCGCAAAAGATGATCCACGCTGTTCCTCAGCAGTTCCTGAAATGATGCGATGGATTCGGGAGGCTCTGGACTTACTCCGCCGTGGTCAAGAGTCCATCCCTCGTTCCCAATGAAAAGATCTATGATGTTTCCCTTTTTGCCGTAGTCCGTGCGGCTCCAATCCGGATAATGCCAATAAGCCTTGAATTCGAGGTACTCGGTCAGGTCCGCATTGTGCCCGAATTGAGAGAGACGTCCGGAGCACTCCGATTCCTGGGCGTTGAGATAAGCCTGCCCTCCAAGCGCTTCTATCAGCTGGCCGAGTATCTTTCTTGCCAGCGCCGTGCTTTGGTCCGGCATCAAGGTGTCCGGATTCTGGGCCGAGGCTGCAGAGGGCAGCCCTGCAGCCAAAAACAGGCTGAGGAAGCCAATATGGGTGAACTTCAACCGCACAACACCGCGCCTCCGTTCACATTGATGATCTCCCCGGTCATGAAGTTGGCCAGGTCGGAAGCGGCGAAGAGAATCGGCCCGGCGATCTCCTCGGCGGTGCCCGGGCGACCCAATGGGATGGCAGAGACGGCCATCTTCTGCCCTGGCTTGGTCTCCAGGATGGGGTTGGACATGTCCGTGGCGACCCATCCTGGTGCGACACAATTCACAAGAATGCCGTGCCGTGCCAGTTCCGTGGCGAGACCTTTGGTCAGGCTAATGATGGCGCCTTTCGAGGCCCCATAATGCGTATGGAACGATTCACCGCGCTGCCCGGCCGTTGAGCTGATGGGGATGATTTTGCCGGACTTCTGCTTGATCATGTGGGGAACCGCGAAATGGATGATCGAATAGACGCTCTTGAGATTGATGCGCATCATTTCGTCCCACTGCTTCTCGGACATTTTTTCGATCGGCAGATCCTCTTGATTCCAAACGCCCGCGTTGGCAACGAGTATGTCCAATCTGCCAAGCCTCGCAATCGTTTGTTCCACGAGCTTTTTGTTGTCCGCGTGGCGGCTGACGTCGGCTTTGAAGGCTTCGACACGCGTGCCATGTTTGCGCGCTTCTGCTTCCACCTGCGACGCGGCCTCCTTAGCTTTGTTGTAATTGAACACCACGTCGGCGCCCGCTTGCGCGAGCAATTTCACCGCCGCGGCCCCGATCCCGCGCGAGCCGCCGGTGATCAGTGCCGCCTTGCCTGCAAGAGAGATCATGATTCCCCCAGAAGAAAATATGAAACCGTCAGAAAAGGAAAATCGAAGTTTTGCCTAGCGATCCTGAGAAACGGCTGCGCGCGATCGGGCTGCGGAGACGAAATCTTCAAATAGCTTGTGGGCGAGCGCATCTCCCGGCATGCGTTCGGGATGCCACTGCACCCCCACGACCCAGCCTGTCGGCGATTGAAGTTCCACGGCCTCGACGATGCCGTCAGTGGCGCGCGCCGTCACGCGAAGTCCGGAACCCGGCCGGTCAATGGCTTGATGGTGGCTGCTGTTGATGGTCGCTTCAGAATTGCCTGCAAGTTGCGCGAGGCGGCTTCCTGGCTCGAAGCGCGCAGAATGCTCCAGGTCACCTGAGCCAGCAGTGGCTGCCAAGTCCGTTTTTCCGTGGCGCAGCGCATCCGGCTTCTCGCTGGGGATGTCCTGAATCAGGCTCCCCTTGAAAAACACGTTGAGAATCTGGCAGCCGTAGCAGATCGCCAAAACGGGCTTTTCCGTCTGCGCAGCATACGCCAGCAAAGCCAGATCGGTCTGATCGCGGCGGGGATCAAGCAACTCCGTTTTCAACTGACGTTCCGCGCCGTAGCGAGATGGGTCCACGTCGGCGGGGCTTCCTGGAAGGACAAAGGCGTCGAGATTTTCCATCTTTTCCCGAAGCTCCTCTGAAGAGAGGAAAAGAGAAATGGGCTCGGGCTCACCACCGGCTTCTCGCACCCGGTCAAAGTAGTAGCGCAGCTTCTCCTTGTTCTGCTGAGCCTCCTCCTGGCTGGTGCGCCAAGGAATGCCCACATGTGGCTTGTGTGGAGTAGCGGTGGACATGGAATCGATAAATCCTAGCATTGCGAGCGAGGGCCGACAACAGCCGGACGGCTGGGCGAGGCATCTTCAGATTGGGCTGGAAGCCATGCGGTTTGAGAGTGTAGAGCCTAACCTATTGAATCAAAAAGGCTTAGTGGATTTTTCGAGAGCAGCATCCAGGCAAAATTCGGGCCGCTGGAAGAAGTCGGGAAGTCTGGCTAGTCGAGCAGCCAATTGCTGGGGCGTCGCAGCTCGGACCGTGATGTGCCCGATCTTGCGGCCTGCGCGAAGAGCCTTCCCGTATAGATGAAGATGCGCGTCTTCCACAGCCAGCACATCCACTGAATCCGGCGCCTCTCCGATGAGGTTGAGCATCGCCGAGTATCCCGGAGCTGCCGTTGAGCCGAGTGGAAAGCCGGAAATCGCGCGCAAGTGATTTTCAAATTGGCTGGTGACGGCGCCCTCGATCGTCCAGTGGCCGGAATTGTGAACGCGCGGAGCCATTTCGTTTGCCAGAATGCTTCCCGAGCATTCGAAAAGTTCGATGGCTAGTACCCCAACGTATTCGAGCGCCTCAAGGAGGCGCCGCGCCGCTTCCACAGCGGCCGCTTGCACCTTGGCATCAACGTGGAGCGCTGGAGCTAGAGAGAGACGGAGAATTCCGCCGCGGTGATGGTTTTCAATGAGTGGGTAAAAGGCAGTTTCGCCAGCACTGCTGCGCACCGCAAGGATGGAAAGCTCTCTTTCGAATGGCACAAACTTCTCGAGGATAAGGGCAGAATCGGGAAATGCGGCGGCGAGCTTCGCAACGTCTTCCCCTGACCGTAAAACCCACTGTCCTTTGCCGTCATAGCCCATCCGGCGCGTTTTCAAAACAGCCGGTATGCCGATGAGCTGCACTGCCTTGTCCAGATCCTCGAAAGAATTGACTTCCGCAAATTCGGTGGTGGCAATTCCGAGGCCACGGAAGAGCGTTTTTTCGCTCAGGCGGTCCTGCGCCGCTTCCAGCGCCTGCGGCGCCGGGTAAACCGGAATGCGCTCGAGCAGAAATTGCGCGGCTGCCACGGGTACATTTTCGAATTCGTAGGTGGCGCAATCTAGCCCCGCCGCGAATTTCTCGAGCGCTTCGAGATCCGCATATTCCGCAGTGATTCTAGGGGCGATTCTGCCCACGGGCGCCTGCGGAGAGGGATCGAGAAAGCGGAAATGCAGGCCGAGAGGATAGCCCGCCAGAGCAAGCATGTAACCCAGCTGGCCGCCTCCCAGGATCCCGATGGTCATGCGTGTTTACTCGGATTGGGAATGGCGAGAACTTTACTTGTCTGCTCTGCGCGGAACTTTCGGAGCGATTCGCGAATCGCGGGATACTTTCCGCCGAGAATGGAAGCGGCCAGCAGAGCGGCATTGATGGCACCTGCTTTGCCGATCGCGAGTGCGCCCACCGGAATTCCTCCAGGCATCTGGGCAATGGACAAAAGCGAATCGAGTCCTTTCAATGCCTTGGATTCCACGGGCACGCCAAGAACCGGCAGAACCGTCTTCGAGGCGGTCATGCCCGGGAGATGTGCAGCGCCGCCGGCTCCCGCAATGATGACTTCGATGCCGCGCTTTTCCGCAGAGGAGGCGTACTGGAAAAGAAGATCCGGCGTGCGATGCGCGGAAACGACTCGTGTTTCATGTGGAACGCCGAGCTTTTCGAGAGCATTCGCAGCGTGCTCCATCGTTTCCCAGTCGGAAGTCGAACCCATGATGATGCCCACCAGGGGTTGTGGCTTTCGGGAATTGCCTTTCTTCGTGGGAACAGTTTTGTGTCGCATCATGTTCGGCGAATCATCCGGACACGGAGAAAATTGCGGTGGTACTTCCTCGCACCGGGTCCGCATGCGGGAGAAAGTGCGCCAACTGCTCCCGAATAATACTACGCTTTCACTTTGCCGCGACTCTGGCCCGCTGATTCCAGTAATGGCGAATCTGCCCGACCAGATACAGGGAGCCAGTAACAAGAATTGCGTCTGATGAAGAAGCTCTCGAGAGAATATTTTCAAACGCAACTTGGGCATCCGGTTGCACGGAAAAATGTGGGGCGTGGTGCCCCGCGATTTCCGCGAGCTGCGCTGCGGAAATCGAGCGTGCGGTCCGGGGCTCGGTGAAAACGACTTCCGAAACGCAAGGAAAGATGATGCCGGCGATTTCGTCCACCGCTTTATCGCGCAACGCTCCAAAGAGCATCCAGATTCTGCGTCCTTCAAAATAACGGCGAAGAAAATCCCGCAATTCCGCCGCCGCGGCCGGGTTATGGGCGCCATCCAGATAGACGTCAGGGTGCGAATACAATTTTTCCAGGCGTCCCGGCCATTCGGCGAGCGCGATCCCTTCCTTGATGGAGTCGTCGGAAATCCGGTATCCACGCTGCTGCAAAAGACGCGACGCAGCAATAGCGTTGAGAGCATTCTGCGCCTGGAATTTTCCAGGGAGCTTTGGGGCGACTTCGAGTTCCCAACCCGTCGCTACTTCCATAACCAAAACTTGAAAGCGGCCCGACTGCTGGAGATTTTCCTGCACATCCATCTGGTAGGCCTCGGAGGTATCCGCGAAAGTTGTGTTAAGCTCCGCGGCGCGTGAACGCAAGACCTCCTTTGCTTCTGGCCGCTGATCGGCGGCGACGACTTGCACACCGGACTTGATGATGCCCGCCTTTTCCGATGCGATCTCCTTCAGGGAATGACCTAGGAAATTCTCGTGGTCAAAGTCAATTCGCGTGATCACCGAAACGAGAGGCTGAAGAATGTTCGTCGCGTCCAGCCGACCTCCAAGACCCACCTCAAAAATGCCAAATTCCACGCGCGAGCGCGCGAACGATTCGAACGCCAGAGCCGTTACACTCTCGAAAAATGTGGGATGCGCGCGGAGTTTTCCCTTCGCCAGCAGTTCTTCGATGACTGCCTGGATTCGCGTGAGAGTTTCCGCGAACTCTTCGTCCGAAATCTCGTTTCCATTCATGCGAATGCGTTCGTTAATGCGTTCGAGATGCGGTGAGGTGTACAACCCAGTCAGAAATCCGGCGTGGCGGAGAATGGATTCAAGAAATGCTGCGGTCGAGCCCTTGCCGTTGGTTCCGGCAATATGAACGCTCGGATAAGCGCGGTCGGGGCGGCCCAGCCGCTCGGTAAGCACGGAAATATTCTCAAGATCAAATTTTGCTGCCGCTGCCTGAGTCGGGGCGGCAAGCTCCCTGCCCAGGGAAAGCAGGTAGCGAACCGAGGCGTCGTAATTCATGTCAGCTCAACAAAAGATCGAGGGAGGAGGAAATAAAGGACTTCAATTCCTTGCGTGAAACGACCGCGTCGAGAAAACCGTGTTCGAGCAGAAACTCGGATCGTTGAAAGCCATCGGGGAGTTTCTGGCGAATGGTCTGCTCGATGACTCGGGGCCCGGCGAAACCGATCAGCGCCCCCGGCTCGGCAATGTTCAAATCTCCAAGCATAGCGAAGCTTGCCGTCACGCCGCCGGTAGTGGGGTCTGTCAGTACGGAAATAAAGGGCAGCTTTGCTTCATCCAGCTTGGCGAGAGCGGCGGAAACCTTTGCGAGCTGCATCAGGCTAATCGTTCCCTCCATCATGCGCGCACCGCCCGAACAGGACACGATGATCAGAGGCTGCCGGGTGTCCATGGCGAGCTCTATTCCCCGTGTCACTTTTTCTCCAACCACCGCACCCATTGAGCCACCAATGAATCCAAACTCCATCGCGCAAATCACTACCGGTCGGCCGTTCAACTGGCCTTCGGCCAGCAGGATCGCATCATTCACGCCCAGCCTCTTTTGCGTTTCTTTGATTCGCCGCACGTACGGCTTGGTATCCACAAATTTCAGGGGATCGGTTGACATCATCCCGGCGTCGTGTTCCTTCCAGCGGCCATCGAACAGCATTTCCAGCCGCTGGTTGGCGTTCATCTTGAAGTGAAACTGGCACTTCGGGCAGACGAAAAGATTCGCTTCGAGGTCCTTGCGGAACGTGATGGTGCGACAGTTTTCGCATTTGGTCCAGAGACCTTCGGTGCGGACGCGCCGCTCTTCCGGCGGCGTTGGCTGGTCAATCGGTTTTTTGTCTCGCTTGAACCAGGACATAAGGAAGTCGACGATTCTCAGTTATCAGTCTCGGTCAGCCCACGCTTGTTCGGGGAAAGCTCGCTGCTTTCCCACCCGGCCCGTATTCGATCGCCGACCGGCAGCAATTTGTGGCCAGACTTGCCTTCGCATCGCACCCTACGTTCTTGGATTTGCTTTCTCCGTTCACCGCCGACCCTCTCAATAGTCTATACCACGCTGGGCAAGAATGCCTTTCGTATAGGGATGTTTCACTTCTTTCATTTCCGTCACCAGGTCAGCGAGTTCAATCAGCTTCGGATGAGCATTGCGACCGGTACAGATCACGTGCACGCGCTGAGGCCGATTCTTAAGCGCTTCGGCAACTCTTTCAGAGTCGAGCATTTTGTAGCTGATGACGTAATTGATCTCATCCAAAATGATCAGATCGTATGTGCCAGAGTAGATGGCTTCGCGGCCCGCGCTCCAGCATTCCTCCGCCAGCTTGATGTCCTCTGGATCCGTCTCCGCCCCGCCGATCTTCACGAAGCCGCGACCCATAGGACGAATCTCCAATTTATCGTCGCCCAGCATTTTTGCCGCATCGAGCTCGCCATAGTGCCAGGAGCCCTTGATGAACTGCACCATGAGCACGCGCAAACCCTGCCCAACGGCGCGAAACGCCGTGCCTAGCGCACAGGTTGTTTTGCCTTTCCCTGACCCGGTATAAACGATGAGCAATCCTTTGTCTTCCGGCATGATTGTTCTTTATGGCTACTCCAGCTGCAGGCGCTTGACGAGTTCCTGCGCGGCCGCTGTTATGCGATCCACAGTCGTTTGGGGAGGCGGATGCTTCGCTGGCGCAGCCGGATCACGAAGAACGATCCATAGTCCTGGGCGGTACACTTCCTCGTGACCCGGGCAAATCGCGCCCGTGAGCTGCACAATTTCGAGCGGGGGAGCAACAATGGGAGCGATATTCAGATCCGTGATCCCCCTCGACGCCTGCGCCACGGGAGGATGCGCGACAATTTCCATCAATACGCCCCGCGCGTCGTCTACCAGATCCCGGAAGCCCTGCGAGACGAGAATGCCGTCCACGTCTCGCGGCGTGGGCTTTTCAAGCTCTTCAAGATCGTAATCGGGCAGCGGTTTCGCCAAAGGGATTTCGATGGCTGCCGAGGGTTGGTCCTCGTCGGGCACGATGCGGATCTCCATAGGCATACGTTTGTACAACAGAAAGAGTTATTTCACCACGGGCTCGATGGTAAGGATGGCGAGTTCCGGCCGACAATCGAAGCGGAGCGGGAGAAGGGTCATGCCGATGCCGCGGCTGACGTACATGCGCGAACCATTCTTCTCAAACCATCCTTCAACATACGGGCCCACCCCTTTTGGAAGCCACAGCGGCTCCAGGAACGGAATGCGCACCTGTCCTCCGTGCGAGTGGCCAGCGAGAGCGAGGTCATATCGACCAGCCGAAGCGGAGAAGAACTGGGGGCTATGGAAGAGCGCGATCCGGTAGGCGTATGAAGGGACGTTGACCAGAGCTTTAGTAAGGTCCGCATGCCCGAAGGTCGGATCGTCCAGTCCAATCAGCCAGATGCCTGGGCGCACTTCCATGCTCTGATTGAGAAGAAAATGCACGCCGATTTTTTCGTAGAACTTTCGTTCGTTCTTGAGGGGGTAGGAGATTTCCCAATTTCCGCGCACCAGCCAGACTCCCAGCGGAGCGTGAAGCTTACTTAGAATTTCGCTCTCGCCGCGGTAAGTTCCCCATCCGGAAAGTGTGTCGCCGGTAACCACGATAATGTCCGGCGCCTCCACGTCCAGCAGTTTGAGCAAGCGCTTTTCCCGAAAACTCATTCCGGATGAATGCAGATCCGTAAGATGGGCAATTTTCAGGGGCGCGGCCACGTTCCCAGAAAAAGTCCAGTGCGTGACCTGGATCCAGTTCGGCTCAATTAACAGACCATCGATCAGCGCCAGGACCGCCAAAATTAGCAGACACTTGAAGATTCGACGCGCCGCTGGCCTCTGCATTATTTTTCCAATTGGATTAGCCACGGGCCGTCTTCACTTTGGATACGGGCTTCCCGAGAGGATCGCCAGCGCGCGGTAGAGTTGTTCGGCGAGCATCACGCGCGCGAGTTCGTGAGAATAAGTCATGGCACTGAGCGAGAGCTTTCGCGGAACGCGTTGACGGAGCGCCTCCGGAAAACCTTCCGCGTCGCCGCACACAAAGATGATCTCACGGGTGCCGCGGTCGCGCTGCTCTGCAATCCAATTTGCGAACGACTCGGAATCCTGCGGTTTGCCTCCGGCATCGAGGAGAACTGAGGCGGCGGCAGGGTCCCCATCCAGTTTCTTAATGGCCGCAGCCGCATGGCGAACTTCGATGACCTCTATCGCACAGGAGCGCGCGATGCGCTTGGCGTAATCGTCAAGAAGACCGCGTAACTCCGGACGGCGCGTCTTCCCGAGCATCAAGAGCAGCAACCTCATTGCAGGCCGTATTTCTTCCGTTTTTCAAGAAGGGTCTTGCGGCTGATCCCCAGAATCTGGGCGGACCGGGAGATGTGATACCGCGTGGCTTCCAGAGTTTGGGCAATTACATCACGCTCGATGGCCTCAAGAGAACGAAGGCCGGCAAGGACGGCGTCGCCTCCCGCCGCCGCCCGGATGCTTTCGGGAAAATCTTGCGGAGTGATCTCGATGCTCTTCGAAAAGACCACCGCGCGCTCAAGCGCGTTTCGCAGTTCGCGTACATTGCCCGGCCAGGGATACGCCACAAGCATTCGACGCGTCAGCTCGGAGAGCTGTGCGTCGGGGCGGTTATGGACAGTCCGGAGAGTCTGAAGCAATTGATCCGCAAGCAAGAGGATGTCGGCCTTGCGTTCGCGAAGCGGAGGCACACCCAGTGGTAGCACGTTCAACCGGAAAAAAAGATCTTCGCGAAAGATGCCCGCGGCAACGGCCGCGGCGAGATCCGTGTTGGTCAAAGCAATGAGGCGCGCTTCGATCTGCAGGGTTTCCGTGCCGCCAAGACGTTCGAACGCTTTTTCCTGAAGCACGCGCAGAAGCTTGCTTTGGGCTTCCGCGGAGAGCGCGGCTACTTCATCCAGAACGATCGTCCCATTGGCACCGAGCTCGAGGCGGCCAGTCTTGCGTTCGACGGCACCGGTAAAGGCTCCACGCTCGTGACCGAAAAGCTCGCTTTCCACAAGCTGCGGCGGAAGCGAAGCGCAATCAATCTTGAGAAACGGAGCGTCGCGGCGCGGACCGAGCTCGTGAATCAATCGCGCGAGATGATCTTTCCCGGAGCCGCTTTCGCCGGTGATGAGCAACGTCGTGGGTGCGGATGCCACTTTCTGAGCGAGCTCGAACAAACGAATCGAGATAGGATCCTGGGCTATCCAGGGCAATCGCTCGGTCGAGGACATGGACAGATTGTAGCGAGACTCCCCCTTTCTGGGGAGAGTGTTCACAAAGAATGCGGTAACCGATAAGGTCGAAAGACAGCGAGAAAAGGGAGACTCAGCGAACGCGTTCAATCGAAACGTAGATCGGCCCGGCGCCCAGAGTGAAGAGCAAGAACCAGGAAAAGCGCCCCGCCCGGTTTTGCGTGCAAAATTCGATTTGATCGCCTGGCTCGGCGTCAAACTCCACCGTTTTCCAGTTCCAGGTATTGTCCACGACGAGACGATGATGTCCCGGCGTGAGCGGTTGGACTACCGAATCGCCAAACATGAGTTCCCCGATTTGCTGGCCGTCCAGCTTTACGACGATTTGGCGCTGCTGGACATCCTCCGCCGAATTGCGGCTTACCGTGAGCTTGCTTCCGGTCTCTTCGCTCCCTTCCTGCGTTGTGGGCGTTTCATTCACTTTCGATCGCCTGATTGGGGAGAAATGTCCTGCTTGTGCACGGCAACGCAATAGGTCAACCGGCTTCGCTTTGCCGCGAAGCCATGACTGAATCCGGACTATCCGGGATCTCGAGCTTCGGCACGGAACGCCACAGGCGTTCCAGATCGTAATACCGTCGCGCTTGCTGACTGAAAACATGCAGGATGAACCCGCCAAAATCAAGCAGCGCCCAGTTCGCCGAGGCATGTCCCTCACGATGTTCCGGGGAGCGCCGCAACTCTTTGTAGAGTTGCTCTTCCACCTCGGAGCAGATGGCTTGCACCTGCGGAGCGCTGAATCCCGTGCAAATGACGAAGTACTCTGTAAATGTGCCCAGCTTGCTCAGATCGAGCACCGTAATGCCAGAAGCTTTTTTGTTTTGCGCCGCTTCGACAGCCAGCCGAACGCCTGGGGGAAGGTTTTCCAATTTCACCGGTATAGGCCTTGCTTAAGAATGTATTCCTCGACCCGCCCGGAGACAAGTCCATGAATGGACTGGCCGCGTTGCGCGCGACGCCGAATGTCCGTGGCGGAGACATCGCTCGCGACGTTTTCGAGAAGATAGACCGAAGTGCGCCGAAGCTGCGCGACTAACGGCGATGGCGGCGCTTCGGTGTCGCGCTTGTCGTTCGGGCCGGCCATCAAATCGGGTGGGATCACCAACCGCAAAGCTTCCGCGCGGATGCCCGGGCGGTTCGCAATGATGAAGTCGCATAGGCCGAGCAGGGTTTCGTATTCCTTCCACATCGGAATATCCAAAAATGCGTCGGCGCCGATCATGAAATAAATCCGGTCGCCGGGTGCGTGGCAGGAATGCCGGAAATAACGAACGGTGTCCACGGAATAATGAAGCTGCGTGCCGGAGAAATCTTCGCCGGCTTCGGCCAGCGAGGGAACAAAATGCGGATGCTCGGCACACGCGAGTGAAACCATCGCGAAGCGGTGCGGAAAAGGAGCAAGATGCTGTTTCAATTTGTGCGGGGGCCTGCTGGCTGGAATGAAATGAATTTCATCGAAATTGAATCGGCGGTCCGCAGCGCGGGCGACGGAAAGATGTCCATTGTGAATGGGATCAAAAGATCCGCCAAAAAGGGCAACGCGCTTCGGTTGGTGCCGGACGGCGGTGCGGTGCGCCTGAGCGGTGGTCAATGCGGCTCCCGAGAAGATGCCTGATGAGCATTTTCAATTGGGTCGTGCTCGATGTCCAGGGCAGATTCAATTGCGTGGCGCGGAATGCGGTCGAGTGCGTCGGCAATGGCCAGTACGAGTTCACGAACCCCTTCGCCCGTCGCGGCTGAAATGGAGTGGAATTCCAGCTTGTGCTCGCGGCAAAAATCGCGCAACTCGTCGAGGCGCATGCGGTCGATTGTCGCGTCGAGTTTGGTTGCGACCACAATCATGGGCTTCTTCGCCAACGACTCGCTGAATGCCGATAGCTCTCCGGTGATGACTTCGTAGGAATGGACCGGACCGGCGTCTGTCACGTTGCTCGTGTCAATCAAGTGCACTAGGAGCCGCGTGCGCTCCGAGTGGCGCAGAAAGCGGATACCGAGGCCCGCGCCTTCATGCGCGCCCTCGATCAGGCCAGGGAGATCGGCGACAACAAAGGTGCGCCCCAGTTCCCTCCCCGGGCTGCCGCTTCCGCCGTCTGCGTTGACGACGCCGAGATTCGGCTCCAAAGTAGTGAAGGGGTAATTCGCGATCTTCGGCCGCGCGGCCGAAATGACCGAAATGAGCGTAGATTTTCCGGCATTCGGAAAGCCCACGAGGCCAACATCAGCGAGCAGCTTCAATTCCAGCCGCAGATGCCGCTCTTCGCCGGGGAATCCGTCCTCGTGGTCGCGGGGAGCCTGATGCCAGGGTTTGGCGAAGTTCTGATTGCCCTTGCCTCCGCGGCCTCCTCGCACCACAAGAACTTGCTGCCCGGCAGCGGAAAGATCTGCAAGAACTTGTCCCGTTTCTTCGTCGTAAACCACCGTTCCCACGGGAACCTGCAGGATCATATCAGCGCCGGAATGGCCCGTGCAGTTGGATCCTTCGCCGTGCCGCCCGCGGTCTGCCTTGAATTCCCTGTTGTAGCGGTAGCGAAGCAGAGTGTTGTCGTTCGGATTGGCCTCGAGGAGGATGCTACCCCCGTTGCCGCCGTCGCCTCCGGAAGGCCCGCCGCGTGGAACGTATTTTTCCCGGCGAAACGCCACGCAGCCGTTCCCGCCGTTCCCTGCTTTCACGTAGATTTTCGCTTCGTCAACAAACACGATAGCCCTTCATCCAGTAGGAACAGGATGACATGAATTGAGGCTGAATCCAGAGAAAAGCGGTCCGCCAAAGCGAACCGCAAAGCATGACATTACGAAATCTCACCTGCGATACGAAAGGCCTTAATTGGCCGAGGCGGTCTTGGCTTCCGCTGGTTGAATACTGATGTACCGCCCGTGGCGCCCTTTGTCCTGAAATTTTACGTAGCCGGTCACCAGGGCAAACAGCGTGTCGTCCTTGCCTTGGCCCACGTTCTCGCCCGCCTGATGCTTCGTGCCGCGCTGCCGAACGAGAATCGTCCCTGCATTCACAAGTTGGCCGCCGAAGCGCTTTACGCCCAGCCTTTGTCCGTGTGAGTCCCGGCCGTTTGTTGAGGAGCCGCCGCCTTTTTTATGTGCCATGACGAAATTCCTTTTCGAGAGTTATGCGCTTCCGGACAACCGCGTCCGAGGGGACTCGCCCCACCTTGCAACCACGATCCAAGAATCAAAACTTGATATCGCTGACCTCAACGGCCGTATAGTTCTGCCGATGGCCCCGCTGAATCTTGTACTGGTTTGTTTTCTTGAACTTGAGGACGGTGACTTTTGGTCCGCGGCCCTGCTTCACGATTTTCCCAGTGACGCTGGCCTTGGCCGCATCCTCTCCGACCAAAACTTTCTTGTCATCCGTGTGCACAGCCAGCACGGAGCCGAACTTCACCTTTTCTCCGATTTCGCCCGAAACCCGCTCTACGCGGACGGTGTCGCCCGGCGCGACACGATACTGCTTTCCCCCGGACTTAATAACGGCGTACATCGTTCCTCCAAAGGCTTTAGACAAACAAGAATTATACGGCTGATTCTCCAAAAGCGTCAACGATTATGGACGCGTCACTAGAATTGCAGATTATGCAGTCCCGATGGTATCTTCTCGACCGCTCGGGTTTCGAGGTGGGGCATATTTAATGACGGGCCGACGCTTTGTTTTCTTTCTGGTTCTAGTTGTTCTGGCAACGCCGACGCAAGGCGCCAGGCAGCGGCGCAAGGTGATCATTGACGAGGATTGTTCGGGGCCGGGAGGCAGCAATCTACAGGCCATCCTCTTGCTCGTTCAATCGCCTGAGATTGATGTGCTAGGAATCACAGTTGTTAGCGGGGATCAGTGGCGCGATGAAGAAATGGCGCACGTATTGCGCTTGCTGGAAATTATCGGCCGAACGGATATTCCCGTGGTGCCCGGGGCGGTGTATCCGTTGCTGCACCGGCGCGAGGAAGTGAAGTTGTGGGAGCCTCGCTACGGGAAAGTGTCCTATATGGGAGCGTGGAACGAAAAGGACTATCACGAGCCGGAAGTTGTGCCACCTCTTGCGGAAGGCCAGCCCACAGCCAAGCCCGCGGTTGAAGACGCTGCGCATTTCCTGGTGCGGATGGTTCACAAATATCCGCACGAAGTGACCATTTACGAAGGCGGACCGATGACCGATCTTGCCTTGGCGAGTGCCATAGATACGCATTTTGCCAGGCTTGCGGACCAGCTCGTATTTATGGGCGGAAGCCTGAACCCGCAGACGAACGATCCGGAATTCGCAAACAACCCGAGGCACGAGTTCAATTTCTGGTTTGATCCGGAAGCCGCTCACATTGTTTTGCGCTCGCCGTGGCGCAAGATCACCTGCACGCCGGTGGATATTTCCATCAAGACGAAGTTCACTCCGGACATGATCAAGGAAATTGGGACGCGGGACACGCCACTAGCAAGGTATCTGGAGAGATTCTATCAGTCCGGTTTGGGCGCAGATTATATGTGGGATGAGCTGGCGGCTGCAGCGTGGCTGGATCCGAGTTTGATCACACGCGAGGAAGTGAAATACATGGACGTGGATGTGGATCACGGGGCGGGCTATGGAAACACGCTCACCTGGACCGACTCGGACAAGCCGGAAGGGCCTTTCATACCTGTGCATATCCAGATGGATCTCGACAACGCAAAATTTGACCGCATGTTTATTCTCATGATGACCGCCGCGACTCCTTCACAACACTGACCGGTTCGAAAGAGATACATCTTCTTGATCTGGAAGGCCGTATAAACCAACGCAAAGAGGGGTGCGTACGGGCACCGAGGAGAGTGACGCAGGTCACAGTCACAGGGACGCCAGATGGCCAGAATGCAGCCTAGGAGGATTGGCCATGAGAGCCGTAGAAACTGCTGTAAGGATAGGACTAAAGAACATCCTCTATCTCACGGATTTCTCGCGATCGGCGGAGTTCGCGTTCGGTGCGGCGCAGGGTCTGGCACGCAAGTACGACGCCAGGATGATTGTCGCCCACGTCCTGGAGCCGGCCGAATACCAGTTTGTGCCCCAGCAGGGAGTGGTGGAAACGACGGTGGGCGTGGCGGAATCCGCGAAGAAAGAACTCCTGCAGCTGGAGAAGAGGATTGCTGGAATTCCGCACGAATTGCTCCTGAGCAAAGGCGAAGTGTGGGATGCCGTGACCGAATTGGTCAGAAAGAACAACGCCGATCTACTCGTCATGGGTACGCACGGGCGGACAGGATTGCGCAGACTGTTGATGGGATCGGTTGCGGAGAGAGTGTTTCGGCAAGCTCACTGCCCGGTAATGACGGTCGGCCCACGGGCCGCCGGAAATGAGTCGCGGGAACTCAAGATCAAGAGATTGCTATTTGCGACGGACTTCGGAGCGGAGTCCAGGGCGGCGCTGGCATATGCCTTGTCCATTGCCGAAGAATTCCAAGCGGAATTGGCGATGTTGCATGTGGAGCGTGTACCGCTGGAACCGCTGGATTCGCCCGCCGTGCTGATGACCGAAGGCGAAAAGGCGATGGCGGCAATGATTCCTGAAGACGCAAAAGGCTGGCGCAAACCGGAGTACAAAGTCAGATTCGGAGATCCCGCCAAGCAAATTCTGAAAGCCGCAGAAGAAAACCAGGCGGACCTGATCGTGCTTGGTGCGAAAGCCTCGGACCTGCATCCGGCGATTGCGACTCACGTGATCATGGCAACGGCGCACAAAGTGGTATGCGACGCGGAATGCCCGGTGCTGACCGTGCGCGGGTAAAGACAAAAATCCCCAGGGTCCAAGCGACTTAGCGCAAGGCGCGATGGACGCGTTTGGTGGCTTTTTTCAAATCTCGCGCAAGGGATTCAACGCGCTTGGTGAGACCGGCGAGTTCTTCGCGCGCAACTTTGGCGGCTTCGGATACCTTGCGGGCCCTGCGGTCGGCTTTGCCAGCGGCAGCGCCGATCTTTTCTGCCGTCACTGCGAGTCTGGTTTTCTTTGCCATGAATTCCTCCTCAAAGCAATCGAAATGGCAGGCAAGTAGTCTTCATTCTCTCACTCCAGCGGCGCAATTAAGATAAGAATGTTGTGAAAATGCGTGCGGTTCGAAAGCAGTTGTAGTCCCATAGACAATTTCATGCCTCATGGGATGCGCCCTATCCCCGGTGGCGCGCATCTCTTTATAGGCGCCGACGAGTAGAGTGCTGCGCTATCGCAAGACGCGGCTGACCAGGCGATCGCGGAAGGGTCCATGAGAAGACGGGTTCTCGGAGAGTACGAGAGGAACTACAGCATCTTCGTCTTTGCAGGGGTACTGTTGGCAGCCTCTGGGGCGAACGCGGGTGTTGTAGGTGCCGCGGAATTACAGGAGAAAACGATCGCGGGATTCCAAAGCTACGTGCGAATCGCCGAAGAGCGAATGCAAAGGGAACTGGCCAATCCAAAGACGTTTCTCCTGCTCGATGGGCTTTCAGCCGAGGAACGCGGTACGAAGGAAGCGCTCCTACGTGCGGGCCGAGTGATCGTAATTAACATGAAAAAGGACGATGACGATGATGAACCGCCCGTTCCCGATGGGTTGGTGCATCACTGGATGGCGCTTGTGTTTGTGCCGGGTGTGCATCTCAAGCAAGTGATTGCGTTTGTCCAGGATTACGGACGCTATCCGGAGCTGTACAAGCCGGACGTGCAGCGCGCTACGGTGAAAAACGCAAACGGACAGACCTTTCGAGTGGACATGCGGCTTTACCGCAAGCTGATTGTGACGGCGGTATACGATACCGAGTTCGAGGATCGGTATTTTCCCATGGATGCCACGCATGAATTCAGCAACTCGCGGGCGACGCGAATTTCGGAAGTCGCGAATCCGGGGGAGGCGAATGAGTACGACAAGCCTGTGGGGAACGACCGGGGCTACTTGTGGCGGCTGAATACCTACTGGCGTTACGAGGAAAAGGACGGGGGCGTGTATATCCAGGTGGAATTCATCGCGCTGAGCCGCAGCGTCCCCTTTATCTACGCGTGGTTGGTGAATCCGTATATCCGAAGCGTGCCGAGAGACTACCTGACACACTTGCTGGCAACCACGAAGGACGCCCTGATCCGGAACGAAAATGCGCGGCAGACCAGCGAGAAAAATGAGCCTAAAGCCAGCGGCTACAGAGCATTGGCAGGAGGAGGTCGGCTTGGCAGGAGCCCTGGAGTTTACCTAACGGCGGCACGGAACAAAAATTTCATTCGGCGGGGAGGGGTTCTCGCGGAGACTAGGAATGGGTCCTGCGCACCAGGGTTCGCGGAGTGGCCAGACACTGGCCGGGCCGCTGTGTGTGTGTTATAAGTTTGTGGCCGAAATCAGGTTGACGACAAGTGCCTTTCATCAATTTTCCTGCGCGCGAAATTAATTGCAAGCTGGTGTACTACGGTCCGGGTCTGGGCGGAAAGACCGCGAACCTGCAGTGGATCTACGACCATACGGGACAAAATCAGAAAGGGAAAATGGTGTCTCTGGCGACGGAGACGGACAGGACGCTGTTCTTCGATTTTCTTCCATTGGACTTGGGAACGGTACGCGGGTTCAAAACAAGATTCCACCTCTATACGGTGCCCGGCCAGGTGTTCTATGAAGCCAGCAGAAAGCTGATTTTGAAAGGCGCGGACGGCGTGGTGTTCGTGGCGGATTCGCAGGAAGAGCGGCTGGATGCGAACTTCGAGACGTTAGAAAATTTACAAGAACATTTGAAAGAGCACAATCTGAATTTCGCGACCATTCCCTACGTGTTGCAGCTGAATAAGCGCGATTTGCCGAACGCGATGCCCGTGGATGCGCTGACGAAACAGTTACAGAAAAAAGGCGAGCCGGTGCTCGAGGGCGTGGCGATTCAGGGAATTGGCGTGTTTGAGACACTGAAGGAATTGGCAAAGTTGGTGCTAGCGGAACTGAAAAAGGGCGGGTAAGGGCGCAAGCGACCAGCGATCAGCGGCCAGCACGCCTAAAGAGAAATTCAGAAGCCAATAGTTGGTGATCAGCAGAGATCTGCAATAGACGTGCAGCAAGTATAATGGCGCAGAAGTTTCAGTTTCCTGAGAGAGAAGTCAGTAGACGCGAAATCAGTACAGTCGGAATGTGACTTCGACGGGAACAACGAGTGAAATGGGTGTGCCGTCTTTGTTGCGGGGCGGTTCGAGCCTCCAGGTTGCAACTTTCTCGTAGGCTTTCTCGTCCAGTCCGTAGCCGATTAGTTTGAGGGGATGGATCTGCTGGATAGTACCTTCCGGGGAGATAATCGTTTCGAGTATGCACACGCCCTGAACCTTCGCCTCGCGAGCAAGATCATCGTAGGAAGGGTCCGGACAATAATCGCAATGCGGCTGCTGTACGCCTTTAGCGCCAGAGCGCGTTAGAAGCTGGCCATCCTTCGGTTGGAGAGGGATGGACAGACTTTCAAGAAAAGGCGATGCGTCAATCTCAGTGGATTCGGAATCGAGTACATTCCCGTTTGAAACACGCACAGCATTCATGCTGAGAACGTAGGAAGCGTCCTTCTTTTCCAATGTGCCAAGGATCAGGACGTCTTCGTTAATCCGCGAGGAGATCTCGGAAAGTGCGTCCGGAGATAGGCTAGTGACTGAGGAGTTCCTTATTGTCGCAATCTCTCTATCGAACTCCAGATGATCGGTCACTCTCAAGTGATCGTTGGCTCGGACTTGCAATGCGCTTGAGAGATACCAGGCAAGGTAGTGCGCTTGACTAGGAAGAGACCCGGCAGGCGAAGAGAAATCAACAACCGCCACGCGAGTCTTGCCGTGCTTGAATTTCGCAGCGAATTGCTTCCCGGTTTTATCGAGTCTGGCGAGTTGCGCAAGAGCAGGGTGCGGCGCCAGGAAGAGTAGCAAGCCTGCTGCGAAGACCAACTTGCCAAAAGCGTTCATGATTTGAAGTTGGCGAGGGCGGCGGATTCGGATTCGAAAGTGGGAATGGCTTCGATAAGACGAGTGACACTGAGGGCGTCGCGAACGCGGCCGGGACCGCAGACCAGGCGGAGCTGGCCGCCGGCGCGATTGAGCCCGGCAGAAACACGGACGAGCGAGGAAATGCCTGAGCTGTCAATCTGTGGAACGCCATCGAGGTTGACAATGACTTTGCGCGCGCCGCTTTCGAGAACGGACTGGAGAGCAGCGTTGAGCTGATCGGCGGATTCACCAATGGTGAGGCGACCGTGGAGATCGAAGAAGTGTATGCCCGCTTCCTCACGGACGTTGATTTCGATGGGAGCATAATGGGACATAGAGGTTCCGCCCGAGCGCAGGTAAAGCCAGCCGCGCGCAGTCCCGGCATTATACGATGACCTGATGGACGGTGGGTGAATGAGAAAGCAAGTGCAGCATAAATGGAACGTTACGCCAGCGGAGGCGCGGAGAATCCAACTGGAGCTGCGGAAGGTCTGGGAGGGCGGGGACCGGCTGGGGAAAATCAGGAGGGTGGCGGGGTTGGATGCGGCGTTCGTGCTGAAGGAGTCGCAAGCGCTTAAACCGACGAGCGCGTGGAACACCTTTCGCGAGGCAAACCGCGCGATTGGGGGAGTGGTAGTGTACTCGTTCCCCGAGATGGAAGAACTGGAGCGGGCAGAGGCGGAGGTGCCGCTTGAGTTTCCTTATGTGCCCGGGCTGCTGAGCTTTCGGGAGGCGCCTGTTGTGCTTGCTACACTTATGAAACTAAAGGAGTTGCCTGAATTGCTGTTTTGCGATGGCCAAGGTTACGCGCACCCGCGGAGATTCGGGCTGGCCTGCCATCTAGGAGTACTCGTAGACCGACCAGCGATTGGATGTGCTAAACAGATTTTGACTGGTGGTCACGAAACTCTTCGTAGTAGCGCGGGAAGCTGGGCGGCGTTGCGGGATGGCGAGGAGACGATCGGTGCAGCCGTTCGTACGCGTCAGGGTGTGAAACCGGTTTACGTGTCGCAAGGGCACAGAGTGTCCCTGGAAACAGCGAACCGACTGACGCTTGCGGTGTGCGATGGGACACGGATTCCGCGGCCGACACGGGACGCGGACCGGTACGTGAGTGACTGGAAGCGGAGTAGAGCAAACTAAATCAGCGAAGAGGTTCGAGTGGCTGACGTCTGGCGTGTGCACGGTGGGGAATGGACTTGCGCCACGCGGGCATCAGAAAAACTCATAGACAAAATTGAAAATTCGAAAGAGGCGCCCCGGACAAGGCGCGTATAATGCGGCGTTCTGACAGGCGAGTCCCCGGATCAACAAATCTGCGGAGGCGGAGTGGATGGAGTGATGAAGCGCTTGTGCTTGAAGTGTTGTTTGATCCTCGCCATGGTGCTGGGGCCGGTGCCGCTACTCGCCCAGCAAACCACGACCCCCGCAGCGGCTTCCTCCTCTGCTATTCCTGCCTCCGATACGACGACTCCTCCAATTTCCAAAGAATTAAGAGCACGGCTGGATCAGCTCGACCAGAAAGTAGCGGAAGCGCAATCCGCGGGTGACAACGCATGGATGCTGGTGAGTGCGGCGCTGGTGCTGCTGATGACCGGGCCGGGGCTGGCGCTTTTTTATGGTGGCCTGGTACGTAGGAAGAACGTGCTGGCGATCATGATGCAGAGCTTCGCGATGATGGGTCTGATCACGGTGTTGTGGGCCTTGGTGGGCTACAGCCTGTGTTTTGGAGGAAATGGACCAATCATCGGAGATTTCGCGCACGCGTTTCTGCGGGGAGTGGGCGTTGCGCCCAACCCGGATTACGCGGGGACAATTCCGCAATTGACGTTTATGGTGTACCAACTGATGTTCGCGGTGATCACGCCCGCGCTGATCACGGGAGCGACGGCGGAGCGGATGAAGTTTAGCGGAACGATACTGTTCATGACGCTCTGGTTCCTGGTGGTGTACGCGCCGCTGGCACACATGGTGTGGGGCAAGGGCGGTTTGCTGAATGCGAATGGCGGGAGGTTCCCATGTCTGGATTTCGCGGGCGGCACAGTGGTGCATATATCGTCGGGGGTATCGGCGCTGGTATGCGCGCTATACCTGGGAAAACGCGTTGGATTTCCGAAGCAACCGATGCCGCCGCACAGCCTCGTGCTGAGTTTTATTGGAGCTTGTCTCCTGTGGGTAGGATGGTTCGGATTCAACGCGGGAAGCGCGCTTGCGGCGAGCGGATTGGCGTCGAGCGCTTTTGTCGCGACTCATTTTGGAGCGGCAGGAGCGGCATTCAGCTGGAGTGCGGCGGAGTGGATTAAGAACGGAAAAGCGAGCGCTTTGGGTGCGATTTCCGGCGCAGTAGCAGGACTGGTGGCTATTACACCGGCAGCGGGTTTCGTGGCGCCTATTCCGGCGCTGATTATAGGGCTGATTGCCGGTGTTTGCTGCTACTTGATGGTGACGAAGGTGAAAGCGATCTTCGGGTATGATGACGCGCTGGACGCGTTCGGCGTGCACGGCGCGGGAGGAACGATCGGGGCATTGTTGACTGGAGTGTTTGCGCAGAACATTATCAATCCCATTTTTGGTGAGGGGAAACCGGTCGGCGGACTCGACGGGCACTGGGGACAGATCGGAAACCAATTGCTGGGAGTGCTGATCGCGTGGGGACTGGCGCTAGGGGGGACAATCGTGATCGTCAAGGTGACGGACATGATTACCGGCTTCCGCGTGAGCGAAGAGCAGGAAGTGGAAGGATTGGACGTGTCGCAGCACGGGGAAGAGGCGTATTACCTGGAGTCTTGAGGACACCGAATTTCTTACTGAAGTGAGGTAGAGATCTTCGGAGCAACTTCTCTGGGTGCTCGAAGGACGACAAGCTCTGGGGAGCTGTCACAGGTGCAGGCATTGTATTCGGAGGGCGGAGCGGAAAATCCATGATGAAACTGGAAGCGATTATTCAGCCCTCGCGGTTTGAGTCAGTGAAGGATGCTTTGCGCGAAGCGGGTATTGAGGGAATGACGGTGACGGAAGTGCGTGGACACGGCCGCCAGAAAGGGCATACGGAGGTGTACCGCGGGCGCGAGTACACGGTGGACCTGCTTCCCAAGATCAAATTGGAAATGGTGTTGCCGGACCGGCTGGTGAACACAGTTGTGGACACCATCTTGAAGACTGCCAAGACAGGGAAGATCGGCGACGGTAAGATATTCCTTACGCGGGTTGAGGAGGCGATCCGGATCCGCAACGAAGAGCGCGGCGAGAACGCGCTGTGAGCGGAATCCCGAGTTCGCCTGGCGATCCAAGATGAGCACTGCACGCCCAGGCCTCACTCCGGACAGACAAGCCGCTATAAAAATGGAAGGCGAAGCTATACCTCTTTCCCTACTCGGTCCGCAATGCGCGGACGAACGCCAGAAGATTCGAAGCTCGTTTGACGCGGGCGCAGGAGCACGCGCAACGCTGCACGCGCTGTGCGCGCTGGCGGACCGGACCATCCAGCGGGTTTTTAACGACACGGAGACTGCGCGACAGGAAAAAACAGAAGGATTGAGCGTGGTGGCGCTAGGCGGATACGGCCGAAAAATGCTTTTTCCCTATTCGGACCTGGATCTTCTGTTTCTCTTCGCGGATGAAAAAGCAGAGGCGGGAACCAAGAAACTTATATCCGATTTTTCGCGGACCATGTGGGACCTGGGATTTCGCGTGAGCTCGGCGGGCCGAACCGTAGACGAGTGCAAGCGGATCGAGGAAGACAATGCGGAATTCCACCTGGCGCTGCTGGACCGGCGGTTCCTTGCGGGGGACGAGAAGCTTTTTGAGAAACTCGACAAACGAGTTTTGCCGCCTTCGGAAAAGCAGGCGAGAACTTTCTTATATGCACAATTACACCGGCTGACAAAAGAGCGCCTGGAGCGCTATGGCAACACGATTTTTCACCTGGAGCCGAACGTGAAGGAGGCACCGGGGGGCCTGAGAGATTATCAGGCGGCGTACTGGCTGAGACAAATTCTGGGAGACATCACGGAGCTTCGCGGGTCGAGCGCGGCCGAAGAGGAACTCGCGGGAAGCGCGGTGGAATTCCTGGGCGCAATCCGATGTTTTTTGCATTACTCCAACGAACGAAATGACAATACGCTGACTTATGAATTGCAGGCGGACGCCGCGGCGCGATCGCTGGGAGTCCCAGACGGAATGGCACGAAATGCCGCGGAATGGATGAGGCTGTACTTTCGCCACGCGCGCACGCTGAACCGCCAGTTGCTGCGTTACCTGGATCAAAAAATGTCCGCACCGCTCACGCTGCGAGAGCGGCTTTTCAGCGCGGCGCGCAATGTGACGCGCCCTGCGGAAGAAATGAACGCGGCGCATTTTGCAGTGCGCTGCGGGCAACTGGAAGTGCTGGATTTGACGGCGCTCTCAGATCGATCCCTCCTCTACGCCATTTTCGCCGAGGCTTCGCGCAGCGGCACTCCATTGAGCCGTGATGCGGAGCGCAGCATCTCTTATGTGTTGACCCACTCAGAACTCCCGACCAAAAATCCGAATATCACCTGGTCAATGCTGAAGGAGATTCTGGCGGGCGATTATCCTGGAGTGGCGCTGCGTCCGATGCACCGACTCGGATTGCTCATGGAGATTCTGCCGGAAATGAGAGCGATTGACTCGCTTGTGGTGCGGGATTTCTACCATCGCTACACGGTGGACGAGCATTCGCTCCGGACGATCGAGCACCTGCAAGAGCTAGCCGATCCGCCGGACGCGCGCGGAACGGCGTTCGCCCCGCTCTGGAAAGCGCTTGAACGGCGCGATCTCTTGATTTTTTCATTACTGCTGCACGACGTGGGCAAGGGCATGCCGGTGGAAAACCACATTCAGGGAAGCCTGCAAATGCTGACCACCGCGGCGCAGCGACTCGGCCTCACGCTGGACGAAAATGCGGAGGTGCGCTTTCTGATCGAACACCATCTGGATATGTCCGCGACCGTGCAGAGGCGCGATATTTTCGATCCGGCGACGGTTTCCGCTTTTGCCGCGGGTGTGGGGACACTTGAGAGAGTGCAACGATTGTGCCTGCTGACCTATGCGGACATTCATTCCGTGAATCCAGAAGCGCTGACACCATGGAAAGCGGAAATGCTGTGGCAGCTTTTTGTAGCCACGTCGAACTATTTCAGCCGGACGCTGGACCGCGACCGGCTGCATGCGATTGACGAGCGGTCCATGCTGGAACAGGTGCGCGGGTTGGCGGGCGAGACATCCACGAAACAGATCGTGCGGTTCCTCGAGGGCTTCCCCCGCAGGTATCTTGCAGTTCATTCCGCGGCTGAGATTGCATCGCATCTCGAGCTATACGAAAAGCTGAATCTTGCGCCCCTGCAAATGGACTTGAAACCGGGACGGCACGGCTTCTCGCTGACGCTGCTGACAGCGGACCGGCCGGCACTATTTTCCACGATCGCGGGAGTGCTCGCGGCGTGGGGCATGAACATCATCAAAGCGGATGCTTTCGCCAATGCGGCAGGAGTGGTTCTCGATACCTTTCGCTTCACCGATCTGCACCGGACGCTGGAATTGAACCCGAGCGAACGGGAACGCTTCCTGGGCAGCCTGGCGAACGTAATCGGCGGAAAGGCAGCGCTCGAACCGTTGCTGCAAAGCAGGGATAGCGCGAGCCGCGCGCGGCCGCCGAAGGTGGCGGTGGCAACGCGAATCAGTTTTGAAGATACGGCTTCGGCGCACAGCACCTTGCTCGAAGTGGTGGCGCAAGACCGTCCCGGACTGCTTTATGACATGAGCGCGGCGCTGGCTCGGCTGAGCTGCAACATTGAAGTGGCGCTGATTGATACGGAGGGGCTGAAGGCAATTGACGTGTTCTACCTGACTTCGCAAGGGGCAAAACTGAGCGCGCAGAAACAAGAATTGCTGCGCGAAGTGTTGCAAGGGACGCTTGGCTAGACGGACCCCTCGATCGAATCTTTCCCTCGAATTGCTTTATCGCGCAAAAGATGTAGAGCAAAGGCGGCATGAATTTGGCGCGCAGAGCGCAACTTAGTGGGGAGCAGTCCATGTTCCGGAAAAAACGCTGGAGAATCCGGGGAGTGCTATTGGCCTTGACTGCTGCTGTTGGTGTTGTCTGTGCGAGCGCCGAAGCGGCCAAAATTTTCCGGCCATGGAAACGGGCTTCGGATAGGCCGATCATCGCGCCACAGGGACATGGATGGGAAAGCGCGGGAACGTTCAATCCTGCGGTGACCGTGTATGAAGGAAAATATGTGATGTTGTATCGCGCGCAGGACAGTACGGGAACTTCCCGGCTCGGGCATGCGGAGAGCGAAGACGGAATTCATTTTACGCGGCGGGCAGAGCCTGTGCTGTCGCCCGAAACAAGCTACGAGAAGGGCGGAGGAGTGGAAGATCCGCGGCTCGTTGAAATCGGGGGCACGTTCTACCTGACGTACACGGGCTATAACAAAAAGGATGCGCAATTGTGCCTGGCAACGTCCAAGGATTTGGTGCATTGGACGCGGCATGGCGTGATCTTGCCGGCGTACACAGGAAAGTGGAACCGAGGATGGACGAAGTCCGGAGCGATCGTGCCGGAAAAGCTCGGCGGAAAGTATTGGATGTATTGGCTGGGGACTGCTGCGGATAGAACGGATCAGATGGGGATTGCGAGCTCGGACGACCTGATACACTGGAAGGAAGCGATGGACGTTCCTGTATTGCCCCGGCGTCCGGGGAAATTCGATTCGCGCGTGGTGGAACCGGGGCCGCCACCCCTGCTGACAAAAGACGGAATCGTGCTGATCTACAATGGGGCGGACGAGAGGCTCGTGTACAGGACGGGGATCGCTATTTTTGACCGTGCGGATCCGAGAAAAGTCTTGTATAGGAGCGATTCGCCGGTATTCGAGCCTGAGAAGGAATGGGAAAAAGTGGGGCAAGTGCCGAATGTGGTTTTTGTGGAAGGAATGACGCGGCAAGGTGATCACTTGCTTTTTTACTACGGCGGTGCAGACATGTACGTCGGAGTGGCGAGAGCAGAGATGCTGATGGAGAAGCCATAAGGGGGAGGCCCGTGGGTCGAGGGAGGATCAGTTGCTCAATCGAGTGAGTTCATCCCAGCGTGTCAGGAATGTATTGACTTCGGCGGGGGAGCGGAGAAAATAGCGCGCTGAAGTTCCTTGCCGCTTTCCGATCGCAACAGAAATCCCCTTCATTTTGCGGAAGACGGCTTCATCGGTCGTGTCGTCACCCAAATAAAACATGAGCGTTTTCCCTCGGGCGCGAGCCTGTTTTTGGAGGATGAAACGGACGGCAGTCCACTTGTCCACGCGCCCGGCGGGAAGAATTTCCCAGACTTTTTTCCCGTGCATGAGTCTCAAGGACTTGCTGGAAGCCGCCAACTCTTCGACGATTTCTCGTGCGAACCCCGCTTGTGCTTGATTTGCGCGACGATAGTGGATAGCAATGGTAGCATCCTTCGGTTCCACCTGAATTCCACGGAGTCCGCGGAGCCCGGTGCGGAGAGAACGCGAGATCATTCGCATTTGGGCATTCTGTTTTTTGGACAGAAGCGAGTACAACCGGCCTTTTGGGCTTACCAAAAAATAACCATGGGTGCCTGCGTACCATATCCCGCGGAGCCCGGCGCGTCGCCGGACATCGTCGAGGCCCCTTCCGCTGATGATGGCGATAAGCGTTCCGCTTCGAACGATGCGCTGGAGCGTTCGGCGCAGGGGAAGGGCAAGCCCGACCAACTCGGGACGTCGGCGAATGGGAGCAAGCGTGCCGTCAAAATCGAGAAAAAGCGCGCAGCGAGAATAGCCTCGTGTACGTGAATGAAGTTCGTCCCATGCAGAGAAGAGGTGGCGAGGCTTGACCATGTGCATCGATCCAAGTATATCGTATTACGATATACTTGTGAAGCGCGAGGCTTCAAAACGCGATCACACCGCCGCGACCTGAGGGCGCGACTTGCGGCTTGCGATGGCGACAACGCAGATGTACAGGATTGCGGCGAGAGGCACGAAGAAAGCCAACTGGGTCGAATGCAGGCGGTCAGCCACGAAGCCCATAACCGGCGGAAGTATGGCGCCTCCGACGATGGCCGTGACCATCAGGCCGGAAAGCGCGTTGGCTTCCTGCGGCATACTTTCCACCGTGATTGCGAAAATTAAAGGGAAGATGTTGGCGAAGCCGAATCCGATGATGAAAAAACCAGCCACGGCCGCTGCCTTTACCGGAGAAAACATGCACAGCAAGCCGAGGACGGCCACGGCGCAGGTGACCAGGAAGAAAATATGCTCATTGAGCCAGTTCAGAATCACGCCGCCTGAAAAACGGCCGATGGTGAGAGCCAAAAAGAAAAGCCCCGTGCCGAGCAGGCCGAAGCGGGTGACGTCAAGGTGAAAGCGGTCCTCAAGGTAGAGAGGGATGCCGGAGCTGACGGAAACCTCGGCGCCGACGTAGAGGAAAAGGCCGAGAACCATCATGGCGACGTAGCCGTTCTTGAGAAGGCCGAGCGCCGATGAAAAGGTCGTGGGTTTATGATCAGGAGCTTTCTGTTCTTGAAATTTTAGCGTTCCGACAGCGATGAGAGTGATCACCAGGGCGACGGCATAGATGGGAAAGATGACATTCCAACTGGCGCCAGCAACGCGAGCGGCAATTGCGGGAATGAGCGGGCCGGAAAGCGAGCCGATCGCCTTCACGAATTGTCCCAGGGAAAGATTGCGGGCATATTTTCCTTCCGGAGAGACGTCGCGCATGATGGGATTTCCCGCGACCTGCAGGGTAGTGGCTCCCGCGCCCAGCAATAAAATAGTGACTAGAAAAACCGGAAATGTGGAGAGTCCCATTACAGCGGGAATGAGAATCCCTGCGAGCATTACGAGTAGACCGAGAAGAAGGATGAACTTCTTGCCTTTTCTGTCCTGATAGACGCCCATGGGAATGGAGAGCAATCCGAACATGGCGAAACCGACAAACGGAATGAGCTGGGCAACGAAATTGGTCAGATGAAACTTATCGCGAGCGAGGCCCACGAATGGCCCCACGGCATCGCCAAATCCCATGGCGAGAAAAGCGAGAAAAACTGGCAGTGCGGCACCCTTACGAGTCATCAATTCTCTCCTGTGTGAAATCGCTGCATGAGGGAATCAGCTTGTTATCCTGCAAAGAGCTGCGGCTCCGGCGATGCCGGCTTCCTCGCCATAACGTGCCAGGACAAGCGGAATTTGGTCGGGCCAGGGATTGAGAACGGCGCCTTTCCACCTTGCGCGGATTTCTTCCAGGTGCGAGGCGAGCATGGTGGAGACACCGCCGCCCATGATCATGACGTCAGGCTCGAGGAAATCAAGAACGTTTCCCAGCCAATAGGCAAGCAGGTCCAACGTTTCCTGGACAACTTGCATGGCAACGGGATCTTTGGCCGCGGAAGCCTTGCCGACCATTTCCCCGGTTACGTTGTCCAAGTTTCCGCCAGCCATCTCGAGAAGGGAAGATTTAGGATTCTCCTGAAGCTCCATGCGAGCGCGACGGGCAATAGCAGGTCCCGAGGCCAGAAATTCGATGCAACCTCTTTTGCCGCAAGGGCACCTGGGACCATCGAACTGAATGCCCATGTGCCCGGCTTCCGCCGCGGCACCGGTACGCCCGTGGTAAATCTTTCCGCTGAAGATAATGGCAGCACCGATGCCTGTCCCAATGGTCGCGTAGAAAACGTTTGTATAACCGCGACCGGCCCCCCATAAGACTTCTGCGAGGCCGGCCGCCTTGGCGTCATTTTCCACTTTTACGGGCATGTTGAACACCCTGTGAAGCTCATCGGCAAGAGGGAAATTGCGCCAGCACGGCACGTTCGGGGGATTAATGATGACTCCTTTCCTTGGATCGAGCGGGCCTGGAGCGCAGGCGCCAAGCGCGATCGGCTTTTGATTTGGCGGCAAGTCGCGAAGAAGTTCCTGGATGGCACTTACGACGCACCCGAGGCCGGTGGCTGCGTCGGCGTTGGTGATCATGTGCGACCGGACATGCTTCACGATTTCCCCGCGATCGTTGACCAGCCCGGCAGCGACTTTTGTGCCGCCGATGTCCACGCCAACTAGAAAAGTTTCGCTCACGAGTCAATCCTCCGTGCATCCTGAAGTGCCGCTAGAATCCATACTTTGCAAGCAATTTGCCATCGGGGTCGCGGATCAACGCGAGGGCGGCGCGCTGAGCGGGCAAACGCAGCGCCAAATGCGCGGAGGTCCGTTTGTCAGTGAGATCAATGCCAGTATCTTCCGCGGATTCTGACTCCATGATGTACAAAGTAGCGCCTTTCAGGAAGATGGGGTAGATCAATACGCCCGACGAGACCGGATTATGGAGCTCGAAGGGCGACTGAATTCCTGAATCATCGAGAACTTCCGAATACACGGCTGCCGCCGGAGACAAACTTTCTGCCACCTCCAGCGGGTAGGCAGCCCAATAGATGCGTCCTTTGCCGTGGGGAATTATTTTGAACGAGGAGCCGTCTGCGAAATGCAGGCATTCGAGCCAGCTTTGGGCGTTCAGATCGTAGGACAGGGGATAAGTCTTGTCCTTTACACTGATCGTGGCGTCGTGGATGGTGAGCGGCCCGACCGCGGAGTCTATATGCAGTTCGGCGGTCCGGGATAGGCGGTGCCAGTGCTCATCGCGAGCGACGGGCCCGCTCACGAGAAGATTTCCACCCTCGGAAGCGTAGTCGAGCAAAGTCCGCCACGTTTTCTCAGTAAGGGATTGTGGAGAAGGCAAGATCACGAGTTTAGGCGAACCCAGCTTTTCCACCTGATTTTCGGCGATGACGTAGCCGGGCACACGGTCGTAATAGCTTAGAGCACGAACAGCGTTCTGCTGCGCTTCCACCTGAAGGCCGTTCAGGACGGAGAATTGTTCGGCTTGCGAAGTTACGATGGCCACTTCTGGCTTTTGTGGATCGCGCAATTCGCCACTGAGATCCTTGGAAAACGTGGCAAAAGCCCGCATGACCGCGGCTTCCGGTTTCTCGGTCTCGTCTGCGCGCAGAGCACCGATGGGAACTTCATTGCCCTCGGTCATGTAACTGTTGGTGTTCCAAAGCCATTCGATCGCACCGGAGCCTTGGACGAAGGACATGGCAAACTTGCGCTCGAAAAGCGCCGCGTCGTTTTCCTGCCTACGGCGAGCGATTTCATCCAATGTCAGCTCGCGCTGAATGCCGGTTTCCTGGATGAGCATGGGAAGGCCAGGCTGCTTGGCGACCAGCGAGTCCCAGAGCAGGGCATCGTTCTGCCACCAGGAATGGTTGGTGGTGAAATCAACGTTGGGGCCAAAAAACGCGGGAGAGAGACGGTCAATGTAACCGCCTTCGTCCTGGCCAACGGTGATAGGCTGGTTGGCGCCGGCGGATCGAATTGTAGAACGTATCTCCTTAACCCAATGCGAGAAGCTTTCCTCCGCAAACAGGAAAAAGTCATAAAGCTTCAGTGAATTATTCCCGGTATACATTCCGCGCAGATCGAATTCTGCTTCCGTGGGGACCGGGAGAGGACCGGCGGGCGCACCTTCCGGAAGATTCCAGGCGTCGGCGAGAGCAGCTCGGTCCGGATAGTGTTGATTGAGCCAGGCATTCCATTGCTGCAGCTCGAATGCATCGCCGTTCGGGCGCATGCGCCAAAGATATTGCGAGAAACTGGGCTCGTTGATCAGATCCCAGGCGAGAAAGGGGACATCGCGGAAGCGTGCGGTGACGCCGCCAATCAATGCTTGCTCTTTCCGGACTTCGTCCGGATCGAAATAGGCGTTAGCTCCACCCAGGACATCCGGCAAAAACGCGAAGAAATTGAACTGCACCGGCAGGCCATTTTTGCGGGCGGTCATAAGGTACGCTTCGAGCGTACGAAGCGTGCGCTCATACGGCTTGCCGTTTTCGTCGCAGAATTTGTCCCAGCCGGTCCACCATCCGGTGCGGATCATATTGAGGCCGGCGGCATGGATTTGGGCGAGGTCGCGGTTCCAAACATAGATATTGGGATGTTCGAAGTAGAGGCGTTGGACATCGCTGGCCATATATGTGGTGCCGACTACAGCGAGAGGCTTTCCATCGAGCTCGAAATAATCCTGGTTGACGTTCAAGCGTGGACCCGAACGCAAGTAAGCTTCATCGCGAATCCAGAAACCGGAATGATAGATAGCACGAAGCCTTCCGGCGTCCAACAATTCTGCCTGGACAGTGTAAAAGCCTTTGGCATCGGGGATTCGCAAGATGACGGGCTCGTCGTGTGGGAGAACCACAGTTCCGGAGTACGCCGAAGCGCCGCTGGAATCTGATTTCACAAGGATGTGAGCCGTCAGCCCTCTGGCATCTCTGGGAACCATGTCGTCACCGACTTGAAGTTCAATGGGTTCGTCGGGCAGATAAAGAGGGAGAACGGGACCAACCGTGAAATCCTCGCTGCCGCGCAATGCCTCGTCCGCAAGTGCAGGGATGATTTGCTTTGCCTCGGGACCACTGTAAAAACTTGCGTCCAAATCCGCGTTCAAGAAAGTCCAGCGACCGCCTGTAAATCCGTTGCGCAGATGATCGATCTGCAATGCGGGTGCGGCAAGATGCCTGCCATCGCGGTCGCCCCAGGCAAGCGCATCCAAACGCGAGTCTATTGACCCGGCGGAGCCGCCCCTGTGATACAAATCCACGGCGCTGAGCCGAATGATGGGACTAAACGCTTGCTTCCAGGAGAATGAGGGGAGGGTGAGAACAACGTCGGGATTCGGCTCGAAAGTCAGACCGTTTGAGCCTGGCGTCGCTTGGTACTGATCGATGCGGAGCTGCTGCGCGAAGCGCAAACTATATTCACGCAGGTGCCAGCCCGATGAGTCGTAGTAAGCGGCGCGAGTAAATGGCCGTCCGCCCAGGACAAGCAAATCGCCTCCTCGCCGCAGAAATCCAAAAATGTCGGCCCATGCAACTTCAGGGAAAGCTGAGCCGTAAGGCAGCACACAGAGATGGACCGCGGGGTCTTTCAAAGACGAGCGAAATTCGTCGAGCGACGCAAACTGGGCGCCCGGAAGAAGATACTTGAGCTGTTCTGGCGAAGGTGCAGCCGAATCCGATGATGGAAATCCGGCTTCCACAAAAATGACGATGGACGACGGGTTCGTGGTTCCTGAAGCGATCTGCACCGTAAAGGGCAAGCCACACATCAAAACGAGCCCAAAGAAGGGAAAATAAGTTCGAAGACGATTCCTTTTCATGCTGCGAGCCCCAAAAGAACGATATTCTTCGAGCAAAATGGAACGCGGGGCGGATTATACTCCCTTTACCGACGCTTCCGGCTAAGTGAACTGTTCCTCTCCAGATCTTGACACGTGAACGAAAGCTAGGCTCGGTCTGACGGCCGGAATTCGGAATCGGCGGACGCGGGAAGGTTTCTGACAAGAATCAGGAATGGATGTTTTCTGAAAGCGCTTCTTCCGCGGCTTCGGTGGCTTCAGCGTTGCCATTGGCACGAAAGGGATTCAGGGGAAGGGCGGCAACCAGCTGTTGTGTGTATTCATGTTGCGGAGCACCAAAAATCATATCAGGCGGTCCAGTTTCCACGATTCCACCCTCGTGTAGGATGGCGACCCGATGGCACAGAGCAGCCACGGTCAGCAAGTCATGGGAAATGAAGAAAATCGCCATATTGAGTTCGCGGTTGAGACGAATGAAGAGGTTAAGGATTTCCGATTGCGTGATGATATCAAGCGCGCTTGTGGCCTCATCCGCGATCAGCAAGGACGGCCGGTGCAGAATTGCCATGGCGATAATTACGCGCTGAGCTTGCCCAACGCTGAGTTGCGAAGGCCGGCGTCTAAGGAACTCCTTATCACCCGGCAAACATACGCAAGTCAGGGCATCGTATATGGCCTTGAGACCATCAACTCCAGCAGGACTCCCATGTGCGCGCCACGCCTCCTTTAGCTGGGATCCAATGCGAAGAGCAGGATTCAGAGAAGTGAGCGGGCTCTGCAACACAATGCTCATATCGCGGCCTCGCACTGATCGCAGTTGACGTTCATTCAGAGGCAGGAGATCCTTACCTTTGAACATTATTTGGCCTCGAACGACGCCTCCTTTCAGATGCAGCAGGCGTAGGATGGCAAGCGCGAGCGTACTCTTCCCTGAACCGCTCTGACCCGCGAGACCGAGAATTTCGCCATGCCGTATGTCCAACGAAATATCACGCAAGACTGCCGGTTTGTTCGGATAATCAACCGACAATCGAATGCTCAGGAGTGGTGGAGCGGAACTCACCTCCGCGCTCCTAAATTTGACGAAGGCTTCAGTTGCAGAACCTCGACGTTCCAAAATGCCTGGGGACTGAGGACTGTCGGGGATGCGCCCAAAACTTCAGGAGAGATTGCCGTCAGAACATCCCAATTGACGAGGTAAATGAAAGGCTGCTGTTCGTAGATAATCTCCTGGACGCGATCAAAATTCTTTTTGCGTTCCTTGTCGGCGATGGCAGCTGCCTGCTCGCGCATTAATTTGTCCATTTCGGCTTCCCACGGCGTTGCTGGCGTTTTCTGACTTGGGTTCCATTGATGGTTCTCGCCTGAGCTCAGCCAGACAGTCATCATGCCGTTGGGATCCAGGTCAGTGTTCACGAAGCCCACAAGGCAGGCGTCATAATCGAATGTGTGGGTCATGCGTTCGATTAAGGAAGGGAAATCAAGAGTGACTATAGAGACTTTGATTCCGATCTCTGATAAGTCCTGCTGAATCATCTCCGCCATCTTTTCCCGAACCTTGTTTCCAGAGTTTGTGACGAGCGTGAATTCGACGCGGTTGCCTTCCCTGTCGCGAAGCTCATTGTTCGCGAAGCGAAATCCGGCCTGGGTCAGCAGTCGCAGCGCGCCCTGTGGATCATGTCTGGGAGCGGGCAGGTTGGAATTGAACCAAAAGCGATTCGCTGGCGAAACTGGCCCGTAGGCGGGTTTCGCGTACCCGTCAAAGACGATCCGACAGATGTCATCGCGATTGATTGCTAGAGAAACAGCTCTTCGGAAATCTGTGGTGCGAAACCAAACCTTTTTGTATTCGGGCAGGGGCGCACCTGGCACCTGGTTGAACCATAGATGATCCGCGTCCAAGCCGGCGCCTGCATCGTACGCTACGCCCCCGTCATCGCGCTTCAACTGCTGATAAGACTCGGCATCAAGACGATTGATCAATTGAAGTTCGCCGCGGCGAAAACGCAGGACTTCGATGTCGCGGTTTCTTTGAATGTCTAAACGGATGCCATCCAGATACGGCAGCGGATGACCTTTCGTGTCGCGCTTCCAATAGTTCGGATTCCTTTTTAGCTCTATATATGAGCCCGCTTTGTACTCGGAGACATAAAAGGGCCCCAGCACGGCCAATTCTTTCTTCGGCGAGTGTGCAGACATGATGGCTACTTGATCGAAAAGGCGCTCGAGTCCTGAGACAGGTGCGGGAAATGTCACTGTGACGTCGTTGGGCCCTCGTGTGAGTACGGTGACGGCTCCCTCGCCTGAGCGGAACGCGTCGCCTGTGGGTGAATGTACCTGGGGATCCATCAAAGTTCGCATTGTGTAGGCGACATCATCCGAAGTGAAGGCCGTGCCATCGGAGAAATGCAGTCCTTTTCGGATTTGAAACGTGATGCTTCGCCCATTTTTGGAGACACGCCAGGAAGTTGCCAAGCCGGGTTCCAGCTCCTGCGTTTGCCGGTTGAGGCGTATTAAGACTCCTCCCGTAAGATATCGAATGTTCTCCGACGCTTCGTCATCAACCATAATGGGATTGAATGTCTTGGGTTCGCCGTGCAAACAAAAATGAAGCTCACCGCCGGATTGGGCAAAGAGCGGCGAGGCGATTATAGCGAACAACGCAACGATTAAAGTCCGAACAGCGCACCGCATCACGCGAGATCCTCCTGTGCAGGAAAGATAAGTTGGAAGCAGACCACTACCATAATGAGCAGAACGAGCGGGACGAGTCTCCAGGGATTGGCGCTGATCGCCGAGAAATTCTCGAGTCCTCTCAGCAGATTGCCCCACGACGGCAGGGGTTCCATGACACCGAGACCCAACATGCTGAGTGTGGACTCTGCCAGAATGAAAACGGGGATGGAAACCCAAAACTGAGCCAGCAGCACGGGACGTAGATTCGGAAAAACGTGGCGCAGAATCAAGCGTATCGATGTGGATCCGCTCGATCTAGCAAGGAGCAAGAAATCGGATTCACGGATGCTTCGAGTCGTAGCCCATACGACCCGGAGCGAAGACGGCCAACCCAGCAAACCCAGCATCAGAAAAGTGGCCACCACGGAGATGAGGGGGGAAACGTCCAGCGGCAACATCGCCCTCAGAGCGATCAGCACAAATAGCAATGGCAAGGCCATGGACAAGTCGGCAATCGCAAGGATGAATCGCTCGTGCCATCCACCGAACAGTCCGGCCACACCCCCGAGAAGACCGGCAATGAGCGTCGTGAGCAGCGCCGCTGCTGGAGCAAGGAATAGCGACAGCCGTGTGCCATATAACAAACGCGAGAGCAGGTCACGGCCGAGAGGGTCAGTTCCGAGGAGATGCGCCGATGAAGGTGCGGCCTGCGGCAGATCGCGGAATTGATAAGCATAAGAATAGGGAGTGACGAGTCCCGCGCCGAGAGCGAGCAAAGTAACCATCGCCAAAATAACCGCAGCGATGATGCGAGCGCTTCTTTTGACGCTCATGGCTGCCTCACCACAAGCCTGGAAGAGAAGCCAGCTAAGGAATTGCTGGCAACCGTGACGAGGGTCACGATCAACGTCAGGTTCATGACGAGAGGCAGGTCGCGATTTATTGCTGCGTACCAGGCGAGCTGTCCAATCCCTGGAGAATCGCACAGCGCTTCAATCGGAATCGCGGCGCCAAAAGCCATGCTCAAAGAGATCCCTAGAAGCGCCATGAGAGCGGGAGCCGCGGACGGAATCACGTGATGCAGAAAAACTCTGCACGATCCGATCCCGCGTGCCCGGGCCGCAAGAACGTGCGGTTGATCATCGGCATGCAGGAACAAATTGCGGGTGAACCGAAATATTTTCGGGAAAATCACCACGGCAAGCGCCAGGAAAACCGGCCCGCGAAGATAAAGAAAAGCCAAAGCGACGACGGCCGAGGGCAGAGAGAGCAGGAATCCGATCAACACGGCGCTAGAGACTTCGGGAAACCATCCTTTAGCCACAAGGCCGAGTCCCGATAGAACCAGCGCCAGGGACCAGGCACTGGCGACACCCAACAATACTGAACGCGCCGTCGCCGGCAACCGCTCCGTCACGAGCTCGGCGATGGGCCGGTCGAGCGACTCGGAAACTCCAAAGTCGCCGTGCGCGGCAGCCGCAAAATATTTGACGTAATACCGAATCAAGTTGGCATCTTGATGGTGTTCGCTGCGGATAGCCTCTACGCTGGACTCGCTCAGGCGGGGATCAAGTTCGCGCACGTCCATGCCGTAACCCGGCGAAAACCTCACGAGAGTGGCGCTCAGAATGCCCCCGAGAATTGTCAGGAGCAGCAGCGACAACAATCGCTGTCCCAAAGTTGGAAACCAGCTCTTCATCCGTACAACCTTCGCGGGTGATCTTTCCGCGGGTGGTCCACTCCTTACTTCTGGCTCGCAGCCTGCATGCGGCTCATTTCCTCAAGCTGCCTGTAATGCGATTCCTTGGACAAATACATTCTCTGGTCTGCTTCCGCCAGGAGTTCTTCCACCGTCGAGCCATCACTTGGGAAGAAGGAGCAGCCGATGCTGACGGTGACAATATCTTCTCCGCATGCAATTTTGGCGGAAGCTGCCACCGCCTGCTGTAGCCTCGTTTTCAGCTCAGCAATGGCATCGACGCTGCAATCGGGTAGAACGAATACGAACTCGTCTCCGCCCAAGCGCCCGACGTGGTCGTATTCACGGCAGGCGGCCTTGATATTTTTCGCCACTTCGGTCAAAAGCTTGTTTCCGATGATGTGCCCGAAATTGTCATTTACCCTCTTGAAGCCGTTCAAATCGCATAACAACACAGCCAGCGTGTTACCCGCCCGCCCGCTCCGCGAAAGCTCTCTTTCAAGATGGGCACAAATTGATCGCGCGTTGGGCAGCCCGGTCAAGAAATCCGTGCTTGCCGTATCTTCGGCTTGCTCAAACTGCAGGGCGTTCTCGACAGAAAGGCCAAGTTTTGAACTGGCAGCCAGCAATAAGCGAAGATGATCCGGCGTGAATCCTTGTTTTTCTCGAATATAGAGCGTCAGTACGCCGGCCACTTTTTCCCGGCCCTGAAGGGGTATGGAGAGAGCGGATTGAAGCACGGAAACTTGTTTTGGATTCCCAAGATACTTGGTCTCGGCCGCGGGATCGCCGTTAATGATGGGCTTGTTGTTCAGCGCCACCCAGCCGGAGATCCCCTGGCCGGACGGTATCTGGATCGTATTGAAGATTTCGTAATCGAGTCCGTGCACGTACTTCGGCACCAGTTTGTCGTCTTGGCAGACGTAGACAACGATGGATTCATGCGGAATCATTTCCTTCAAGCGAACGGCAACCACCGAAAGGGTTTCCCGCAAACTAAGGGAATTGCCGAGGGTCTGCGCCAACTCAAAAAGCATCTGGGCTTCTTGTCTCGCAGACACAATGGACGCCAGGAAGGAAACTGCTCGAATGTCCGCCGCATTTGGCAGCTCCGCTAATCCGGCTGAAGGAACCACTCGGCGTTCCGTTGAGGGTAACAATTGAAAGAATTTTTCCCGGCCGTCGGCGACCTTTACTGCCGCCTCAAGCTCGTGATATCGCCGCACAATGCATTCCGTCGGGCGAGGGTCGTAGCTATGGCCAATTTCAGATTTCAGATGGTCGATTGCATCTTCGGGTGACATTGCGCGCCTGTAAGGCCGCTCCGAGGTGAGCGCGTCAAAACAGTCCACTACGGAAAGAATCCGCGCACCGATGGGAATTTCCTCGCCTTTCAATCCATCCGGATAGCCACTACCGTCCCACTTCTCATGATGTGAACGCACGATGGGAACGACCGGGTATGGGAATTGCACGCGTTTCAGGATCTCGGCCCCGACAATTGGATGGATCTTCATTTTGTCGAATTCTTCTGGAGTCAGCCGCCCGGGTTTGGACAAGATGTGCTCGGGCACAGCCAGCTTGCCGATATCATGGAGTAGCGAGGCCGCCCGGATGGCGTTCAACTCGATTTCTTTCAGTCCCAATTCTTTCCCGATCTGCACCGCGTACGTTTGAACTCGTCTCAGGTGGTCGTGCGTAGTGTGATCCTTAGCTTCAATTGCAAGCGAGAGGGCTTCAATCGTTCGCAAGTGGAGAGCCGCAATTTCCTCGGAGTGTTTCTTCTCGCCTTCGAGGCGGTCGAGATAGGTGCGGTATGATCTATAGATCCAGTAAACGATCGGGAGCACCAGGATTGCCACTTGCCATCCCAGTTTGCGATCAATGACGCTCACCCCGCCGGCGATCAGGGCGCCCAGTAGATAATAGGGAAAACACCAGAGATAACACTCTTTCCATACCTTTATCGCGTTGCGCCGTTCGGTCATCGCAATCACGCCGGACACGGAGATGGTATTCACAGCAAAGTAAGTGGACGAGGCCGCGGCCAGAAGCAAAGGCCACTTGAAGCCGATGGAGAGAGCCAGGTTGCTATGAAACACGGCATCGGCCGCTGTGATCGCAATTGCGAGATTTGCGAAATTGAATAAAAGCTGGATGAGCTTTGGCCGCGGTTTGGCTTGCCAGAGAGATTGAGCGAGTCCACCCAGACACCCCATCACCAAGGTCTCCGGGTAAGACAGATCCAGAATGCCGACGAGGATAAAGAGAAAATTCGCGGACATGGTCGCCTGGATGCCAGGCAATCGAACCTTGAAGAGCGATGCGCCGAGTGCCACGGCCATGAAGGACGCGAAACGGAGTGAATCCGCAGAATGCCAATGGAGCAGCGCATAGGGCAGCAGCGGTACACCGATCAGAATCTGGACACCTATGAAAGCAAGCGCAGGCCACCCGAGGGATGCTCCGTTCTCACTTTGGAGGCCCCAGATTTTTTTCCACTTCGTCATCGCGGTACTTCCACTCTCATGAGCGCGGCACTTCCGAGCCGTCTCCCGCCAAGAACTGACAGATCAATTTCGTGCATCGGAACTTCGAAAACTACGTCTCTCTTTGGTTCGCATTCAGACCTTACAGCCGACGCTCTCCCGGACGGACGGAGAAAGGCTGACTTAGCACCAGTCTGTTATCGCGGAACGGTACCGCAAATAGTACTAATGGAAGGATTTGTCCCATGATGAACCCCTGCCAAGTTAGCTAGACAGGCGCTCTCCAGCACCGGGAAATGGCTGGATGACTGTAGGCCGAAATTCGTGTGCGGTCTGTTGCCCTAGTACTACCAAGCCCGGTGGTCTTTAGGTACTAGCGCTACCCCTCCCCTGTACCATCGACTGCTTCAAGCCCTTTTTCGAGAATGCTCTTTTAGACACCAGCGCCGTTAAGGTCTAGAGGGCCCAGAGTTTTATCGACCGGAGAGAGGCTCAAAATGAGCGTTGATTCTCACCAGAATCCAAGAAAACAGCCTAGTGGTGTACTTCGGACCACGACATGGGGATCTGTCATAGTCCTCGCCCTTGCCGTGTCCTTCTGGGGTCTTATGGGCCGTTCTCCGCGCTCCCAGCAGAATGGGCAGGCAGATAACCCGGTCGCTCGCTCCTTGCACGCTCAGGCGTTCACTCTGAAGACTCCGGCGACCCCGAGGAACAATTCCTCGCTGTTCACGTTCCCAGCGCAGGCGCCACAGCATTGGTCTTACCCGGATTTGAAGAATGCCACCAGTGCTGCGTCACAATCGGCTTCGGGCCATGCAGATGTCGCATCTGTCCACCTGCCTTCTACACCTGCCCCAGCCACGGACTCCCAGCCTCAAACAGCTGGCCAGGACTCGCAAGCTGCGGTTACTGCCGCTGTGATTGCAGCAAAGACTGCCCCAGATTTGAAGGGCCTCGACCCGAAGACTTCAGTTGACGTCATTGTTCAATTTAAGAAATCGGGAAGCTCATCGGACCTGACAGCTGACGGCGCAACACAGAAGGCCGAGCTACCTCTGATTAACGCTCAATTGGTTACGGTAGATGCCGGCAACCTGAACAATATCGCTTCTCACTCCGACGTGGTCTACATCTCTCCAAACCGCAAAGTGCGTGGCATGGTTGCAGCGATGGACAATGTAGTGACGTCCATCAACGCAGACCTGGCCAACGCCAACGGCTGGAACGGCGCTGGCGTTGGAATCGCGGTGGTTGACAGCGGCGTTACGAGTGTCCCCGACCTGAATTCCGATGGAAACGCAAGCCCATCGCGTGTGGTTTACTCTCAAAATTTCGTGCCCGGCTACAATAACGCCAACGATGACCTGGGGCACGGAACACACGTCTCGGGAGTCATCGCAGGAAACGGGTACGATTCTTCTCAGCTGCAGAACTACCCCTACGTATATCAGGGCATTGCGCCTGAAGCGAACATCATCAACCTGCGAGTCCTGGACCCCACGGAAGCGGGCACCGACAGTGCGGTGATCGCTGCAATCCAGCAGGCAATTGCGCTTAAGAATACCTATAACATTCGCGTGATCAATTTGTCGTTGTCCCGCGGTGTGTACGAGAGCTATACGCTCGATCCTCTCTGCCAAGCTGTGGAGTCGGCCTGGCAAGCGGGCATCGTGGTAGTCGCCGCGGCGGGCAACATGGGTGAGTATTACGACGCCGGTACGCAGGGCTACGCCACTATCGGCTCACCCGGAAATGATCCTTACATCATTACAGTCGGTGCGACCAACAATCACAGTTCGGGCGCTCAAACAGCGCAGACGATGACGAGCTACAGCTCCAAAGGTCCTACAGCTTTTGACCACATCGTCAAGCCAGACCTGGTGGCTCCGGGTAATGCGGTCGTGTCGCTCTTGTCTTCGCAAACCAATACAGAGGTCACCAACTATCCAGCCTTGGCGGTTTATCCTTGCAACAGCAGCCTCACAGTTTGCAATGCCTCAATCGGCGCGCCTCAGTACCTGCAGTTGAGCGGTACGAGTATGGCTACACCGGTGGTCAGCGGCGTTGCCGCGCTTCTCTTGCAACAGAATCCTTCCCTTACGCCGGATCAGGTCAAAGCCCGGTTGATGAAGACGGCTTGGAAGGGTTTCAGCCAATCTACGACGGCGACGGACCAAGGGTCCGGGGTAACGTACCAGATCCAACAGGATATTTTTACGATTGGAGCGGGCGCGGTTGACGCTTCAGCAGCACTCGCTAGTACCGATGTAGCGCCTGCTACTGTCGGTTCCGCGCTCTCCCCAACTGCCGTGTACAACCCCAATGACGGTAGCCTAAGCATTGTGGGAGCTCCCGGAACAATCTGGAATAACTCCGAGGTCTGGGGTAACTCCACCGTTTGGGGCAGCTCAGCGGTTTCAGGCAACTCGGTGGTCTGGGGCAACTCGGTGGTCTGGGGCAACTCGGTAGTTTGGGGTAACTCCGTTGTGTGGGGTAACTCCGTGGTCTGGGGCAATTCCGTTGTTTGGGGCAACTCTGTCGTCTGGGGCAATTAGTCATGGGAGCTCAGAAGACGGAAGTTAACCGGGCCTTCGCAGCAAGGCCTTCATCAGAGAGAAATCGATGACCATCTCGGCCAAAACGTACATTGCTCTCGTCATCGCCGCCGGAGCTTCCGTCATGTTCCTTGCGGCAAGCAAATGGTCTCCAGCGAGTTTGCTGTCCTTCTCGGCGTTTCTCGGGGTGACGTTGCTCGCGTCCACACTTAAGATTCGAATTCCTGGCATGAATGGAACCATGTCCCCTAACTTTGCATTCCTTTTGATCGGCATGGTTTCGTACAGTTTCTCTGAAGTCGTCGTGGCCAGTTTTGCCGCAGCACTTCTGCAATGCGTATGGCGGCCCAAGCAACGCCTACAGCTGGTCCAAGTCCTTTTCAGCGCAGCAGCGCTGCCCGTAAGCGTAGCGGTCTCCTTCTGGGCTTCTCAAGCGATCATCAACTACCTGAGTCCGAATTCTTCGGTAGCGCTCGTGATTCTTGGCGGGTGTTTTTACCTATTGCTGGATACTGCTTTGGTATCCATCGTGGTCGGCTTGGTCGAAGGGCATAACCTCCGGCAGGTCTGGCAAAACTGCTATGACTCTGTTTTTCCGTTTTTCCTCATTGGCATCGTTCTTACGGGGCTGCTTGCAGGTTCCATGACGGAAGTCAGGGCATGGCAGAAGTCTATGTTCTTGCTCCCAGTGATCGTGCTCAGCTACCTCTATTTTCTGGGGCGGCACGACCGTGCGCTTCAGCCGGAGTACGGCTTGCAAGAATCAACTGAAGAAGATCTCATCGCCCTTTCTTCGTCTCGCAGGTAGTTCGAACGAAGATTCTCCGGTGGCTTGATGGCGGGCAGGCAGAGTTCCGTCGAGACATCGAAATCGTTCCCGGACGCTCCTACTGCGACTTCGTCTTTTCGCCGGCGATTCCGGGATTGCGCGGCAAGCTCACCAGGTTGGCTAGGATTCGATACGCCCCAGGAACGCCTTCCGGTAGCTGGCGGTAGAGAGCCAAAGCGACATACACGTAAACGCCTTTGCCATAAGGCGCGACGAGAACTCCGCCTTTTTGGGGAGCCTGGCCCTCGTCGTGCATTTCCAGAAGCGCTTGCCAGTGCGGATCCCAGGACTCTGGGAAACCGTGGCCGCGTTCCTCGATCCAGCCGTTGAAATCCTGCTGATCAATCCTGTTAGGCCAGATGAGGGCCGGATTTCCAGGCAACAGGAACTGCACGGCCGACTTCTCGTCTGTAACCGTTTCCGGCCGGCCAAGAGTGAAGGGATATGGCCCGAAGTTATGGTCGTATTCTCCGGCTTGATATTGAACGATCAGGTCACCGCCCTGATGAACATAGTCGAGGAAGCGCTGATTATAAGTAGCTAACTCTGGCCGCGCGGAGTAGGCGCGCTCGCCGAGGATGATGACATCGTATTGAGAGAGATTGCCTGAGGCGATGTCTTCCTTGCCGAGAAAGGTGACGTGAAGGCCAAGATCCTCCATGGTTTGCGGTACCTGGTCGCCGGTTCCGCCTACGTACGCGATCTTGAGGCCCGGAGCGACCTTGACGTCGGCGCCGCTGAGTTCGTAATTGGCAGGCCGATACAGATTGTAGGGTCGCAAACCGGTGTAGCCGACCTGCTGGTAGCCTTCGCGGTACTCCCGACCGTCGAATTCGGCGACCGCGTGGAGATGGTAAGGAATAGTTCGAACGGAAGCTGGCAGCACTTCAAAGGTGAGGGACTGGTTTTCTCCGTCCTTGGCAAGAGAAAAGGGCGCTGCTTCGGGAACCGAATGCCAACCGGACGGCAGGTCAATGCGCACGGTGCCTTTGGCCAGGCCCTTGACATTGCCGTGCACAAGCACCGAGACCGGGAAGGAGTGAGCTCCCACGGGCACGACACCGGCGCCTGGCGAAATCCAAAGAGAGATGGCCGGAGCAATGACAAGTGGCTCTCCCACCTGACCCAAGCCGAGGACCCGCTGGAGCGTTTGCGCGACCTGCCCAATGCGAATAGGCACGCCCTGATATTCGAACTCAACCCAGCCGGAAACGGGATAGGGAGCAACAGGCCGAGTGAGGTCCTTCGGATTATCTATATCGTAGAAGGCCTGTTCGCTGTTGGGGAGAGAGAAATAGGGCCGGGTGGAAGCGGCGTTTTCGCCGACTTTCACGCTGAACCGCTCCGAGGCCACTTTGCCGGCGTCGAGCGCAGAAGGTGCGGAGGCGTCGGGAACGGGAGCGGTCGTCCAGGATTCTCCTTCCGGTGTCTGCACCCACACGCGCTGAATGGAGACGGCGGTCTTGCCCTGATTGGCTGCGCGAACACTCAGGAAAAACAACTGGCCGGGGATCGCGACGCGGAAGGTGTCGGCAGGACCGCGGAAGCGAGCGAAGGGGCCTTCCGGTTCATGAGCCGGGGAAACTGTGGCGGTGACATCCAGGCCGAGCGCCTCGGCCAGAGCGGTGTTGAATTGTGCTTGCTTGACGCGCAACTCGTGTAGCACGTCGTACTTGGCGTCGGAGGAGAGGGAACTGCTTTCCACCTGACTGATGAGGGCGAGATTGGCTTTGGCGCCCTCGGCGAGAACCGGCGCGATTGCCTCGGGGTGGCGTGCATCGAATTGTTTCATCGCCTGGTCAACATTGGCTGAGAGCTTTTCGAGACCCTCTTTGAGGAAGCCGTCGTTTTGGCCGCGAGCAAGATCGGCGATGCCGCCCAGCGAGACATTGATGCCGGAGAAGAGAGAATCTTCGTGCTCGGCGACGGAAACGCGGGAGCCGAACAGATGGTAATCGGAGTTGTCGGGCCCTGGCGGCGGAGGATTGACTCCGCCATTCTGAGTCTTCTGGAAGCCGAGGCCCTGACGCGCAATCTGGGCGAAGGAACCGGCGAGAAGCGGATCATAGTCGCCCTCGGGGATGACAACGTTGGTGGAGAGCTGACCTTCGATCCACTTGCCGCTGATGTAGTTGTAAAAGCGGAGGGGATAGGTATGGCCGTCAGCGTAGTCCCAGATTTCGTTGCCGCGAATGGCGAAAGTGGGCACGCGCGCGTAGTCTTTCAGCGGCGTCCAGGGATGGAGCCCCTCGCGAATCTGCTCTGGGAACTTGCTGGGATCGCCGGCTTCGTTGAAGGCTTCCTGAGCGGTCTCGCCGGAAACCTGATGGTGGCCGTGGCCGTCGGAAGGGCCGCCGACAAAGACAGAAGTGACGACGAGAGGGCGAACCATGCGAATGACGCGGACAACATCACCCAGGACGCGCTCATGC
>DATIXL010000109.1:0-3554 GCA_035518615.1 Terriglobales bacterium | reverse complement strand
ATAACGTGGCTGCGGAGAGCCGTCGGATGGAAGTGATCTGAAAACATCCAGGAGCTCCACGGGAAGCTCGAAGCGCGACAAAAAGAGCTGGATCAGAAGAAAACAACACAGTGAGTTTCCGTGTTCCAGATACGTTCCAGTTGGGCGCAATTCCCGAGTTTTCTGATTTTCGTGCGTCTCGATTTTGCAATAAGTTCCGCGTTTTCAACCCCGTGAATATTCCAACTCCTCCCGCCTCCACCATATCCGACAAGGATATGGTGTCCCGAGCCGCACTTGCGAGGGGCACCAGCTCCTAGTCCACGTGGACGCAACACCGACCGCAGCGCGCCCCGTCAAGCTTAAGTATTGGTCAACGATCCGGCTCGAAGCCGAAGGCACTCCATGTTCTACTGCTACATCCTCGAATGCTCCGACCACTCCCTCTACGTCGGCGTAACCGAAGACTCCCACCATCGCTGCCAACGCCACAACGGAGGTCGAGGCTCGACCTGGACCGCCGCTCGCCAGCCAGTCCACCTAGTCTGGACCGAAGCGCACTCGACTGTGGCCTCCGCGCGCCAACGCGAAAACAAACAAAGAAAATGCAACCGCGCCAAGAAACTCGCGCTGATCACAGGTCAGGCAACCCTATCCTCAGCAGCCGCTTCTGCTGTTGTAGCATCATCTATGAAGGCAGGTCCCCTCCGTGCCGCGATTCACCTCCCTAAGACTCGTTCTGCCGCCAGCGGCAATTCCTTTGCTCCTTGCAGCTCTCACAACGGCAGGCACCGCAGCAACCCTTGCCCCCACTGCTTCTTCCGCCCAGCAGACGACTCCCTCCAGCACAACCCAAACAGCATCCCAGCTTCGCGATGCGCTGACAACCGAGGGCCCATTTTCCATCACCAATCAGCAATTCACCGTCCTCTTCCACTACAAGGTTCTCTCCGAAAAGGCCTCGTCGCCGGCGGCTCAACCCAACTCCACATCCACTCTTTTCTTCCTCCAGATTCTCGATGCGGACGGAAGCCCGCTCTACCAAGAGACCTTCCCCTACGCGGTCTCCCGGCGGCGGTTCGCGCAGAACCTCACCGCATCCGCCTCTCTTCTCCCCGCCGGTGGCGGCATCGCCCTCGTCATTCGCTTTCTCGATCATCCCGTCGCCTCTCCGGAAGCCGCCTCCGAATTCGCGAAAGAATCCTGGCAACTCTTCGGCATTGTCAGCGGCCATCTCGCGCCGCTCGGTCCTGTGCTCCCGCTCGGCCACGGATCGGACATCACCGTTGGAGGCGTGGTCGCCGCCGTCATGACCAAAGGTGGCATCGCGATCATGCCCATGGCCAGCACCGCCGAGGTCCTCTCCTTTCGCGCCTGGACCGGCAACTTCTACGCCTCGGTGCCGGTGCGCTTCGACTGGGTCCACGGCCAATGGGGCGAGGGCGAGCAGTGCTATCAGACCGCCAATGGCACGTTGACCGAACGAGGTTGCATCATGCCGGTGCAAGCGGTCCCGCGGCCCCGCTCCCCGGACGCGGACACCCTCTATATCCACCTTTTTGTCGCTCCTGATGGCGATACCGGCAACCCGCTCAACGTCCCGGTCAGCCCCGACTCGCGCCTCGAATTTTTGGAGATGCAGGCCGTCGTGCAATGGCAAGCCCAGGGTGAGCGCGTCGCCTGCAGCTTCAACAATGTCTGGCTGCGCATGCGCATTGACCGCAAAGAAGGCTGGGTCCACGGTCAAGACGCGTTCGACGCCCTCGGCCTCCCCCTCGCCAGCCCGCAGTAGGCATGCGAGATTGTAGGGCACGGCAGGCCGTGCCCACTCCGTGCAAAATTGATCCGGTACCGCCTGAACGAAATGACGGGTCGCTCCACCGCCGTCGCAGTCATTTCAGGCGAGTCTTTCCTAAGCTACTTCACCGCGCCGTGCCCTCTTTTGCGCATCAACACCACGATCCCCGGCAACGCAAGGAGAATTCCCACAATACCCACAACCGCGCGAGCCGCCGTACCAAGATAATCCGCCCAGGAATGCCTCTTAACGAGGATCATCTTCGATTCGCTCGCGCTCCCAAGCTCGAGCGTCCACACCCGCGTCGGCATAGCTTGTAGCATCGCCACGGTAAGCTGGTGATTCGGCCCTTGGCTCAGCCGCGCGATGTCCTCCGTGAAATCCCGCGGTTTCAGCCGCGCGCTCATCGCCATTTCGAAACTTCCCGGCTCCCTTCCCCGGACCCACCAAACAGCAGGGCTTCCACTCTTAGGACGCAGCGTAATCCACTCCGTGGGTCTCACCTCCGCACCAGAAATCGCAAGCTGAAATTCCGGCGCTTCCTCATATGCCTCCAGCAGGATCGTCTCCCCGTCGCTTGCGCCGCTGAAACCATCCAGCGTGGCCTTTATGGTGCGGGAGCCGCCGGCGTAGATAAATCGTGGCATCTCCACCATCAGATAAAGCTTTGGTTCCAGCGACAAGCCGTATCGTTCGTGGAAGGAGATCGCCGCAGGATCTCCAGGTCCGGCATGGCTGATCGTCGCAAGATAAGTGACCGTCGAAAATTTCTGCACTAGGGCAAAAACCGAGGCCCCGATCAGCCCCAGCCCCACAAACATCCCGATGAGCCGCCCTCGCATGGGCCCTGGATTCTATCTCATTCCTCCGGCTACTCAGCGTCAGGCTGACACGAAGGAACTCGCACACCGCCGCTCATAAGCAGACATGACACCCCAGTCGCTCATTTCGCCAGAACCGAAAGGACACAGAGGGTCCGCTGGTTCGCCTTCCAGAACTGGCCCACAACTCGGCCCCTCCCCTGTGCCTCTAAACCCTTTATCAGCAACACTTACAAAAAACGGGGCCCGCCCTTCGTTCTAATCGCACTCCACACACCGCAGTGGCTGCCGTCGGCCGTGCGCTCCGCTGTTCACCCGCTATTCACCATTTCCGATTCCCTGCCCACCATTCACTACTAACGATTCATCACTCACTATCAAATCACACCGTCTTATCCTTCGCGTAGCAAATCCTCTCCAGATTGCACTCCACACAATTGGGTTTTCGCGCATAACAGACCCGCCGCCCATGCCAAATCACCTGGTGCGAAAACAAAATCCACTTTTCCTTCGGAATCACTTGCATCAAATCCTGCTCGATCTTCTTCGGGTCGTCGTGGCGCGTCAGGTCCAGCCGGTTCGCAATGCGAATCACGTGTGTATCCACCACAATCCCGCTGGCAATCCCGAACGCCGTCCCCAGCACCACGTTCGCTGTCTTGCGGGCCGCTCCCGGCAGCGTCAGCATCTCTTCCATCGTGCGCGGCACCTGCCCGCCAAATTTCTCGACGATCTCCTTGCTTGCTCCCATGATGGACTTCGTCTTGTTGCGAAAAAATCCCGTCGGCCGAATCTCCTGCTCCAGTTCGCTGGGACTCGCGTACGCAAACGCTTCCGGCGTCGCATACTTCTTAAACAGCGTCTCCGTCACCTGGTTCACGCGCACGTCGGTACACTGCGCCGACAAAATCGTCGCAATCAAAAGCTGGAAGGCATTCTCATGCCGCAACTCGCAA
>DATIXL010000108.1:0-7234 GCA_035518615.1 Terriglobales bacterium | reverse complement strand
GGAATTTTCCCCCAACCGCTTTTCTTTCAATCGCTTGCGCACTCTTCCGCCAAAACACCCGGGGTGGGGTCCCTCTTCCCAGGTCCGCAATGCCGCTCCTTCATTTGCCCGCTTCCTCATCGCCCGTACCGGAAAGTCCGTGTTCCTCGCCTTGCTTGCATTCCCGTTTCGCACCCTCTACTCTTGTTTCATCCCGATCAAACACGAGCGGGTCGCCGGGCAGGAAGCGGACCTTTCCACAGCGCCCGGAATTCTCCCTTGCTATAGAAAGAGTCATGCCGAACATCACTCCCGATCTTCTGGTCATGGGCTTCATGTGGTACGTGGCCTTTCTCTTTTCCACTACCTGCCATGAAGCCTCGCACGCGCTCGCTGCCAAAATCGGCGGCGACGAAACCGCCGCGCTCGGCGGCCAGGTCTCTCTTAACCCGATTCCCCACATTCGCCGCTCGCCCTGGGGCATGGTTATCATCCCGCTCGTTGCATTCTTCATGTGGGGCTCCATGATCGGCTGGGCCAGCGCTCCCTACGATCCCAACTGGGAGCGCCGCCATCCTCGCCGCTCCGCCTGGATGGCCATGGCCGGTCCGGCCGCCAACTTCACGCTGATGTTCCTCGCAGCCATTGGCATCCGCATCGCCCAAGCCAACGGAACTCTCTTCGACCCTGCCACGGGCCACCTCGGCTTCCTCGGCAACGTGCTGTACATCTTTTTCTCGCTCAACCTGCTTCTCGGCGTTTTCAATCTTCTTCCCGTCCCCCCGCTCGACGGCAGCACCGGCATCATGCTGTTCATGAACGAATCGCAAGCCCAGCGCTATCTCGATTGGATCCGCGGCAACAGTTTTGCTCTCGCGGGCCTCCTCGTCGCGCTTCTCGTCTTTCGCTACATTTATGGACCGGTCGAATCCTTCGTCACTTACCAGCTTCTGCTCCGCCCGTTCTGACTGTTCCACTGTGAAACAGACGGCTGGACTTTGTCTCGCTCGTGCACACTCTTGCCCTTCTTTGCCAAGATAACTCCTCCATTTTCAATCGCGCATCGCCCGTCGTCATGGCCGCGGATCTGCATTCCTTTTTCGAGGAGGCTCGCATGCTTTCTTCGGTCCGCTTGCCGATTGTCACCAGCTACAGCGTAGAGGTATCCGGCTGGGACGCCGCGCAAACTTTCTTCGTGGAAAGAGCCGAACTCGAATGGAGCGAAGAGACGGGCAAGCACGTGCACTTGCGGCGATCCCTGCGCGATGGATCGCTGTTGTTTATCCGGCTGATTCGTTCCAATGCGGCTCCGCATTCGCATCCTGTGCCGTATGAAGCCGAATCGCTGGGGACAAATCACAAAGGGCGATTCGGATTCCGGCTCCATCCGGTGCTTCCCAACGGAATCGAAGACGGTCGACGGGGAGCGTAGAAACAGGTTCAGTGCCAGATTGGCAAGAGATCCTGGAGTTCCAGTTCGAAATGGAACAAGCGGGCAGCTCGAATTCCTGACTTTCGAAACCGTGTAAATCTTTAGGCAGGAGATTGCGGCAGGGTTTCCGTGCGGATTACACCGTAACACGCTGAAATCGCGCCCTTTCGGGACAGGAACGCTCTGCGAAAACCTTCTGTCTTCCTGAAGGTTCCGAGTCAGAAGATTTTGCATTGAATGGAATGCGCGTTGCCTGCAAGTGAATCATGGCGCAAGCAACGACGCGATCCCTAGAAATTGCGAGCCCGAAAACAGCGTTTACACCTTGCTTATTGGACGATGATCCCGCACAGCTCGATTTGCTCGCAGAGCAAGTCGCCGGTTTCGGCTACGAAGCGATTCCGACGGCGGATCCTCAAGAAGCGCTGCGGCTGGTGCGCGCGGGAAACTGCCGTCTGATTCTCGCCGATATGCACATGCCGGGGATGGACGGATACGAATTCCTCGATCAGGCGCTGCGATCCGATCCCGGAGTGAACGTGGTGATGATCACGGGAGACTACACGCTGGATTCCGCACTCGAGGCGATCCGGAGGGGCGCGACGGATTTTCTGCCGAAGCCGATTGACCTCGGGCGCTTGAAGCGGACGCTGGACGATGCCGCCGCTCTCTACGACCAGAGGCGGCGGGTGAAAGCGCTCGAAGAACAGCTTTTGAAGGATCTGGAGTTTCACGGGATCGTGGGAAAAAGTCCGGCGATGCTCGAGGTTTTCGACTTCGCGCGGAAAGTGGCGCGGCACTATACGAACGTGTTGCTGGTGGGACCGACGGGGACAGGCAAGGAACTGGTGGCGCGCGCGATTCATCAATTGAGCCCGGTAAGTCAGCAGCGGCTGGCAGTGTGCAACTGTTCGGCGCTGGTGGATACGCTGCTCGAAAGCCAATTATTCGGGCATGTGCGCGGATCGTTTACCGGAGCAACGGATACGAGGCCGGGGCTTTTTGAATATGCGAACGGCGGAACGGTCTTTCTTGACGAGGTGGGCGAGACTTCGCTGCCCATGCAGGCGAAGCTGCTCCGTGTGATCCAGAACCGGGAAATCCAGCGCGTGGGCGCGCCGGAAGTGCGGCAGGTAAACGTACGCCTGATCGCGGCGACGAACCGCGATCTGCGGGCGGAGGTTCTTGCGGGAAGATTCCGGGAGGATTTGTATTACCGTCTGAGCTCGATCCAGATCCGCATTCCGCCGATGACGGAACGGCTCGAAGACATTCCGCTGCTGGTGCAGTTTTTCCTGAAAAAATACAATGAAGCATACGGAAAGAATATTTCGGGGCTGACGCGGCGGGCACAAACGGCGCTGCTGCAGCACGCCTGGCCGGGCAACGTGCGCGAACTTGAAAACGTGATCTCGAGCGCAAGCATTACGGCGACTGGAGACTTTATAGACACCGCGGATTTGCCGGACCAACTGCAGCGGCGCGGGCCCCAGAACCAGCAGCGGGACGATTGGCGTCCGTTGTCGCTCGACGAAGTGCGGAAACAGCATATTCAGCGCGTGTTGCAAATGTGCCAGGGAAACCGCTTGCGAGCCGCGCAGATTCTGGGGATTGGACGGACAAGCCTCTACCGTTATTTGAAGCGCGATGGGTTCGACGCGCCGCAGCGCGCGAAATCGGGCGCGACGGCAGCGTGACCCGGTGCCAGATCGTAGTATCTGGCGAGATAGTGCGATGCCTTCACGGAGATGTTTTTCTCGTCCATATGGCTACAGCGGCCCAACTTCAACCATTCGACCCGGCGAAAGGGACTCCAGGGCTTTGCCGCAGGCCGGCATAAGCGGCAGCAAATCCTTTATGCGATTGGATTTCGCGCAGAGAATCAGGATGGAGACGTTCCGGCCGCTCATGTTCTGCTGGTACTGGATGTTCCGGTCGTTGGTGAGCAACACATCCCAGCGGCCTTCCATCAACGACAGGAGCTCCCCATTCTTTTTGGCTTCATAGCTTGGCTCCATAGCCCGCTCGACGCACTGTCTCAGCCACATATCCCATGGCCGCAAGGGAGTCCTTTAGCCCAGCCGGAAGGCACTCATCAATCAAGACTTTCATTTCCCAAAGCGTGCCAGAACGAGCGCTTTAGCTTCCTCCAGTGCGGCAATCGCTTGTTCCCGGGTGACGCCAGGGTACTGTTCCAGGAATTCATCGAGCGTATCTCCCCCCTCAAGGTAGTCGAGCAGGGCCTGGAAAGGGACGCGGGTGCCACGGAAAACGGGCTGGCCGCTCAGAATGTCAGGGTCTCGAACAATTACGCTCTCTGAACTGGTAGCCATTGCAAGCCTCCTTCCGATGTCCTGATTATCGCATCCGGAAACCAGAATGACCTCTATTATAAATGTCCGCGTTTGCTCTGCCTGCAGAGTTGTCGACGCCCGAAAACCCGATCGGGTCTTCGCTGAGGAAGCGTCCGGTGGAGGGGTCGTAGTATCTGGCGCGGTAGTAATAGAGGCCAGTTTCCGTGTCGAACTCACGTCCTGTGTACTGGAACGGGTTGGTTAGCGAGCCAGAAGACGCCGTTTGCTTGCCGGATGAGGTCACGCTGTGCATTAAGTTGACTCTAAACCCGGACCTTTGCAAACCAAAGGGTCCGGCACCCAAGAATTGCTTCGAACGCAAACGTCTGCTCCACCCGCCCTAAAGAAAAAACTCCTCACAAGTAAAAATACACCTTAGCAACAAGATTGCTCTCTTGTCTGCGTACAGGTGTCAGCGGGAGGCTCGATTTCCCCACGAAAAGCGAATAGAGAAACCTTTGGAGCACTTGACACGACGCAGCGCTTTCATACATGACGTGTCACCCCCCCTCCCCATGCCGCAGGCATGGCTCTGAGGACGCTCTCCGGCGCTGCCCGTTAACCGGAGCTGGTACCGCCCTTCCTCGCTAACCGGCTTGGCGGACGGCCCGAATCGGCCAGGCAGCCCGGATCGCAGCATCCACTGTTCGCCCTCAATCGGCTACAGAAAGCCCCTTTAGAATGAGCCCCCCATCGCCAGCGCGAGTCCATATGCTGATGAGACCCGGCGCGGTCGTCGCTCCATAGACACGAACAGCATCATGTTCAGCAACCAGGTCCAAAGGGACCGTGGAAACCAAGATATTGGCCCTGTAGGCTGCGGACGTTACAGGAAGAGGTGAGCGTTCGTCCAAGAAGAGGCTGAACTCTCTCAGCAACCGAAGCCGCGTTGTGAGCTCCTCTCGAGTGTGGATCGAATCTAGGTCGATCAATTGGTCGACGAAATCGAGACCGCCCTTCCCCCCACTCTTGGCTCCAAACTCCGATGCGAGATTCGTTAGCTCACTGTTTGCCTGTCGAACAGCGGCGACTGGATTCGCGGCGTAAAGAGGCATCACCAGCGCATGCCGAATAGTCCACAGCGCCAGGCCATTGGACAAACTGGTTAGCTCCAACATCTCCCCTGGTCCTGTGGTGAGTCTTTTTACAGTCTCTGGCACGGCGAAGTAGCCCTGACCATCCGGGATGCCACTGACTGCCGCGCCTGGACCGCCAAACTTGATCAGGAGATCTTTGATCTGCGTGTCGGGCGAGTTGAAGAACGCCTCAGAGAAATCCGCGCTTCGATGAATAATCGCCAGTGCCACGTCCCTTCCGAGTACGCCATGAATGTCTTTGGATTGAACAACACCCTGACCGGTCGTGTCCAGAGTCACGGCTTGAACTCTCTTAGCAGTGTCCGTCTTTTTGTCAATTTCGAGTATAACGTACGCTCCCGCCCTCATTAGATCGATGAAAAAGCCTTTTTCGTAAAGGTCGAAATGCTTCGACTGGGCCTCCGCTAGGGATTGCTCGGCGAAAGTCTGGGCGTCCGAAGCCGGCCGGACTCTGGCGGCGACCACGAACTCTACGTCCTGCGCGTTCTTGGAACGGGCACGAACTATTGACAGTGCTTGATCTTCGGATATCATTCCGTTCGTCCTGCCCCCTCCGACTTGTGGTCGTCCAGACGACAGCAATAGACTACTCAAGAGAACGGCACAAAGCAGCCTGATTAGCATTTGCATCACCTCTCGTCTCTTACGGAACGTAGCCAGGAATTGGGCCAAACCATTGTTTGTACGTTTGGTAGTTCTGCCGCACGTCGGCGTTCGCACCACCATAGTGGCCAGAGAAGAGACCTCGATAATCAATGTGCACGTGTCCCGTAGCACCCTTGTTAGCGTCGTTGAACAGCGCATGGATTCCCTGGGCCTGAAAGAAGCTCCCTTTGATTTTTCCGTTAGCTGTGGGAATCCCGATCATTCCTGACTCACCGGGATGCCCCCACCCTGGCCTCGAAGCAAATCCTGAAGCCTGAAGGGCCTTTGCAGCTCCCGCATTCCAGGCTACAGCGATGTTCGTATCATTGATGGCAGTGACACTCTTGATTTCCGACAGGGCGGAGGCGCCGTTGGACAGCTTTGTGACTTCAAGGCCATGCGTAATCGCTGCAAAGTTCGCTTGTTGAGTGCCGGATAAAGCATCCCATGCTTTCTCGCCCCCTGTGACGAGCGCTTGCTGGGCTGCGGAGAGACTAGACCAGGCCTGATTTTGCGCCTGAGCTTGGGCGTAAGCCGCTGAAGCAAAGTCGTAGTCGGAATAGAAGGTAGATTCACCATTAACGGTGACAATCCAGCCCGCTACCCCTTCGGACGGGTTGGCGTCCAGTCCGCCGCCACCGATGTTTATGGTCTGTCTGTCGCTGTTGCCAGTGTGAAAGCCTCCGATGCCTTCGTGCCCGCTCGGATCGGTGTAGCGCAACGGATTGTTCTTCACGTAGGCATACAGATTGAGCGTTTGCGGATTGCCCATGTCAGCATAGGGGACAGCCACCGGCACCGCCGACCAGTCCCCAATCGTAAAACGACCGAGAGAGGACGAATAATATCGCGCGCCAAAATCGTCATTGCCGGTTTCCGCGTCGCGCTCCTTACCGCTGAATTTGTAATTCTGCGGGCAGGTATTGGTATAGACCCGCTCGCCACCAAAGGGATAGAAATCCGCGTCGTAACACATCGTCCCTGTCGCGTTCGTCACGATTCTTGACGTCCCCAAATGATCTTCGAAGTAATAGTAGACGTTCCCGCTCGAATCGCGATGCGCAATCCTCAAACCGGCGAAATAGACATACTCGTCGGTGATGTTCCCGCTGGCATCCGATTCGTCGAGCACCTCTCCACCAGGCCCGTACCAGTAGAGCTTTCCGTTCGACTTCTGCACGCGGTTTCCATCGCCGTCGTAGGTGTAATTTATGCCCGCAGCCGTTTTCGTTTGCCCTTCTCCGTTGTATGCATAGTTGTAGGAACCGTCCCAGGTCATGTTTCCGCTGGCGTCGTAGCCGTAGGTCGTTCCTCCGCCACAGGTTGTCGTGAGTTGATTCGAGTTTCCTACGTTGACGCACAAAGACGGCGAACTCCCTTGCGTTACAGAGGCCCCCATTAAATTCGACCAGACATCATAAGTAAAGGTCAACCCCCAGGCGTAAGTACCAGAGGTCGCTTGCGTCTTGGCCGTCTGAATCCTATCGAGTGTGTCGTAAGTATACGTCTGGGTGCGAGACGTGTTCAGGTTATTCGCGATGGACGCCACATCGCCGTTGTCCGCTGTGCCAAGATTGAAATTGTAGGTCAGGTTCAGCACAGTGCCGTTTGTCGAAGAAGCAACGATGGTTGTAATGAACCCCTCAATTTTGGACATATGGGGCCTCGGAAAGTTGTATAGCTTGCCAAGCTAGGAACGCCTGATGAGGCGTTCGATTTTGTAGACT
>DATIXL010000107.1:0-9457 GCA_035518615.1 Terriglobales bacterium | reverse complement strand
TCGCGGAGGCCTTCCCAGACGTGATTGGTGGTCATGCCCTGAGCAACGACGTCGGCGAAATAGGTCGAGACGTGGAAAAAGCCGCCGGCGTGCACCCCATTGTCGTGAAGCAGCGTGATGTAGCCGATGGATGAGCCGATGCTGGTACCGAGGATGCCAATGCGGGCATAGCCTTGCTGCTCAAGCCAGCGGATGCAGCGGCGAGCGTCCTGAACGGCCTGCCGATTGGCTTGGAGGGTAAGGCCGATGTTGGAGCCGACGAGCTGATCGGCGCGTTCATGGCCACGGACCATGCGGCGATCGTGGTAAGGCATGCTCATTTTCAAGGCGGTCATGCCGAAGCGCGGAATCCATTCGCAGAGGCCGCGCTGGCCATGCCATTTGGCGTTCCAGTTGGGGAGAACGAGGACGGCGGCCTTTTTGTCTTTCGCAGGAAAAAGCTGGGCATGGACGGTGTTGTTTTCCCGCCAGGGCGAGGAGATGGAACTGGTAAACGTGAGGACGTTGTTCGAGTCGAGCGAGTCATCTGTGGCGGGATCCACATGATACCAGGAGGCGCTGTTTTCGATGGCGTTCGCCGCATATTCGCGGAAATAAGAGCGGGGATCGAAGCCGTTGGACGTGACGCCAAGGTATTCGAGGCCCCAGTCGAAGGGACGCACCATGCGGTTGTCGTCGGTGGTCCAACGGCGGTGTTCGTAGCGGCGGATTCTTTGTTCAAACCAGTGCATTGCTAGAGACTGGAGACTCGGAGCCGGAGGCTTTTACTTCCAAGGATCGAGCCCGGAGCACTCCGGCTTATTGTTTTTCCTGGATTCGGCCTCAAATTAGTTTACACGGCGAGCCGGCGAAGAGAAAGAAGGCGCAAAATCACGCCGTCTGGATGGGCGGGGTGCCGGGGCAATGGGAAAGGTATATACTGCGGCGCTCTCGGAGAAGCTGTGAGAAGCAGATTCCTCGCTTCGCTCGGAACGACACCATGCCTGGGTTTTCATTTGAACTTTAGTGTGAGAGCGGTATGAGTTTCGCGATTGCGCTGATTTGGCCGCAGCCGATTGCGCCCGTTCATTCGCTGGGAATTTCCGCGCTGGTGGCAGTGATTCCGCTCGTGGTCGTGCTGGTGCTGATGGGCGGGCTGAGGAAGAGCGGGTTAATGGCCACAGGATGCGGACTCGGAAGCGCGATTCTTCTTGCCACTCTTGTGTGGCACATGCCGGCAAAACTGGCGGGATGGAGCCTGGTATACGGATCGGCGTTTGCGGTCTGGGGAATTCTGTGGATCGTGTTGACCGCGCTGTGGCTCTATAACCTGGCGATGGAGTGTGGATCGTTCGATCTGTTGCGGCGCTGGATGGAGCGGCACGCATCGGGGGATGAATGCATCCAGGCGATATTTGTGGCGTTCTGCTTCGGAGCGCTGCTGGAAGGGAGCGCGGGATTCGGAGCACCGGTGGCGGTGACGGCATTTCTGCTGGTGGGACTGGGATTCAAGGCGCGGAAGTCGGTGGTCATTTCGCTGATTGCGAATACGGCGCCGGTGGCTTTTGGCTCGATTGGAGTGCCGATCGTGGCGCTCGCGGGAGTGACGGGGCTGGATATATCCAAGCTTTCTTCGATGATTGGAAGGCAGCTCCCCTTCCTTTCGCTGATTTTGCCGGCTTACCTCGTAGTGGTGGTGGGGGGAGGAGAAGGACTGAGGCGCACGTGGCCTGCGGCGCTGGTGGCTGGAGGGAGCTTCGCCACGGTGCAATTTCTGGTCTCGAACTTGTGGGGACCGTATGCGACGGACATTCTCAGCTCACTGATCTCGATTGCGGCGTTGACCGGGTTTCTGCGGATGTGGAAACCGAAAGGAGCGGCGAGTTCCGCGGCAGAAAAACGCGCCGGAGGGGTTGCCGCGGATGAAGCCGCTGAAAAAACGCTCACGATGAAGGAGGAGTTCCGGGCGTGGTGGCCGTGGGCGGCGCTTTCCGTGGTCATGATTCTGTGGGCGTTTTTCAAATTGTTCAGTAAAGGGCAGATCGCCGTGGCGATTCCGAGTTTGCACAACGGAGTGCTGATCACGCTGTATCAAAAGGCGTACGCGGCAATCTTTACGTTTCAGCCGCTGGCGGCGGGAACGGCGGCGTTCGCTACATGCGTTGTGACCGCGGTCAGCTTCCGGATAGGACCGAGGCTGTTCTTCAAAGCGGGCTGGAGAACCTTGCGGCAACTGCCATTGCCGGGAATCACAGTGCTGCTCATCGTGGGGCTTGCGTATCTCTATAACTATTCGGGGATGGCGTACACGGTGGGAGCGGCGCTGTCGAGCACGGGCGCGATGTTCCCAGTGGTAAGCAGTTTTCTAGGGTGGGTGGCGTGCTTTCTGAGCGGGAGCGACACGGCAAGCAATTTGTTGTTTGGAAATTTACAGGTGGCGGCCGCGCATCAGCTGCACTTGAATCCGGTGCTGCTGGCGGCGACGAATTCTTCGGGAGCGGTGACGGGGAAGATGATTTCGCCTCAGAACATCGCGATCGGAGTGACAACGGTGGGGCTGGTGGGAGAGGAAGGCAAGGTGCTGCACAGCACGTTCTGGCATAGCGTGCTGCTGGCGGGGATGATCGGAGTGCTGACGTATGCGCAGGCGCACTGGCTGGGATGGATGGTGCCGTAGGAGCCGAGCAGCGCAGAAGAGGCCGGCGCGCCGAAACGGCATTAAGTGTTGAGGCACGAATTCGCGTGGGATCGTTGAGGGACTCTGGGCGCTGTGGCAGAGTGAAAATGTGGTCAGTGCCCTCTTTTTCCTGTTCGGATTGGTGGTGGGAAGTTTTCTGAATGTCTGCATCACGCGGATACCGGAGAACGAGTCTATTGTTACGCCCGGATCGCACTGCCCGCGATGCGGAACGGCGATCAAGCCGTACGACAACATTCCTGTTCTGTCCTGGTTGATTCTGCAGGGAAAGTGCCGCGCGTGCGGGAAGCCGATCTCCGCACTATACCCTTCGATTGAACTCCTGACCGCGTTTCTGTTCATGGCGTGCTACTGGAACTTTGGGCTGACGCTGGCGGCACTGAAGTGGGTGGTGTTTACAAGCCTGATCATCGTATTGACGGTGACGGACTTTCGAGTGCGGCTGCTGCCGGACGCGGTGAACTGGTACGGCGCCTGCTTGGGGACAGCGTTCGCCGTGCGGCTCTACCCTGGGGACGAATTTGTGCGCGTGCTGGCGTTGCGGTACTTGCCGTTGGCGGCGCATCCGGCGATTGCGGGTCCGGTCACGGGCGTATTGGATGCGCTGTGCGGGGCGGCATTTGGGGGGCTGCTGCTGTGGGGATCCGCGGCGGCGTACCGGCTGGTGAGGAAACGAGAAGGCATGGGTATGGGCGACATGAAGATGATGGTGATGGTGGGAACTTTTCTGGGAGTACGGGGAACGTTTTTGACGATTCTGATTGGGACGCTATTGGGAAGCGTGCTCGGGCTGGCGGTGGTGCTGAGTCTTTATCTGGGCGGGTGGAAGCGAGCTGTGGCGCGGCGCGCAAGCCGGTTGGGCAAAGGAACAGAGAGCGGATTACGATGGACTATTGCGAGCCGGTACCAACTGCCGCTGGGAACGTTTTTGGGGGCCGGGGCTTTGCTCTTCGTACATTTTGATGCGTGGATCGGATGGGAATTGGTGAAGATTCTGAGGTGAGCGAGCGCATCGCTCGATGCTACAGGAATGTTGCCAGCGCAACTCATGCAGACAGGGCACGAAGCCGGGCCATGGAATATGGTGATCGGGCTGGGAGCGGTGTTGCTGGCGCTGATTGTGGTGGGATTCTTTCTATTGCGGAACTTTTTTCAGGAAACAAGAAACGCGCAAGGGCAAAGCTTCGCGGGTCCACCGCGGACGGAGAATGCTTCCGCGTTCATGACTGCGTCCATGCAAGCAGTGATTCAAAAGCTCCGCGAACAGGAGAAAGAGCTGGAGCGGCTGCACCAAGAAGAAAAGGAGCGCGCGGAGCAGACGGAGCGGCTCAGCGAAGAAGTGACGCGGAACATGCCGGCGGGACTCCTGGTGGTGAACGTGAGCGGAATTATTTCGAGCGCCAATCCGGCAAGCGAGCAGACGCTGGGCGTGCGGGGGCTTGCGTTCCGGAGGTACAGCGAGGCGCTGGGAGAAAAGTCTGATTTGACAAAGTTGATCGGGGGGTGTCTGGCGACAGGACAGATCTACAGGCGCGAGCAGGTGGTGTATGCGGGGCCGGACGGAGAGGCACGGCAACTGGGCGTAACGATCTCGCCGATCCGGAAGGGAGATGAACAGGTATCGGGCGCGATCTGCTTGTTGAGCGATTTGACGGAATTGGCTGCGCTGCAGCAGCAAGTGCAATTGAAGGAGAACCTGGCGGCGTTGGGAGAACTTTCCGCGGGCATCGCGCACGAATTCAAAAACGCGCTGGCGACCATCTCCGGGTACGCGCAGATGATCAAGTCGGAGAATGCGACGGCGGACGCGAGCGACAATGCAGAACGCATCCTGGAGCAGACGCAAAACATCACTCGGGTGGTGACGGAATTTTTGAAATATGCGCGGCCGTTGGAGATTCCCGACGAGACGGTGAGTCTACAGGCGGTGATCGAGCGAGTGGTGTCTGAGGTCGGCGAGGCCATGCCGCAGGTGAAAATCCGGTATGAGGGGGGGTTCCATGACGTGGCGGGTGACGAAAGCCTCTTGCGGCAAGCGTTTCTGAATCTGGCGAGAAACGCGGCGGAGGCGAGCGAAGGGGCTGCGAACGGCGCGAAAGTATTGATTCGAGGTGAGTTGGCGCGCGGAGAGGGCGCTGGATCGCAGCGAATAACCGTGTTTGATAACGGGCCGGGGATCACGGCGGCCGCCGCCAAAAAGCTTTTTCGTCCGTTTTTCACCACGAAATCGAAAGGCACGGGGCTGGGGCTGGCGGTGGTGCAGAAGATCATCGTGCAGCACGGAGGACAGGTGGAGGCCAGGAACAGGCCGGAAGGCGGGGCCGCATTTATTGTTACGCTACCGGTGTGCCAGAGGACGCGCGAAGCAGTAGAATCGAAGCAGGTCGCCATCTAAGGTAGGCAGGGCTCGGCCCAGGTGCCCGGGAGGGATTCACTTATGCGTGGACCATATTGGATGAGGATTGTTGCGCTCCTGCCCGTGGCGCTTCTGGCCGTGACGCCTGTGATCGCTCAACAAACGTCGCAGACAGGTGATCCGGTGGCGGATGCAGCACGGAAGGCGCGCGAGCAGAAGAAAAACGAGCCGAAGCCGAAGAAGGTGTTTACAGACGATGACGTGAAGCCGGCGGAGGCCCCTCCCGCTCAGGCGCAAGCGTCTGCCCAGGGGCAGGCCGCAGGCTCAGGCCAGACGGGAGCCACTGGGGCTGCGGCCGCAAGCAAAGAAGATCCGAACGGCGAAACGGCCTGGCGGAAGCGCTTTGCGGAGCAGCGAGCCAAGATTGCCAAAGCACAGGAAGAACTGGACGTCTTGCAGCGCGAGTTGGAGAAGGCGCAGGTGCAGTATTACCCGGACCCGCAAAAGGCGATGACTCAACAGCTGACGCGCAATGATATTAATGAAAAGAGCGCGAAGATCGCAGCGAAGCAGAAGGAGATCGAGCAGCTCAACAACGAACTGAGCGAGATGGAAGACCAATTGCGCAAGGGCGGAGGCGATCCCGGGTGGGCCCGGTAGTAACTTCAAATCATGAAAAGCTGCGAAGTGTGATCTTCTTTTGGCACGAAACGCAGTTCCCTGCCTGACGTTTCGGTGACGCACACCCCTCGAACATGGACCCTGGGTTGCCGACGAATTCGTGATAGAAACGAATGAGATGGAACCTCTTCTTCTTGTCGAAGACAAAAACGAGCTGCGCGCGATGCTGCGCAAGGCGCTGGAGCGTGCCGGCTACGCCGTGGATGAGGCTCCCGACGGAAGCGCGGCGATTCAACGGCTGAAAGCGCGGCGCTACCAGGTTGTTCTGACCGATCTGAAGATGCCCGGCGCATCGGGACTGGACGTGTTGCGTGAATCAAAGCAGGCGGACGCGACAATTCCGGTGATCTTGCTGACGGCATTCGGGTCGGTGGAAGAAGCGGTGACGGCGATGAAAGAAGGGGCTTTTGACTTCGTGCAGAAGCCCGTGGATCTGGATCACTTGAAGCTGCTGGTGCAGCGCGCGGCCCGGCAGCAGGAATTGTTGCGCGAGAATCTGCTGTTACGTGAGGAATATTCTTCGCGTTACGGATTTCCGCGGATCGTCGGAGAGTCGCACGCCATTCGGGAGATCAGCCAGCAGATTCAACGCGTGGCCGCGGCGGACTCGACGGTGCTGCTGCTGGGCGAAAGCGGTACAGGCAAGGAACTGTTTGCGCGGGCGGTGCACCACATTTCGGCGCGGCGCGAACAGCCGTTTGTCGCGCTGAATTGCGCGGCGATTCCGGAAGGGCTGGTTGAGAACGAATTATTTGGCCACGAGCGGGGAGCATTTACGGGCGCTGGAAATCGAAAAGTGGGCAAGATGGATCTGGCGCACCGGGGCACCCTGTTTCTGGACGAGATTGGAGAGCTGCCGCTTCCGATTCAAGCGAAGTTGCTGCGGGTATTGGAAGAGCGGCGGTTCGAACGGGTGGGCGGGACGCAATCCATTGACGTGGATGTGCGCTTTGTGGTGGCAACTAACCGGAACTTGAAGAAACTCGCTGAAGAAAAACTGTTTCGCGAAGATTTGTATTTCCGGATTTCTACCGTGCCGATGACGATTCCTCCGCTGCGGGAGCGGGGAGATGATGCGCTGTTGCTGGCCGATCATTTTCTGGAAAAATTCAGCCGCGAGTTTGGCAAGAGTAACCTGAAGCTGAGTGCGGAGGCTCGCAACGGCTTGCTCTCCTACCGGTGGCCGGGAAACGTCCGCGAACTGCAAAATACGCTGGAACGCGCAGTGATTTTGTCCGAAGGCAGCGAAATCTCGGTCGGCGGGCTGGGGCTCCCCGCCGTGAGGCCGGAAGCGACGCAAGTCCCGGAAAATCTGTTGCCGGAGCGGTTCCAGTGGGAAGGAACGCTGGAGGAGGTGACGGCGCGAGCCGTGGGCCACGTGGAACGCATCCTGCTGGAGAACACGCTGCGGGATTGCAAGTGGAACAAGACGCGCGCGGCGGAGAAATTGGGCGTGTCTTCAAAAACATTGCTGGCGAAGCTGCGCTCCGCTGGTCTCGAGGCGTAAAGTCCCTCACTCGGCGCGCCGGGCGGTATGGAGTGCCAGGGTGCCAAAAGTCCACACGCGCACTTGCGCTTCCTCAAACCCCAGGCTGCACAACAACGCGGTCAATTCATTCGGGCGAAAAAACCGCGAAACAGATTGAGGAAGATAGGAGTATGCAGACGGGTTCCTGGAAATGATTCCGCCGATGCGGGGAAGCACTTTGCAGAAATACCAGCGATACAGATTGCCGAGAAATCCTTCCGGAGGTTCAGTAAATTCCAGGATGGCCAGCGTACCGCGCGGTTTTAGCACGCGGCGAATTTCGCGCAATCCCGCTTCATAATTCGCCAGATTGCGGAAGCCGAACGCAGTGGTAATGAGATCGAAAGTAGCGCCAGCGAAAGGAAGGCAAAGCGCATCCGTTTCGAGAAACCGAATCCGATTCTCCGCTACGGGATGCAACTTTGTTGCGGCTTTTTCCGCCGCGCGGACGAGCATCGGATGGGCAAAGTCCGCTCCGATGACCCGGGCTCTGGCATTGTGCGAGAGCGCCATCGCCAAATCGCCGGTACCGCAACAGAGATCCAAAACCACCGCATCAGGACGATCGAGAATTGGCTTTAGAATACGCGCAGTTCGCGCGCGCCAGAGCCTATCGAGCTGAAACGAGAGCAGGTGGTTCAGCAGATCGTAGCGCGGGGCGATTTGCGCAAACATCTCTCTCACTTTGCGCCCCGCATCGGATTCGGTGGCCACGCCAGGAGGGCGCGAACCCTTGCTGGGAGCGGCAGCTTCAGCCATGGAGCGCTCCGCCTCGCGCGGCAAGTTCCGGAGTGAAATGCAGGACGCGCTTCACGGCCTGGAGAGAAATGCCGTCGTATGAGCCGGCTCTGCCAATTTTTGGCGAAAGAACGAACCGCAATTTTCCGGCGCGAGTCTTTTTATCGGAGATCATGGCATCCATTAATTTCGCCGGAGAAACTCGCGGCCAAGCCGGCAGACGGCCGAGGCGGCGAACGAGCGCCACAATGCGCGAAACGTCTTGCGCGCGCGTCAGCCCGATTTCATGACCGAGCAGCGCGGCGGCCATCATGCCCCAGGCAACGGCTTCTCCATGCTGGTAGCGCGAATAGCGCGTGACGCTCTCGAGCGCGTGCGCGAAGGTATGGCCGAAATTGAGAATTTCGCGCAGTCCGGATTCTTTTTCGTCCTTGCTCACCACATGAGCCTTGATTTCCAGGGAGCGCGCGATCGCGCGGTCCAGAGGACCGGCTTCGCGTGCAAGAATCCTGTCCAGATCGCGCTCCAGGAAAGCGAAAAGCTTTGCGTCGGCTATCACGCCGTATTTGATGACCTCGGCCAGTCCGCCTCGAAATTCTCGCTCTGGGAGCGTGCACAGCATCTCCGGATCCACCAATACAAGGCGCGGAGGATAGAAGGCTCCCACGAGGTTCTTACCTTCGGGAAGATTTACGCCTGTCTTCCCGCCGATGGCGCTATCGGTCTGCGCGACCAAAGTCGTAGGAACCTGGACCAGCGCCACGCCACGGAGATAGCTGGCGGCGGCAAAGCCCGCGACATCGCCGACGACTCCGCCGCCGACGGCGAGGATCAGCGCACGGCGGTCGGCGCGAGCCCGGACCAAGGAACGACAGATCCGCTCCACACTTCCAATGTCCTTCGAGGTCTCGCCATCGCCAAAGAGATGCAACTGCGGATGCAGGGCCTTACCCAAGCCGCGAAGGAGTCCCTGCCCTACCGCGCGCCAGATGCGAGAGGAGGAAACCACGTGGATGCTGGTGAACTCTCCAAGCGCATAGATTTCCCGCGAAGCCGAGCGCAGCACACCCGTGCCGCAGACGATGCCGTAGCTTCCCGCCGAGGACCTCACAGTGATGCGTCTGACGTTCATTCGCGAATCCTTGACTCTAACATACCGATGCATTGTGCCGCGCTTGCGGAACACATCTGAAATTCCGGCAATTTCTTCGTGTTACCATGCCTATGCGCCCAAGCGCGGGTTTTTCCTGCCTCCCAAACGGGCGACGCGCCATCCATGGCAGCCTCATCCAAAATTTATCATGCGGACTATGCGGTGGTGGGATCGGGGGTTGCGGGCCTGCGAGCGGCCATTGAATTGAGTCAAAAGGGCAGCGTGCTGGTGCTGGCAAAAGCGGATCTCCGCGAAGCGGTCACTGCCTACGCACAGGGCGGCATTGCCGTGGCGCTGAGCGATGAAGACGAAATTGGCCTGCAC
>DATIXL010000106.1:0-24274 GCA_035518615.1 Terriglobales bacterium | reverse complement strand
CAATCGTTTTCTCGTCTTCGGATAAAGATTTCATCAGGTCTTGAATTGAAAATCCAGTCGGTCGCTTTGAGGGTACCAAGGAAAGTATGCGCTCGAAATCTGGATCCATCTGAATGTGAAATCCCGCGGCGCTTCCTGGATTGCTTATTGGGGCCGAATAGGCAGCCATTAGTTGCGAGTGTGTTCTCATTTGGTCGGACGTAGGCCAGGAACTTTCACACATCGAGTTCAGTTTGTCCAAATCTTCGAAGTAACTATGCATCTCGTCTGGGAACAATCGGATCAAGGCACAAAGGAAAGTTTCCAGGCGAAGAGGTGTTACGGGCTGGATTGCGACTCCAGCCTCCGCTGATTCGGCGAAAGCTTTTCCGATCTTTTGATCAAATCGCCACAAGTGCTCCTCCTTTGACAAATTCTAGTTGCACCAGGGCACCGGGAAAGTCTAGCATTCGACTTCGGACATCTGAAGGAACGGGGTGTAGTGCGGCACCCCGCCTGACGGTTCCTACGCGCTGAGGGCCTCGCTGCGGCACGTTGGAGCGAATCACAAAAAATCTCTGCCACACCCGCCTCCGTTCATCCGAGGCTCGGTCGATTGCGGAACCAAGTTTATTTGGAGCGAGGAGCCTACGACTTCATTTATCCAGCCCTACGAGGAAAAGAGGCGGGTTATCCACTGCACCCATCCTGGGGGAAGGAAATATACAAGTGGAAGCAATACTATTATAGTTATCATAAGGACAAAGGCAACTACGAAATTCCGTCTGAGTTGGCGTTGGGTGGCTGCTTGCTGTTCGCTTAGCTCAACCTTCGGGGTTCGGGCCGATTGGAGGAGCATGGTCAGGCTGACGAGTAAACACAGGATCCACAATACAAGTTCGGTACACCTTACGAGGTGAACGTGTGGCCCGGCAATTACTAGGAGGAGTGTGGAAACTTCTTCCACCGCGAGGTACGTGATGACAAGTCCGAAGACAAGTCGCTCGCGAAAACAAGTAAAACTCACCGCCCACCTAGCGAGTAGTACGGCCACAATTATGAAGAAGGGAAGTTCAACAAGATCGGGGTGCGCTAAGGGTTTGTGCAGCCACATCCAACCTGTCAGGGTCTCCCACGCGGAGAAGGCAACGAGAAAAAGAGCACTCTTTGTATTTGTTAGAGGGCAGTACAGCGCGTGAACTTCCCGAGCTGTGATCTGCTGCTTCATTGGTGGTATACCACCCTGCTTGAGTATTCGCATGCCGCGCCCTCCCGGAATGGGTTGGTGCAAGTCTAGGCCACCGTCAGGGGACCGCCAACCCAGGGGTTGGTCACGAATGGTGCAACTGCCGCGGTCGTGCCGACAGCGCCTTTACCCACGAAGAAGTTGGAAAGTAGTTGGCTGGCGGCTGGAGCATAGATTTCAATTTGGTCTTGGTGTGAGGGCACCGGGAAAGTCTATCATTCGACTACGGACATCTGGGGGAACGGGGCGTAGTGCGGCACCCCGCCTGACGGTTCCTACGCGCTGGGGGCCTCGCTGCGGCACGTTGGAGCGAATCACAAAAAATCTCTGCCACGCCCGCCGGTGGCCATGCGAGAGAGATCGTCATAGGTGAGGTACTAGCGGCGGGGAGTGCGGAGGGAGGGCCAGCGGGCGAAGATGGAAGTGGAGAGGCCGCCGCGAGGAGTGAATTCGCCGCGGACGAGGCACCATTCCGGGTGGACGGCCTGGACGATGTCGTGGAGGATTTTGTTGACGGCGTTTTCGTAGAAGATGCCGAGATCGCGGTAGGCAAGGAGGTACATCTTTAGCGCCTTGAGCTCAATGCAGAGCTTGCGAGGCATATACTGAATGGTGAGCGTACCGTAGTCGGGAAGACCGGTTTTGGGGCAGACGGAAGTGTACTCCGGGAAGCGCGTGGTGATGACGTAGCGCGGGAATTGGTTGGGCCAGGTCTCGAGCCTGGGAAGTTTGGCTTTGATGCCCGCGCGGGCGTGTTCGGAAGTGTAGTCGGCCATGAAGACTCCTGAGGAAAGAGTTTAGCGCATCCGGCCGGGAAGTGGATTGACGGTCAGCCGCTTGCGGGGAGAAGCAGAATTGGATAATCTTTCGGGCGCCCTGGACGGAGGGTTCAGCCCCCAGCTATGAATTGTCCGGTTTGCCAAGGTGGAGAGTGCCGGCGCTCGCGCAGGCGCGGATTCGTGGATGCAGTGTCGAATATCGCGGGAGCGGTGCCGTGGAGATGCACGGCGTGCGGAAAGCGATTTCGCGCGCGGCCCATTCCTTTAAGCCATATGTTATATGCGCACTGCGGGATTTGCGGGAACATGGATTTGAAGCAGATTGCCGCGGAGCACGTGCGCGGGGCGACGGGGCTGATTGGCCGAATTTTCGGTCTGCCCGCGCTGCGCTGTGAACCCTGCCGGAACAAATTTGTGTCCGTACGGCCGCTGAAAAAAGAAGAGCGGGAGACCGTAACAAACGCGACCACGTGAACCGGGCACGACGCCAAGCCCGAGCGTACAATCCTTGATGGGCAGCGACTCTCCATGAGAAAATAGCCGGGTTCATTTGCCTTCCACGAAGATTCCGCGTGAGCCGAGGCGATATCGTCTAAGGGTTAGGACGTAGCCCTCTCAAGGCTAAAATCCGGGTTCGAATCCCGGTATCGCTACCAACTGCAGATCAAGTTCAAACCCAGCGAATCCCTTCCTGGCCTACCGTGCTGCTGCGCGGGAGACAACACACAGTGTGTGCGGCAAGAGACAAAGGAAGAAAGCGGTTGCGATAACTTTTTGCGCATTTTTAAGGAGAAATAACGCGGCAAGGCGATTGCTTGGGTATCCGCGAGGATGGAATTCGATTATAGTTCGGCATCCTCGTGAGGGTTGATGAAGCGGGTGAAGAGAGCGGTGTGGGTATCCGTAGCCGCCGGTGCGACGGCGGGTGCGCTGGCTGCGGGGCTCTTTGGGCTGAAAATTTCGCGCGTTCTGCAAGTTTCCCAACAAGAAGTACGTTCCCAAAACCAAATTGAGTTTGCGGTGAAGGCCTATGCGCCGCCGGCGGAGCAGCCGTTTGAGGCGTTGAGCACGCCGGCGGATTTCGGCGAGGCGGAGCGATTCCAAGACCATCTTTATATTGCAGGGCCGGAAGGCCTGCTGGAGTACCAGCCCGATGGGAAATTGCTGCGTGAATTTGCGGTGGGACGGGACTTGCCGCCGAGCCCGTTGGTGGGGATGACGCGGGCAGTGCTGGCAGACGGGCAGGAAGAGGAAATGATTGTGGCGACGGCGGATGACGGTTTGCTGGCGTACAACGGGAGAGGATTCCGGCAGATTCTGCCGGAGGTGAAGGAATTTCGCGAAGTGACTTGCATGCTGGCGGGAGGGAACGGCCACCTGCTGATCGGAACGAAGAAACGGGGAGTACTGGTGTTCGACGGGAAAAAGATCGAGGTGCTGCATCCAACGCTGGGAAAGATCTACGTGACGGCGCTGGCGGGGAATGAAGCGGATTTGTGGGCCGGAACGATTGACCGCGGCGTGCTGCACTGGCATGCAGGCGAGACGGAGACTTTCGGTGAGCAGGAGGGGATGCCGGATCCGCAAGTGCTTTCCATCGCGGAGAGTGGAGAGAAGACGTACGTGGGAACGGCAGTGGGAGTGGCGGAATTTGACGACGGAAGGTTCTCGCGGGTGATTGGACCCGGGATTTTTGCCACGGCGCTGCTGGCGACGACGGAGAGTGTCGTGATCGGGACGGAAGACGAAGGAGTGGTCACTGTTCCGCTCAATGAAGCGCACCCGGAGGCATTGCGGCGCGCCACGGTAGGACATTCGGAAGTGCGGCAGGTTTTTCGGATCGGAGACCAGATTTATGTTCTGACAAAAGTGCAGCTCTTCCGCATGAATGGGAGAGGGCTGGGATGGGAACAGGTTCTGCAGAGTGGCAAAGCGACGCTGAGTGATGGAAATGTTTCCGCGCTGGCGATGGATGGGAGCGGAAGGTTGTGGATCGGCTACTTCACGCGAGGGCTGGATGAATGGGAGCTGGCGAGCGGACGCGTGCAGCACGTGGAAGATGAGCATGTATTCTGCGTGAACCGGATTTTGCCGGATGCAAAAAGGGGAACGGTAGAAGTGGCGACGGCAAACGGGCTGGTGCGTTTCGGGGCAGAAGGAAATGAGCAGCAGGTGCTGACGCGCGCGGATGGATTGATTGCGGATCACGTGACGGACGTAGCGGCGTATGGAGACGGATTGGCTCTGGCGACGCCGGCGGGACTGACCTTTCTGGACCGCGACGGGGCGCGCAGTTTGTATGCGTTTCAAGGATTGGTGAACAACCACGTGTACGCGCTGGGAGTTTCGGGAGAGGAATTGCTGGCGGGAACACTGGGCGGAATATCGGTGATTGGACACGAAACGGTGCAGGCGAATTACACGGTGGGCAATTCGGGATTGAAGCACAACTGGATTACTGCGGTGGTTCCCGTGGGAGACGGATGGATGGTGGGCACCTATGGTGCCGGAGTACTGGAGATGGACCGAGATGGGCGTTTCCACCCGATGGAGAGGGCAACGGGGGCGTTTGACGTGAATCCGAACGCCATGCTGGTGACGCCGGAGCACGTGTTTGCGGGGACGCTAGGCGAGGGATTGTATGTGTACGACCACTCGACGGGACGATGGACCCAGATGCGCGAGGGATTGCCGTCGGCAAATGTGACGGCGCTGGCTGCGAGCAGCGGCACCATTTACGTTGGAACGGATAACGGCCTGGTGCGAATCGAGGAGCAGAAGCTACGGCAATGAAAAAGCTGTCCATTGCGTGTTTGCTGTTGCTTTGCCTTCCCGCTGCACTTTGTGCGGATGGCGGGGTGCTGATTCCACGCGACAAGGCGCAGCCCGATCCGGCGATTCTTTCGCTGGAGGAGATGGAAATCACCGTGGTGATTGACAACGGGGACGCGCGGGTCTTTGTGAAGCAGATCTTTGCGAACCACACGGCGGCGATTGAGGAAGGGAATTACATTTTTGCGCTTCCGACCCTGGCCACGGTTTCTGATTTTGCGGTGTGGGACGGGCCGACGCGCATTCCCGCGGTGGTTTTGGAGCGGAAGCGCGCGGAAGAGATCTACAACCAGCTGAAGCAGCAATCGATTGATCCCGGATTGCTGCAAATGGGGGAGCGCGGGCCGGAAGAGGCGAAGCGCAGCTCGATTTTCAGCGCGAGGATCGTGCCGATTCCAGCGTACGGAACCAAGCGATTGGAATTCGAATACCACGAAAAGATCCCCGTCGAAAACCTGAAATCGTATTTTGCGATTCCGTTGCGGCCGGATGCTTATCACGCGCAGATCGCGCGACACTTCCGGATCAACTTTGAATTGCACTCGGCGCTGGCGATCGCGAATTTCCAGGCGCCCGCAAAAACCTTCCCGCTGCAATACGAGCAGAACACGGCGCATCTGGTGAAGGCGCACTCCGAAGGAGAAAACGTCAACCTGGCCGAAGACTTCGTGACGACGTTCGACGAGGACCCGGCAGGAAGCGACACATCGCAAGTGCTGGCTTACCGGAAGGCGGAAGGAAATCAGCCATCACCGACGGAGATGGCGCCGGTAAAGAAGACAAACGAGCCAGGGTTTTTTGAAGTAGAGGCGTTGCTGGGCAATGGAAACGCGCAACTACCCGCCCAAGGGGCTTCGGCGACGGCTCCAGGGGCATCGAAGACGGTCATCATCCTGTTCGATGTTTCGCTTTCGATGCAGTGGGAAAAACTGGAGCGCAGCTACGAGGCTCTCGAGACTCTGCTCCGTTCCCTGAAGCCATCGGACAACTTCAATTTAATTCTATTCAACAGCCAGACTCACGCCTACCAAATGCAGCCCGTGACCGCTGATGGCACCGGGATTCAGCATGCGCTGGACTTTGTGCGCGCAAGCAAGCTGCGCGGCGGAACGAATTTGCAAGCGGCGCTCGAAGCGGGGTTGCGACAGTGCGCCGGAAGGCCCGGCGGCAACGCATATCTTGTGCTGATCAGCGACGGCGGAGCGACACGCGGACCGATTCAGAACGGCCACATTGCGGCGTGGTATGCGTCAGCGTGGAAAAAGCTGCCGGAAGCGGACCGGCCGAAGACGTATATTTTCGGAGTAGGTGATGATGCGAACGTGCCACTGCTGCGCATGCTGGCGCGCAATGAGGGCGTCCTCGAACAGGTCCTTTCGACCGAGCCGATGGAGTTCAAGCTGAATGCGTTTCTGTCCAAGATTGGAAGGTCGCCTGTCGGCCAGCTTCGCATGGACGCGGCGGCAGACGCAGGATTGCAATTGGTCTATCCGCTGCAGGATACCGCGTATCCGGGTTCCGTGGCGGGTTGGGTCGGGAGGTACCCGCAACCGCGCAAAGACGTGAAATTCACGGTTCGGGGCGAACGAGACGGAACTCCTGTGGAGATTTCACAGAACGCGGAGCTTCCCGCGCGATCGTTGGAGCACCCGCAATTGCCGCGGCTTTGGGCGCGGGCCAGAGTCGATGCGTTACTGGAAAAGATCGAACGGGAGGGAGAGGACGAGGCAACGATTGACGAGATTATCCGGCTGGCGCGCGAATACAAGTTCGTGACGCCGTATACGTCGTTTCTGGCGGTACCACGCGCGCTTCTAAGGCCACGGGTGATCCGGCCGGGCGATCCGGTGCTGCGCGTAAAAACAAATGGAACATTTGAATCCGTGGTGGCGCTGTTTCCGTTCGGACTGGTCCAAGGATTGCGCTATCTGCAGGATGAAGATGTGTGGGAAACGCGTTTTTATGCGCCGGACGATATGCAGGACGGCACTTACACGGTGCGGCTGATTTTGCGAGATAGCGCTGGGCGGACTTACCGGGAAGCCAAGACCTTTGTGATTGCCAGCAAGCCGCCGGTGATTCAAATCAAGCTTGACCACAAGAGGTTCCGGCGCGGAGAAGCGCTGAAGCTGAGAGTCGCGGCGTCTTCGAGCACGCGAACTCTTGTTGCGCGGCTGGAAGGGACCGCGCCAGTCGAGCTTCACTGGGACGCCAGCGCGGGAGCGAATACCGGAGAGTTGATTGTGCCGGAAGAAGCGATCCCGGGCGTCTACAAGCTGACGGTGACGGGCGAAGACATCGCGCACAACATCGGCTCGCAGGGGGTGGACGTTGAGATCATTCCCTAGAGTTGCGCGCCCCAAGCGAATTTTCTCTGCCGCCGCCGCGGTGGCGATGCTTGCCGGGATTTTCTTGAGCAGCGCCTACGCAAAGCTGCCGTTATGGATCCGCAACGTCGAAGCAAAGAGCCCGCTGGAGCTTGTTTTCTTCCGATGGATGGAGTTGCCCGGCGGGGAAGTAATGCACCGACGTCCGCCAAGCGAAACACGGCCTGCATTGGGAGCATTGATCACTCAGCAGCCGAAGAACGCCGAACTCTATTCTCTGCTGGCGCTGGAAGATGAACAGCAACTGGATTTTGCCTCTGCGGAAGCCGACTGGAAAAAGTACGTTGAAGCCAGCTCAAATAAAGCGGAAGCAGAAATCGGGCTGGCGGATTTCTATCACCGGAGACTGCAGCCTCAGGAAGAAATCAAAATCCTAAGCGAAGCCGCCAATGCTCCCGCAGAGGAATCCGAAAAACTGACGCCGCCCGCCGGCCAGGAGTCTTGGCACGCGTTCGAGCGAATTTTCACTGTCATCGAGCAACAGGGATTTCCGAAGGAGGTTTCGGAGGCGCAATATCGAAGCTGGATTTCGCGATATCCGAACGAGCCTTCGCTCTACTCGCGGTTTTTAGATTTTCTGATCTCGGAAAAAGAATACGATGCCGCGAACCGGTTGATCGAGGAATACCGGAAACAGTTTCCCGGCGACGAGATTTTTCCGGTGAAGGCCAAGGCGTTGGTCGAATACCGTCAAGGTTCACTGCCGCAGGGATTGGCAGTTTACGAGAAGACGTTCCAGCCGCTCTGGGATCCGGAATTGGTAAAGAGCTATTTCGACCTGCTTGGGCAAACGCACAGCTTGCGAAAATTTCTGGACGAGCAAAGAGCGGCGCTCAATGCGAATCCGGAAGACCTGCGGGCAACTGCGCTGACTTTTTACTACTACCAGCAAGAAGGGAAGCTGGACGCGGCCCAGGCGGAGATCACTCGCTTCAGAATGCACAAGGAATCCGCGCATTCGGAGTGGACCAGCAAGGAACTTTACGCGTGCGCGCAACTGCTCGAAGAGATTCACGAGTATCCGGAAGCGGCGCGATACTATTTTGCGCTTTACAACGTGAAGAGCGCGGACGATTCGCAAGAGCGCGCTCTGGCTGGCCTGGCAAGGCTGCTTTTCACTGCACCGGAAACGCCGATCCGCTTTGGAACCGGCGAGATGTCCATGTATCGCGATATCGCGACGATGGATCAGGGACCGGGATACCTGAACGGCATTCTCTCGCTGATTCTGAACACAACTGAGCCCGCCAGCGAGTTTTCCGACGAAGAGCAACGCGCCGTGCCTTATTTTCATCGCTCGAGCGGAACGAGATTACTGGCTTTGCTCGACTCGAAATTTCCGAACTCACCCGACCGCGCGGCCTTGCACACGAAATTGCTTGAATATTACGCAAGCGCCGGAGAGAGCGACGCGGTGATCCGTGGTGGAAAAGAATTCCTTTCCACGTTTGCGCGAGCGACACAACGCACCCAAGTGGCTCTTTTGATGGCGGATGCCTACGCGCGCAAAGGACAGACAGCCGATGAGTTTGCCATTTACGACTCTGTTCTGAAAGTACTTGCTACGAAAGCGCAAGGCGTGCCGCTGGGCAGCGCTGCGGCCGGCATGGAGGGATATTACGGAGCAAGAATGGATTATGCGCCGCAGGAAGACAACGGAGAAGCTGAGCCTGACGGGGAGGTTGGAAACAACACTGATCGTGGCGCTCAGCGTGGAGCGAACGCGGCGTTTCAAGTCGCGACGCGCGCCGCCAAGAGCGAAGAAGAAGGAGTGCGTTCGCCGGAGTACGCGAGGGTTCTGGAGCGCTATCTTGCGCGGCTCGCAGAGTTGAAGCAGATTCCGCAAGCGATCGGAGTGCTGCGGAACGAGATTGCGCACAATCCGGATGATCCCGGGCTCTATGAGCGGCTGGCTGTTTTCCTGGAACAAAATCGCATTGGCGCAGAGGAAGAAGAAGTCTACAAACAGGCGATGACGCGGTTCCCGGACCGTTCCTGGTACAGCAAGCTTGCTCGCTACTATCTGCGCCGCAAAGAAAATGCGGAATTCGAGTCGCTCACGCAAAATGTGGTGAAGCTCTTCAACGGCACCGACCTGGAGAATTACTTTCGCGGCGTGGTGAGCGGAGGCAGCCCCGCACTGTACGTCCGGCTGAATTTGTATGCCAATGAGCGCTTCCCGCACAATCCCGTCTTTGTGAACAACCTTTTGATGGCTTACCACTGGCGGGATACGTACGACCAGGCAGCTTGGGAAAAGCTTTTGCGGCAGCACTGGTTCGAGGATGCCAATCTGCGCAACGAGTTTTTCTCCTACTTGAGTTACACCGGGAAGCTTGAATCAGAATTACAGTCCGTGCGCCAGGAGGAACAGGCAAAAGGGAATTTGGGAGAGTTCGTCAAGGAAAATCCGGCCGCGGGCGAATACCTTGCGCAGGCGGAACTCTGGCGGTGCCACTTCGAGGAGAGTGCGCCGGTGCTCAAAGATCTTGCGGAGGAATATCCCGCCGATTCCGAACTGGGGAACACGGCTTCTTCTGTTTTTCGATCGTTGGCTTACCTTAATCCGGCGGATACGGACACCGCTGTGAAAATCGAACAGAACCTTTTAGCGGCCGATCCGGCAAACACCGAGCTCATGGCACGGATTGGCGACACGCTCGCTGATCGCGAACTTTTCGAGCGGGCCGCGCCGTTTTGGGACCGCATCCCGCAGGTAACCCCGGGAGAGTCGAACGGCTACCTGGACGCAGCAACAATCTATTGGGACTACTTTGATTTCGACAGATCGTTGCAGCTATTGGAAGAGGCGCGGAAGAAATTTGGCAATCCCGCGCTCTATGCCTATGAAGAAGGCGCAATCAATGAAGGCAAGCGCGATTACCCCCACGCGACTGAAGAATATGTGAAGGGCAGCCTGGCGGCAGGCGAGTGGTCTCCCGCGGAGAACCGCCTTCTGCAGCTTGCGCAACGGCCAAAGTACCGGGATCTGGTGAACCGCGCGACGGAGAAGATCGCGCAAGAACCGGGAGCATCGTTCGCTGCTGTAACGCTCCGGGCACGGGTGCTGGAAACGTTGAACCGCAAGAAGGAATTGGAAGAATTGCTCGATGCGGCAGTCAGCAGCGCGACGACTCTCGAAGAAGCCACGCAGCTCGAAACTCTGGCGGAGCAGAAATCCCTGGAAGGCGTGCGCGAACATGCTTTGGTCAAGGAGATTTCGCTCACTTCCGATCCTGTTGCACGGCTGCAGTTGCGCTATGCATTGATCCGTCTGTACCAGGCGCGCAAGGACAATTCCGCGGCCCAGCAGAAAATTGAGGAGCTGTATCGAGAGAATCCGAAAATCCTTGGGGTCGTGCGGGCGACGGTGGATTTCTACTGGGCAGCCAAGCTTTATCCGCAGGCGATCGCCGTACTGCAGCAGGCCACGAAGGATGCGTACCCGGATCTCAGCAGGCAGTTCGCCTTTGAAGCGGCGCGCAAATCCACGGAAGCCAAGCTTTATCTCCAGGCGCGGGAGATTCTCACGCAGCTTCTGAAAGATTCTCCTTACGACGCGCAATATCTCGCGGCGATGGCTGATACCTACGCGAAAGCCGGGGACCAGCAGGGATTGAAGCAGTTCTATACCGATGAGATCTCAGCGTTTCGCAACGCACCGCTTTCTACGGACGCAAAGAAAGCGCAGGTAGCGACTCTCCGGCGCGGATTGATTCCAGCGCTGACGAATTTGAATGACACCTCCGGGGCCGTGGACCAGTACATCGAGCTGATCAATGCCTTTCCGGAAGACGAGGGCCTCGCCGACGAGGCCGGATTATACGCGCAGAAGAATCATCTTCAGCAACGGCTGGTGGATTTCTACGCGAAAACTGTGCAGCAGTCTCCGCGCGACTACCGTTGGGCGATGGTGTTGGCGCGGATCCAGACTACCCTGGAGGACTACCCATCGGCGATTGACGCGTACGGGAAGGCGATTGCGATTCGGCCCGACCGCGTGGACCTGCGAACCGCCCGCGCCGGGCTTGCGGAACGCCTCATGCGGTTTGACGACGCTGCCGGCGATTATCAGAAGCTCTACGATCTTACCTACAAAGATCCGCAATGGATGGAGAACGTTGCGGAAATCCGCGCGCGCCAGGGAAGGACCCAGGATGCCATCGCGGCCTTGAAAACCGCGCTCATCGAAGGAAAGCCCGAACGCCCGGACAAATATTTTGAAGTTGCGCGGAAGCTTGATGGCTGGGGAATGGTGACGGAAGCACGCGCCTTCGCGGAACAAGGGCTCGGCGCTGCGGGCGCCGAATTGCTGGCTTCAACAGACAATCATTCGGGCGCGGCGCTCTATGCGCACATCATGACGCGCCTGCGCCAACAAGATGCCGCCTACGCAAAATTGCGGGAAGCGATGGCCGCCGCATCGGCAAGCCTCCCTGTCATTGAGCAGCAAGCTGCGAAACAGGGCATCGCTGCCGTGACAAACAGCGAATGGCGCCAGCGCGTGCAGGAAACGCGCCTCGAGAACGCGCGAAGCGGCATGGCCGCGGCGCTCACAGAGATGGGAAAGACAGTCGCGACATACTTCACGCCGGAAGAGAAGGCGTCGTTCGCCCAATTTGCGCAGAAGTTGCGCGCGCCGATGACTCCTATGGACGTGGAAACGTTCGCCATACCTTTGGTCCAATCGGCGGGATTGACGGATCTCGAAGCGCAGTGGCGCTATGAGCTGACCTCGGCCCCTACAACGAATCCAGGGGTGATGCTTGCGCGAATGCAAAGCTATGCGGAGCTCGAACGGCGGCGGCTGAAATTTGAGGAACTGGCTCCCCGGCTCGAGCAGTTCGCTCCACTGGTGAATTCTGTCACACGCCCTTCGATCTTGTTGCAGGCCGCGGACACTTATCAGTCGGCGGGGGACGCGGAGAATGAGCTGCGTTTGTCGTCTTCTGTTTGGCCGGGCAACATGGGAAGCGGCCAACTCAACCGTTATTTCGAACTCCTATTGAGCAAACGGCCCGACCAGCTTGTGCAAGTCGCCGCCAACTGGACGCCGTGGGGCGAGCAGGCGGCGGATTTTGTGATTGCTCATGGCACCCAGGAACTGGCGCACGAAGTGGTTGGGGCGCGCGCTCGGGCTCGCGTGCCCGTTTGGAGAAATGCCTACGATGCGCTGACCGGAATGTATTTTGCCGAGAACACTGCGGCTGTGGACAAGAACTTTGTGGATGCCCTCGGCGACGAAACGATCGGCGAGCGCATCGGGAAGAAATTGAACCGCGATCAGGAGCTTGCCGGCGACATCTGGTTCTACTACGGTTCGCGCTACGGCGAATACCTGGGAGATTCGAATTTAGGCAATCCAGAGGATTTCCTTCCCGCTGTGCTTGAGCAGAGCCCGGCCTCCTCTTCAGGTTACCTGCAAGTGGCCGATTATTATGAAGAAAAGGGCGACACGCGGGCCGCGATTGCCGACTACTTCCACGTGCTCGAGCTGAACCCCGGCAGCATCACAGCGCACGACCGCCTCGCCCTTGCTTATCTCAAGCAAGGTGACCGCGCCGAAGCCGTAAAGCAGTGGAAGCTCGCAATTGCCACGCTAACGAGTGAGGTGGACCAAGCCTCCGTTCCGGAGAGCTTTTGGACAGACTTTGCTCGCATCGCCGCGGACTCCGGCTCGCATCGAATCTTCACTGAGCTGCGGCCTGATTTGGATGTTCTTTTGCGTGCATATCTGAAAAAGAATGGGACCTACCGTTCGAATGAGTTATTGAAAAGTGCTTACGCGGGTTTGCACGACCCCACGCCGGCCACGGCATGGCTGCTCGATCTTTCCACCGCGGCGGTCGACCCGATCTCCGTGCTCGCAGACGTAATCAATGCGCCCTGGATTCCTCTCGCGCAGCGCGCGCCGGTTTATCAGCGGATTCTGTCTGCAAAACGTGACGCGGTGGACAAAGCTGCCGAGGCCGACAAAGAAGCCGCGGTGCAGGATCTGCGCACCTGGCAAATCCGTTGGGAAGGCTATTTGATCGAAACGGAGCAATTCGAGACGGCAAACGATTTTCTGGCGTCGCTGCCGGAAGAAATGAGAACAGCAAATGCGACTGAGTTGACACCCATGGAACTACAGATCGCAGCGCACGTCGGGACGCTGGACGAGAAGCTGGCAGGTTATCGCTCGAATGAAGAAAGCGCGCCGCCGGAGGAAACGCTTCGGGCGGCGGCCAAAAAGCTGCAAAAGGAAGGCGACGAAAACTCAGCGCGCAAGATTCTGGAATTCGTTTTCTCGCGAGAGATTAACAGACACAACCTGTCCGTCACGAACTTTCTCGGGCTGGCGGAAATCCGCATAGCGAACGGAGATCTGCCGGGCGCGATGCAATTACTGCGCAGGCTGGTCGTTGTTGTCGGGAATCCGTTCGAGAATTTGGATCCGCCGGCATCGCTGCTTGAGAAAACCGGGCACGACGCGGAAGCTGTCGAATTTCTGGAGCAGTTGGTGAACGCAACGCCCTGGGACGCATCCTTCAAATTACGCTTAGCCCAGGCAAAGCTCGCAGCGGGGCAGGAGCAAAGCGCCAGCCGCGATACCCTGGTCAAGATCGCATCAAGCGCGGACGATCCTTATGCAATTCGGACGAAAGCCGCCACCGCGCTAAGAGGCCAGAATACGTCCGCCAACCTTGGTTCGCAGGAGTTGCGGCTCCTTGCCACCTCTTCCGCGCAGATATCGCCCAAGGATGCCGATCAGCCATATTTCTATCCGGCCAGGATCGAAGCTGCGAAGACTGCGACCGACCCGCAAAGCAAACTGCAGCTCTTTCGAAATGCCGTCGCGGACGCTCCCGCTCGTGAAGAGGCGCGATATCTCTTGTTTGAAACGGCGGCGGAACAGCATGCCGATCATCTCGCACTAGCAGCGCTGGAGGGGACGCCAAGGCCGCAAGTTCTCTATCGCTATCAGCAAGCTGCCGAAAATCGCTACGGGATGGACACGCCTATCGAAGAAATTGACGCGGACAACGGCGAGCCCGCGGCGTCAGGACAGGAAACGCAATTGACGCAGACTCTGCGAGCGCGGATCGCTTATGAGGCCGCGGAAGTTCTGGAAAGACTCGGGCGGCTCAAAGAGAGCCTTCCGTATCTGGAAGCGGCGCAAAGATTGGAAGAGAATGCGCAAAGCCGGAAAGAAATCGCCACGAAGATCTCCACAGTGAGAAAAGAATTGGACAGGGAACGCCGGAATGAAGCGCGGCAGCCGATTTTGCATCAAGCTCTCGAGCAGGACCGCCTGGTGCGGCCGCGCATTCCGTCTGCGAGCGCCGCGCAGGCGGAGAAAGGATCGGCACGGCCATGAAACGATGGATTCTATTCATCTCCGCATGCGGCCTTTGTGTTGGTGCGGTGCTTGCCGCGTATCGTGCGCTGGCGCCGGAAGAACCATCCTTGTCGCGCTACGCGCCTTCGGGCGCCGTGCTTTATCTGGAAGCAAAGGATTTTTCCGGGCTACTGACGGATTGGAATGGTTCGCAGCAGAAAAAGGATTGGCTGCACAGCGCCGACTACGATGCATTTTCGCGTTCCCGCCTGTTTCTTCGCCTAAAAGATGCGAGCGACGAGTTTGCTTCTGCCGCCGGACTTCCGGCTGATATGAACTTTGTGTCCCAGGTGGCTGGAACGCAAAGTGCCGTCGCGCTCTACGATATCGGCAAACTGCAGTTCCTCTACGTCGCGAAATTGGATTCCAACAAGGTCGAACAGACGGCTTTGCTGCAATCGCGGGCAAAATTCGAGCCGCGCGCCGCTGGCGGAGTGACCTTCTATTATCGCCAGGACGCGCAATCCGGACGTGAAGTCGCTTTCGCAACCACCGGTGGCTATCTGCTCCTGGCTACTCGCGAGGATCTCATGGCAGGTGCCCTGGAGTTGATCGCCGGAAGCAAGAATCCCACGATCGAAACTGAATCCTGGTGGACGCGCTCCCTGGGCGCCGCGGGCAATCCAGGCGATCTGCGCATGGTGTTGAACCTCGAAAAAATTGTGCCGAGCCCGTACTTCCGCTCGTACTGGATTCAGAAAAATATCACGGACATGAAATCCTACAGCGCTGCGGTTTCGGATCTCTTTCTTTCAGGCAGCGAATATCGTGAGGAGCGCGTACTGATCAAAAAGACTCAGGGTAGCGGCGCGACCCCCACCGGTGATGGAAGCGCCGCGGTCGCTGCGCTCTCGCGTCTGGTCCCCGCGAACGCCGGAGCTTATCGCATTTTCTCTAGTCCCTCGGCGGATGCCTGCGTCACCTTGCTCGAAAGCAAGCTGCTCGCGCCTCACGCGGGTCCGGGAACTCCCTCGAAAATCGCGCCGCAGGTCCAGCTTTCCTCGGGCGAAACCGGTGGCACCGGCGACATGGAGACGCGCATAGATCAGCCGCCGCTGAAGCTTCAGACGCAGGCAGCTTCCTCGGATGCGCTAAAGGAGCTATTCACGCAAAATGAAGTGCAGGCTGGCATGAGCATCCAGAGAACGGATACGGACAAGGACGGAGTCTTTGTCCGCTTCCACTCCGCCATTGCCCTGCTGGGCAACTCGGATTGGAATGATGCAGCCGTGCGCTCTGTACTCGTCGGCTTTGTCCGGCCGATGCTGACCGCAAGCGACCTCGGCGTTTCTTGGCGGCCGAGTTCCGGCCACGTCGAGCTTGATGGCCTCTGGACTCTTTCTCTCAGCGTGCGCGGCAAGAATCTCTTCCTTTCAGACGATCCCGTTCTTCTCGACGAAATCACGGCAGGCTTGAACCAAAAAGCCAACGCCGAGCCCGCGGAGCTGATCGCCGGTTTCAATCATGCCGGGGAGCGCAAGAGGTTTGCGCGCCTGACGAGTCTACTCGATGATCAGGGGAACCCACAGAGAAGCGGACCGGGTCGCACGCCGCAGTTTTTTTCAGACAATATTGAGAGCTTAAGCTCCGTGCTTGCCGGAGTGTCCTCGGAGAAAATCGTCGTCCGCGATGCAGGCGACCACGTCCTCCAAACGGTCACTTACGAATGGCGAAATTGAGTGCCCTGACGGCCACCCTGCTCGTTTCCGCCTCGCTATCGTGCGGGGCAGCGGTTCGCGGCCAAACGCGCACAACTCACCAGCCCGCCTCAACGGCTGACGCTAAGCCTCATTCCCTCTTTTCCCAATCCGCTCGCGAAATCCTCGACCGCGATTTCGCCAGCCAGGATTTATCCTATCTTCTCTTGGACGCGCGGACGGGCGCGCTGCTCGCATCCCGCTGGCCCGGCGCAGACCAGCCAATTCCTCTCGGATCGCTCGTGAAGCCGTTCACCGCTCTCGCCTATGCCGAGCATCACATGTATCGCTACCCGATTTACGTCTGCCGCGGCGCCGCAAGTGGCTGCTGGCAGCCGCGGCCGCACGGCCGGTTGAACATCGTTTCCGCGATCGCTTATTCCTGCAATTCCTACTTTCGAGAAATGGCCTCGCATCTCACTGGCGATCAACTTCGAGAGATTACGAGTCAGCTCGGCATAGACTCGCCCGCTCCGACTCTGACCGGGCCTCCACTTATGGGCCTCGGAGATGAGTGGCCCATCGCTCCCTTGCGCATGGCTCGCGCGTACCTTGAACTCGTCCGCCGCCGCGACGAGCCCGGCGTGCGCGAGATTGTCATGGGCATGCAGGACTCGGCAGTTTGGGGTACTGGCGCAGGAGTGGGTCACGCTCTGAAAAACACCAGCGCCCTTGTCAAAACGGGCACCGCGGTTTGCCGCCACGAGCACCGCGCGCCGGGCGACGGGTTCGTGATCGCTCTCGTGCCCGCGGATCAACCCGAACTCCTTCTGATGATCCGCGTCCACGGAGTGCCCGGAGCCACCGCAGCGGCAAACGCCGGTCAAATGCTGGCCCGGCTGGAGCAATAGCATCGTGAGAAGCGGTTTCCTCGCCTTCTTCTTTCTTCTGGCAGTTTCGTCCTCCGCATCCTTCGCACAAGAAGTCCGCATCGGCGTCCTCGGCCTGTTTCATCCGCACGAACTCGAATTGCGTGCTGTGCCCACAAAAGCCCTTGTCATTACCATTTCCGGCGAAACCTTCGTGCTTGAGCCGCGATCACCAAATTCCGATGCGAGGATCAAAATCTCCGGCCATCAGATGCTTGTCGCCATTCATGGCGGCGAGATACGCGGGGTTGAACTCCATGCATCGGGACGCAACAGCGCCTGCTCCTTTTTCTTGTCTGTTCCAGGACGGGTTAACCGACGTTATAGGGGAACGCTCTCCATCACAGTTAAAGATGGCGAGCTCAGCCCTGTAGTGGCCATGGATCTGGAGACGGCAGTGGCATCTGTCGTTCAAGCGGAGTCGAGGCCTCACACGCCGGACGAAGCGCTGAAATCGCAAGCCGTCGTGACGCGCTCCTATTTCGTTGCCGGAAAAGGCCGTCATGAAAGTTTCGATTTTTGTGATCTCGCGCATTGCCAGGTGATGCGCGACGATCCGGCGCAAGGCAGCCCCGCGGTCCATGCCGCGGAAGAAACGGCCGGGCTGGTTCTCGCCTACCAAGGCAAACCGATTGCCGCGATGTTCACGCGGAGCTGTGGCGGGCGCACCCGCACGCCGTCAGAACTCGGAATGCCGGTCAATGGTTATCCCTATTTCTCCGTGGTCTGCGATTACTGCCACACCAGCCCGTTTCGCTGGACGCGGAAGCTCTCGCGCGAAGATGCTGCGCTGCTCATCGCTAAAGGCGAAGCGGGACGCCTCGCCGTAGACCGGCGGCTCGGCTGGAATGCGGTCCCCAGCAACAATTTCACCGCTCGTCCTGAAGGTGATGAAATGATTCTTGAAGGGACGGGGCAAGGCCACGGCATCGGCCTATGCCAGCGCGGCGCAATGGACATGGCCACGCGTGGCGCCGATTTTCGCCAAATCCTGGACCATTACTTCCCGAACGCTACTTTGATCCATGTCGCCACTTCATTCGGACCTTAGCTTCAGTGTGAGTTCTACCTACGATTTTTTGACCCCGCCATGCCTCTTCGGAGAAAATAGCAAGGGAGGGAAGCCCGCCCCATGCTTTCTCGCAATCCTGCAGTTCCTCTGAGCAAAAACGACCACCTGTTGCGCTGGGTTGAAAAAATGGCCGAGTTGACCAGGCCTGCGGCGATCCACTGGGTGGACGGATCGAAAGAGGAATACGACCATTTCTGCTGCGAGATGGTCAAAAGCGGCACGTTCATCAAGCTGAATGAAGAATTATGGCCGGGTTGCTTCTACGCGCGGTCGGATGCCGGTGACGTCGCCCGCGTGGAGGATCGCACTTTTATCTGCTCCTACGCGAAGGACAGCGCCGGGCCCACCAACAATTGGGAAAATCCTTACGAAATGCGCAAAAAGCTGAAGTCGCTCTTCAACGGAGCGATGCGCGGCCGAACCATGTACGTGCTGCCCTTCAGCATGGGCCCTGTCGGTTCGCCCTTGTCCAAAGTTGGCGTGCAACTCACCGATTCGCCATACGTCGTCGTGAACATGCGCATCATGGCGCGCATCGGCATGCCCGTGATCGAACAGATTGATCAGGGGATTCGCGTCGTTCCCTGCATGCATTCGGTCGGTGCTCCACTGGCTCCCGGCCAGAAAGACGTGCCCTGGCCCTGCAACAAGGAAAAGTACATCGTGCATTTTCCCGAGACGCGCGAGATCTGGTCCTATGGTTCGGGTTACGGCGGCAATGCTCTCCTTGGCAAAAAGTGCTTCGCGCTGCGCATCGCCTCCAACATCGCCCGCGACGAAGGCTGGATGGCGGAGCACATGCTGATCCTCGGCGTCGAAGACCCCAAAGGCGAGAAAACTTACGTTGCGGCGGCATTTCCCAGCGCCTGCGGCAAAACCAATTTCGCCATGCTGATTCCGCCAAAAGGTTTCGAAGGTTGGAAAGTCTGGACCGTCGGCGACGATATCGCCTGGATACGTCCAGACGAAAACGGCAGCTTGCGCGCCATCAATCCGGAAGCGGGATTTTTCGGCGTCGCTCCCGGCACCTCGGCAAAGACCAATCCGAATGCGATGGCCACGCTTTCCCGCAACACCATCTTTACGAATGTCGCTCTCACGCCGGAGGGCGGCGTCTGGTGGGAGGGCATGACGGACGAACCGCCTGCCGAGTGCCTTGATTGGCAAGGCAAGAAGTGGACGCCGCAAATTGCCAAAGAAACCGGTGCAAAAGCGGCTCACCCGAATGCCCGGTTCACCGCTCCTGCTTCGCAGTGTCCCACGATTGACCCATCCTGGGAGGATCCCGAGGGCGTTCCGCTGCATGCCATTATTTTTGGGGGCCGTCGCGCTACAACGATGCCGCTCGTCTATCAGGCGTTTAATTGGAGCGCCGGCGTTTACACCGGAGCAACCATGGGCTCGGAAATGACCGCCGCCGCTGCAGGAACGATCGGCAAAGTGCGGCGCGATCCCATGGCCATGCTGCCTTTTTGCGGCTATCACATGGGCGATTATTTCCGCCACTGGATCAAAATGCAGCGCTCGCTCAGCGTTACGCCCAAAATCTTTCACGTGAACTGGTTTCGCAAGGACAGCGAGGGAAAATTCATGTGGCCGGGTTATAGCGAGAACATGCGTGTCCTGAAATGGATCGTGGACCGCGTCCGCGGCCGCGCGCTTGGCAAGGAAACCCCAGTTGGCTGGGTGCCTCGTTACGAAGATATGGAATGGAAGGGAATGCCTTATCCTGCGGAAAAGTTTGAGCAGTTACAGCGCTTCGACAAGGATGCCTGGCACAGAGAAGTGATCGAGCACGAAGAATTATTCATCCTGCTTCACGACCACCTGCCCAAGGAGATGGTCTACGAGCGCGAATTGCTCATCTGCCGGTTATAAGTCCCGCAGGTGCCCGTAATCCTCTGATCATTTCTTCGAATAGGCGCGGGTGTTCGTGATCCCTTTTCCTTCGGTCACGGTAATCATCTGCCCCGCATTCACATTTGTGAGTTTTTCTGTTTGTCCGCTCGGCCAGCGAATCTCCACCGCGTCCGCCTTCGTGTTTTGCCCTAAGCCAAAGGTCAGCACCAATTCGCTCGACGAAAGATAGCTCGAGCCGCTGCGGAGCATCTGCTCCTCCGTGCTCCCGCCTGAAGTAACGTGAACGATAGCTCCAATGCCATCCCTGTTTGATTTTGTCCCGACAAGTTTGATCCTCAGGCTTTGATTCGCTCCGGGTCCCGCTTCATTGCGGAAGAGATGCGCAGGGCCCGCATTCGTTGAAACCAGTACATCGAGGCGTCCCGTGTTGAATACGTCTGCATAGGCCGCCCCGCGCGCCACGCGTGCCGCTGCAAAGGCCGGACCAACGGATTTCGTGACTTCCTCGAAGTTGCCTTTGGCAAGATTCCGGAAGAGGTGCGGCGGTTCCGCGTACTTTACGTTCACCTGCACGCGCTGGATATCCGGGTCAATATGTCCGTTCGCGACCAGGATGTCTGGCCATCCGTCGAGGTCATAGTCGAAGAAGAAGCAGCCGAATCCCAGCGTCAGCAGGGAATCGCGTCCGATTTCTGATCGAGGAGCCTCATCCACAAACAGCCCATGGCCCTCATTGTGATAGAGCGAGATCATCTGATTGGAAAAGTTCGTGATCAGCAGGCTGGTGTTCCCGCTCCGGTCGTAGTCCGCCGCATCCACTCCCATGCCGGCGCGCGCTACTCCGTCCTCGCTAAACGCGACTCCGGACACGACGCCTCTTTCCGTGAAGGTCCCATCGCCGTTGTTATGAAACAGTTTGTTCGGTTCCGTGTCATTCGAGAAGAACAGATCGGGCCGTCCGTCGCCGTCGTAATCCAGAAGCGCAATGCCCAGCGTCTTGGATGTGGGATCGTACAACCCCGCCTTCTTTGTTTCGTCCGTGAACGTCCCATCGCCGTTGTTGTGCCACAGCCGCACCGACGTGCCCTTATACGATTCAGGTGTGCAATAGGACTTGCTCTTGCCATCCAGCGTGCAGTAGAGGTCCGTCTCGGGAGTCCACTGCACATAATTGGCCACGACGAGGTCCAGTCTCCCATCGTTGTCGTAGTCCACCCAAGCCGCCCCGGTGCTCAGTTCGTGGATGCCGCCGAGCCCTGCCTTCTGTGTTACGTCGGTAAACGTCCCGTTGCCGTTGTTGTGGAACAGGTGGCTCTGTCCGTACGCCGTGACGAATAAATCGTCATAGCCGTCGTTGTCATAGTCTCCGACCGCCACTCCCATCCCGTACATCTCCACGTCCAGGCCGGCCTTGTGGGTGACGTCGGTGAATGTCCCGTCATGATTGTTGTGGTACAGCTTCGGAGTCGTGTGCTTCGACCCATGCCCCGGCCAGTCCGTCCCGTTCACCAGAAAAATATCCGGCCAGCCGTCATTGTCGTAATCAATGAACGCCACTCCCGGTCCCAGCGTCTCCGGCAGATATTTCTTGCCGAAGGCGCCGTTGTTGTGGATGAAGTGGATGCCTGCTTCCTTCGTGACGTCCACAAAATGCACCGCGTCGCCCTCGGCCGGCTTCGCTTTGGCGCGGAGAGTTCGCAGCGATGGGGCCAGCCCCAACAAGCAAACGATGAACACTGCAACCGATTTTTTCACGTTTTTCCCCTGTTTTCCGGCCGGCCCACGCTTTGCTCCGTGGCCACGCGACAATCGCTTTCCATCGAATATGCAATCAGCACGATCAGTTCGCTCTTGAATCTTACGGCGTGCCGCCGGGTTGCGCGATTACCAGCTTCGCACGCCTCTTCGCATACGGGGTCGCGCCCGGCGAGGACTTTGGAGGTGGCCCCAGCGCCACGGACACGTGTTCATGAATCGCTTGCCGCTCGTTGTTGTCATCGGGATGAATTTGCCGATACGGGCCGGTGATCGCCTGCGCCGCTTCGTTCGCCTTGAACCGCAGGTAACGCACCTTGTGCTCCTCGGCCAGTTTTTCATCGCCCAAACCGTTGTAGCAGAGCATCAGGTTGTAATGCGCCTGCAAGTCCTCAGGGTCGATTGTCAGCGTATACTCGAATTGTTTCACGGCCTCCGCGTATTTCTTTTGCAGGAAGTAAACGCGCCCCAGCTCATTCCGAACTACACGGTCCTTGGGATATTGCTGGAGCACGCTTTCGAGTAGCGTCGCCGCTTCATCGAATTTTCCCTCTTGTCGCAATGCGTGGGCATAGAAGAAATTTGCCCGTGCCAGCCCCGGATGCAGCACAAGCGCTTTCTTCAGCACCTTGATGCCGCCCTCCGTGTCGCCTTCCTGCACGCGAACCCGACCGATATTCACCCATCCGTCCGGGTTATTCGGATCCGCTTGCGTGGCTTTCGTGAACGCCGCCTCCGCCCCTTGCAGGTCGCCCTGCAAAAAGAGACCGATACCGTAATCGTTCCACCGCATCCAGTCTTCCTTCGTTACCTCGGTCACTGGCTTCGGCGCAGCCGCGCTCTGCGGCAGAACGTCAATCGTCTTGGTATCTTCCGCCATCGTGATGATCGGCAAGTTGGGAATCCCGTTCACTTTGCCGACGTTATGCGATGTATCCCCGTTGAATTGCCATTTGCGGTCGTCGTAATCCGGAGTGGTGCTTCCGGGATATGGCTTGTCCTCCACTCCCGCAAACGCAAACTGTGTGTTCCACCACATGAACTTTCGATAGTTCAGCTCCGCATGGAACGTTATCTTTTTCCCTGCGTACTCCGGAATGTGCATCCGGTAATGAACCGTATCCGCTGCTCCGGGTGGAATCAGGTGCACGTAAACCACGGACCGCGTCGCCCACGCATCCCGCTTGTTAATCAGGTTTCCATGCTCATCAATTTGCTGTGATCGGTAGAAATGCGCCCCGGGGTCCACAGGTCCCTTGCCGTTGTCTTCGACCTTGCCGCTCCAGAAGAGCGTCTGCCCTTTTTCATCGGTAGCCTTCAGCTCCAGCCACACGTCGAAAGCATCCACCGTTCCGCCAGGGAAGAAATGTCCAACCTTTCGAGTGCGCACGACCACGTCCACAAGCACCGTATCGCCGCGCCGCACGTCCGCATTCACTTTTCCAAGCGGCGCCGTCACGGGTCGCAGTGTATCGAACGTCGCCTTCGGCAGGTTGAGTTCCGATTCCTCGCCGACTCCAAACGTCGTTGAGAGCTCCTGTCCCGGCGCTGCTTCCGGCGCCACAGGCATCGGTTCTTTCCCAGCTGGCGAGACCGCGAAAATATCCACGCTCACTTGGCCGTCCTTCAGGAATTTCTCCGCGGTTTCAAGTTGTACGGGATCTTCATTCTGCGTCGGCAGCGCCGTGTTCGCGCCCGGGAACCGGTGCGAGTGCACGTACCCATTGATGTTGCCGTCGTCGTTCGACCTCACCAGAGGCATGTGACAATCGGCGCACATCATCGGGTGTGGCGGGTAGTAGAACGACCGCGCGCCCAATCCCGAAACGCCGCTCGCCTGCCAGTTGTCATACTCGTTGAACCCGCGCACCCAACGATAGTGGTTCACCGGCACATCGAGGTGCACCTTGTGGCAAGCCGAACAGAATTCCGGGATCTGCTCGCGCATGAACGGTTTCAAAAAAACTCGCCGGTGCGGTTCCGGATCGAGCCGAACCATGAAGTCATGCAGGCGACGGATCAGGGGGTTATCACTGGCCGCGAGCTTATGCATCTCGGGATACTGCAGAACGTAATTGCCGTTCCCCATCGTGTTTTTCACGTGCACAAAGCTGTGGCACATCAGGCAGCTCAGCCCCGCTTGCCCTGCCGGTGTGTCTTCTACTTCTCGAATTGGCTTGTCGAACATCCCGCTGAAGAGCAGCGCTGGATCGTGGCACCCTGCGCACCATTTCGAAGGCGTGATCCCCACCGTGTCCTGCATGTACTCGATGCTCTTGCGATACCACTGATTGTTGAACGACGAGAGGTGATGCGCTGAACTCTGCCACTGCTTGTAGATGTCCGCGTGACACCGTTGGCAGGCATCGGATTGGATGAAGTATTTCGCCGGGATTCGTTTTCCGCCCAGCGTCTGC
>DATIXL010000105.1:0-32180 GCA_035518615.1 Terriglobales bacterium | reverse complement strand
GGGCAACAACTCCCCTTCAACCCCCATATTGCTCCATTCAACCCCCAAAAGTAACCTTGCAATAAATAGTACTTTACAGTTAGACGAATATCTGCTATCATTCCCCATGTTTGCCCGTCAAAGTTCGTTCTGCTTCCAGGCTCCCGCCGATTTCTCTTTGCGCTGCTGCACGCCTCCCTCCCGCAAGGTCAATTCCTTTGATCTCTGCCTCTTGCGCGAATTTGCCTGCCCGGGACTACCTCGCGGGGCGGCTAAACCTTTTGCTTGCCGCACTGAGCATCCGGCGAAGGATGCGACTCCTGAGGAGCATCACGACGAAGGATCTCTCTTTCTACCTAAGTCTTTTCCTTGCCACACATCCAAAATAATCTCCCGTAACTCCTTTCCCTGCCGTACATACAAAAACAAAGGACTTATAACTCCTTTGCTTGCCACACATCCGCAAAAACAGGCGTGGGGGGAGGCAAATTGTTAACTACGAATCCCAAAATGGAACCGCCCCGCCATCTCCTCCCCACCACCGCCGCTGCCTCTCTTTTCCGGGTAGAATGGACCCCATCTCCCCAGGGGGCCCCGAAATGAAACGATTGATTCACTTCTCTTCTGCGCTACTCGCTGTGCTTTTCTTGCCAGCGATCGCTTCTGCCCAAGCCAGCCCATTGCCAGAGAGGCCTGTTCGCCCCATCTACGAACGTCTCCTCGCCGAGATCAACAAAATCCCCATTTACGACAATCACTCCCACGCCACTTTCCCTGATGACCCCGACATGGATGCTATGGCTGCCCCTCCCGGAGAAAGCTCGGTCCTTCGCCTTCGGGAGGACAATCCTGAGTTCGTCGCCGCGGCAAAATCGCTTTTCAATTATCCTTACGACGATTTCAAGCCCGAACACGCAAAATGGCTGATCGCCAAAAAAAAAGCTGCCGAGGAATCCGGCGGCACGGCCTACTGGGACAGTATTTTGGACAAGCTCAACATTGAAACCTGCCTTGCCAATCGCGTCGCCCTCGCTCCTTATCTCGATCCCAAGCGCTTCCACTGGGTCTTCTTCATGGATTCCGTTCTCTTTCCTTTCGACAATTCCGCCCAGGCCGCCAAGAACTCCGACATGGGCGTCTATATGCCGCTGCAGGAAAAAGTCCTGCACCGCTACATGAAGCAGGAAGGGCTGTCCACTCTGCCCCCGGATCTCGACGGATACGTGGCTTTCGTTCGCCGAACCGTGGAGGACAACAAGAAAAAGGGCGGTGTGGCCATGAAGTTTGAAGCCGCTTATTTCCGTTCACTCTATTTTTCCGATCCGCCGCGCGAAAAGGCCGAAGCCATCTACGCGAAATATCACGCCGGTGGTGTGCCTTCCGATGACGAGTATCGCGTCTTTCAGGATTACGTTTTTCGCAGGCTCATTGAAATCGCCGGCCGGGAACATCTCTCCATGCACTTCCACAGCGCCGTCGGCGTCGGCGATTATTTCAGCCTGCGCAACGGCAATCCCCTCAATCTGGAAAACGTTCTCAAGGATCCCCGCTACAGCAATGTGAATTTCGTCCTGATTCACGGGGGCTATCCCTACACGCTGGACATGATCTGGCTCACCGCCGCCAAGAATGTCTATACGGACAGCTCGCTCATGGGCTATTACGTCTATCCCTCCGAACTGAAGAATATTCTCAAGCAGTGGATTTCGCTGTTTCCCGACCGCATCATGTTCGGCTCCGATGCGTTTCCCTTTAACGACGCCGTCGGCGCCGAAGAGACTTTCTGGCTCGCGGTGCACTCCGCGCGCACGGCCCTCGCCGCTGCTCTCGCTGAACTTGTCTCTGAAGGTGCGTTTAACGAAGACAAAGCTCTCGAACTCGCTCACATGTATCTGCACGACAACGCTGCACGTCTCTACGGAGAAATGAAATGAGCCACCTGAAATACATTCCCTGGAATCAGGTCGAGCGAGAGCGCCTCAATCCCTTGATTGATCGCGAAATGTTGTACGGCGAAAAAGTTATGCTTGCGCGCGTGCTCATGAAGAAAGGCGCTCACGTCCCGCTCCACCATCATCACAATGAGCAGGTCACCTATATTCTCGAAGGCGCGCTGAAATTCGCCATTGACGGCAGGGAGATCGTCGTCAAGGCGGGCGAAGTTCTCTGCATCCCTCCGCACATGCCGCACGAGGCCTGGGCCCTCGAAGACACCGTTGATCTTGACGTCTTCGATCCGCCCCGCGAAGACTGGCTGAACAAAACTGACGATTATCTTCGCCACGGCAGGTGATGTACGGAGTTCTTTACCATGGCAACAATAGCTGCCCCGGGACCCTTTTTCTTTCCGCAGCGTGGCCGCGAAAGGTCATGGACAGGAGCACGGTGAGTTGTTTACCTTACCAAGGTGACTGATTCCGAGCGTGGGGTCTGTCCTCTGAGGGGCTCAACATGAGAAAAATCGTGCTGGCAGCTGTTGCTGTCTTTTCAGTCGCGTCGGGAGTCAAAGCCCAGGGTGTTTCGGCATTCCCCCCCGCGTCGAATGTCCCTGCCCTCGCTCCGGGGGCGCTAACGGTCCCGCTATCCTTTTCTCAGCCTCCCGCTTCGCTGGTCGCGACCTCCGAGGCGGCCCCGGCGGGTCCCGCGCCTAGCTTCTGTGCGGATTGTGCATTGCCCACACTCGCCGAAGCCGCTCCAGATCCCCGCCCGAGCCCTTTTTGGGGAGGAGGCGAGGGCCTGCGCTGGGATCTGGGTGTCGGCTACGAATATGTGCGCTTCAATTCCTATGCCTTCGATTCAAATCTAAACGGATTGCACACCTCGCTCACGTATTTCCCCAATGACTGGTTTGGCATTGAGGGCAGCGTGGTCGCCGCGTTCGGCACCAAGCAATTCGACAACGAGACTTCGCGTTACCTGCTCTATACGATCGGGCCGAAAATCGCCTGGCGCACGCGGAAATGGGGCCCCTGGGTGCACGTGTTGGTCGGCGGAATGCACATGATTCCGCAGATCGCGGGACAAGGCCAAAACGGCTTCGCAGTGCAGGCGGGGGGCGGCGTGGACTATCGCATTACTGTAAATCTGAGCGCGCGGTTCGATGGCGATTACGTCCGCTCGCAGCTGTACTCGTCGGGCCAGAACAATTTCCAGTTCGGCGCCGGCTTTGTAATTCATTTCTGACGAAGCCCAGATTCCCGAAACCTTCTCTGCGAACACGCTGTTTCTGCGCTCGTCCCAGCTTCGCCCGCTCGGCGCTACCAGATTTTGCAGGCGTTTTCGCGGACCATGGCGTCGCCTTTTTTGCAGCCAAACGCTTTCGCGAAAGCCTCCATGTTTGAAAGCGGTCCGTTGGCGCGGAACTTGGAGAGCGGATGCGGATTCGTGTGCGCCATCAGACGGGCGTACTCAGGCCGCTGATTTGCTCCCCAGACCTGCGTCCAGCCGAGGAAAAAGCGCTGCTCAGGAGTGAAGCCGTCGAGATTCTGCGGGCGCGGCTTGCCTTCGAGCGATTTTTCGTAGGCCGCGTACGCAATTGCCAGTCCGCCGAGATCGGCGATGCTTTCGCCGAGAACAAGCTTGCCGTTTTCGTGAAGGCCGGGTTCGACTTCATAGCCGTCAAACTGCTGCTGGACACAAGTGGCGCGCTCCTCGAAATTCTTATGATCTTCGGGAGTCCACCAGTTGCGCAGATTGCCGTCTCCGTCGAATTGCGAACCGGCATCGTCAAAGCCGTGCGTAATCTCGTGGCCGATCACCGCGCCCATTCCGCCGTAGTTCACCGCGTCGTCGGCCTTGGGATCATAAAAGGGAGGTTGAAGAATTCCCGCCGGGAAGACGATTTCGTTCATGGTGTCGCGATAGTAGGCATTCACAGTGGGCGGAGTCATGCCCCACTCGGTGCGGTCCACGGGCTTGCCGATTTTATTGATGCCGAAGGCGAATTCGAACTCATTCGCACGCCGAACGTTTGCGACGAAACCGCTGCGCTCGATGGGCAATTTGGAGTAGTCGCGCCACTTGTCGGGATAGCCGATCTTGACGTGAAATGCCTCGAGTTTTGCGAGCGCGGCCTTCTTGGTTTCCGGGCCCATCCAGGAAAGCGTTGGAATGTCTTCGCGGAGCGCCGCGAGAAGATTTGCGACCATCTGGCTTGCGTGCACTTTCGCATCCGGCGGAAAATATTTTTCGACGTAGAGCTGGCCGAGAGCCTCGCCAAGATTGCGGTTCACGGATTGCACGCAACGCTTCCAGCGAGGCTGAATCTCCTTGGCGCCGGAAAGCTCCTTGCCATAAAAATTGAAATTTTCCTGCACGAAGGAATCGGAAAGCTCCCCCGCGTAGGCATGCAAAACCTGCCAGCGGAGATAAATCTTCCAGTCCGCCAGGGGGGCGGCCGTCAATTGATGGTCCATTTCCTTGAAAAAGTCCGTTTGGCCGACATTGAATTCCGTAAGCGCAGGCGCATTGATTTCACGGAAATAAACCTCCCAGACCCAGTCGGGAGTGAGTTCACGAACCTTGGGCAGAGTCAGTTTGTGCCACCGCGCGTGGGGATCGCGCATCTGCACGCGTGTCATGGATGCCTGCGCCAAATCCGTCTCAAATTTCAGAACAGTGGAGGCTTCCTGCGCAGCAGTATCGGGCGGGTCGCCCGCCAGTTCGAACATTTTTGTGACGTGCAGAACGTAGTCCGCGCGCAGTTTCTTGGATTTATCGTCCTCGCGCGTGTAGTAGTCGCGATCGGGGAGGCCGAGGCCGCCCTGACGAGCGGAGCCGATCACTTTGGTGCTGTCGTCAAGATCCTGCTCGGAGCCGAAGCGGAAGACGGCGTTGACTCCCTGCTGCTGAAGCTTCGCGAGCTCTTCCTGCAAAGCATTCGAATTCTTCATTGCGCCGATTTCAGCCAAGGTTGCGGCTACCGGCTTCAGGCCCGCGCCGTCTATCGCTGCCGTGTCCATGCAACTGGCGTACAGGTCGCCAATTTTTTGTTCGTTCGAGCCCGCGGCCGCTTTTGCGTTTTCAGCCGTTTCCACAACATTGCGCATGGCTTCCTGATTTTTCTCGGCAAGCTCGGTGAACGTTCCCCAGCTGGAATAATCGGGAGGAATGGGATTGCTCTTCATCCACCCGCCCATGGCGAACTCGTAGAAGTTGTCACAAGGCTTGCAGGTGCGATCGAGATTTTTCATGTCGAAGCCCCAGGCCGGAGTGGAATCCGCCGCGACCTTTTCCGTTCGAACGGAAAGCCACATGAGCGCGATTCCCGCGAGGCACGCACATGCTGCGGAAAAAATGCGCCACTTCACGAATCGATTGTTCATTTCTCTCCTCGATAAAGTTGATTTTGGGCGAAGTGCATGCCTGGCTCGGGAAGTCTAACAAATAGACTCGCGGAAGGCGCAGCGGGTTTCAAAAAATGAAAGGCTCACCGCAGAGTCGTCGCGTAGAATTCACCGCGGCCGCTGCGCAAGTCCCAGCCCTAGGAAAGAACTGCGGAGACGCTTCCCAGAACGCGAATCTTCCTTTGAAGGCCCGTGTCCCAGAGCCATTCCCGGGAGCCAAACAGCCCGGAGGGATCGGCGATAGGTTCGGAAACCAGAACGGATCCTCATGTCGCTCGAGAATACGCGGGTCAGGGTTGCGGCTTGGGAGGGTAGGTTTCGTACTTCGCGAGGTCCACTTTCTGCCAGTCTCCGCGCATGATGCCGGCGCGAATCTGCTCCGGCGTCTTCCCTTTTTTCGTTTGTTCGTAGGAGTAAAAGGCCTCCCGAAGGCATACGTCGCACATCGAGGCGTGCTTGCTTACGTAACAATCGAGCAGGCTACCGTGACCCTCGCTGCGGTCACAATGGCAGTAGCAGGGTTGCTTGTACAATACTTTTTGCACTCGCGCCGCGAGGTGATACGCATTTTTGACGATGGGGTCATTGAAGGCAGAAGGATCCATGGTTGCGGGCAACGGCCCCTGCGGCAAGTGATCGTGGTAAGCCGGAACAGATTCGTTTGCCTGGCCTGGAGTCCGCGAGCTAGACAGCGAAGGCCAAGCCATGAACGAAATGGCTAAAAGAGAGAGAACACCGTTGGCAAATATGACTTTGCTCGCTCGCATGGGATCCGCCTCCTTGCTTTGCCAACAGGAAAACCTTAAAAAGATTGCACGATTACTGTACGTACCCGCGGAGCAAATTGCCACGAGAAACGGCCCGAAAGGCAATCTTGAGGTTACTTTCCGGAAGAGGCTACGAAGGAATCGTCTCCGGGCCTTCCCCTGCGGCGGACGTCAATTCCCAAGCGTTTGATTTTCTGATTGAGCGTGGAGAGCGGAATCTGGAATCGCTCCGCGGCTTCCGTTTGATTCCACCCCGTACGTTCCAGCATGTCCACGATGATGCGCCGCTCGATTTCGTCCATGATTTGAAACAGCGAAGGTTGAGAATGATCCGCGGCGGTTCTCGATCCGGTCTCACCTGGTAGAGGGGGCATGAACTCGGAGAGTTGCAGGCGAACGCCGCGAACGATTTCCTTGCTGCGGATATTTTCAGGGAGCAAGTCCGCATCCACTCGTTCGGAGGTGGAGAGCACCACGGCGCGTTCCACCACGTTTTCCAGTTCGCGCACATTTCCCGGCCAGTCGTAGTCCATCATCAGCTTCATGGCTGCGGCCGTGAATTGGCGCAGCGGCTTTCCGTTCTCCTGACAATACCGGTCGAGGAAGTGCGCCAGGAGGAGCGGGACATCTTCGCGCCGCTCTCGCAACGCGGGAAGCCGCAGATGGATGACGTTCAGGCGGTGATACAAATCCTCGCGGAACCGGCCTTCGCGCACCAGCGTGAGCAAATCCACGTTCGAGGCCGCCACGATCCGCACGTCCACCTTGATCTGTTCTGTGCCGCCCAGGCGCATGAATTCGCGCTCCTGAATGACGCGCAGGAGTTTGGCCTGCGTTTCCGGGCTGATGGTGGCAATTTCGTCGAAGAAAATTGTTCCCTGATCGGCAACTTCGAAGAGCCCCTTCTTGGAAGCCACGGCGCTGGTGAACGCGCCTTTTACATGGCCGAAAAGCTGCGATTCAAGCAAATCTACCGGAATTGATCCCGTATTCACGGGGACAAAGGCTTTATCGGCGCGCGGGGATGCGGAATGAATCGCTTTCGCGATCAGCTCCTTGCCGGTGCCGCTTTCGCCGCTGATGAGCACGGTGGACCGCGATGGCGCAACTTGGGTGATTAGATCGAAGAGCGAGAGCATCTTCTCGCTTTTACCTACGATGTTCGGAAAATTGAAGCGCTGCTTGAGGGCACGTTTCAGATGGACGTTTTCTTCGCGGAGCCGGCGCGACTCCACGGCCTGCGCCACCTGCATCAGCAATTCGTCGTTGGACCAGGGCTTGGTGATGTAATCCATCGCGCCGTTCTTGAACGCGGCGCGTGCCATATCAATGGATCCGTACGCGGTGATCAGGACGACGGGCAGAAGCGGATCCCGGCGGTGAATCTCCCGCAACAGATCTATACCGTTACGATCCGGCAGGCTCACATCCAGCAGCAGCAGGTCGTAAGGCTTTTCTTCCAGTTTGCCCAGACCCGATTCTCCAGTTTCCGCACTGGATACTCCGTAGCCTTCGCTTGAGAGCAGCAGCTCAAGGCCTTCACGGATTTCAGATTCATCATCAACGACGAGAATCGAGCCCTTAGACATGAACCGCTTTCCTGACCGCGGGGAATTCGACGTGGAAGGAAGTTCCCTTGCCCGGCGTGGAGCGCACATCCACTTTTCCCGCATGCTCCTTGATAATGCCATAACTTACCGAGAGACCCAGGCCCGTCCCCCGGCCGCTTCCTTTCGTGGTGAAAAACGGATCGAAGATCCTGTGAATGTGTTCCCGCGGAATGCCCGCGCCCGTATCCACGACTTCGATCTCCACGCTGCCATTTTGCGCCAGCGTTCGAATCTCCAGCATGCCTCCGCCGGGCATAGCGTCCCGCGCGTTCAGAAACAGATTCAGGAAGACTTGCTGGAGCTTGTTAGCAGAGCCGCGCACCGCCGGAAGTTTTTGATCCAGATTCTTTACCACCTGAATCTGCGCGGCCTTCAAGGGATGGGTCACGAGAGAAAGTGTTTCTTCGAGGACGCGATTCACGTCCACATCGCTCAATTCGGCCGCGCCCGTTCTTGAAAAGTTCAGCAGGTTATTGACGATTTCGCTGGCGCGGAAGGTTTGTTTGACGATCTTTTCGATAATGGCGTGCCGCGGGTCGCTTTCAGGCATCTGCTTCGCCAGCATCTGGATGTAATTGGAGATTACTGCAAGGGGTGTGTTCACTTCGTGAGCGACTCCCGCAGCCAACAGTCCTAGCGAGGTCAGCTTTTCCGTTTGCGACATCTGCTCTTCCATGCGCTCTCGCTGGGTGACGTCGTCAAAGAGCAGCAGCCGCCCGATGCGCTCTCCCGATTTGCTCACCAGGGGAGCGATAGAAACGTTCAGCGTCAGGGCTTTTCCCCGGTACTGAAGACGCTGCTTGTAGATGCCGGTGATCTGCTCACCATTGCTGCGGCGCGCGATTTCCGCGGTCAATTCGGCGGGAAGCAGCGCGCTCAACTCGCTGCCTACAGCGTCCTGCCGCGCCACGCCGAACAACTGCTCCATTCGCGTGTTCCAGCTCTCCACGATTCCGCCCAGATCCACCGCCAGCACTCCCACATTCAGGGATTCCACGATGTTTTCGCTGAAGTCCTTCAGCCGGGCGATTTCCAGCGCCTTCTGTTCGAGAGACGAATAGAGCTGAGCGTTGTCCAGCGCGACGGCCACGTAGCCCGCGATCGTTTGCACGAGCTCCACGTCATCGCTCGAAAGAAAATCGCCGTCCACGGTCTTGCCGAGTCCCAGGACGGCGACGGTATGTTCGCGGATGCGGCACGGCACGAAATAATTCAGGTCCAATTGCTCCAGCGTATGCCGGATGGAATCGTTCACATCCCTCGCCGCGCGTGGCGATTCAAAGAACAAGGCTCCGCGGGCAAATTCGGGCCGGGCCGGATCCAAAAAGCTCAGATCCAGATGCTCGCTGAAACGCACGCCCATGGATCTTGCAAGCCGCATCTGTCCGGGGCGCAACGGCTCCTCGACAAAGATGGCCAGGCGGTCCACCAGGAGCGTTTGCGAGACGCGGTCCATCACCGAGCCCAGCATGGGGTCGAGCCGCACTTCGTTGGTGAGCGTCCTGCCGAATTCGATCAGCGTACGCCGGTAATCGAGCCGATCGCGGTAGAAGAAGCGATCCAGCCTGGCTTGAATCCATTCCCGGAACGGCTGGAAGAAAAATGCGGCGATCACGATGGCGATCATTCCGCCGACCGGGCCGTTCGTCGGGGTATGGAAGATTTCCGCGATCAGAGCGACCAGCGCGAAATATACTGCGGCGACGCCGGCAGTGGCGGCGGTGTAGGCCAAACCGCGCTTGAAAATGATGTCCACATCCATGAGCCGGTAGCGAATGATGGCGTAGCCGAAACACAGCGGAATCAGCACCAGGCTCAGAACGGAAATGTTTACCCACGAACCTTGCGGCACGTCCAGCAGAAACGGAACGATGTAGAGCAACGTGAACGGCGCGCTTCCTGCCAGCGTTCCCCCTGTCAGCCACTTCAATTGTTGACGCAGGACTCCGGAGGGAGCCTGCCGAAAACTCCGGTAGAAAACTCCTCCCGCGAGCAGGAAGCAAGCCCCGAGGTAACCAAGCTCGATTTTGTCCAGAAGTACGCGTGCGCCCAGCCAGGGCACAAATCCCAGAGTATTGCTGGCAACCGCGAAGTGCAGCAGGAACAATGCCAACGGCGGCGAATAGACGAGTGCAAGCTTCAGGAGCGACCGGGGCGTTCCCTCGGTTCGCTCAGGAAAAACCACCGCGAAGTGCAGCAACAGCGCAGGAGCGAGCAAGCGGGCCACAACGCTGGACCAGTACACCTCATAGTCAAACGCGTCCAGCTTTCCGCTGTAATGGAACGAGTACAGCACGAATGAAACGAGACAGAAGACATAAAAATGCACGGCTCTGGGCGCGTTCCACCGGCGAATGAAAATAAACAGCCCGATGAACAGATAAAACAGCCCGACAATTCTTGTATAGTCTTCGCTGCTTGCCGGTTTGGTGGCCGGTGCGGTGACCAATGGGGTCTCGAACGATTCGCCGTTACGCGCCAGTTTATAGCGCAACTGGATCCAGAGACCCGCGCGGTACAACTTCATCGTTACGCCGACCGCCCTTGTGATCGGCGTTCCGTTCACTTCCAGCAGAATGTCGCCGGGTTGAATTCCGGCGCGGGAAGCGGGGGAGCTTGGAGCCACCCGCCACGCTTCTACTCCCTGGGCACTGTCCCGCCACGCAACGCCGTCATCGGGGGTCTCAAAGCGTGCCCTTTGGTCGAAATTCAAAAGAGCGAAAACCACCGCCGCCATCGTGGCCAAAGCCAAAATGACTGCTCCAAAACTGACGCGGAGGTTCTGCTTCATCGTTCAGTCCGAGGAAAATACACCCTAAGCAATTTTAAAGGAGCAACTCCTTTTCCATTCTTTGGTAGATTATTGTCTCCAGAACTCTTTTATTTTGTTCCTCTTATAGGGACCGGGAAGGAGGGGCTCGGCCATTATTCCGTTTCTGGTAGGGACTCTACAGCTTTCAAAACACCCCAGATTCCTAAAACTGCACACTCACTCCGCCACGGAAAGTCCGGAATGCTGGCACCAGGACGACCTGCCCGTCGCCTGTGTTCATTCTCACATATCCCTGCGCGAGCAGGTTGTCACAATCCGCCATTGCCTCCCAATGGCCGGGACCGAATTTTGGCAGGGACTGCCTAACCGCGATGTGGAAGTAGGGGTCCATCTGATAAAGCGATTCACCGTAACTGTCCACGCGAGAGAGCGCAGCCCCATCAATCCATTTGTAGCCCGCCGAGAATCTGGTTCCCGATCGTTCGATTCTGGCATTCATGTTCGCGCCGAGAGAGTGGCGGGAAACCATGTGCAATTCATCTCGTAGAATTCCATCCGCGTCGCCCCCGGGAGCGAGCGCGCCAGCCAGGGCGTAGACTGTAGTGAACTCCAGGTCATTGCTCAATTTCTCTTGCAGCGCAATTCGGCCGCCCCAACTGCTACCTGAGCCTCCGTCATAGGCAAATCCGCTGGAAAAGACATCTTGAAAATAGTCCGCTTCGGGCAAATCCTGGCCGCGCCCAAAAACTGCCGTGTTGCGGTTGTCATCGTGAAAAGCGGCTAATTCAAGAGTTCCGCGCGCTCCGAGTTTTCGTTGTGCGGAAACTTCTTCATGCCAGCCGCTCTGCAGCACCGGTTTCCCGTCTCGCAGCATCACGGCGGGGAAGGCATCCAACTCATTGATCGCCGCGGAAAGAGCAGCGTCCGTATCTGTCGGTTCTTCCGGCTCGAGAGGATTCGGCCCCGCAGGTTCCGAGGCAAACACCAGCTCCGCTCTCCATGAATTGCCGATCCGCCGTTGCACGGTCAAGTGTGGCCGTAGCGAAGCCGTGGCTTTGCCCAGGCCAACCAGGACGTATTCTCCGCCGTAACTCAATACCGTGCGATCGCCTAGCGCCAGCGCCCCGCCCTGCGCGATACGAACTCCGCGAAAGGTCATTCCAGAGGGACCGAGACTCGCGCTCCGCACCACGAACGCTGTATATGGCCCTTCTCCAAGCATTCCGGAGGGCAGCCAAACCGTCGCAACCCCTCCTGAGGTTTGGTCCTGATGGCTCATTTGACCCGCGATCAGCAAGCGGCTCATCCCGTTCAACTTCTGATCGTAGGCGACGACCGTGCCGGGTGCGGAAGCCACGTTCGAAACTGAGCCGGGACGCATCGCGCCATCTGTGATCTGAAAAATCAGCCGGGGACGCCGTGGCGACACGTCTCCGCTCGAAAGTGCGGCAGTCTGAATATCGCCTTCCTCCCACTGCAGTACCGGCCGCATTCCGGGAGCGGACCTCAGCACCCACTTCCAGTCATCTGAATCATTGGCAGACACTCCGGGCTGCCGGCGCAACTGGTCTAGCGCGGCGAACATGGATTCCAGCTGGATCCGTACCATTGTTGTCAGGTTGGGGTTGATGCGGATGTGTTGATGCAGAGTCGGCAGGAATCCCGCCAGTGTAACTCGAACAGTGTACAAACCCGGCGGAAGTTTATCTCCGCGGAAAATTCCTTGCGTATTTGTCAGGTAATCAAGCGGCGCCAGTTCTCCCGCCAGCTCGGGCACCACTTCCACACTTGCCCCCATCTGGGGTGTTCCAGCCGAATCACGCACCACACCGGCGAGCTTGCCCCCGGCAAGCTTCGCTTGGGCGGCCGCGGAACTCGCGAGGAGAAGCGAACAAGCCCCCGCAGCAGCCAGGACCATGGCCCCAAAGATTCGGAGTGGCCCGTCTTTCACTTTCCATTACCTCCCTGGCGCGCCATTCGACGCGGCTTTTGTTACCTGCGGTTCCTTCACCGTAAAATCTGCCGATCGCGTGACTGTTTGGTTCGCCAAAATGTCTTTGGCGCTGACTTCCAGCGTGTATTTTCCAGGTGCCAGCGTGGCCAATGGCAGCAACCTTTCAATGGTGACCTGATCGCCGGTTTGCTTCATGTCCTGCGAAGTTTCTTTGAACTGCAGAATTTGTTGATCGCCTCTTTTGACCGTGTACTGGAAAGTCGCGTCGGACCTGTGCGTCTTGTCGTCGGGCTTCAGGTTGTACACCTGCATGTAGATTCCGAGCTTGTCTGTGCTCGTAAAATCGCCTTCCAGCCGAGGCCTTACTTTCGACGAACCCAGCACGAATTGCCCAGCTCCGATCTGCTTTGTTGGAACGTGTTCGATCTCGTCCGCCAGGATCAGGGAACTGGCTTCCAGCTTGTCGTCCTCATAGCGCGGCACGGCCAGTCTCGTATTGACGACTCCCACGTTTCCGCTTTGCACGTCCTTGATCACAAGATCCAAACGGTACAAACCCGGACGCAGCGGAAGCGCCTGCTGAAATATCGAAAAATGCTTCAAGTACTGTTGAAACAAGGTATCCGGAGCGTCCGTATTTACCGCGTGCTCGAAGGTTTGCACCACCCGCCCCGTCAAAGTGCTTACCCGACCGAAGATATTTGCCGTCGCCGAATGCACTCCGTCCTTGTCCTGGAAAGAAAGCTGATTGTTGGGAATTTGAACGGTGACCGGTACGAGCACGGTGTCGTCTGTGATCTTCAGAAAATCCGTGCGCCACATGAAATGCAGCTCGTCGCGCACGATGCGTGAAGTCACGATCGATTCAAGGTCCTTGAATTTCACCGGCGGCGCCTGTTGAATCTTCGCGTACAGTTCCAGCCGAGTGAATTCGTTCATGCTTTCCGGTTCCGCGCCGCCGAGCGTCGTCGGAAGATTTGTCCCGTCTGAACGAGTGAATCGATCCGCTTTGGAAGCCAGACCCATCTCTTCCAGCAAACTCAAGCCGGCGCCCGGCACATGCAGCAAGGCATCTTTCTCAGATGGATCCATGGTCAGGTGGTATTCACCGCTCCCCGACGGATCCACAAATTCCAGAATTACGTTTTCTCCGATTCCCTCGAGATACCGGTAGCGCCATGTTTCCCAGGGGTAGGTCGTCGTTTCTCCGCCGCCCTCGTCCATGGGACGTTCGTAGGTTCCGCCGGTTGGGTGCGAATCAATCTCGTCCGGAGGTCCCCAAATAATGTACGTGCGTCCGCGATCCGTCCTCCAACCGGGAATGCCTGATGCAAAATGCTCATTAGCGTAGGCGATCCGGCGGTAATGCTCTTCTTTGAAGTCATTGTCCGGCAGGTCCGGGTTACTGCTTCTCCGCAGCCAAAATTGCTCGATAAACTGCTCGCGCTCCTCGTTCGTGGACAACTGCAGGAACGCCCTGCGCTCTTCCGGCGTGATGATGTACACGACGTCTTCGTTCAGCCACTGCTTGTACTGGTCGTCCAGCTCTTTGAAAGCCCTGGACATCTTTTTCTTTTGTTCTTTCGTGAGCTTCTTGGGAGCAGCGGTATCCTGATCCTGTTGCGCGAATGTGGCTGGCAGTACCAACGCAACAAGGAATGCGGTAGCAAGTAGGGCACGAAGAACCCTGGACATGACGACACCTCTAACCATGGGACTTGTGGATTCTACCCCTTGGACAAGCACATCGTCAAATGCGGAATCTCCTGCATTATCTGACACTTGTCCCCCGATTGGGGTTAGAACCCCGCTTCAGAATGAGGGTTGCCTGACAATATTTGACCTGTCCTAAAGTGCAGCTTCTCTGACAATTCAAAACTGGATTACGAACAGTCCAGAGTCATTACGGGATCGGTTGGGAGAGGATCGAATACCCGGACTATTTCACTGCAAACGCTGAATTTGCGCTTCCGACCCTATGAGCGTGTCGAAAATCGCCAGCACATGCCGCCGGTACTCCAACATGCGCGAAAAAATGTCCCGTAGCTGGGGCTCGCGTTCCGCTTCTTTGTGCCATTTGGCCAGAACTGCCGGCGGAACTTCGATATCCTGGCGCAGTTTTTCCGCGGAATGTCCCCGGAGGAACAATCCGTAGAAAAAAGCCGCCTCCCGTTGCGGAAACGCAAAATCGCCTGGGCCTTCCAACGGGACAACTTGTGCCGATGCAGTCATAAAGAAAACGCAGTTTACCCAAAAGCGCCTTCGCGTCAAGTAGTACGATCTGTCTCCTGCCGCGTTCCTGCTAACCCCTTCGACAAGACAGCGGCCGGAAAATCCGATTAGCTCGCGCGACAACCTCGTTTGCCCCTGGGACCGAACCGCAGGTAAGATGCTTAGAGATATGCCTGGGATACGCAAACCAGCTTCTCGATCTCCGTTTGGACGGCTCTTTCGATTTGCCCTTCTTCGGGGCCTTCGTTCCGTTGAGGTGGATCCCGAAGAGTTCCGGCGTTATCTGGCCAAGAGGCACAAACTTCACGTTTCCAGTTTCGAGCGGATGCACCAGGTTCCCGTCGAACGGCTGGATTCCATCGCGCGCATTTTGATTCGCGATGCCGGCCGCTGGGCTCTTGCGGAAGGCGCGGGTTTCGGTCTCGGCGGCGTATTGACGCTTGTTCCGGACGCGAGTTTGCTTACCATTATCACCTTGCGTCTGATCCAGCGTCTTTGCCTGCTTTACGGGTTCGAGCCGCAAGGGTTGGACCAGCGCCGCGAACTGTGGCTTGCCGCTGCCGCGGCAACCGGTGTTGATTTTGGAAAAGATCTCGCGGAAAAGCAGGTGATCGAAAAGCTGGCTCCCCGGATCGCCGAACGACTGGCATTGAGTCTTGGCGAAGATGCAGCAGGAAGATGGGTCGGCAGAATCGTTCCCTTGGCAAGTTCTGCGGTTGCCGGAGGACTGAATTTCTTTTTTGTGCGCGCGTGGGGACGCAAGGTCCAGCGCAACCTCTGCGCGCGTCACGTCGGCACACGGCCCTCGCCCGTTCGTTCTTTTGCTATCTCGCCCGTTCCCGTCAGCGTCGCGTAGTGTTACCGTTGATCTTCGTGCGGGGATCGCTCCCTTTGCCTCTGCAGATGAGTTGCGGTCCTGTGCCCGGAAACACGATTTCGGCGACTAAGCCGCTGTCATGCGCTCGTTTTCATTTCTCCTCGTTGGTGCGGTCATTCCGGCCCTCCCGCTTTCGCTAGCATTGTGTCCTTGCTTTGGGCAACTCCAGCAAGAGGAAGTTCGAGGTTCTCCAGCCGAACCTTCGGATGCCGCCGAAACCCGCGCGCAGATCGCTCAAGTCGAAAAACTCTTGCCAGGTTTCGCCGATCGCGGCGCCGCCTTCTATTTCATCGCCTCTGCTCACCGCCATCTCGGCGAAACTCTGGACGCGCTGAGCAATCTTAAGAAGTGCGTGGATCTTCAAGAAGGTTTTGATCCTTCGGGCGATCCGGCATTTGCGGGACTCCAGGGTTCTCACGATTTTGATTCGCTGGTGGAAAAAGCCCAGCGAGATTTTCGGCCGGTGTCTCATGCACGCGTGGCCGTTTGGACTGATGAAAGGGATCTCATTCCCTACGGCCTGGCATGGGATTCACAAAAGAATGTCTTCTACTTGAGTAGTCTCAATCGGAGGAAAATTATCCAGCTCACTCCGGACAGCCACGCTTCGGATTTCGTTGCGTCCGCCCGCGATCATCTCTTGCCGGTGCGCGGAATTCGCGTGGCTCCCTCGGACGGCACGGTATGGGCAGCCTCCTCCACCCAGGAAGGGGAGAGCGAGCTGCTACACTTCGATTCTTCCGGCAATTTGATTGGACGATTTTCTCCGCCACATCCAGGGCCGCACACGCTGAATGATTTGGTCATCACCGCCCGGAACGAAATCTTTGCGACCGATGGCCTCGGCAATACCGTGCTCCGCTTCGATCCCGCGACCAAAGCGTTTTCAAAGCTCACGCTCCATCGCCCGGTCTTTTATCCCAGCGGGATTGCGCTTGACCCGGAAGGCAACATTCTGTTCCTTGCCGATTCCCTGGGAGTAATTCGGGTCAACCTGGCAGACGGCTCCGACCGGGATGTGGATCCCGGCCGTCGCAACACCCTCGCTGGCGCCAGCGGACTCTACTTCCGCGCCGCGAGTCTCATCGCCATTCAAAACGGCATTGGCTCGCCGCGCGTCGCCGCTTTCAAGCTTTCGCAAGACGGCTCGCGCGTTTCGCACGCCACGATTTTGGAATATCGCACCACTCTGACTTCGTCTCCCACGACCGGCGTGATTCGCGGCTCAGACTTCTATTTCATCACCAACAGCCATACGGACAACTTGTTGAATAATATGATCCGCGATCCTACGCAACTCGAGCCCGTTCGCATCGCCGTCGTTTCACTCCCGTAACGCGCTCCGGTTTCCGTCGAGCCGCCCCGCATTCGCGGGGCCTCCCATAGTTTGCCCTTGCGTCCCCGGCGTCCCGTTAGGCAGAGTGGTCACCGATGGTTCTCCGTCTGCCAAATCCAGCTTCCCGCGTGGCGGTCCTTTTCGCGGCTTTCGTGGTGGCGTTCGCTCTCGCATTCTTCAGCATTCGCAATGCTCTCGCCTACCATGCTTCCCAGCTCGGCACCCAGGCGGGCTATGAACGCGCCGCTCGTCTTGAGCCTTCGAATGCTCTCAATTGGTATCTTCTCGGCCGCTTTTGGCAATACAGCATGGAACAATCCGATCCCCAACAGGCGATTCGCGATTATCGCGTTTCGCTTTCTCTCAACCCGCGTTCTGCCGACGCCTGGCTCGATCTCGCAACCGCTTACGATGGGGAAGGGGATACGCACCAGGCTCGGGAAGCATTCCTCGCCGCAAAACGCGTTTATCCTGCCTCCGCGGAAGTTTCCTGGCGCTACGGAAATTTCCTCCTTCGCCAGGGAGAGTTGGACTCCGCCTATTCGGAAATTCATCATGCCGTGGAGCTTGATCCGACACGCGGTACGGAAGCATTCTCGCGCTGCTGGCGAGCCTCGCCGGATCTGAATGCGATTCTCGACAAAGTTCTCCCGCCTTCAAAGGACGTCTATCTTGGAGCCATTCGTGAACTGGTTGTTGAAGGCCAGCTCGATCCGGCTCTGCAAATTTGGTCCCGACTGGTCGCCTTGCATCCGAGAATGTCTCCCAAGGAAATCGCTCCCCTGTCCAACGCGTTGCTGCAGCGTGGGCGCGCCCACGACCTGGATCTTCTTTGGCAGCAAGCCACTTCCTTGATGCACAACCCTCCTTCCGATCCCGCGGGCTCCATCATCTGGGACGGCAGTTTTGAGTCGGGTATCATCGGCGACGGTCTTGCCTGGCAATTTCCTCCGGTGGAGAACGGCGTCAAAGCGACGCTCGATACCGCGCAGGCCCACAGTGGCAAACAGTCACTTCGCATGATGTTCACCGGAGACGACAACATCGCGTATACAGGCCCTTGCCATTTCGCCGTAGCCAATCCGGGAAGTACCTACCTCTTTTCCGCCTGGATCCATACCGAGGCTCTCACCACCGATGAAGGTATTCGGTTTAGAATCATGTCTTTCACTCCCTCCGGGAACCAGTTCGTTGAAACCGCGGATGTTCATGGAAGCGAACCGTGGACCAATATCACACTTCTGTGGAAAGCTCCGCGGGGCACGCCCATTGTCCAGGTTTGCATCGCACGAAAAATCTCCGGGAGTCCCGACGGCGACATACAAGGCACCGCTTGGGTAGATGACGTTTCGCTTGTGCCATCGTCTTCGCAGGGCGCGAAGCCATGAAGTTTCTTCGTTTTGGTCTGTACGCGCTGATCGCTTTTGCAGTGCTGGCTCATGGCGGAGTGGAAGATTGGGCGCGCGCAGTCCTTGAGACGGGCGCGGGGGGCCTGTTTCTGGCTTGGGCTGCCCGTTTTTTCACTAAGGGACAAGAGCGAATTTCGTTCCCGGCTCTTCTGCTGCCGTTCTCTGCCTTTTTCTTGCTCGTCTTCGCGCAATGGTTTTTCCGCCGCACCGCATCCTCTTTCGACACGCGCATCGAGCTGCAGCTTTTGCTGGCGGATTTGCTTATCCTCTTTGTTGCGGCGCAAATTTTTCAATCCATCGAGGATTGGCGCGGATTTATCTGGTTCATTATGATTTTCGGCTTCCTGGTCTCCGGATTTGGAATCTTGCAGCATCTCACCTTCAACGGAAAACTCTATTGGTTCAGGGAAATGCGATACGGCGGCGTTCCATTCGGGCCCTATGTCAATCGCAATCACTTTGCGGGATTCGCCGAACTCGTCATTCCCACGGGCCTTGTGCCGCTGGTTCTCGGAAAAGTGCGCCGCGAACGCCGTTTTGTCGTTGGTCTTCTGGTTTTTGTTCCACTTGCGGCTCTTTTCCTCTCCGCATCCCGCGGCGGAATCGTCAGCGTCGGCGTGGAACTTTGCATCCTCACCCTGCTTCTTTTCTTACGCCGTTCCATTGGCAGGCACGTCCTGGCTGGCGCAGCCGTTCTTGCCCTGGCCATGTTGTTGGTTTCCTGGCTTGGGGTAAAAGAAATTCTTGCCCGTTTCAGTTCCCTTCAAACGCTGGAGGTTTCGGAAAGCAAGCGGGCTTCTATGAGGCAGGGCACCTGGCGAATCTTTCTGGACCACCCGTTGTCCGGCACGGGCCTCGGCACGCTGCAAATTGTTTATCCGCTCTATGAGACGCAGTACGACGGGAAAATCGTAAACCATTCTCACAATGATTACCTTGAGGCCCTCGCGGAAACCGGCGTTCTCGGAGGTCTCTGTTGCGCCTGGTATTTGGGTTTGCTCTTCGTTCAGGGAATCTCCAGGATTTTGGAGTCGAACCGCTCCTTCGTCCTTTCTCTGAATCTGTCGGGTCTGGTTGCCTGCTGTGGATTCCTCACCCACAGCTTGGTTGATTTCAATCTGCACATCCCCTCTAACGCCTTGCTTTTCTTCCTCATGGGTTTGCTCGCAACCATCCTCCTGCGGCCGACCGCCCCTCTCACCCGTGCGTCCACGCCCGGGCATAGCTCCGGCGGAAATCCATGATTGACTTGCCTCGCCTGCCTGTATAATCACACTTGGGGGTCATCTATTCGTATGCAGCCAGCCGGACTGGGTGCGACGACGTGGTGTTTCGTCTCGGGCACTCTTCTCGCAGGAATGCTGGTTCTGGCGTCTCCCGCCCGCGCACAGACCGACCTGCAAACACCACAGCAGGCCAATGAGCGCATTCGTGCGCTCTCAGACTCTATTTCTGCGGCTCCTCACGATTACGTCATTGGTCGCGGCGATTTGCTCTCCATTGAAGTCTTCGATGTCCCCGAGCTCAGTCGCGAGATTCGCGTCAGTCAGACCGGAACCATTGGCTTTCCTCTCGTGCCGGTTCGCTTGCAAATTGCGGGGCTTACCGAGATGCAGGCGGCTCAAAAGATCGCGGAGATTCTGGAAGCGAATGGCCTCGTTTCCCATGCGCAGGTGATCGTCACGGTCAAAGAGAAGAAGAGCAATCCCATCACGGTCGTCGGCGCCGTGGCTCACCCCATGGTCTACGAGTCAGATGGCGCCACCACTCTCTTGCAAGTTCTTGCCCAAGCGGGCGGCATCGCGCCCGACGCCGGGGACACGGTCATTGTCACCCGGCCGGATATTGCCGGTCAGGATTCTCCAGATACGCCGCCGCGAATTGGTCCCGAGGACGTGGTGCCTCCGGGCAATACTTCGACAGGTCAAACCCCGCCTTCCTCGACCCGGTCCACGCCGGCGGCGGCTGCCCCGCCGGGTGCCGCACCACAAGCCGCGGCTTCGGCCGAGCCTCCGCCGCTCGGCAACACTCTGACGGTCAATCTTTCGCAACTGATCGAATCCGGAGATCCTACGAACAACATCCTCCTTCAGGGCGGCGATATTGTGACCGTTCCCCACGCGGGGATCGTATACGTTCTGGGCGCTGTCGGCCGGCCCGGGGGTTTCGTCGCCACGAATGACCGTGCGCAGCTTACAACCCTGAAAGTTCTAGCCCTTGCTGGTGGCTTGAACCGCACCGCCAAGAAGGACCAGGCGGTAATCATCCGCAAGGATTCTCTGGGACAGCAGCATGAAGTCCCGGTAGATCTGGGGAAAATCATTGACCGCAAAGAGGAAGACGTCAGGCTGCAACCGAGCGACATCCTTTATGTTCCCAACAGCGGCGTAAAGACTGCTCTCCTCCGTGCCGCTGAGATTGGCTTGGCTGTCGGGACGGCTGTCGCGATTTACCGTATTGGAACGCAATAGAGCGTGGAAATGAACGAAGACAACAAACTGGTCCCTCGAGAGAATGGAGCCGCTGCTCCTGTTGAGGTCCTCCCGGTTTCCTCGCGCCTTCCCGTTTGGGAACTCTCTCCACGCGAACCCCACCTCTACGATTATCTCCTGATCCTGCGCAAGCACCAGTGGCTCATCCTCTCCTTTCTCCTGGCCGTCGTCACCATCGTGACCATCGCGACCTTCCGCATGCAGCCCGTCTATATCGCTACAGCGCGGATCGAAATTGACCGTGAAAATTCCAATCTCCTTCCGTTCCAGGGGCAGGATTCTTACGATTACTTCATGGACCTCGACACTTACATTGAAACCCAGTCCAAAATCCTTACCAGCGAGACTCTGGCCCTCCAGACCATCCGCTCTCTCGGGCTTGCTTTCCATGAGGTCTCATCGGGAAACTCGTCGGACGCCATCGCCACCGGCAATCTGGCGAACCAGAAGCGACCTCCACAGCTCGGTGAATTTCTTGCCAGTCTCAGCGTTAAGCGCGTACAGAACAGCCGCTTGCTGGATGTCAGCTATGAATCCACCGATCCTCAGCTCGCGGCCAAGGTCGTCAACGCGCACATCGAAAACTACATCGAGCAGAATTTTCGAAGTAAATATGAGGCCACTACGCGTGCCTCCACCTGGCTCGCTGACCAGCTCAACGAACTGAAAATCAAAGTCGAGAAATCTGAAGATGCCCGGCTCGCCTACGAGCGCCAGAATCAAATTTGGGAGCTTGACGACAAGCAGAACATCACCACGCAGCGCCTCGCCGATCTAAACAAGGAGCTCACCGACGCGCAGACCGAGCGCATGAAGAAGGAAGCCCTTTACGAATTCGCCAAATCTGGAAACATCGAGGCCGTGCCCCAGATTCATGACGATTCGGTGCTTCAGGACCTTCTTAAGAAGCGCGCCGAAACCTCCACGCAATACACAGACGCCCTCAATCAGTACGGTCCCAATTTCCCCAAGGTGCAGCGGCTTCAGGCCCAAAACAAGGAAATTGACAACCTCATTGACGAGGAGAAGAAAAACGTCCTCGACCAGATTTCCAGCGATTTTCAGGCCTCCACCGAGCGTGAAACCCTCCTTTCGAAGGCGCTTGACCAGCAAAAAGTGGAAGCCAGCGAGATGGCGGAGCGCCTCGTTCAGTACAACATCCTGACCCGCGAGGCGGAAGCCAACAAAGCCATGTACGACGGCCTGCTGACCAAGCTCAAGGAAGCCGATATCGCCGTCGGCCTCAAATCTTCCAACATTCGCGTCGTGGATCCGGCCATGATTCCCTCCACTCCCGCGCGGCCCGCCAAGACCCGCAATATCGCGCTTTCTATCCTGGTCGGCTTGGTTGGCGGGATTGGCCTTGCTCTTCTCCGCGAATATCTCGACAACACCGTCAAAACTCCCGATGACGTCGAGTCCCTTGCCCGGCTTCCGTCCCTTGCCGTCGTCCCCGCCTTCGCTGATTCCAATGGTTCGGGCAAGCGAAACCGCCTTTTGGGTTCGCCTTCTTCCAACGGTCACGACAAGCGCGTCGAACTCGTTGCCCAACATCTTCCGAAATCCCAGACCTCCGAAGCCTTCCGCGCCTTGCGCACGGCCCTGCTCCTTTCGCAGGCCGATCATCCTCCCCAGGTCATTCTCGTCACCAGCGCTCTTCCCCGCGAAGGGAAAACCACGGCTGCGGCCAATCTAGCTGTTACTCTCGCGCAACTCGGCGATCGCACTCTTCTCATGGATGCCGACCTCCGCAAGCCCGGCGTGGGCCGCATCCTCGATCTCACCGAAGGCAAATATGCGGGTCTCAGTTCCTATCTCGCTGGTGTCTCCAGCCTGGATCTGGTTACCGTCCCGCATCCCGCCATTCCCAATCTCGCAGCCATACCGACCGGTCCGCTTCCTCCTAACCCCGCCGATCTTCTTTCTTCGCACAAGCTTGCCGACGCCGTCGCCAAATTGCGCACCCAGTACAAATTCATCGTCATTGATTCCCCTCCCATCATGGCTGCCACCGACGCTGTGATTCTTTCCGTCCAGGCCGACGGTGTGCTCCTGGTGGTTCGCAGTGGAGAAACTCCCAAGGAAGCGTTCACGCGCGCGCGCGACCTCCTCGTCGGCGTCAAGTGCCATCTTCTCGGCGTGGTTCTGAATGCTGTGGATTCCAGCGCGCCGGACTACTATTATTCTTACCGCTACTATCCGTATTCCTACGGATATGGTCCCCAGGAAGCGACGGAAGCCGCCCATGATCACGATTCGATTCTTTCCAGGTCGCGGCGGAGCGCGGCTTCGTCCGAAGACGACGATGACCAGGCCCTTTAAGGAGGCACTTTGCGCTATCTAATCACCGGAGGCGCTGGATTCATCGGTTCCCATCTCGCGGAACGCCTGCTCGATCGCGGCGACCGCGTTGTTCTGCTCGACAATCTCTCCACCGGGAGCGTCGAGAACATTCGTTCCTTCAAGGATTCCGAACGCCTCGAGTACCACCTCGACTCCATCGAAAACCGCCATCTCGTCGCCGAGCTCGTGGATGACGCCGACGTCGTCATCCACCTCGCCGCAGCCGTCGGTGTGCGTCTCATCGTGGAAAGCCCTGTCCGCACCATCGAGACCAACGTCAACGGCACTCAGAGGATTCTCGAAGCTGCCGCCAAAAAACGGAAACTTGTTCTTACCGCGTCCACCTCCGAAGTTTATGGCAAGAGCACCCAGGTTCCCTTCCGCGAGGAAGCAGATCTCGTTCTTGGCCCCACCACCAAAGGCCGCTGGAGCTACGCTGCTTCCAAAGCCCTCGACGAATTTCTTGCTCTCTCTTATTGGAAGGAAAAGAAAGTTCCGGTGATCGTCGTCCGTCTCTTCAATACCGTTGGTCCGCGCCAGACCGGACGCTACGGCATGGTCGTTCCCAATTTTGTGGGCCAGGCTCTGGACAACGCTCAAATCAGCGTGTACGGCGACGGCAAGCAATCCCGCTGCTTCTGCGATGTTCGCGATACGGTCGAATCCCTCCTCCGCCTCATGGACGTAAGCCGCGCTGTGGGCGAGGTGGTCAACGTCGGCAACACCGAGGAAATTTCCATCGAGGATCTGGCCAAAACAGTCAAGCTCCGCACTCAGAGCACTTCACAAATCGTTTACGTCCCCTACGATCGGGCCTACGAGCCCGGTTTTGAGGACATGATGCGGCGCGTCCCTTGCGTGGACAAATTGCAAACTCTCACCGGATTCCGTCCGGAAACTCCGCTGTCCGAAATCATTGATCGTGTGGCCGCCGATCTGCGCACAAGAAAAGCCTCTGTAACTCAGCGCGTGGCAACTGGCTCCGTCGCGTAGCCCGATGAGGAAAGCTCGATCGCGCGGGCGGGTCCTCCTCGCTCGTGTTCCCTCTGTCATCGCTGCTATACTGCTTCCCGGCTTCTTCGGCAGGTTTCTCCGGGAAACGGTAGCGTTCCTCCAGGTCACGCGTCCCCTTCGCCGGTACTGGGTGAGGTATGGCGCACAGTTTGAATCGAACTGGAACTGCGAACTTGCGTAGGCCCGGCCTCGTTCTCTCCATTTTATTTCTGCTTTCTGTGCCTCTTCTGAATCCTTGGGTTCGTGGTGACGGGGTGGGCTATTACGCCTTTGCTCGCGCTCTGCTCATTCAGCACAATCTGGATTTCACCGCCGATTACCAGCACGCCAATCCGAGTTTTCGGGATGTCCGCGTAGATGCTTCTGGCCAGCCCAAATCCGCGTTTCGCACTTCCACCGGTCATCTGGATAACCATTTCACTATCGGCCCGGCAATTCTCTGGGCGCCATTTCTCCTGGTGGCCCATGCCGGCGTGCTCATCGCTCGCGCCCTTGGTTCCTCCATTCCTGCAGATGGTTTTTCCTCTCCCTATCGTTTTGCCATGGCTTTCGGCACCGGCTTGTATGGATTTCTCGGTCTGTTCATCGCATTCCGCGTTGCCCGCAAGTATGTGGATGAAACTTGGGCTCTGCTCGCCACCATTGGAGTCTGGGCGGCAACCTCTTTGCCTGTTTACATGTATCTGAATCCTTCTTGGTCCCACGCCCACTCCGCGTTCATGGTCGCCTTGTTTTTCTGGTATTGGCACGAAACTCGCGAGCATCGCACGCTTCTGCAATGGCTCCTCCTCGGCGCCCTCTCCGGCCTGATGCTCGACGTCTACTACCCGAATGTCACTGTGTTGGCCATTCTTGCCGCGGAGGCTTTCGGCTTCTATGGGAAAGCCCTTCGCGGGAATCCCGAACGCGCCGGTTTATTGCGGCTGATCCTCTCGCATGCTTTGTATATCTTCGCCGCTCTCGTCTGTCTCACGCCTACTTTCACCACTCGTTCCATTATTTACGGCAGTCCTTTTAATTCCGGATATATCCCCCTTGGTCTCTGGAACTGGAAGTCTCCTTACCTCCTCCAGATGCTCTTTTCTTCCGACCATGGCCTCATTTCCTGGACACCACTGATTTTTCTCTCGCTGCTTGGGCTGGTTCTTTTTTGGCGCCAGGTGCCGCACGTCGGAGGCCCCATCCTCTTGGCCATCGTCGCCTTTTATTACTTCATCGCCTCATATCCGGACTGGGCGGGCATCTCTTCCTTTGGCAACCGGTTTTTTGTTTCCCTGACCATATTCTTCGTCTTGGGCCTCGCGGTTTTACTGGCTCAGGTCGCGTCCCACTTTCGCCGCCGCGCTGCGGCGCTCGCCTCGGTCTCGGTCCTTCTTGCCTGCTTTTCTCTTTGGAACTTCGGGCTCATGTTCCAATGGGGCATTCATTTGATCCCCGCGCGCGGTGCCGTCCCCTGGAGCGAAATTTTTCACAATCAGTTTTTTGTTGTCCCGCCCGAACTCTCTTCTGGCATCCGCGGATATCTCTTTCATCGCAAAGCGCTCATGCGTACCATCGAGCAGCGTGATCTGCAACAATTAAACCAGGCGCCTTCACAGTGAGCTTCAAAGCCAGTCCGCTCTGCCCACCGCAGACCTCTTCTCGCCCGAATCTTTTCATCGGCGGCCGGAATTGCTCCGTTCCTTCCCATGCCTAACGTCTCCGTCTACATTCCCGCCTATAACGCCGCAGAATTTCTCCCTCGCTCGATTGCAAGTCTCCTCACCCAGGCGCATCTACCCGACGAAATCTTGGTCATTGATGATGGCTCCGCCGACGCCACAGCTTCGATCGCTTCCCGCTATCCTCAAGTCAAACTCATTCGCCATGAGCGCAACAGCGGCCTCGGTGCCGTCCGCAATACCGCCTTTCGCTCCGCTCGCAATGAGTTGGTCGCCTCCATTGACGCCGATTGCGTCGCCGATCCCGCCTGGCTCGCGAATCTCCTCCCGCATCTCGATGATCCCGCTGTCGCCGCCGTGGGTGGCCGCCTCGTCGAAGGCGTCCAGACTTCCATCGCCGATCGCTGGCGCGCTGCGCACATGCCCCAGAATTGGGGGACCTCCCTTGTCCGCAATCCCAAATTTCTCTTTGGCTGTAACAACCTCTTTCGCAAGTCCGTCGTGCTCGAGGTCGGCGGCTACAACGAAAACATGCGCACCAACGGCGAGGACACCGGCATCTGCGAGCAGTTGCGCCTTCACGGCTGGCAGTATGTCTACGAGCCCGCCGCGCTCGCGACACACCTTCGCCATGACACGGTCTCTTCCATCCTCGAAACCTACTGGCGCTGGTGGAAATTCGGCGTCCATGCCTATGCCGGCGGCGTCCGCCTGCGTTCCGTCATCGGCCACGCGCTTTTCGTCCATTTCCGTTACACTTTTCTCGAGCTTCTCGCCGATGACCTGCGCGCCCGCAGGCTCGGCCTCTTGCCCATGGATTTCTTGGCTCTCGGCTATTTGCCTTTTCGCGACCTTCGGCTCTGGCTCGACTCACGTTCAGCCGCGCAAGAGCCGCGCTCGGCCTCGGAGGCTTGAACTGTGCAGATTCTGATCACTGGCGGCTGCGGTTTCGTGGGTTCCGAGCTCGCCCTTCGCTTTCGCGCTCAGGGCCACCGCGTCGTGGTCATGGACAATCTGGTCCGCCGGGGCAGCGAATCCAATCTCGACCGCCTCAAGCATCATGGCGTCTCTTTTGTTCACGGCGACGTCCGCAACGCTGAAGACTTCAACAATCTTCCCGGCGGCATCGAATTCGTTTGCGATACCAGCGCTCAGCCTTCCGTCGTCATCGGCTACTCCAATCCGGTTTTTGACATCACCAATAACGCTCTCGGCGTGGTTCACGTCCTCGAATTTGTCCGCCGTCATCGCTGCCCGTTGCTTTTCTTCAGTTCCAATCGCGTTTACGGCGCCGACCGTCTCAATGCGCTCCCTCGTCGCGATACTCCCATGCGTTTCGAATGGGACGCCGCCGCGTGGCAGGTCATCCCTCCGCACGAACGCCCTCGCGGCTTCGATCCAGTCCATGGCGTCTCCGAGGAGTTCAGCATTGACGGCGGCCAGCGCAGCATTTACGGCCTCAGCAAATTGATGGCGGACGCCGCCTGCCAGGAATATGCGCAGGCGTTCGATTTGCCCATCGTGGTCAATCGCTTCGGTGTTATCTCCGGCGCGGGCCAGTTCGGCAAGGCCGATCAAGGCTGGGTCGTCTGGTGGGCCATCGCACATTATTTCGGGCTTCCCTTGAAATATATCGGCTGGGGAGGGAAGCAGGTCCGCGACATTTTGTTCTTCGAGGATGTCTGGAATGTCGTGCAGCTCCAGATCAACCGGATCTCGGACTTCCGCGGCGAGGTCTTCAATCTCGGTGGCGGCGCTTCCAACTCTCTCTCGCTCCTCGAAGCCACCCGCCTCGTCGAATCCCGTCTCGGCCGCTCTTTATCGATTCCGCATGAAGATACGATTCGCGCAGCGGACATCGCCCTCTATTACACCGACAATCGCAAAGCCGAAAAAATTCTTGGCTGGAAGCCTCAAGTTTCTTGCGAGGCCGGTTTCGAATTGATTTTTGCCTGGATCCGCGAGAACGAAGCCGAGCTTCGCGCGCGGTATCTTTCAAAGTGTTAGTCGCCAAGAGGGATTCCGGTGCTCCCTAAAGCTCTTCCATCAGTAACGACCACTCCGGCGAGCCAGGATCTTCCTGCGCCGGACGCTTCTTCTACCGCGTGCCCCGCGTGTCTCCTCTCTTCCCGTCAACCTTCCCTCGAGACCTTCTATTCCTTCACGCTTCACGCCTGCCCCCATTGTGGCTTGCGCTACTGGGAGCCCCGCAATTTGCCCGACTCCGGCTGGTACGAGCGCATGTACCACGGCCGCGACGTCCGTCTCATGCCTCTCGAGGCTGGCCATCGTCTTTTCTTGCGCGACCCGAAAGCTCCTCGCGGTGGCTCCTTGCTCGATATTGGTTGCGGCACCGGCAATTTCCTCGTCGCCGCCCAAAAAGCCCGGTACACCGTCACGGGAACCGAGCTTGATCCCAGCGCCGCCCGCTTTGCCACCCAAAAATGCGGTTTACCTCGTGTTCTCTCCTTCACGCTCGCGCAGTTCGTGGAGCAATTTCCCGAAGAAAAATTCGACCTCGTCACGTTCTTCGAAGTTCTCGAACATCAGTCCGATCCCTTCCCGTTCCTTGCGAATGCCCGCTCCTGTCTCCGGCCCGGCGGCTGCATCGCTCTCAGCGTTCCCAACCGCCGCCGCTGGCGCGTGGGCCTCGACCCCATTGACTATCCTCCGAATCATTTTCTCCGTTGGGACGCGCCGTCCCTGAAACGCTTCCTGGAGCAAGGCGGCTTTGAAATCCTGACCATGTACGAGCAGCGCGCGGGAATTTCCTATACCGCGCAGATGATCAACGTTTTCCTCCGCACCGGCATTTCACGCGCCGTGGTCCCGGATTTGCCTCCCGTCTTTCGCGATACCATCCAGGAAAAAGGCGATTGGGACATGCAAGCCTCCTTGCGCGATCCCTCTGCGCGCCGTCGCCTCTTCGATGCTCTCTCCCGCTTCAAGTTTCTTGCCTGCTTCCCTCTGGCCGTCCTGTGGATGCCTGTCGTCAGGCTCCGCGGCTATCGCGATGCCTTCCTCTACTGTCTCGCTCGAAAGAAAGATTGATCGAAAATCTTACTGTCTGCCGCTATTGTTCGCGGCCGCTTTTTGTGTCCTTCCCATTGCCTGCTGGAACTCTTGTAAGTTAGCCTTATGGAAATGAAAACGATTCTGGTCACGGGAAGCAGCGGCCTCATCGGCTCGGAAGCCGTCGAGCATTTTGACCGCAAGGGCTATCGCGTCATCGGCGTGGATAACAACATGCGCCGCGAATTCTTCGGCCCCGCCGGCGACACTCTCTGGAACCTCGAACGCCTCAAGCGCGCCACGAATAACTTCACCCCTCTCGCCATTGATATTCGCGACCGCGCTGCCGTTGAACAGCTGTTCACGCACCATCCCTTCGACCTCATCATTCATTGCGCCGCGCAGCCCTCGCACGATAAAGCGCGCGACATCCCCATTCTCGATTTCGAAGTCAACGCCCTCGGCACTCTAAATCTTCTCGAAGCCACTCGTCGCCACACGCCAGAAGCTGTTTTCATTTTCATGAGCACCAACAAAGTCTATGGCGACGCTCCCAACGAAATTCCTCTCAAGGAGCTCGAAACCCGTTACGACTACGCCAGCCCGGAGGATTTCAACGGCATCACCGAAAACTGCCGCATTGACCAAACCCTGCATTCCCTCTTCGGCGCTTCCAAAGCCGCTGCCGACCTCGTCGCCCAGGAATACGGCCGTTACTTCAAAATGAACGTCGGCATTTTTCGCGGCGGCTGCCTCACCGGTCCCTCGCATTCCGGCGTCGAACTCCACGGTTTCCTTTCCTATCTCGTCAAAGCCACGCTCACCGGCCGTCAGTATTCCGTCTTCGGCTACAAAGGCAAGCAGGTCCGCGACAATATCCATAGCCACGATGTCGTTTCCGCCATGGAAGCATTTGCGGAAAATCCGCGCCCCGGCGAGGTCTACAACATGGGTGGCGGCCGCGAAAACAGCGTCTCTATGATCGAAGCGATCGACCGCATCGGCCAACTGACCGGAAAAAAGCTCGACTGGCATTACGTGGAAGAAGCGCGCAAGGGCGACCACATCTGTTACATCTCTGATCTTTCCAAGTTCCGCTCGCACTATCCCGGCTGGCGCATCACGCGCTCTCTCGACAATATCCTCGAAGAAATCGTCGCCGCGCAAACACAATTGCAGACGGCCTCGAGCGGTTCGTGACTCGCTGCGTAGTTCAGGAGGCGGCGCCCTTCGTCCGCTGAACGATGCCATTCGCAAGCGTACTGATTGACACTTACAATCACGAACCGTTCATCGAAAAAGCCGTTGTCAGCGTCCTCGAGCAGGATTTCCCTGCTTCCGATCGCGAAATCCTCGTTGTGGACGACGGTTCCACCGACCGCACTCCCGAAATTCTCCGCAAATTCCAGCCGTATATTCGCCTAATCAAAAAATCCAACGGCGGCCAGGCTTCTGCGTTCAATGCAGGCATCCCGGAATGCCGCGGTGAATTCATCGCTTTTCTAGACGGCGACGATTGGTGGGTTCAAGGAAAGCTTCGCCGCGTTGCGGAAATTATGGCCGCCGATTCTTCTCTTGGCATGATCGGCCACGCCATCATCGAATCCTTCAACGACGGCTATGAGCGCGTGATCGCGCCCTCCGCTGAAAAACGCTTCCGTCTCGATTCGCTGCCTTCCGCGGAATGTTTCCGCTCGAATCGTTGCTACTTCGGCACCAGCCGTCTTGCGTTACGCGCATCTGTTGCGAAAAGAATTCTTCCGATTCCCGAATCCATCGTCATCGAAGCCGACGAATATCTCTTTACTCTTGGGGCCGCTCTCGCGGAATCGCTTTTGCTAACTGATCCGCTCACGCACTATCGCATTCATGGCGCGAATCTTTTTATGGCCTCCAGCGCGCTTCCCGGCGGCGAGATTCGCAAAGCCCGCTCTCTCGCCGCTCTCGTGGACGCCTTACGCACCGCACTTCCTGCCGCAGGCGTTCCTCCTGCCGCTGCGGCCTCCGTTCTTGAACTCGTCAGCGCCGAAGCCACGCAGCTTCGTCTGCAAATCGAAGGAGGCTTCTCCTGGGAAACATATCGTACCGAGCGCACGCTCTATCGCATCCAGCATCCCGTCGCTCCGTGGAAAAGCAGCGCCTTTCGCGCGCTCTCAATGATTCCGGCGTTGCTTCTCCCTCCGCGCTGGTTTTATTCCGGCCGCCGCTGGCTCGGTTCGCGTTCCTGGTACAAGCGCGCCCGCCGCGATCTCCTCCCCGTCCCGCAACTCGTCAATCCCGGGGCTCCGGCTTCCATCCGGAAATCTCAGGAGAGCTGAGACTTTGCTGAACGCGATCTCATTCAGCGCGCCCCGTATCGGAACTGATCGAAAGTCTCCGCTTCGAAATCTTCCGGGCGCGGCTTTTGAAAGGGCCGGATGAAGCTCACTGTTTACATTCCGTGTTACAACGCGGCGCACACGATCGAAGCTTCGATTCGCGCGGTGCTCGATCAGACTCATCCGCCCGATGAATTGCTCATCATTGACGATGGTTCGAAAGACAATTCCGTCGAACTCGCCTCGCGTTATCCTGTGCGCGTCATCCGACACGAAAAAAACAAAGGCCTCGCCGCGGCTCGCAACACCGCGTTCGCAAACGCGGCGCATCCGCTGGTCGGTGCGATTGACGCGGATGTGATTCCAGAATCCACCTGGCTCGAACATTTGCTCGCTCGCTTCGATGATCCTCGTGTTGCAGGAGCTGGCGGGCGGCTGATCGAAGCGCATCGAAGTAAGATCGCCGATGCGTGGCGCGCGGCCAACATGTCGCAAGATCTGGGGCTTGAAGAAATTGTGATCGAACATCCTTCGCACCGGCGGCTGGGAGGTTTCGGCACGATTTTCCGGAAGGACGCCGTTTTGGCCGCGGGAGGCTACAACGAAAACTACCGGACGAATTTCGAGGACGTGGATCTTTGCGAGCGGCTGCTCGCGGCGGGGCATAAACTCGTTTTTGAGCCGAGAGCAATTGCGTTTCACCAGCGACGCGATTCGATCCGTTCCGTGATCCGCACTTCGTGGAACTGGGATTTCTATTTTCACTATTTCCGCGGAGGTTACAACCGAATTGGATTGAAGCTGCTTTACAATTTTCGTTCTTCGCGGGCGCTGGTTTGGAGCCACCTCCGCGCGAGACGCTTCTCGTTCCTGCTGGTGGACCTGCCCCTGCCGTGGATCCTTTCTTCCATGGATTTGCGCTACCATTTCTCCCCGAGCCGCTTGCCCCAATTCGCTGCGCCGGAGGGTCAGTCGAATATCTACGTTCCACGGCCGTTCCGGAGAGTTGCGGGAGGGGGGCCCCCCGTCATTTTTTTGTAAGTGTTGAATCCAAAGGG
>DATIXL010000104.1:0-6643 GCA_035518615.1 Terriglobales bacterium | reverse complement strand
GCCGATTTCCTACGCATACGTGGAAGCGTCGGGACGAGTAGTGCTGCGGCGAAAGGGAGTGACGCAGCTGCTGGCGGAACGAGGATCGCAACTGTCCGTATCGCATGATGGGAATCGAGTGCTCTTCACCCGGGAAGAGGGGGGTCTAACGGCAATCTGGATGTACGACGCTGTTACCAAGCAAAAGACGGAGTGGCTGAGAGGAGGAGTGCAGAGGGCGTTTTGGTCGCCGGATGATATGCGCGTGGCTTTCCTGAAACCGTCGGGTTCTGGCTGGCAGGTGTGGATTGCTCCGGCGGGCGAACCGGGACAGGCAACGCAAGCGTATGCGGGGGACGTAACTTCTCTGGATGGATGGGTGGACGAACACGCAGTGCTTGCGTCGGATGCGAACAATTTCTATTGGATTGGGGACGCCGGGGGCGTAACGGCGACCCTGGCGGCGAGGGATCTCTACGGAGACCAGTACGGAAGGCCGGCGATGGACGATGTGCGGGTAAACCCTGCAAATTCAGATATTTTGCTGGTTTCGGCCGCGATTCTGAAGCCTGCCCCGGGGATGCCGACGGAACCGCGAACGGGGCTTGGAGCAGGATTCTTTTATTACGAGGTGAAGTCGAAGCGGCGGGTGTTGCTGAGTCCGCCGGATCTGTTTGCCACGAGTGCGGGATGGTCGCGGGACGGCATCCAGATTTTTTATACGAGCCGGGAGACGCGGGGCACGGTGGTGGAACGGGTCTTCTGGGACGGGTCAGAAGTGAAGAGGTACGCGGCCGGTAGCGATCTAGTTGTAGGGCAATGAACCGCTCTGGGGCGACGTTTTTCGGGTAGATTCCGCTGGTAGTACTTTTCCGAAGGAAGTCCTGTTGCCACTTTCGCCGCCTGTACCTTTTTGAAGGCGCGGATCGGCAGCGGCGAGCCTATACTCCGAGGATGGCAACACCTCCTCAAGTAGTACCGAGGCAAGTGAGCATCCTTGCGCTGGACGAAGAGAACCAGAATGCCTCCTCCCTGCGGCAAATCCTGGACTCGGAGGGCTGGCGCGTGCGGGTTGTCCACGATGCGAAGGACCTGATGGCGGACCTCCGGAGCGCGGAGTGGTCGCTGGTGATTGCCAACGTGGCGTTGATTGGCGTGGACTCGCCGATTTTCATGACTTTGAAGGAATTAGCGACGGCTCCGATCGAAGAAGGCGGAAGGCTGCGGGCGCTGTTTCTAATTCCCGAAATGACGGGCAGCCAGTACGTTGGGACGCTGGAAGCTTCGCGTTTGCCGTACGTCGTGCGGCCATACCACCTGCACGATTTCCTTGAAAAAGTGAGCGATCTGCTGGTCGAGGTGAAGGCGATTGACGCGCCTTTGCGACAGGTGCGGCGGGAGTTCGGGTCGCTTCGGAAGAAGAAGCAGCAAACGGGGAGAGTGACTTCCATGTTCGCCTCGCGCGATTCCTACTCCTATACGGACGAGGAGATGGCCGAGTATGAACGGCAGGAATCGGAAGCTTCGAAGACAAAGCGGCAGAAACCCCGGACGAACTTGGGCGATCCCTACCGTTAGACAGTTATTCTTGCTTGGAATTCCTTACAATTTGGCGTGTGTCCGACAAATTTGGTATCCCTGCGTGCAAGAGAACTCCGACTGCGCGTTCTAAGGCCAAGGGATGCCTCGGCATGAGGCATCCAGGAGGTCTTTATGGAACGATTTGTGGCGTGGGTGCTTGGTTCGAGTCTGTTCGGGATTTCGACGCTGGGAATGCTGGGATTTGTGTGGGGCGGGGCAAAGACGCCGCCGATGCCGGCAAAGCCGGAGGGGGATTGGAGGTTGCTCGAGCCGATTCGCTACGAAAACATGACGATTTTTCCGGTGGTGTCGGCGATGGCGGCGGATACCAGCGCGTTTGTGACGCTGGACGAGGGACTGGCGTCGGGGGAAGTGATCGTAAGGGAAGAGGGGAGCGGAGGGCTGGAGCGGCGGCGCGGAGGACGCGTTGTGCCGGATTATTCCGGCGGGGCTTCGGTGAATCAACTGGTGCTGATCAACCGGGGAAAGCGGCCGGTGCTGCTGCTGGCGGGAGAGCTGGTGAGCGGAGGGAAGCAGGACCGGATCATCGGGAAGGACCGCATTGTGCCGGCGGGAGCCGAGCCACTGCCGCTGGATGTTTTCTGCGTGGAACACGGACGGTGGTCTTCGGGCGCGGATTTTTCCGCGGCGAAGACGATCGTGCATCCTAGCGTGCGCGAACAAGCCGCGGTGGAGCAGGATCAGGGCCGGGTGTGGTCAGCCGTGAGATCGGGCACAACGGCGGTAGCGGCGCCCGCGGCTCCGGCACCGAGCCTACCACGTGATGCGATTGCGGGAACGATCCGGGAGGATGCGCCGACGGAATCGTACGCGCACATTTACGATTCGAAGCGGGTGAGCGGTTCCGTAGACAATCTCGTCGAGGAACTGCAACGGCGGTTTGCGAAAGAAACGTCGGGATTGAAGGAAGAACATGTGGTGGGAGCCGTGGTGGCATACGGCGATGAAGTGGCGTGGAGCGACATTTTTGCGTCGGGCGAATTGTTCCGGGCCTATTGGCCGAAGCTGCTGCGCAGCTACGCAGTGGAGGCACTTGCGCGGCCGCGGTATCAAGAAACAGCGTCGCGGGACGATGCGTCGGAGTTTCTGCTCTCGCTAAAAGGCATGATTCGGGAGGAAACCGATCCGGGCGTGTACATCTGGCGGGAAATCAAGGAAGGGCGGCTATCGGAAATTGAGCTGGATGCGTTGCGTCCGAAGGAAATGATGCTGCACCGGCTGTTGCTGCGACGCACTTCGTAAGACCGCGGAAGCTGCGCTAACGCTATTTGGCGGCGATAGACTTGCGATAGGGATCGAAGTCCTCCCAGATGCGTTGCACGGTGGCAGCGTCCATGGGCTTGCTGACAGGCACGCTCGGATCTTTTTCGGAATAGATTTCCAGTGTGACGCCGCCGCAGGAAGGGGATACGGCGTCCGGCGGATACTCATAAATGCCTTCAAAGGTGGTGTCCACGGTCTTGCCGCGCGCCTCGAGTTCGAATTGGCGACGGCCGGGGTCGATGGGCGCGATTTCCTTTGAGCCACACAGAAGGCGCATGCGGAGAAAGCCGTTTTTGAAACGAACTTTGAAGAACGCGCTGTATTTAGGACGGACAAGAATGGCCAGGATCGGACGAACTTCCTGCGCATCCTCCAGAGCTTCGGTGGGCACTTTGGGCTGAGCAGACTCTCCGCCCCCGCGCTTGGCGGCTTTGCGAGCCGCGCTCATTTCGTCCCGATGGCGGGCAAAATAACCCACGGGGGGAGTGATGAGGGCAACTTCAAATTCTCCCTGATCGTAAAAATAAGGCTTGGTGTCCATTCTTTCAAGTTGGAGCAGAGAGCGGAGCGAATCGGCCGGATAATAGTCGGCGGGCTCAACGGGAAGCAGATCAGTGCTTGGCGGCGACGCGCCAGCCATTTTTTTGCGAGCCTGATCGAGAAGCGTGCGAGCCTCTTCAATGGGCACGATCGAGGCGAGATTGCGCAGACCGGCGGTGGTGATGCCGGCAACTTGACCCTGAAGAGTGAAGAGCGGGCCGCCGGAATTGCCGGGATTGATGTTGATGTCGCTGGTGATGGCGTCCTTTTCGACTTTGCTGATGACGCCGGTGGTGAGGACTTTGTCGCGGCCCATGGGATTGCCAATGGTGAAGACGCGCTGGCCGACGGCGATGGGCGGGTTGGCGGACGACGGTACGAGAGGCGCGGAGACGGCTTCGGGAAACGCGGCGGGATTAATCCAGAGAACCGCGACGTCCTTATCGGGATTCGAGGCCAAGAGCTTCGCGGTGACTTTGCGTTTTTGATCGAATTGCACGGCGAGATAGCCGGAAGAATCCACGACATGGTTGTTGGTGACGATGAGCCCGGCGGGATCGGCGAGGAAACCGGATCCATCCTTAGCCTCGGCATGCACCTGGAATACGGAATTCTTGAACTTGTCGAAGAGCGCCGTGAGGTCTCCTCCGCCCGAAGCGGCAGACGAAGCGTCCGACGGATGAGCAGCGTCGGTCGCGATATTTTCGGCGGTGGCGTTGTCGTTCGTCAAATCCAAACTTTGTTGCGCGCCCGCGAGGGAGAGTTCGAGCTTCCAGGAATAGCGCTTGCCTTCAAATTCGATGGGCCTGGAAGAGGCGAGTTTGTAGCGCCCCGGGGGCAAATCCTTTTCCGCATTGCCGTCGAGGCCGGTTTTTAATTCGGTGGATTCGGCGGAGGGCGAATCGGCTCGCTGAAGAGTGACGACAAAATTTGGGACGGGCTTTTGATTGAGGTCGCGGTCAATCAAGACGATGTGAAGCTTGAGCTTCACTGTTGCAGACTGCGCGGCGAGAGATGGAGCGAACAGGACGAAGAGGAAGAGAAGCGGAAGGCATTTTTTCATCATTCACCTGGAGGACGGAGAGCTTGAGGCTATCTTGCGATGGTTCGGGGAGCGCGTCAAGCGGAGGGGTTGCTGGACGTGATTTGGGGCGGAGTAGAGAAGAGGCGGACGGAACTTTTGTCGGAAGCGCGGGAGAGTAGATCGCGAACGGGAGCGTCCCAGATAGGATGCTGGAAACCGGGAGCGATTTCGGCGAGGGGGACGAGAACGAAATTGCGGGCGAGCATGCGGGGATGGGGGATTTGGAGTTCGGGGGTGGTGATGGATTCCTGGCCGTAGAGAAGAATGTCCAGATCGAGGATGCGAGGGCCCTTGGCGAAGGCTTTTTTGCTGCCCATTTGCTGCTCGATGGCGCGAAGAGCGTGGAGCAAATCGAGCGGGGAAAGAGTTGTTTCGGCTTCGAGGACGCAATTCAGGAACCAGGGCTGATCGAGGAAATCCACGGGCTCGGTTTCGTAAAAGCTGGATATTTTCAGGACGCGAACGCCGATTCCGGCGAGGGCAGAGATGGCGTTATTCAGATTGGCGGCGCGATCGCCAAGATTGGAACCGAGCGAGAGATAAACGTGAGCGGAAGGCATGGGAGAAGCCGACGCGAGAGCGGCTGCGGAGAATTCTAGAATAGTCCTGGCTGGCGGCGCGGAATTTCCTTGCCGAAATATTCGTAGGCGCGCTGGGTGGCGACGCGTCCGCGCGGTGTGCGGTCAATCATGCCGATCTGCATGAGGTAAGGCTCGTACATTTCCTCGATGGCGTCTTCTTCCTCGCTGAGAGCGGCGGCGAGCGTGCCGAGGCCAACGGGCCCGCCGGCGTATTTATCCAGCAGCGCGAGCATGAGATTGCGGTCCACTTCGTCGAGGCCGCTGTCGTCCACACCGAGCATGGAGAGCGCTTCGCGAGCGACGCTGCGTGTGATTCTTCCGGCGGCGCGGACCTGAGCAAAATCGCGCGCGCGGCGAAGGAGGCGGTTGGCGATGCGCGGAGTACCTCGGCAGCGGCGGGCAATCTCTTCCGCGCCGCCTTCTTCCAGTTCGATGCTGAGAATCTTGGCGGAGCGGCGGAGGATGATGAGGAGATCTTCCGGATCGTAAAAATCGAGACGGTGGACGATGCCGAAGCGCGAGCGAAGCGGAGCGGTGATGAGGCCTGCGCGGGTGGTGGCGCCTACGAGCGTGAAGTGTTTCAAGTGAAAGGGATGGACGCGCGCGCCGGGGCCCTGTCCGATGACGAGGTCCACGCGAAAATCTTCCATCGCGGGATAGAGAACTTCCTCGACGGCGGCCTGGAGGCGGTGAATTTCGTCGAGAAAAAAGACCTCGCGCAATTCGAGCGAGGCGAGAATAGCGGTGAGATCGCCTTTGCGTTCGAGGAGCGGGCCGGCGCTGGTGGTGATGGTGACGCCGAGCTCCGCGGCGATGATCTGCGCGAGAGTGGTTTTGCCGAGGCCGGGAGGACCGTACAAAAGAACGTGATCGAGGGCTTCGCCGCGATTGCGCGCGGCTTCGAGGGCGATGGAGATGTTTTCCTTGACGCGCTTCTGGCCGATGTAGTCTTCAAGGCGCTTGGGGCGAACGCTGGCTTCGATGCGAACGTCTTCCTCGAAGACAGCGCCGGAGACGATGCGCTCGGGGCGCTCGGGGCGCTCGGGACGCGCGGCATCGCTGCGCGTGCGCTGGGCCATCATTCGACGAGCTGTTCCATCCGCCATGCGTTCTGCACCTAAGCGAGGGTAGCACTTGCGAGCGCCGAGTGGTGCGGGCGCTCAGAACTTTGTTGCTTCAGACCGCGCGGGCGGCGCGGCTTTGCGGCGCCGTCAGCGTTTGCAGCGACGCTTTCAAGAGCTTTTCAAAATTGTTTGCGCCTGCTTCGCGTTTGGCTTCGCGCACCGCGCTTTCCGCAGCGCGTCCATCGTAGCCGAGATTCATCAACGCGGAGAGCACGTCGGCTTCGATGCCTGCAGGGGAAGCTGCGGCGGGCTTTTCTTCGACGGCGACGGCTTCAAGTTTATCTTTCAGCTCGACGACCATGCGCTCGGCGGTTTTGCGACCGACTCCAGGGATGCGCGTGAGGCGGGCGACATCGCCGGTGCGGATCGCGGGGACGAGGTCGTCCACGTTCATGCCGGAAAGAATTTTGAGAGCGAGGGAAGGGCCAACGCCGGAAGCGCTCAGGAGCATTTCAAAAAAATGCTTTTCG
>DATIXL010000103.1:0-60930 GCA_035518615.1 Terriglobales bacterium | reverse complement strand
AAGCCCAGAGGGAAGCAACCGGGCTGGAGTTGATCCCCTCGGAAAACCTCGTCTCCGAAGCTGTGCTGGAAGCGATGGGATCAGTCTTCACCAACAAGTATGCGGAGGGATACCCGGGGAAGCGCTATTACGGGGGATGCGAGTTTGCGGACAAGGCGGAACAATTGGCGATTGCCCGCGCCAAGGAACTTTTTGGCGCTGAACATGCGAACGTGCAGGCGCACTCGGGCACACAGGCGAACGTTTCCGTCTACATGAGCGCGTTGCAACCCGGGGACAGCGTTCTGGGAATGAATCTGGCTCACGGCGGGCACCTGACGCACGGGCACCCGCTGAATTTTTCGGGGCGGATGTACAAGTTTGCGGCCTACGGCGTGCGCAAGGATACCGAGCAGATTGATTATGACGAGATTGAGCGGTTGGCGCAGGAAAACAAGCCAAAAATGATTGTGGCAGGGGCAAGCGCGTATTCCCGGATCATTGATTTCGAACGGATTGCCAAGGCCGCCAGGGCGGTGGGGGCGCTTTTCTTTGTGGACATGGCGCATATTGCAGGATTGGTGGCGGCGGGGGTTCATCCCAGTCCAATCCCGCATGCGGATTTCGTGAGCACGACCACGCACAAGACGCTGCGAGGGCCGCGCGGCGGAATGGTGTTCTGCAAAGCTGCTTACGCAAAGGAACTGGACAAGCTGACATTTCCCGGAACACAAGGCGGGCCGCTGGTGCACACCATCGCGGCCAAGGCGGTGTGCCTGAAGGAAGCAATGGAACCATCCTTCCGGGAATACCAGAAGCAAGTGGTGGCAAATACAAAAGCGATGGCAGCAGCGGTGGCGAGCCGCGGATTCCGGATCGTTACTGGAGGCACAGACAATCATTTGTTCCTCATTGAAGTGCATTCGAGAGGAATTTCCGGGAGCGATGCCGAAAAAGCTCTGGACCGCGCTGGAATCACGGTGAACAAGAACGCGATTCCGTTCGATCCTCTGCCGCCAATGAAAGCGGGAGGAATCCGGCTGGGAAGCCCTTCCGTGACGACGCGTGGAATGAAGGAACCGGAGATGGCTTTGATCGGGGGGTGGATCGCGGATGTGCTCGGGAGCATCGGGAACGAAGAAACGGAGCGGAGAGTGCGAAGCCTGGTGGCCGAGCTAGCGGGGCGGTACCCGATCTATGCATCACGCGTGAGAGGGGAAGCGCGAATGGAGCATGCGCGAGCCTAGCGTTTTGCCTGCACGCCAGCCAGGAGAGTGGTCAGCGAATTTTTGGATGTATGGCGTTTTTCTGAAGAGAAATGTCTGTCCGCAAGGTCAATTCCCCCCGAACCGCTTGTGCGGCTGTCCCAAGACTGGCCATTCGTCCAGTAGAAATTAAGTAAGTCCCGGCGTAGCTTGAGATTGGACCGGGACGGGCATCGAACTCACGCTGCTGAGTTCCCTCTCCAGAGTGGCGTGGCGAAGCAGGGTCAGGGAAATGGGGCGATATTGACCGGTTTTTCCTGCATGTATTCGTGGGCTACCATGAGAGTGAATCCTGCCACCATCACCCGGGGGTGAGTCTGAGGGCGGGAGCGGAGGACGGAACTCCGCGACGCCGCGAGGTGAAACGATGATGGATACGGAAGCCTTCCGCGAATTCAAACAAGGTCTAGCGCTCTTGAGGGACAACTATGCGGTGAAGGCGCTGCCTCACATGAAACGCGCGGTGGAGCTCGAAAAAAACAATCCCTACTACATGTCTTACCTTGGAGTGGTGATCGCCAGGTCAGAACAACGCTGGGCCGATGCGGAGAAACTGTGCGATAACGCCGTGCGCATGAAGAGAAATCAGGCGCAGCTTTATCTAAATCTGGCGGAGGTTTACGCAACCGCGGGTCGCCGCGACGACGCCGTGGAAGCGCTGCAAGCAGGATTGAAATTCGCGAGACGCGACGTGAGACTGAATATCGCGCTGAACCGCCTGATCCGGCGCCGGCCGCCCATATTCACGTTCCTGGGGCGGAAACACCCGATCAATAAATCCATAGGCAAATTGCGCCACCGCACGCTGCAGATGATCGGAAGAGCGTAAGAACCAAAACGATTTCCCCAACCCCCCAAACACGGGAAAGGGCGTCCCAGATGCTTGGGACGCCCTTTCTTGATTCTAGAAGGCGTTTCGCCGACGAGGACTGTTACCGCGAGTTCATGGGGGGTTCGAATGAGTAGTTGTGCTGGAGCCCCATCTCCATCAGAAGCTTAACTCCAACGCCTCTGAGGCCATTGTTGAGGCCTTCCATGCGGACAACTTCAGCCAAATACTCGCGATTCATGGCCGTGGGGTCCCTGGTGAACGGCATGGTGACAAAGAGCCGCATGCCGACTTCGTAGTTCTCTTCGTTGGTCTGGAAGTACGCTCCACCGCGAGAAACGCTCAAACTGCCGCGAATGTCCTCGAAGTGATCCTTCTCGGGGTCCGAAGGACGAATGCGCATGAGTTGAGTAATTTTACAACGACGGCTCGTCCGGCGCTCGGAATGCGTAAGCGCTCGGGGAGACGACATGCTGCTGGGTTTCATGTTCGTCAGATCCTGCATCGCCATGGGAAATAAAGCCCTTTCAATCTACAACTTCTTCCAAAGAAAGTGTACAGGGAAGAGAAAGAAAAAACCTATGGCCGGAAAGTACCTGGCCGAAGGTGGGGCGCAGAAGGAGGAAATTGGTACGAAGGTACTGCTGAAAAGGTGAAAAAAGAGGAATGGGGAGAATTCCATTGTGGATTTCCAAAACGGCTTTGGTACCAAGGAGAGGAGGCCAATGAAATTTAACGGGGGAGAAATAATTCATAAGTTCCATGGAATTAATACTATACGGCGAATATCGAGGGGGGAGGCAAGATCAAGAATTCGGATATGTGCGTGCATAGTTTTGTACTGGACAAACTAGGATTTGGTACTTAGGATGTGACGTGGCGCTCGCATTACTTCCGATGTCCCCGGGGGTTTTTCTATGAGCGATGCTGCGCGCCCCAACCAGGTCAGTCTGCAGAGAAGTATTCGAAGTTCCGCCACACCGGGTGGCATGCCAAACGTGACGGGTTCCAAGAGAACCGAAAATGAAAAAAATGGCCGGGCGGGATACTGCCCGGAAAAGACCCGCATTATGCTGGTGGTAGAAAACCGGCTACTGAGAGAAGCGCTGGCACGAATGCTGACGAAGCGCGCGGGATTCGAGGTCGTGGTACTCGAAGAAGGAAATGCCGCGACAGAATCGGCGCGCGAGCTTTTCCTGACCGAAGAAGAACTGGTCCTACTGTTGGCTTCGCGGGGGCAACTGTACGAGGATCTGGTGGTCATTCGCAAGATGCGCGCGGCCGCACCGGAGATGAAAGTAATTTTGATGGGCGGATCGGGCGACGAGCTTGAATTCTTGCAATGCGTGCGCGCGGGAATCAGCGGCTACCTGCTGAGGGACGCGTCCGCGGAAGACATTCTGGAGGGTGTAAAGGGAGTGCAGCAGGGCGAGGCGGTGTGCCCCGGATCGTGCTGCGCGGCGCTCTTTCGGCTTTTTGAGCGGGAGGCGACAAAATTCCCATCCGCGAGCATGCAGCGGGAGCTTGGCTTGACGCGCCGGGAACAACAATTGATCCCGCTGATTGCCAAGGGCCTGACCAATAAAGAGATTGCGAACCACTTCTGCCTATCCGAACAAACGGTCAAGAATCATCTCTATCGCATGAAGCACAAGATTGGAGCCGGGGACCGGCTCGGAATTGTGCAACTCTGCCATCAGCAAGGTTTCCATCTCTAGAAATTTGTGAGGCTCCTGTGCCCGGGATTGCGTGGCGGGGCCAGGTTTCCCGATTCGATGCCGTGTTTGCAGCTTGTGAGATGACTTCGGCCGCCGAAGTGTGCGATTCTTCTCGCCTGCGGATGCACAGGGCGGGTGGGAATGCAGAAGAAATTCAAGGACTTAAGCGACCGAGAGATTCTCGCGCTGGCCATCCAGTCTGAAGAAGAAGACGGACGAATTTATGGAGAGTTCGCGGATCAGCTGCGCGAATCGTATCCCGCGACGGCACAGATGTTCGAGGAGATGCGGGAGGAAGAAGCGGGGCACCGGGACCGGTTGACCGGGATGTTCCGCGAACGGTTCGGGGACTATATCCCGCTGATCCGGCGGGAAAACATAAAGGGATTTCTGGAGCGCAGACCAGTGTGGTTACTGCGCCCGCTGGGCGTAAAGACAGCCAGGAAGCAGGCGCGGGTGATGGAGATGGAAGCGGTGCGCTTCTACCAGCGAGCCGCGGACCGGACGAGCCACGCGGCAACACGGGAGCTGTTGAACAAACTGGCGGACGAGGAAAGAAAACACACGGAGACTGCGGGGACTCTCGAAGAAAAACACCTCACGGAAGGCGCGAAAGCGCTGGAAGCGGAATCTCACAAAAAACTTTTTCTCCTACAAGTGGTGCAGCCAGGGCTGGCCGGTTTAATAGACGGATCGGTCTCCACGATGGCGCCTCTTTTCGCTGCAGCTTTTGCTACGCACAGAACCTGGGAGGCGTTTCTTGTGGGACTGGCGGCGTCTGTCGGGGCGGGGATTTCTATGGGGTTTACCGAAGCCCTATCCGATGACGGATCGCTGACGGGGAGGGGGTCACCGGTCATACGTGGGATCGTGACGGGCATGATGACGACGGCTGGGGGACTGGGCCACGCATTGCCTTTCCTCATCCACAATTTTCGTGTGGCCATGACCGTGGCTGTGCTCGTGGTTGCCGTAGAGCTGGCCACGATCAGCTACGTGCGTCACCGGTATATGGATACCCCCTTTTTGCAGGCGGCCTTTCAGGTGGTTGTCGGCGGGGTGCTGGTGTTTTTGACGGGGATTTTGATTGGCAGTTCCTGAGCAGCTGGGAAAAAATGGCGATGTGCGGCAGATGGGCGGAAAGGCCATGCACTCCTAAAGACCCAGCAAAATATCAAAATTAGTCGGACTGCGCCGGAGCGGTTGCGGGAACGGGCACTTGCGCATGGAGCCTGCGGATTCCGGTCTGGAGGCGGTCCAAATAGAGATACACCACCGGGGTGGTGAAAAGAGTGAGCAACTGGCTGAAGATGAGGCCTCCCACGATGGCGATGCCCAGGGGCCGGCGAAGTTCGTAGCCCGTCCCGGTGTCAATGGCTAGTGGGAGGGCACCGAGAAGCGCGGCCATGGTAGTCATAAGAATAGGCCGGAAGCGAAGCAGACACGCCTCATAAATGGCTTCCACGGGCGTCTTGCCTTCCTTGGTTTCCGCCTGCACGGCGAAATCAATCATGAGAATGGCATTTTTCTTGACGATGCCGATCAGAAGGATAATGCCGATGAGGGCGATGACACTGAGCTCCGTATTCGTAATCTGCAAAGCAAGAAGCGCCCCGATTCCAGCGGAAGGCAACGTGGACAGAATCGTGATGGGGTGAATATAGCTCTCGTAGAGAATGCCGAGAATGATGTAGACGGCGCCCAGCGCGGTGATGATGAGAATCAGCTCGGAAGAAGCGGAGTCCTGAAATGCCTGAGCCGTGCCTTGAAAACCGGCGTGGATTGTGGGGGGCATGCCAAGCTGCCGTTCAGCCGCTTCAATGTGGGCGACCGCGTTGCCCAATGCGGCGCCCGGCGCCAGATTGAACGAAAGCGTGATCGAAGGATACAAACCCTGGTGATTTACGGAAAGCGAGGTGTTGGAATGCTCGTAGTGGGCGAAGGCACTGAGCGGAACGAGGGCGCCATTGTTTGCCGGTACATAGATGTGGCGCAGCCCTTCCGGGCTTTCCGTGTACTGGGGAAGGACTTCCATGACCACGTGATACTGATTCAAGCCCTTGTAAATGTTGGAGACCTGGCGCTGGCCGAAAGCGTCGCTGAGCGTATTGTCAATGACGTCCATCGAGACGCCCAAACGAGCGGCGGTGTCGCGATCAATTACGAGTGAACTTTCGAGCCCGCGTACCTGCTGGTCGGTGTTGACGTCGCGAAGTTCTTTAATCGTCGCGAACCGCTGCTGGAGGATGGGAGCCCAGCGATCCAGGTCCGTCAAATTTTCCGATTGCAGAGTGTACTGGTATTGAGCGCCGCCAAAGCGCCCGCCGATGCTCAGATCCTGCACGGCCTGCATGTAGAGAGCGGCCCCGGGAATCTTGGAAGCTTTCTTGCGCAAGCGAGCGATGACTTGGTCGGCATCAATCTTGCGTTCCTCAAGCGGCTTGAGCTGGCAGAACATGCGGGCGGTGCTGGTGCCGCCGCCCCCGCCGGTGAAGGCGGTGACGGTATCCACGGCAGGATCATGCTGAACGATGTCGCTGAATTGACGCAGCTTCTGTGCCATGGCTGCGAAGGAAATGTCCTGGTCGCCCTGGATGTAGCCGGTGATGCGCCCGGTGTCCTGCTGAGGAAAGAAGCCTTTCGGAATTTCGGCGTAGAGATAGGCGGTGAGAAAAACCGTACCGATGGTGATGAGCAGGACGGCGAATTGGTGGCGCAAGACGACGCGCAGGCAGCGGTCGTAAGTGTGAAGAAGCCCATTGAAGGCTTTTTCAAAGAAGCGATAAACGAAATTGTGAGGCCCTTTCTCAATCTTGAGGAAGTGTGCGCACAACATGGGGGTAGCGGTTAAGGAGACGAAGAGCGAAACGCCAATGGCGACGCTCAAGGTCACGGCGAATTCACGGAAGAGGCGGCCGACGATGCCGGTCATGAGGAGAATCGGAATGAAGACCGCAACCAGCGAACTGCTCATCGAGAGGACGGTAAAGCCGATTTCGCTGGCGCCTTTCATGGTGGCAGCAAAGGGTTTCATGCCGGCTTCCATGTGGCGCGCGATATTTTCAATGACGACAATGGCGTCGTCCACGACGAATCCCGTGGAGATCGTGAGGGCCATGAGAGAAAGATTGTCAAGGCTATAGCCGCAGAGATACATCACTCCAAAGGTGCCCACGAGAGAGAGAGGGACGGCGATACTGGGTATGGCGGTGGCCCAGACATTCCGGAGAAAAGCGAATACGACCAGAATCACGAGAATCACAGCGATGGTGAGGGTTTTCTCAACTTCGGAGATGGAGGAGCGGATGGTGATGGTGCGGTCATTGATAATTCCCAAATGAAGCGAAGGAGAAATGGAAGCGCGAAGCTCGGGAAGAATCGCTTTTACGCGGTCCACGGTGTCAATCATGTTCGCGCCGGGCTGCCGGAAGATCGGGATGATGACGGAGGGTTCACCCTGGGAAAGGCCGAGGTTGCGGGTATCTTCCACGGAATCTGTAACGGTGCCGATGTCCGCGAGGCGAACCGGAGCTCCGGCATGTCCGGCGACGATCAGCGGGCGATATTCATAGGCTTTAAAAAGCTGGTCGGTGTCGTTGATGACCCACGCGTGGTCTACGTCGGAGAGTTGACCTTTGGCGAGATTGGCGTTCGCAGAGCGAAGGGCGTTGCGTATCGTCTCCAGACTCAGGCCGTAGCTGTTCACCAGGTCCGGGTTGACGCTGACGCGCACAGCGGGGCGCGAACTGCCCCAGACAAAGACCTGACCGACACCTTCCACTTGAGCGAGCTTCTGGGCAAGGATGGAATCGGCGGCATCGTAGATCTGTGGCGGGGGAATGTTCGCTGAAGTCAGAGACAGCAGGAGAATCGGAGCGTCCGCGGGATTGACCTTGCGCCAGGTCGGCTGACCGGGCAGATCGGCGGGAAGATTGCTGCGGGCGGCGTTGATGGCGGCCTGGACGTCGCGGCCGGCGGCGTCAATATTGCGGTTCAGATCGAACTGAAGAACGACGCCGGTAGAGCCCAGTCCACTGGAAGAAGTCATCTGGGTGATCCCGGAAATGCGGCCGAACTGCCGCTCCAGTGGAGTAGCCACAGTGGCCGCCATGGTTTCCGGGCTGGCACCGGGAAGGCCCGCGCCCACGGAAATCGTCGGAAAATCAATTTGCGGCAATGGCGCGACCGGCAGGAAGCGGAAAGCGACGGCTCCGGACAGAAAGATGGCGAGAGTGATGAGCGAGGTGGCCACGGGCCGGCGGATGAAGGGAGCGGAGAAATTGGAAGAGAAATTCACGGCTCAATCTCCCGGCGCGGTCTCTTCAATTACGTTGCCAATGTGGAAAGCAAAACGGCGCGAAATCCAATCGAACGCGAGATAAACGACTGGAGTCGTGTACAACGTAAGAATCTGGCTGAGAATCAGTCCACCAACGATGGTGATACCGAGCGGGCGGCGAAGTTCCTGGCCAACGCCGGAGCCGAAAGCCAGCGGCAAGCCAGCGAGAAGAGCAGCCATGGTGGTCATCATGATGGGCCGGAAGCGAAGCAAGCAGGCTTCGTAAATGGCGTCGAGAGGCGACTTGCCTTCCTTGCGCTCCGCGTCCAGGGCGAAGTCAATCATCATGATGGCGTTTTTCTTGACGATCCCGATCAGCAGGATGATGCCGATGAGGGAGATGATGCTGAACTCCTCGTGAAAAAGGAGCAAGGCGAGAATTGCGCCGACACCGGCGGAAGGAAGCGTCGAGAGAATGGTGATCGGGTGAATGTAGCTCTCATAGAGAATGCCCAGGACGATGTAAACGGTGACCAGCGCGGCGAAAATCAGGACCGGCTCGTTTGCCAACGCGCTCAAGAACGCGGCTGCCGTGCCTTGAAACGCGCCGCGGATGCTCGCCGGCATACCCAAATCTTCCTTCGCCGCATTGATTGCGCTCACGGCGTCGCCGAGCGAGCTGCCCGGAGCAAGGTTAAATGAGAGAGTCACCACGGGAAACTGGCCCTGGTGATTCAGCGCCAACGCGGTGAGTCCGGTCTGAACGGTGGTGAACGCCGCAAGCGGGACCTGCTGGCCGGTGGAAGATTTGACGTAAATGTCTTTCAGCGAATCGGGAGTCTGCCGGAATTGCGGGTCCACTTCCATGACCACGTGATATTGATTCAACTGGGTGAAAATGGTGGAGACCTGACGCTGGCCAAAAGCGTCGTACAGCGTGTTGTCAATATCCGCGGGCAAAATGCCGAGGCGGGAAGCGGAATCCCGGTCGATGGTGAGATTGACGTAAAGACCGCCGGTAAGCTGGTCGCTGGCGACGTCGCGGAGCTGGGGCAACGTTTGAAGCTTAGCGATGAAACGCGGAACCCAGGAATCCAATTCCTTCTGGTCCACATCCTCAAGACTGTATTGGAATTCCGTGCGGCTAACGCGGTCCTCGACGGTAAGATCCTGAACCGGCTGCATGAAGAGCGTGATGCCATCCACCTTATTGAGGTCCGGCTGGAGACGACGAATGATGTCCGAAGCGGAGAGTTTGCGCTGAGCGAGCGGCCTCAGATTGATCTGCAGCCTGCCGCTGTTCATGGTGACGTTGGTGCCGTCAATACCGATGAAAGAAGAGACGCTCTCGACGGCAGGATCCTTCAGAATCACGTCCACGAGAGCCTGCTGACGCTCGGCCATGGACTTGAACGAGACACTCTGAGGAGCTTCGGAAACGCCGAGGATCAAGCCGGTGTCCTGGACGGGGAAAAATCCCTTGGGAACGTAGATGTACAAGAGGATGGTGCCGACGAGAGTGGCGAAGGTGATGATCAGCGTGGTGGTGCGGTAGCGGAGGACCACCTGAAGGGTGCGGCCGTAAAAGGCAATGATGCGGTTAAAAAGGTGCTCGGACTTGCGATAGAACCAGGTCTGGTCCTCTTCTTTTTGGTGACGCAGGAGCTTGGCGCACATCATGGGAGTCAACGTCAGCGAAACAACCGCCGAAACGAGAATGGTAACGGCCAGGGTCACGGCGAACTCGCGGAAAAGGCGGCCAACCACTTCGCCCATGAAGAGAAGCGGAATGAGCACGGCGATGAGGGAGACGGTCAGCGAAAGAATGGTAAAGCCGATCTGCTCGGAGCCCTTCAAGGCGGCTTCGAGCGGAGAATCCCCTGCCTCCAGGTACCTGGCGATGTTTTCGATCATGACGATGGCGTCGTCCACGACGAACCCGGTGGAAATGGTGAGAGCCATCAGCGTGAGGTTGTTCAAGCTGTAGCCAAGCAAATACATGAAGCCGAAGGTGCCGATGAGGGAGAGGGGAACGGCAAAGCTGGGGATGATGGTGGCACGAATGCTCCGCAAGAAAAGGAAAATCACCATTACAACGAGCGCGACGGTGAGCGTCAATTCGAACTGCACGTCATTTACGGAGGCGCGAATGGTGGTGGTGCGATCGGTCAGGATTCTGAGGGAAATTGAGGCGGGAAGGGTTGATTGCAACTGGGGAAGAAGTTTTTTGACGCGGTCTACCGTTGTGATGATGTTGGCGCCGGGCTGACGCTGAATGTTCATGATGACCGCTGGAGTGCGGTCAGCCCAGGCGGCCTGCTGCACGTTCTCGACCCCGTCAATTGCGGTGGCAATGTCGGTCAGACGGACCGGGGCGCCGTTGCGGTAGGCGATGATGACGGAGCTGTAGCCAGCGCTCGAAAAAAGCTGGTCGTTGGCGCCGATCGTAAATGCCTGATGAGGGCCCTCGAACGTTCCCTTCGCGGAATTGACGTTCGCACTGCCCAGAGCGGTACGAACATCCTCGAGACTGAGCCCATAGGACGCCAGCGCTGTGGGATTGACCTGGATGCGCACGGCGGGCCGCTGTCCGCCGCTCATACTGACCAAACCGACTCCAGGCAGCTGGGATATTTTCTGGGCCAGATTGGTGTCCGCGAGATCCTCGACCTGGGAAAGAGGGAGCGTGTCAGAAGCCAAAGCCAGAGTGAGAACCGGCGCGTCGGCAGGATTCACTTTGCTATAGATGGGAGGATTTGGAAGCCCCTGAGGGAGAAGATTGGAAGCCGCGTTGATGGCGGCTTGCACTTCCTGCTCGGCGACGTCAATGTTCAGGTCTAGAGTGAATTGCAGAGTGATGAGCGAGCTGCCGAAAGAGCTCGTGGAGGTCATCTGGTTGAGACCCGGGATCTGGCCGAACTGGCGCTCGAGAGGCGCGGTGACGGAAGAGGCCATGACGTCGGGACTGGCGCCCGGGTAAAAGGTTTGAATCTGAATGGTAGGGTAATCCACCTGGGGAAGAGCAGAAACGGGCAACTGGCGGTAGGCGACGAAGCCCACGAGGAGAACGCCAACCATCAAAAGACTGGTGGCGACCGGCCGCAGAATGAACGGCCGTGAAGGACTCATTGACGCTTGCCTCCCGAACGCGGGGCCGAAGTCTTGGAAGCGGTAGCCGTGGCTGACTTTTGCGCAGAAGAAGGAGTGGAACTCGCATTCGTTTCGGCCGGTGTCGCGTTGCCTGTCGGAGAAGTATTCGGAATCACCTTGCTACCATCCTGAAGTTTGTCCTGGCCATCGGTGACGACCACTTCCCCACCCTGCAGTCCCGCGCTCACCCCGGTAATGCCTCCGGTGGTTTCCGCGACTGTGACCTGTTGAATCTTCACCTTATTATCCGAACCGACCACGTAAACGTAAGTACCTTCGGGGCCACGCTGCACGGCGGCGACGGGTACTAAAGCGAGATCATGTTTCGTATTCACGAGGAGATGGACGTTTACGAACTGATTGGGGAAGAGACTGCTGTCTTCATTATTGAAAACCGACTTCAGCTTGTAGGTGCCGGTGGTCGTATCAATCTGGTTGTCAATGGTCAGGAGCTTGCCGGTAGCGATTTTCTTGGTGTTGTCACGATCATAGGCGTCCACCGAAAGCTGCTCTCCCTTGCGGAGCCGATCATAAACCTGGGGAAGCTGGTCCTGGGGAAGGCTGAAAATCACAGAGATCGGTTGCAATTGGGTGATCACCACCAGTCCGCCTGTGTCCGTCGCATGAACGATGTTGCCTGGATCCACCAAGCGAAGCCCTACTCGACCGGTCAGGGGAGAAGTAATGTGGCAGTAGACGAGTTCCAACTTGGCATTGTCAATCTGCGATTGATCGCTTTTGATCGAGCCATCGAATTGGTCCACGGTGGCTTGCTGGGTGTCCAGTTGCTGTTTGGGGATGACGCCTTCCTGATAGAGCAACTTGTAACGCTCGTAATTGACATTGGCGTCCTTTCGCTGAGCCACATCCTTGGCAAGCTGCCCCTCGGCTTGTTCCAACTGAACCTGATAGGGGCGAGGGTCAATCTCGGCCAGAAGATCCCCCTGGTGGACGATCTGGCCCTCTTTGAAAGCGACGTTGATGAGCTGGCCATCCACGCGGCTACGGACCGTAACCGTATTGAGGGGCGTTACCGTGCCCAAGCCATTGAAATATACGGGCAAATCACCCCGCTTAGCCGTGGCAACAACAACCGGAACGCTGAAGTTACCTCCCGCGGCCCCTTTCCCCCGCGAACTCCCTGAGCTTGACGCTGATGCCGTGGCAGCCTTGCTGCGAGAGCTCCGGAAAATCCAGAAGCCCAGTGCGAGGACCCCAATGATGACGATCCAGATCCAAGCCCGGCTGCCGCGGTGAGCGGCGGGAGCCGACTCTTCCGCTCGCCTACCCGTTTCGGGTAGTCCCAATGATTTCAGTTGATCCATTCAATTGCTCCTGCCGCTGGTTGGGAATTTGCGAGCGCGTTGACCGGAAGGCATTCACTCGCCGCAGCGTGCTTGGCTCACGTATTGTACAACCCCAGCCTCAAAGATCACCTTCTACGCATAGGTTTGACGGCCCGGCAGGGCACAAGGTTACGCGGGCGGAAGACACGGGCGGTTCGGGCTGAGTGGCAATCCAGACGACAGGAACGGCGAATAATCTCCCCAGAAATAACGGATGCATGAGGGAGAAATGACGGTTAGACTGTGGCCTGCCTCGACTCAAACAACCCGCTTGGGGAGGAACTGAGGAAATGTTCAAAGGTCTGGTACTGGGAATTCTGCTGGCATTTTTGGCGATCGCAGCAGGCGTATACCTCTATTTTGCCACCGGGCATGCACCGGTCGCGACGTCGGCTCCCGAGATGCCATTTGAGAGCATGTTCGCACGCAAGGCGCTACATGCCTACCTGGACAAACTGCCGCATCTTGACCCTGCGGTGCCCGCGGACGAAACGAACTTCCTGGCAGGGGCCAAAGTTTACAAGGACAATTGTTCGATGTGCCATGGAATGCCGGACCAACCGAGGACAGCCATCTCAGCAGGAATGTATCCCAGGCCGCCTCAGCTGTTTCACGGTACGGGTGTAACAGACGACGACACCTGGGAGACATACTGGAAGGTCGAAAATGGGATTCGCATGTCGGGAATGCCGGGATTCAAGGGGCGCCTTACCGAAACGGAGATTTGGCAAGTGAGCGTGCTTTTGAAGAACATGGACAAGATTTCTCCTGCGGTGAAGGCAGAATTCGATACGGGGATGCCCCCGATGCCCGCTCCAGGAGACGCAAAACCCGAAGGTAGTGCGGCTCCCACCAAACCCAAGAGCTAGGATCGGCGGCAGCTACATCGCGACAAAAAGAGCAAGAGGGATCTCTCGGCGCTTCGAGGAAAAATCGATATGCGCAAAGCCATTGAATTGACGCTTTATTTCCCCCCGCGTCTTGGCCTAGAGTAACGCGCATTTTAGCGGGGATGCTCGCTTGCTTGAACGAGTGTTTCACCTAAACGAAAATCAGACGACCCTCCGGCGCGAGCTTCTTGGCGGATTGACCACGTTCATGACCATGGCGTACGTGATCGTGGTCAATCCGCAAATTCTTGGTGAAGCCGGGATGCCCGTGGAGGGGGTGCTCTTCGCGACGTGCATTTCCGCGGCATTTGCCACTCTGCTCATGGGGCTGTGGGCCAACTACCCGATTGCACTCGCGCCGGGAATGTCTCTCAATGCCTATTTTACTTATTCGATCGTGATCGGACGCGGAATCCCCTGGAGAACTGCGCTTGGCGTCGTGTTTCTCTCAGGCGTGCTGTTTCTTATTCTGACGCTGACGAACGTTCGAGAACACATCGTCAACGATATTCCCGACTGCTTGAAGCACGGAACTGCGGCAGGCATCGGACTCTTTATCGCGTTCATTGGTCTTCGCAATGCAAAAATGGTTGTCGCTGATCCAGCAACTTTAGTGAGTCTCGGCAAGGTCGGGGACTCGCAATTCCTGTTGGCCGCGGTCGGTTTGCTCCTGATCGCCATCCTCATGGCACGGCGCATTGGCGGAGCGATTTTAATCGGCATCGTATTGATTGCGCTGGCCGGTATTCCATTGGGGCTGAGTCACTGGCCGGCGCATTTTTTCTCTCTCCCGCATCCTTCGGGCACCCTGTTTCAATTGGATCTGCGCGCTGCCACGAAATTGGGGCTGTCGGAATTGGTCTTTGTGTTTTTCTTCGTGGACCTGTTTGACAATGTGGGAACGCTGGTGGGCGTCTGCGAACAAGGAGGGTTTATTCGCGACGGCAAGCTCCCGCGCGCGAGCCGCGCGCTGCTCGCAGACGCCTTCGGCACAATGCTCGGCGCACTGACGGGCACGTCCACGGTCACGAGTTATATCGAAAGCGCGGCTGGGGTGGCGGCGGGGGCGCGGACGGGGCTGGGCAACATCGTGATTGCCGGATTGTTTCTGGGGGCGATGTTCTGCGCGCCACTTGTAGCCGCAATTCCCGCGTATGCGACCGCACCCGCGCTCATTCTAGTTGGCGCGCTGATGTGCGGGGCCGTGGCCCGCGTTCGCTGGAACGATTTTACCGAGGCGTTTCCCGCGTTTCTGACAATCGTCGCCACGCCGCTGACGTTCAGCATCGCCACGGGACTTAGCCTGGGCCTGCTGTCGTATACGTTCGTGAAAATTGGCTCGGGGCGAACCCGCGAAATCACGCCGCTAATCTGGGTTCTCAGCGGTCTCTTTCTGTTGCGGTATGTGTTCCTTGGCTCCGAATAAACGTGACCAACCGGTGGCTTGGCGTTTTTCTGTCGAGGAGCAGAGGGTCTCCGCCCTCTCTACGGTTCATCCGAGCCCATCTCTTCCCGCTGCGGAGGAGCCGCTTCGAACTTGATTTCCGGCAGCCCCGCATCATGAAGCTTGCGATTGAGTGCCGGAAGGTCCGAGGACTTCAGATTCTCCAAGTCCTTGCTCACGGCAGAGAATTCTTCCTCGACTTGCGCGATAGCCGCGGCTTGAGCCGCCGTGGGAGCCGCATCAGCCTGCCCCACCGCGCCGTAAAGACCTGAGACAGCCCCGCTCACGCGTGGCCATGTAGGCTTCGACTGGTCGTTTGGAGAGCCTTTCATGAGGGCGTCCAATTTCTTCGAGAATCCCTTGATCGCATCCGCAACTGACCCGCTCGCTTGAGGAGTGAGTTTTTCCAACTGGTCTTGCATCGAGCGAGCCTCACGCGTCGCTTGCGTGCTGCTCGACATCAATTTTGAGAGGCGCACCTCGAAATCGAATTCCTGCGCAAGACCCTCGGGAGACGTGCTGACCCGCGGATCCATCTTGATTTCGAGGGGAGCCGTGAATGATTGGCCATCGGCTGTCAACTTGACTGTGTAATTTCCTGGTAGAGCGAGAGGGCCTTGAGGAACGCGCGGAGTGTCGTTGGGGACCGCGGAAATCGGATATTCGTGATGGTCGGTGAGGGGAGCGGGATAGTGCAGATCCCATACCCAGCGATGCATTCCAGCTGCTGCGGAAAGAACTCGGGGCATGCGAATCCAGTAAAGCGGGATCAATTGCTTCTCAAGCTGTTCCAGGGTTTGTTCCGGTTTGTCGGTGCTCGAATAGCGCCGCACGAGCCTACCCTGAGAATCCTGGATTTCCAGTGTGACAGGCCCGGGAGGATCATTCGCGAGGTAGTAATCTATGATTGCTCCATCCGGGGGATTCTTTCCTGTTGGCTCATCCGGCGGGATTGGTGTGTCCGTGTAGGTGCTTCTGCGGACCCGGTAGGCAAGCTCCGGATTGAAAAGATGTGCTGGCGTGGATGAGAGGCCATCGGTGACCTGCTCGAGAGGTGTGATGTCATCGAGAATCCAGAACGAGCGGCCATGCGTGGCGACGATCAGGTCGCTGCCGTGAATCCAGAGATCGCGCATGGAAGTGTGTGGGAGATTCAGCTGGAGGGATTGCCAGTGATCACCATCGTCGAAGGAAACCCAAACGGCGGTTTCCGTCCCGGCGAACAAGAGTCCTTTGCGATCGGGATCCTCACGGACGGTATTGACCGGAGCATTGTCCGGCAGGCCATTGGTGATCAGCTTCCACGTCTGGCCGCCATCGTGGGTCCGGTAGAGGTATGGACGAAGATCATCCATGCGGAAGCGGCTGACCGATGCGTAAGCGGTCTCGTCGTCGAAGTGTGAGGCAGCGATCTGCGTCACCTTGCTCCAGGGGATTAAATCCGGAGGAGTAATGTCCTTCCAATTCTTGCCGCCGTCATGAGTGACCCAGATCAAGCCATCATCTGTTCCCGCCCAAAGCGTATCCACGCTCTTGAAAGAAGGCGCGAGCGCATATACCGCGCCGCGCTTTTTGTCAGCTTTCGGGTCGTTTGCGGCGAGATTGCCGAGGCTCGCGGGAATGCCGGCGTGAGGGCGCGTGAGATCAGGGCTGATGGTTTCCCAGGAGTGGCCGGCGTCCGTCGTCTTGAAGACCATGTTCGCGGCATAGAAAAGCAGATGCGGATTTGCAGGCGAGAACATGATCGGCTGAGTGCGGTCGGCGCGATAAGTAGTGCCAAGTATGGGAATCGGCGTAACGTTCTGCACCTGTCCGGTTTCCCATTCGAAACGCGAAACTTCATTCCGGCCGGCGCCATAGAAAATATCCGGATGGATAGGATCGGGAGCGACGTAGCCGTATTCGATTGCGCCGACCGGATGCCATTCCCGATCGGTGACTTCACCGTCGTTTCCGCGCGTGGAGATGCACACCGAGCCACTCTCCTGCTGGCCGCTGCAAACGCGATAGGGGAAATCATTGTTCGCCTGCACGTGATAGAGCTGCGCGGTCGGCTGGTTGTACCAAGAGCTCCAGGTCTTGCCTCCATTGACACTTACAAGCGCGCCCTGATCGCTGACCAACAAAATAATTTGTGGATTCAAAGGATTGATCCACATGTTTTGATAATCGTCGCCGCCAGGAGCGCCCCGAAGGCTCATCCACGTTTTGCCGCCATCCGTTGAGCGGCAGGTCACAATACTGGTGCTGTAAACGACGTCGGGATTCTTGGGATCCACTTTCGGCACCGGCAAATCGCCGCCACCGATTTTCATAGCGGGCCGAGGGTCCGTCGTCACGCGGTACCAGGATTCGCCGGCGTCATCGGAACGGAAAACGCCGAGACCTTTGTCCGAGCCGTAACCGCCTTCGTCAGTCGTGGACAACGTGGCGTAGAGGCGGCTTGGCTGACTGGCCGAGATTGCCACATTGATTTGAACGAGATTTTCGGGCAGCCCTTTTGTCAGACGGTGCCAGGTGTTGCCGCCGTCTGTTGACTTAAACAGTCCGCCCTTGGTTCCGCCGTAGGAATTGCCGTCTTCCCACGGACCCTGGCGAGCTTCCCATAAGCCCGCGTAAATGACATCGGGATTCGTGGAATCCATCTCAACGTCGGAACCTCCGGTGTTTTCATCCACGTAGAGAATTTTCTGCCAGGATTTCCCACCATCCGTCGAGCGGAAAATGCCCCGCTCTGCATTTGGACCGTAGGGATGGCCAAGCACGGCGGCAAAGAGCCGATCAGGATTCTTCGGATCCACAGCAAGCGCGGGAATCTGCTGGCCATCGCGCAGCCCGAGGTGAGTCCAGGTCTTGCCTGCGTCTGTGGATTTGTAAATTCCGTCGCCGACGGAAAGATCGGGGCGCTGCAAACCTTCGCCGCTGGCGGCGTACACAATATTCGGGTCGGAAGGAGAAACGGCAATGGCCCCGATGGATTGCGTCGGTTCACCATCGAAGATGGGATCCCAAGTCCGGCCATAGTCTGTGGATTTCCACACACCGCCGTCCACTTGTCCCATATAAAAAACATTCGGTTGCGTCGGCACTCCAGCCACAGCCCGAGTCCGCCCGCCGCGGAATGGACCGATCATGCGCCAGCGCATGTCCTGATAAGTGCTGGCCGGGATTTGCTGGGCTTGCGCAGCGACGGAAGTGAATGAACCAACGATGCCCGAGAAGAGAATCAAAACGAAATGGCGGAATCGCACGAGCCGCACCTCCAGATCAATTGAAAAGAAGCAGCAGCATAGACCAATCCAGGCGAGACAAAAAGCAGAAGAAATTGAACATCCTAGTCCAGCGCATCACATCGAAAACATTCATTTCACCCCGCAGCAGTTTGCATCAAATAGTGGAGAAGGTACGGTGCGGGTGAAAGAAACGGGGTCCCGAATGCTGACTGGATGCCACTCGAACTTAGATTGGCGGATGAGCCTGTAAGCCGGATTCTGTGTGGCGCGCGTCCAAAAATTGGAAGAGCGCCGCGGCGATCATTCCTCTAGGTCGCGGCTCGCGCCGCGACTCCAGCAGCCTACCCGAGGGTTGCTCTCGAAGAGCAGCTTGCGCCGCCATCGAGGGAGTCTCTCACGCTTTCGCGCGAGAAACTCAGCGAGCCGGGCCGGCTCTCCCCTCCTATTTGGCCTTGCACCACGCGGGGTTTTCCGTGCCTCTCGTGTTGCCACGAGAGCGGTGGGCTCTTACTCCACCTTTTCACCCTTGCCTAAATTGCGCTTATGCAAGACGTGCTTCAGGTTTTCCTGAAACCTGTCGCCGAAGCAGCCATCCAGGCGGTTTATTTTCTGTGGCACTTTCCGTGACGCCCTTGCAGCGCCGGGCTTTCGTCCGTCACTTGCAATTGCGTCCCCTGGCGTTACCAGGCACGTTGCCCATTTCCCTCGGCCGCAGAGCGGCTCCAGGAATTTCCCGATGACTCGGGACGGTGTCCGGACTTTCCTCCCGTTTACTCCGAAGCGCATAGTGCCGAAGGGCTTTCACCCCGCGCAAAACGCCCCAGGCAAACCAGCGATCACCCGGCTCACCCGCCAGATACATTATATCGCACGATTCAAGAATCGGGACTCTGCAGCTTGGCTCCCCGATTCGATTGAACTACTTCACGCCGACCAATCTCTCAAATTCAGCCTCGGCAAGGATGGTCACGCCAAGCTCCTTTGCTTTGTCATACTTGGAGCCGGGATCAGACCCGACCACGACATAGTCCGTCTTCTTGCTGACGGAGCCGATCACTTTACCGCCATTCTGCTTGACGATTTCTCCGGCTTCTTCGCGCGAACGATTCGCCAGCCCTCCGGTAAAGACAAAAGTTTTTCCGGCGAGCTTGTTGCTTTTCACCTGGATTTTTTCCGCGGTTGGGCGGACGCCCGCCTTCTCCAGCTTCTTGATGATCTGCCGGTTCGCAGGCTCCGAAAAAAATTCCACAATACTCGCCGCGACCTTTGGCCCCACTTCCGGGACCTCTTCGAGCTGAGCCTCCTTGGCCGCCGCCAATTCCTCAAGCGACGAAAAATTCTCGGCAAGCAACTGTCCCGTGCGTTCGCCGACAAACTGGATGCCCAATGCGTAGATCAACCGCGAGAGCGAGTTTTTCTTGCTGGCCTCGACTTCATCGAGGAGATTCTGCGCCGATTTATCCGCCATGCGCTCAAGTCCCGCAACAGGCTCCTGTTTGAGCGAGTACAAGTCCGCGACGTCCTTCACCATCCCTTTATCCACGAGCTGGTCCACGATTTTCTCGCCGAGCCCGTCAATATTCATCGCGTGGCGCCCCGCGAAATGCAGAACGGATTCCCTGCGCTTCGCCGGGCACGCTCCGTTGACGCAGCGATACGCCACCTCTCCTTCAATCTTGTGAACCTTGCTTCCGCACTCAGGGCACACTTTCGGCATGCGAAAAGGCCTGCGGTTCTTCCCTTCCTTCACCACCCGCAGCACGTGCGGAATCACCTCTCCCGCGCGCTCGATGAGAACGGTGTCCCCAATCTGCAGCCCTAACCGCTCGATTTCATCCATGTTGTGGAGCGTGGAACGGCTGACAGTGACGCCTCCGACTTGCACCGGCTCGAGAACTGCGACCGGCGTCAACACCCCGGTTCGGCCGACCTGCACGAGGATATCGTTCACCACAGTAGTTTCCTGCCGTGCGGGATATTTGTACGCGATCGCCCAGCGCGGCGCCTTGGCCGTAAATCCCAATTCATCCTGAATCGCCGTGGCATTGACCTTGATCACCACGCCGTCAATTTCGTAGGGCAGTTTCTCCCGCTTTGTATCCCAAGCCTCGCAATACTTGATCACTTCGTCGATTCCATCGCAAAGCTTCCAATCATCCGAAGCGCGGAACCTCAGTTGCTTCAGAACTTCGAGTGACTCGGAATGTTTCGGGAAAGCCACTCTGCCGTCATGCAAGAGGTAGTAAGCAAAAAACTCCAGTCTTCTCTGAGCCGTAATCGCCGGGTCGAGCACGCGTACAGCTCCCGCCGCCGCATTGCGCGGATTTGCGAAAATCTTTCCCCCCGTCTCTTCCTGCGCACGGTTCAACGCTTCAAACGCCTTTCGCGTCATCATGATTTCGCCGCGCACCTCAAAATCCGCCTTGAGCTTGGCTTTCTTCAACACATCGCGGTCCGCGCGCAAGGGTACCGACCGGATTGTTTTCACGTTCGGCGTGACGTCTTCTCCGGTGGTGCCGTCGCCTCGCGTGACGCCGCGCACCAGCAAGCCATCTTCGTATTGCAGCGAGATGCTCAGCCCGTCAAATTTGTGCTCGGCAATGTATTCGATCTTTTCCCGCCCGCTGCCTTCGCGTACGCGCCGGTCGAAATCGCGAAGCGCATCGAAAGAGAACGCATTATCCAGGCTCAGCATCGGGCGGGCGTGGCGAACCGTCTGGAATCCTTCGCGAGGCAGTCCTCCCACGCGTACTGTCGGCGAGTCGGGCGTCTTCAGCTCCGGATATTCCGCTTCGATTTGCTTCAGCTTTTCCATCAGGCGGTCGAACGCCGAATCCGATATTTCCGGGTCGTCAATCACGTAGTAGCGGTATTCGTGGTGGCGGATTTTCTCCCGAAGTTGCTCGGCTTCGCGCTTCAGGGTGGCAGGGGCGGCTTTGGCCATGAAATCCTCGAAAGATCGGAGTGCTCGAAACGGCACCATATTATATAGAATGATGGGTCAAGAAAATGGACTCGAGGAAGGCAGAATCGGCCAAAATCGCCAATGACAGAACTTCATAACGCGCTTTTGATTCACAACCCCAACGCCGGCAGCGGCGGCGAAGCACGACGCCGCGAACTCGATACAGCGCGGCGCATCTTTGCCGATCGAGGCATCGAAGTCACCCTTGCGGAGACGCGAGGCCCGGGAGAAGCCACTGAAATGGCCGCTCGCGCCAGCGAAGAAGGGCGCCAGTTGGTCATCGCTTGCGGAGGCGACGGCACGCTGAATGAAATCGTCAATGGGCTTGCGGGTCAGCAAAACGGTCAGCGCGTCCCGCTCGCGCTGCTCCCGGCAGGAACGGCAAACGTTCTGGCAAAGGAACTCGATCTCTCCTGGGACATCCCCCGCGCTGCGGAACAACTGGTGCAGGGCGAAATTCGCGAGCTGGCTCTTGGTTTAGCAACTCCGCTCGAAAATCCAGAAAAAAAACGTTACTTCCTTAGCGTCGCGGGCGCCGGTCCCGACGGCCAAATCACCTACGCGCTCGATCTCGACCTCAAAGCTCGCCTGGGCATTCTGGCGTACTGGTGGCAGGGCGTTCGTGAGGTCTTCGCCTACAAGTTCCCTAAATTCCGCGTAACTTCGGAAGGCGAGTCGCTGGACGCTTCTCTATTGATTGTCGGGCGCACGAAACACTACGGCGGCCCATTTAAGATCACCACGCGCGCCGATCTCTATGAAGACCAATTCGAGCTGCTCGCTCTCACCACGCAAAGCGGCCTGAGATATCTCAGCTATCTCCCCACGCTCTGGTTCGGTGATTTGCGCAAAGCGGACGGCACGCACTTCTGGAAAGTGGACCGCCTGGTATGCGAACCGCTCGACCCGGAACCCGTCTACGCGCAGGTGGATGGCGAGCCGATGGCGCGCCTCCCAGTCGAATTCAAAATCGTTCCGCGCGCGTTGAAGCTTCTAGTTCCCGCGCCGGAACCCATCGGTTCGCATTCCTCGACGTAGGAAAGATCACACTTGGACCCGCTCACTCACGGCCTGGCTTCCTATGCCCTGAAGCGAGGTTTCTTTCCGCGTGCGTCGCGCGCGGTGACTCTTGCCATGCTCTTCGCGGGAACCCTCGCGGATGCGGATTGGCTCAGTTATTACTTCGGCCCGCAAGCTTTTCTTCGATGGCATAGCAGCTATTTCGATTCCCTCCTATTCGCCGCAGTTCCCTCGCTGCTCTTTGCAGCCCTGGCATTTCTCGCCACCAAGCTCTCGTCAAATTTCAAATTCAGCTTCGCTTTCCTTGGCGGACCTCTTTGTGCCGCTCTGCTTCACGTGTTCGTGGATGCTTGCCAATCCAGCGGCGTCTCGCCCTTCTGGCCTTTCCGCCAGACTCGCGTCGCGCTCGACTGGCTACCCAATTTTGATCCCTGGATTCTTCTGATTTTGCTCGCGGCGATCCTGCTGCCCGAGCTTTTTCTTCTGGTGAGCCGCGAAATAGGCGCACGCGCCCGGCGTCCTCGCGGCCGCGCCGGTGCTCTCGCCGGCTTGGCCGTTCTCCTCGTTTACGCTGGCGCGCGCGCAACACTTCACAGCAACGCGATCTCTTTGCTTCAGAGCGTCCCTTACCAAGGCGAATGGCCGCGGCGTCTCGCCGCTTTTCCGGACTCCGTCTCGCCGCTCAGCTGGCACGCGATCGTGGAAACACCTTCCGCGCTGCATCTGCTGGACGTGAGCGTCTCGCCCGGTGCGTTTTTCAATCCAGACGGTGCCCAGAATATTCACAAGCCCGAACCTTCCGCGGAATTGGCGGCCGCCCAGAAAACAGAGGTTGCCCAGGAATTCCTGACATTCGCGCGTTTCCCCAAAGCCACCATTGAGAAAGAAACCACGGAGGAACGAACTACCGGCTATCTTGTGGAACTCCACGATCTCCGTTTTGTAGCCTTGGGTCAAACGCTGGGAGCGATTCAAGCGGAAATCAATCTGGACGCGGCCGGGAGAGTGACTTTCGCGGAACTCGAATGGGAAAAGCAGAAGCCTACCCGATGAATCAGGAACCGGCTCGTGGATCAACGCCAGGCGGCGGCTGCCGCAGGATCAACCGCGAAGCTGCATAACTCGCAGCCCCGAACAGCAGGAATCCCAGCGCAAACTGCCACTTGTACCGAGTCAGAAGCGGTACGGCATCGTGGCCATAGCGAATCGCAAGGTATCCCAGCCCGAAATAGCGGAACAACCGCGCCAGTGCGATCGCCGAGACAAAGCTCACGAGCGGCACCTCAAAAACTCCCCCGGCAAAAACGAAGACCTTGAACGGTGTCGGAGGCGGGAGCAACGCCGCCAAAAGCATCCCTCCAAATCCGTTGCGCTCCACCCAGTGCCGGATCGCGGCCGCGCGGCGACCCGCCTTGCGGTGGAAGAGCGCTTCCCCGCCCTTTCGCGCAATGAAGTAAAGCAGCACGCAGCCAAGCACGGATCCCAGCGCCGAAAGGAAAGCATACAGGGGCATGCGCGCGGGATGCTGAATCGAGAGGTCAATCAGGAGAAGATCGTTAATCACCGGGAACGTCAGAACGGAGGAATCGAGAAACGAGATCAGAAACAGCCCGGGGGCGCCAAGTGTTGCCGCGAATGCCGTAATCTGGTGCTTCCAGGCGCTCAGCTTCGAGAACAAGCGATTTCCCTCCGACAACAATCCGTGCAATTGCGGGGCCCTTTGTGTCTGGCGGTGCGCACGTTCTGGTCAGAGAAGCGTCTGCACTGCCTCGAAAATCACGTCGTAGACGCGGTGCAATTCGTCAGGCGAAATCACGTAGGGAGGGAGAACATAGACCACGTTCCCCAGCGGCCGCAGCAGCACGCCGTGAGCGAGAAAGAATTCGTAGAGCTTGGGCCGCATCGCTGAAAGATATCCTGCATCGTCCGCGCGAAATTCAATTGCCCCGATCGTTCCGATCTGGCGCGCGTCGCCCACCTGCGGCATCGTGCGGAATTCCGACAGCCGCTCACCAGTGATTTTCGCGACCGTGGCGATCCGGTCGAACACCGGTTCTTCCTCGAATATCCGCAAGCTCGCGTTCGCCGCAGCGCACGCCAGCGCATTTCCTGTGTAGGAATGCCCGTGATAAAAAGTATGCGACCGGTTTTCGCTGCGGAACGCCGCTTCCACGCGATCGCTGCACAACGTCACTCCCATCGCCAGGAAGCCGCCGGTGATTCCTTTCGAAAGGCACATCAGGTCGGGAGTGATGCCTGCTAGGTCGCACGCGAACATTTTTCCCGTCCGCCCGAATCCCGTGAGCACTTCGTCCGCAATGAGCAATACATCGTGTTTCGTGCAAAGAGCTCGCACTTTCCGCAGAAATTCCACTGGATGCACGATCATCCCGCCCGCGCCCTGAAGTAGCGGCTCGACAATCACGGCTGCGATATTTTCCTCGCGCGTGGCCAGGAGCTCCTCTAGCTGGCCAACGCAATCAATCTCGCAACTCTCGCGCTTCAACCCCAGCGGGCACCGGTAGCAATACGCCGAATGCACCCGGTGGACGGGATAGCGCATTGTGGCGAAAGGCGCAGTGAATGGTGAATCATCGCTCACGGACATCGCCCCCGCCGTGTCTCCGTGATACCCGTGAGCCAGCGCGACAATCTCGCGTTTTTCCTTTCGCGCCTGATTACTGTAGTGCTGTACTGCCAACTTTAGAGCCACTTCCACGGCCGTCGACCCATCGTCGGAGAAAAACAAATGCCTCATCTCCGGACCGACCCATTTGCCCAAAGCTTCTGCGAGCGTCTCCGCTGCTTCATGAGAGAAACCCGCCAGAATCACGTGCTCGAGTCGCCGCGCCTGATCCGCGATGGCCGCGGCGATTTTTGGATTTGCATGTCCGTGAATGTTTACCCACCAGGAGGAAATGGCATCCAGAATACTCTTTCCATCGCGGGTGTAGAGCCAGACTCCCTCGGCCCGCTCGACGAGAAGCGGCGGCGGATCCAGTGCTGCATTCGAAAAAGGATGCCAAATTCGAAGCGGAGAGCCCATCAAGCGAGGTTACTGGGAGAAGGCCGCGCGGTCAAAATGATTCATGAACACCTGCATCAAAGCGGTGCGATGGAGATTCGGCAGGCGCGGCACTTCGCCTATCACGCGAACGTGCCCGAACCGTTCAATCGTCTCGCGATTCTCGCGATTTTGATCGCCGATCAGCACGACACCATGCACCGGCAATTCCGCGGCGTGCAGTGCCGCGAGCGTCAGAAGCGTGTGGTTGATCGTTCCCAGCGTGCTCCTCGCCGCGACGATCACCGGCAGCTTGAGCTTGGACATCATGTCCAGCATGAATTGCTTCTGATTGATGGGCACCAGCACTCCGCCGGCGCCTTCCACCACCACCCAGTCGTTGGAAAATTGCGGTGACAGGTTGATTCGACCGAGATCAATTTCCACGCCCGCCCAGCGCGCCGCAAGATCCGGCGAAACGGGCGGAACGAATTTATACACTTCGTCAATCGTGCGGTCCGTGCCGACTCCTGCGAGGCGCATCACCGTGGCACGGTCCGATCCTTCCAAAGTCCCGGTTTGAATCGGCTTCCAATACACCGCGTCGAGCGCGGCGCACAACAGCGCGGACAACACCGTCTTCCCGACTCCCGTATCGGTTCCTGTGACGAAGAAGTGATGCCTCATCTCCCCGCCGCCTTGGCGGGAGATTCGCCCCGCACTCGCCAGGATCCAAGACAGACTTGCAGACGTTCGAGTTCCGGCATAGGAATCGCCGCCGTCAACGAAAAACGCAATCGCGCGCGTCCCTCCGCCACGGTAGGCGGCCGGATCGCGCGCACCGCAAACCCTTCGCATTGGAGATACTCGGCAACCGACAACGCATATTCGTTCTTTCCAACGATTGTTGGAACGATTTGCGATGTGCTTCCCGAAAGATCCCAGCCATCCTCCCGCAGTCCCGCAGAAAACCGCCGCACGCGATCGCGAAGATCGCTGCGTTCCTCATCCATGCTTTGCGCCAGCCGCAAAGCAGCGCGAACTTGCCCCGCCATCGCGGGAGGCATCGCAGTGCTGAAGATAAACGCCCTCGCGTGATTGATCAGATGTTCGCGCAAAACGCCGCTGCCGCAAACAAAAGCGCCCGCACTCGCCAGCGCTTTGCTGCACGTATGAATTGTCGCTATAACATTCTTTTCGTGCCCCGCAGCCGCAACCATGCCGCGCCCCGAAGGCCCGTGAACGCCGGTAGCGTGCGCTTCATCCACGATCAAACCCGCTCCATATTTTTCGCCCATTCGTGCGAGCGTCTCAATATCCGCTACGTCGCCGTCCATGCTGAAGATGGATTCCGTCACGATCAATTTGCGGCAGCGCTCGCCGGAATGTTCCAACAAAGCGCTTTCCAGCCGGTCGAGATCCAGATGCGGAAAGATCACTCGCCGCGCGCCCGATAGACGTATCCCGTCAATCAGGCTCGCGTGATTCAGCGCATCGGAAAAAACCAAATCCTCTTTTCGAAGCAGCGAAGTCAGCAAACCAAGATTCGCCGCATATCCGCTGCCGAAATAAAGTGCCGTTTCCGTTCCGACAAAACCGGTAAATTCCTCTTCCAACTCATCCCAGATCTGCGCATTCCCGGAAAGCAGACGCGAGCCCGTGCCTCCGCATCGCGCGGCCTCGCTCGTCGCCGCGATAACGGCTTTCTTCAGTTCCACACTTTCTGCCAGCCCGAGATAATCGTTCGAGCAAAGATTCACGCCGTGAAGTTCCGTCAAGCTCCGCCGCTGGCTTCGCTCCTCCAGCGAGAGGAGGCCGGCTTCCAGCTCACTTATGAGCGCATTGTGATATTCAGACGGCATGCGGCTCCAATGGCTTCATTCCAAGAGTTTCAAGTAGCAGTTCATCTTCATCGCGGCCCGGATTCGGCGTCGTTAACAGCTTTTCTCCTACGAATATCGAATTTGCTCCCGCCAGAAAACATAGCGTCACCGCCTCGGCAGAAAGCTGCTTTCGCCCCGCCGCTAGACGCACGCGCGATGCTGGCATTAAAATCCGCGCCGTTCCGATCGCCCGAACCATTTCGAGAGGGTCGAGGACCGGCAGATTCGCCACTGGCGTGCCTTCCACGCGCACCAGCATATTGATCGGCACGCTCTCCGGATGCGGCATCAACGACGCCAGTTGCTGCAGCAATCCGATGCGGTCCTCTTCCCGCTCGCCCATTCCCAAAATTCCGCCGCAGCAAACGGTGATTCCCGCCTTGCGCACCGCAGCCAATGTCCTTAAGCGATCATCATACACACGCGTCGTAATAATGGAGCCGTAGAACTCCCGCGATGTATCTAAGTTGTGATTATAGGCGGTGAGTCCCGCGTCTTTCAGTTTCACCGCCTGTGTTTCCGTCAACATGCCCAGCGTGCAGCACACTTCCATTCCCAAGCTCGCCACCCCGCGCACCATTTCGAGCACGGCTTCAAACTCCCCGCCGTCCGGAACTTGGCGCCACGCCGCGCCCATGCAGAATCTCGTCACGCCTCGCGCGGCCGCCTCTCGCGCCACGCTCACGACATGCTGTGGATCAAGCAGCCCTTGCCGTTCGACATTCGTTTCGTAGTGCGCACTTTGTGGGCAGTACGCGCAATCCTCCGGGCATCCCCCGGTCTTGATTGAAAGGAGTTGGCACGTTTGTACACGGTCCGCCGCATGAAAATCCCGATGAACAGATTGTGCACGAAAAATCAGCTCCGGAAGTGGCAGGCGATAAATCGCTGCTACTTCGTCGAGTGTCCAATCGTTCCGCAATGCTTGAGTGTGCCGCCTGCCCTTTTCAGCTGCAAAAATAGTTCTGGAACTCATGATCTTTTTCCCACCAGCCTTTGTACGGATGAGTGTTGGTGACATGTTACCAGAGGTTTCCAGCGCTTGGCTCACTTCTGCCGCTCGAATTACCAGATTCTCGTCCTGCCTCGCGAATCCTTCCCAAACCGCCCTTCACAATTTGAAAAATACCGCCTGAAATGTTATAAATCTCCGTTTTGCTGCGGCCTGCATTTCGCTTATCTGGGTACCAGTGCGGGCGGTCCGGGTAGGGGTACCTGGCTTCACAGCAGATCGGCGTTTCCCGTCTTGACCTGGGAGCCAGTTTGGTTGCCGGCTGCACGCTCCCAAGTCGCTCGAAAACCAGGCGATCGTCCGCAGTTGTGAATGGCAACGAGTGTGCAGGAACGTAACTTTTCCGCAGGAGCCTTGAGGGTGGCCGCTCCGACAGACGCCGGGAGATCGTTCCAAATTTCTATGTTGGATGGAGGATTGTAAATGCGAACCTGGCTGACGAATGCCTGGTCCCAGAGCAGTGCGATTTTGCGCGGCGGCGTGGCGCTGACCGCTTTATGCCTTGCCTTGCCTTTGGTGCTTTTTGCGCGCGCGGAAAACGAACCCGGCGGCGAAGCGAGCCTCAAGCTTCCGGACCTTTCCCAGCAACATTTCCTCGGCTTCAACGGCCACTCGCTATTGCTCTGGGGGATTGTCATTTGCGTTCTGGGGCTCGTCTTCGGTCTGGTGATCTACGCGCGTCTCAGGAACATGCCCGTGCACAGTTCCATGCGCGATGTTTCCGAACTGATTTACGAAACTTGCAAGACCTATCTCCTCACGCAGGGAAAATTTCTACTGCTTCTTTGGGTTTTCATTGCGGTGATCATCGTTCTGTATTTCGGTTGGCTTGCTCCCGTCGCGCCGACGGCCGTGACCCTGCCTATTATTTTGTTATTCAGTCTTCTCGGCATGGCCGGAAGCTATGGTGTGGCGTGGTTTGGCATTCGTGTAAACACTTTCGCGAATTCGCGCACGGCTTTCGCATCCCTTCGCGGTAAGCCTTATCCGGTCTATCACACGCCGCTTGAAGCCGGAATGAGCATAGGCATGATGCTGATCAGCATCGAGCTGATCATGATGCTCTTCATTTTGCTATTCGTTCCGGGCAATTACGCCGGCCCATGCTTTATCGGTTTCGCCATCGGCGAATCCCTTGGCGCGGCTGCGCTGCGTATCGCCGGCGGCATCTTCACAAAGATCGCCGATATCGGCTCGGACCTCATGAAGATCGTCTTTAAAATCAAGGAAGACGACGCGCGCAATCCCGGAGTGATCGCCGATTGCACTGGAGATAATGCGGGCGACTCCGTTGGTCCAAGCGCCGACGGTTTTGAAACCTATGGCGTTACTGGTGTTGCTCTCATTACCTTCATCCTTTTGGCCGTCAAGAGCCCCGCCATCCAGGTGCAGTTGCTCGTTTGGATCTTTGTGATCCGCGTGGTCATGCTGATCGCCAGCCCCTTGGCGTACTTTCTCAACGGTGCCATTGCCAAAGCCCGTTATGGAAACGCCGACAAAATGAATTTTGAAGCGCCGCTCACTTCTCTCGTATGGATCACTTCTTTCGTTTCCATCGCGCTCACTTTCGTCTTCTCCAAGCTCATCATTCCGGAACTTGGCGGCGATCCCACCCAGTGGTGGAAGCTTTCCATCATCATTTCCTGCGGCACTTTGGCGGGCGCGATTATCCCTGAGCTTGTGAAAGTGTTCACGTCCACCGAATCGCGACACGTCAAGGAAGTCGTCAAAGGCGCGCAAGAGGGCGGCGCTTCCCTGGACATTCTGTCCGGATTCGTCGCTGGCAATTTCTCCGGATATTACCTCGGCCTCACCATGGTGATCCTGATGTCGCTCGGCTATCTGATCACCAATCTCGGGCTAGGCGAACTCATTCTCGCGCCTTCCGTGTTTGCGTTCGGCCTGGTCGCGTTTGGTTTTCTGGGAATGGGGCCAGTCACGATCGCGGTGGATTCCTACGGGCCGGTGACGGACAACGCACAATCCATCTATGAACTCTCCCTGATTGAGAACGTCCCGAACATCAAGGACGAGCTGAAAACCAAATTCAACATGAGCAGCGTGGACTTCGAAGCGGCAAAAACCTTGCTCGAAGCCAATGACGGCGCCGGAAACACCTTTAAGGCTACTGCAAAACCAGTTCTGATCGGCACGGCTGTCGTCGGAGCTACCACGATGATTTTCTCCATCATCATGGCGCTCACCAACGGTCTAAAGGAAAACGTGGACAAGCTTTCTCTTCTCCATGCTCCTTTCGTCCTGGGACTGATCACCGGCGGCGCGATGATCTACTGGTTCACGGGCGCTTCCATGCAAGCCGTCACCACAGGAGCCTACCGCGCAGTCGAATTCATCAAAGCGCACATCAAGCTGGAGGGCGTGGAAAAAGCCTCCGTGCAGGACAGCAAAAAAGTCGTGGAAATCTGCACGCTCTACGCGCAGAAAGGCATGATCAATATTTTCATCGCTGTCTTCTTCGCGACTTTGGCTTTTGCGTTCCTCGAGCCGTTTTTCTTCATCGGCTACCTGATTTCCATTGCGACATTCGGCCTCTATCAGGCAATCTTCATGGCCAACGCCGGAGGGGCCTGGGACAACGCCAAGAAGATCGTGGAAGTCGAGCTGAAACAGAAAGGTACGCCGCTGCATGACGCTACGGTTGTCGGCGACACGGTTGGCGATCCCTTCAAAGATACCTCCTCCGTGGCGCTCAATCCGATCATCAAGTTCACCACACTGTTTGGGCTGCTCGCCGTCGAGCTGGCCGTGCAAATGACGGCCTCCGAGGGCGGCACACTGGCTCATGTTCTCTCGGCGGCCTTCTTCATCCTTTCGTTCTTCTTCGTCTATCGCTCGTTCTACGGCATGCGCATCGGTTCGCAAACTGCTAGCTAAGCTTGTCCCGGCGCACTGGACGATTGCTTCCTCGGAAGTGGGGCGCCTGCCGCCTAGCCGCGAATCAGGCCGAGGAGACTGCGGGGATCGGGATTGAAGCCGGGGAAGACGGGCTTGAGATCGGAAACGCCGATATGTTGGGAAAGAATTTCCGAGAGGACGGAGCGGAAATCGGTGGTGAGGACAAGGTCGCGGTTCTCATTGAGCTGATGGTCCTCGAGGCCGGGCCACTTGCCGTAGACCTTTCCGCCCTTTACGTCGCCGCCCATGACAAACATGCAGTTTGCATGACCGTGATCGGTGCCGCGATTGCCATTTTCCCGGGCGGTGCGGCCGAACTCGCTCATGGTCACGACAACGATGTTTTCCATGCGGTCGCCCATATCCTGATGAAAGGCCGCGAGTCCCTCTCCAAGATCGCGCAGAAGGTTCGAGAGCTGGCCCTGCACGCCGCCTTCGTTCACATGATTGTCCCAGCCGCCGCAATCCACGAAGAGAACCTCGACGCCGATATTTGCCTTAATGAGCTGCCCGATCTGCTCGAGATTCTTGGCTAAGCGGCTCTTGGGGTATTCCGCGCCATTTTCCGGCTGGTATTTGCTGGGATCAGCTTTACGCAGCATGTCAATTGCTTCAAAAGTCTCGGCGCCTGTTCCGCGCAGCGCCTGGTCCACGGTTTGCGCATACATGGCTTCGAAGCCGCCCTCAACGACCTGGCTCATACCGGCATTCTGAGCCATGACCTTGAATTGGTTTACATCTGGAAGAGCGATGGCAGGCGCTTCTCCGCGCAGGGTCAGTGGCAAATTCGGGCCCATGGCAACAGCGCGAAACGGCGAGGCGTGCTCTTCCGGAACGGATTCCACAGCGCGGTTTAGCCAGCCGTCTTCCGTGGCTTTCACGCCGGGCGTGCCGGACTCCATGAAATCCTGGGCATCGAAATGCGAGCGAGTGGGATCGGGCGAGCCCGCGGCGTGAACGATTGCCAATTGGTTTTTGTGAAAGAGCGGCTCGAGGGGAGCCAGACTCGGATGCAAGCCGAAGAATCCGTCCAGATCAACTGCCGCTTCAGCCCCACCGCGGCTTGGCTGAGGAATCGCGATGGTCGGACGCATGCGGTAGTAATTCGGCTCGCCGAAGGGCACGACGATGTTCAGGCCATCGGCAGCGCCGCGTTGAAACAGGACGACGAGCTGCTTCTTGCCGGATATGGGCGTTGCGGCAGCGGCGCGCTGGAGGAACGCTGGCATGGCGCTGAGGCCGACCATTGCGATGCCGCCCTGCTTGAGAAAATAGCGGCGCGAGAATTTCAGGTTCCTTACGCCTTCGCAGCATTCCATGGCCATGGCTCCCTCGCTCGCAAAAAGTTACCGGCGCTGAAATTCCGGCGCGCCCAGAACCAGTCCAGCAATCACGCCGAGATTTACCTGCTTTACGGGATCGTCCAAACGGGCCTGCAAAATCTGAGGATTTTCGAGCTGCTTATCGAGTGTCTGAACAGTCGATTCGGCTACTTGCCCATCCAGGAAAATTTGCACGGCACGATCGAGGGCGGCCTTGGGATCGGTAGTAGAGTCGAGGCCCAGAAGCGAAGCAACATCGCTATGCGAACCGCGCATGCGGTTTTCTGAGAGCGCCAGCGAATAGTTCATGCGGTTGAGCAAAGCTCCGGTGTTAACCCAGGCATCGGCCTTGTCCGAATAGCCGGTTGGAGGCTGGCACTGGTAGAGAGGCTCGCCGATGCGCGCGGTCCACATCACCATAGGAAGAGGCGTGTCCACGTCGGTTCCCAGGGCGCGAGCGGCGGAAACAACGAGTTCGAAGGGCGTCTTGATTTTCGCATTATAGGCTCCGCGAGACCAGAATTCCGGCGAATAGATCATTGTGCGCATGACGGAACGAATGTCGCCGTCGGTTGAAAGGAACGTCTTGGCCATGCGGTCCACGAGAGCGGGAGGCGGATTGTCGGAGACGAAGCGCCGCCCCAATTCCGTGCTGATAAACGTCGCGGTACTCGGATGACGAGCGAGCAGGTTCAGGACTTCTTCGCCGTCCTTCATGCCGCCCGCGTGAATTTTCTTGCCGAGGACGACTTTGGTGCCGGGATCGTGCAGCTGATCCCGGAAAACGAACTTTGCTTCTTCCCGTGGCTTTTCGATCGACCATCCGGTAAAGCAGCGAGCGACTTCCGTAACGTCCTTCTGGGTGTAGCCGCCGTCCACGCCGAGCGTATGGAGTTCCATCAATTCGCGGCCGTAATTTTCATTCAGGCCGCGCACCATCTGCTGTTTTTTCTGCGCCTGGGGATTCTGCTGCGGGTAGGGCAGGCCGAGGCGCCAGGCGCGCATTTGCTGGCGCATCATGCGCTCCTGTTCCATTCGTTTGGCCGCATTCGGGTCGGCGCTCAGATAATTGTCCAGGTAGAAAAGCATGGCCGGGCTTTTTGCCGTCGCTTCGAGCAAGTCCCTGAATTTCCCCAGCGTGTGAGGTTGAATGGTGTCGCGCTCATACGAAGTGAGGAGCCACTTGTCAGCGCCCTTGGCGGCGTAAACATTGAAGTGGTTGAACCAAAAATCGTCCATGACTTGCTGCAGCTGGCGCTCGCTGTAGATGGCGCGAATCATCTTGGCCATGGCGAGCTCGGCAATGACTCGCTGCGGGCGATGGCTGTTGTCGGCAATTGCGCGGGGCACGTTGTCCGGCTCGATGCCCAGAGCGCCGCGACGGCCCACCCCGCGCGTCGGAGGATTTTCCATTTCAGGATCCTGCTTCATTGGAGAGGGCGTATCCGCATCGGGCGCCGCAGAGTTCGAGTTCGCCGATGCTTCCGTGGCTTCTTCAGAGCCGCTTGCGGCGTTGTGGTCCGCTCGCATGTCCCGGGCGACCACCGCCGCCGCGCTATCTGCTGGAGCCAGCTGAGCCTGTCGGCGCTCTTCCCTTTTCAGGGCTTGCTTCTGCTGAGGATATTCAGCGATCAGCTTGGCACTAGACATTTTCAAGGTCGGATAATCTTGGAGGCGGGCTTCCATCGCACTGTCATTGATCGAGTTGGGATTTAGCTGTTGCTCGATCCAATTGGCGAGGCCCATCTGTTTGACGCGCTCGACGTCACCGGGACGCGGACCGTACGCCAGACGGTTCAGAGCATGAAGAATCGCTTCATCTTCGGTCAATTCGGTGATGGGCAAACCTTTGAGGGCAGGATCTTTTTTAGGCTTCTTTTCTCTGGCTGCGGGGATTGGCTCGGCGGAAATAAGGGGGGATTCAAACCCGAAGGGAAGACAGAGCGCCAGCGAAAGCGAAACTGCAAGAACACCCTGAGGGGACGGCAGAGGAAGAAAACCGCGGCGCTTCGAAGAAATCATCGCTCTCCCCGAATCCATTGGACTGGCTACACTCTATTCTCCTGCAGTAAACCCCTGCTGTCAGCGCAAGTTGCGGAAAAAGTTACAGAAATCGGATTCCAAAGCGAAGTGGAACGCATTGAAACGAAAAAAGTTAGACGTGCCTGACCGGTGGGACAGGCGGCGCCAGTCCTTCAATCTGTAACGTCGAAGTCAGCTGTCCGCTCCGGAGCGGTGCGGCCAGCTCCGTCAATGGCCAGCATCTCAAGCCGGTACTTCCCCGGTTTGAGGTCTTTTACCGGGACCTTGAGCCCGATGGGGATCACCGGGCTTCCCTTATGGATAAACTCCTCGGCCGCTTGGCTTCCGGTAAAGAACACTTGCTGATTGCTGGTCCGGTCGAAGATTTTGTAGCCCATCACCACGCGAGGCGGATTGGACGAAGTGAGCAGAGGCTCGTAAATCTCCGTATAGACGATTACTTTGTCGGAGCGCTTGAATTTGTTTTCGGCCTCGGGGGTGATCTGGAATCCTTTTACGACCAACGGGGTATGGTCTTCGAGAAGCGTGGCATCGAGATCGGAATCGTTGGCCATTTCGGAGATGGGCTGCGGATCGTTGGTCATGACCGCAGCGCCCATGCTGAATTGTTTTCCGTCGTACGGGTCAATCTTCAGAGGAGATTCCACTTTGCCGAAATTATTTCCGCCAGCACTTAAAACGACCGTCAGGTTGTAGGCGCCGGGCGCGGCGTCAAACTGGTTTTCGTAGTGATAAGGATTCTTCATGAATTCCTTCCACTCATCTTTCTCGAGATCAAGTTTTACCTGGTCGCTGAAGCGCGCTCCGACGGTGCCGTCGGGTCGATAGGCAATTCCCAGGACGTTCAGGTCGGCCTGGTATTTGCCTTTTTCCTTCTCGAAATGGAAATTGTCCGGCGGAATATCCATGGCCATGTCCACACGGGCCACACCCGGCCCAGAATAAAAGTACGGAGTGGCCATGGCGGCATGAATTGAGCCGGCACCGGATTCCTTGGCATGCGCCTCAAGTTGCTTTTCGACAGGAGTGCCGGCAAGGATGTTCGTGGGAGGCGCATTGCAATAACCGCTGCGCGAGCGCACGTGCAATCCGCCGGCGTGCTCGAGCTTGACCTTTAGAGCGTGGCAGCTGCCTTCGGCCGATTCCGCGGGCACGTAGCCCAGAAGATAGAATTCGTTCTGCTCGCGCCCGATGCGCTCGAGGCCGCCAAGCAGATCGTTGGTATTGAAAATGGTGAAGCCACCTGTGCCGTCCGCAAGAGCGGCAAGAACTTCCTGATTGGTCGTGGCGGAAGGAGGAAACGCAGGAATGAGATTGCGCGGCTGAAGGTTGGGATTGTTGCTGTTATACGAATAAACTCCGCCACGGTTGGAATAGCCACCGCCGCCGCGGGTGCCTCCGGGAGTCCCACCTCCAGTCCCGCGAGTACCGCCTGCTCCTGTCCCGCCTGTGCCACCGCGGCCACCACCCGTGCCGCCGGTACCGCCAGTGCCGCCGGTTCCACCACGGCCACCCCCTCCTGTGGGACCGGCAACAGGACTTCCACCACCCCCTCCGCCGCCGGTGGGACGCTGAGGAAACGAAGCAAGAACGAGCCGTGGTGTGCCATCGGCCGCGGAAAGCGCGCGGAAAGAAGCGGAAGCAAGACGAGCGCGAGTGAGGAGGCTTTTCGATGGTGAGAGCTCGTTGCGGGCGCTGCCGCCGGGAGTCATCGCCACCAAGCCACGAGCGTCCACAGGATAAATGGCGACGTTGGCCTTGTTGCAAGCATCTATGGTCGCAGTCAGCTCCGACATCTGCTCCGGGTTGAGAGGAAAGCCCGAGGAAAAAAGGACCAGCATTTTCCGGCCGGGAATGGCACGCAGATCCTTCGCCAGGCTACGAATGGCGAGAAGCATGGTGCGGGCGCCGTAGTCCGCGGCAGCGGATGAGATCGATGGAGGTCCTCCGATGCCCGGTATCGTACTCATATTGGGCATGCCGGCATTTACCGACGAGAGAGAAGATTGGGTGTCTTCAGGGGAAACATTGGAAGCGACGTTGGAATTTTTTATGTTGCTTGAAGCGGCGCGGAGGAGTTCGGCATTGGCCGTGAAATTCTGTTTGATCTGAAGCGCCCCGGTAAATTCTACGACGGCCATCAGATGTTCGGGGCCAGCGTTTGCATCAATGAATTTGGTGGCGGCACTGCGTGCAGCCATCTGGTCGGGCGCTTCCATGGACGCATCGTCGAAAAAGAGAACCATGTAACGGCGCTGGCTGTTGACCGGGGCCTTGGGATCGGAGCCGAAGGAAAAGCTGGTTACGGATTGCTCATTGTTGTCTTCGTAGACGCGAAAATCTTCCTGCTTGAGATCGCTTACGTAATTGCCTTTCTTATCGGTCACGACGGCGTCCACGAGAACAAGACGCGATTCCTTCTTGATGACGGGGGCGGCCGGCAGGTTGGCGGGAGAAGTTTCCTGCGCGGCGGAAGGAGCCTGTTGGGCGGGAGAAGATTGCGCCTGGCCATCCGACCGGATGGCCAGGAAGGAGAAGAAGATGAGAGCAGCGACACCCCCCGCCGAACTCAATTTGAAGATTGGTGTGTTGATCCTGATCATGGGGCCTCCGTTCAATACGGGATGACGACCGCACCGTTGCGCGCCGCCATCTCTTGACCTTGCGCGTCTCGGACGACCAGCCGCACAAGGTAATTGCCTGGTTTTATATCGAAGCTCGATTTGACGGTGATTCCGGATTGCTGCACGCGATTGAGAGTGGAGTCGAAGAAGCGCATCTCGAGGACCTTTTCGTTGCCGGCGACGAAATTTCCGTTTTCGTCGAAAATGGCGGTGGCCAGAGTGAGGTTGTTGTCGTTTCGGCCATCCGCCTTGGCAAAGGGAATGTTCTTCATGTCCACGTGGGCGAGAACGGAGAGGCGAGCGTCGGTTTCGTCCTTCAAGAAAAATTGGGTCTGAATTTCGATAGGAAAATCGTGGATTTCATCCTGTGAGAAGACCGCTTCTTGAATCTCTTCTTTTGCCTGCTCCGCGGGATCTTTCAGAGTTCGCGGCGCGTAATAGCCGCGGCGAGCCTGGATGCTGAATTTGTTCTTCGAAGTCAACTTGATACTCAGGGAGTGAAAAGCGCCATTGAGCTTGAGATTCTGGGGAGAGAAGGCGAGAAGATAGGTCACCGGAGGAGCAGCAACGGCATCCTTGAGGGCGGCGTCGAGATCATTACGGTTGTGGTAGTAGGTGCCGCCCGTTCCGTAGGAAATGTCGCGAAGTACATCCTCATTGGCGCTCTGCGATTGAATCCGGTATGACGCTTCGATTCCTGTGGTGATGGATGAGGACACCGGCGGGTCTGCGATATCTCCGGCAACATCTGGAGCGTAGAGCCCACGGGCATCCAGCGTGTCAATTACCAGATTGGACCGGACGGCGCGGTCAATCAGATCGGACTCTTCGGTATACAAGGACGAGAGAATAAAACCCGGAGAGATGAAGACAACGGTGCGTTGGCCGGGCATGAGTGAAATCCGGCGTATAACGTCATGAAATGTTTGGTAGCTCAAAGTGGATTGAGCATCTCCGGTGTTGAGAGCCCGCTGGGCGGCAGATGTGGCGAGCATCCGGGCAGCGGCAGTCTGGGAGTGGTCGCCATTAAAAGCGCATTGGACAGCATCCTCGGTGGCAACAGCCAAAGCCTGCGGTTGATTCTGGTTGATGATCAGATCGCCCATGTAATAAGTGACGTCCGGGCAATCGTGAAAGCCGGTGCCTGCGACGGGCCGTGGAATGATCCGGAGGAGAGCCGTTTTGAGCAAATCTTTGTCGCTGGTGAAGTCCTGGGCGAATTGGCCGGACGTGGTAAAGATGCCCACGCGGTCGGAGGGTCGAAGGGAATCGAAGATGCGCGAGGCGGCAGCACGCACATTAACGGCATCGCCCATTTCCAGGTGAATGTCATCGAAGAGCAGAGCCACAAAGCGCTGAGGCAAAGCGAGGGTGGCGGCGGTTGTCTCCGGCGTGACAGTTTCTGTATCGCTTGGCGAAGTGGCTATTGGTACCACGTGCGAAGTGGGAGTCTCCACAGAGAAGGAGGAGATGGTCTGTTCCTTGCGGTTGTCAAAGAGGCGAAAATCCTCTTTGTGAAGATCCTTCACGATGTTGCCGTGATCATCGCGGACGACCACGCGGACGAGAACGAGGTTGACGCGGACTTTGAAGGTGTTTGCTGTGTCCCGGGTAGAGAGTTCAGGAGCATTCTTTTCAGCAGTCTGGGAAGGATGAGCAGCTGCAGCCGGCGGCGAGGAGGGTTTTGTGTCGCCTTGCTGCGGAAAGGGACGAGCGTAAAGAGAGCAAGCGGGCACGAGCAAGGCAAGCGGAATCAGGCGCAAAGCAGTACGCCAGCGAAGCCCGAACTGAGGCAGGTCTGCCATTCCTTCCCTTCTCCAGACCGAGGCCTGAAGCGGCTCGCGGCACGCGACACGCCTGGTGCACCGAGAGCAGTTCAGGGTGTGGGGATTGCCCGAAAGAGAACTATACGCCGTCGCAAGCCCATGTCAAAGAAGGGGTGAAAGCTTCCCAGCGCGGAGGGTCTCAATGGTCCAGACGTCCTGAGCCTCGATGTGCCGCAGAACGCAGCGATCGCCGCAAGTGAGACGTACACGAAAGAACGTTTCCCCAGGCGAATACCAGCGATCCTCGATTTCGGCCACTTCCTCGACCTGCTGCCGGAAAGTGATTTTCACGGGTCGCTGGTCGCCTTTGTATCCGGAGTAGGATTCCACGCGGATGGCAAGTTCCGTCATTTTTCATCCTTTGGCCTTGGAAGATGCCAATTCGGCGTTACAGGCTGCGCCGAGAAATATAACCACGGCGGACAAATTCATCCAAATCAGAAGGCCAATCACCGCCGCCAAGCCGCCATAGATCATGGTGTAGGGTACCCTGCGCACGTAAATGCCGAAGAGCATGTCAATGATCCACCAGAGCATGGTGGCGATTGCCGCGCCGGGAAGCACATCGACAAGTCGGTCCTCCTGTGGCCGGGCGACACGATAGATGATGGCGAGCGCAATAAGTGAAAGCAGAATTGCGGCAGCAGCAAAAAAGATCTTCCAGAGGCCGTAGAGAGGGTGACTTCTCCCGAGTTCATCGGTAAGCCAACGGCGAAGCGGGCGGCCAAACACGCCGAGGACGGAAGCCGCAAGCAGGGGAGCAATCGTTCCAAGCAAAAGAAAGAGGCCGCGGACCTGGCGGTGCCAAAAGCCGAATCTATCCGTGTCGCCATAGACCTGGTGAATTCCATCCATGATGAGTTTCATCACTTGGGAGCCGGCGAGCAGCGTGCCTGCCCAGCCTACCAGGGCCCACTTCCAAGCGTGGGGCGCGCGCTGGACCAAAAATTCCGCGACGATCTGACGGCTTCCGGGAGGAAGATAATTCGTGAAGTCGTTGATGAGATCGAAGAGAGTGGTTAGGCTTCCGAGGGAGCTGGAGGCCACTGCGACGGCCAGCAAGAGCGTTGGGAAAAAAGCGAGAAAAAGATTGAACGCGACGGCCTGGGAAATCGTGGCGCAGCCGGGATAGAGCCGCCCCAAAATGCGTACAATGCGCCGGAAGAAAGAGGGAGACGAAGCCATCGAGCTTCATTATAAGCATGAAAGGACCGGAGTTTCTGGCTCCTTGCCGGGGAGTTTCGCACGTCATAGACTTTACTTTGGGCTTACTTTGGAGCGGCGCACACGTTGAGACAAAGGACCATGTCCGGACCCTTATGAAGTGTCCTATCGCGTTTCTTACCGTGGTCGGCGGTTTTGCAGTCGCGAGCATGGCCCCTGCCGGGTATTCGCGATCGGGAACGCAAGACTCGGGCAAGGTGGTCTGGAGACGAGCTCCCTTCGCCATCGTTCGCTATAGAGACAGTGCCCCACACTCCTGGGCCCTCTACCACGCGGAGAAAAAAGGATTTTACCTTCTACGATTATGGAAGAGATATCTTCTGGTGGATGTGCCCGACCAGGAGGTGTTCGACATTGATCCGGAAAAGATCAAGCTGCAAGGCGATCAGGCGGAATTTTCCCGATCGGACATTCCCGACAATCCCATCGCGATTTCCGAATGGAAAGAGCGGGACGTGGGGCCCATGCAGCGCATCAGGTTTCGCTTTGGGCAGACGGGCAGCTACCTGGATGTCGAGATCCCCATGCTTCCCAACGGAAAGCCCGCGTATTAGTCGTCGGTGGCGGTAGGCTCACCGCGCCGATACACGCCGTAAACCCAAGGGATTCCGAGGGCGCCGGGCTCGACGCCGACGTCCACTTTGTCGCCAACTCTAAACCTGTCAAAGTCGTCGGCATCCACGGGAAGTCGCTCGACGCGCTGGCCAACGCGCCAAGAGCGCACGAGCAAGCGGCGGGTTCCGCGGATCACCCCGTTCATGTAGTAGCGGTTCACGACGACGGTGGGATAATAGGCAATATTTTTGGCCGAATCCAACCGGCCGTTTACGATCAGGGTTGCGGAAAGGATCAGCGGCAACGGCACAAAACCCGCAAAGATCCTCTTCATGATTTCGATTTCCTTATGACTCCGCGCGCGCAAATCAAGAAAAACGGCAAGCGCCAAGCCGACGAAAAACAGAATCCCGAAAAAGACCAGCATCAAATCGAGATCGAGCAGCGGATAAATCTGGCAGATATAGGGAAAAAGCAGAGAGCCGGCAACAAAGACCAGCGTGCGCAGGATCAGCCGCTTGCGGAACACGAGTTCAGCGGCATCAGAGGTCAGTCCGCAAGCAGAACACTGATCCGCGATCCGCGGCGCTCCACAATCAAGACAGCGGGTCATAGAAGAAATTATAGAACGGGCTCAGCCCTTCGTGGTGGAGAGAGAATGCAGCAGCTCTTTGTAGCGCTCCTGCTGCGTTTCCTCGGCGAGAGTGACAGCCACTCCCATGCCGCGGCCGGGTTCGACTCGTTTGACGAAACAATCCACGCGAAGAGGGCGGTCGAGGCCCAATTGGGCGGTGAATCCAGCCCCAATCCAGAGCGGGTCGCTGGATTCGATGAACATGCCGTTGGCACTGATGTTCGAGGTAAAAGCGCGCAACAACGCAGACCCCCATTCGATTTCGAGGCCGGCGCGAAAGGCAAATCGAGGCGCCCAACGGCGCTCGTGTAGTCTCTGGCTCTGATCCCCACTGTCCATGAGACGCGCGGCACCCCCTGCAAGGGCTCCCAAGCTGCGGCGCACAGACAAAAAGCACGCTGCGTACACACCAAGATACGAGCTTTTGCACCATAGCTATACGACGCCGATCGCGCATGTTTTGTTCCCTGTATTGGCGGAAACGCTACTGAAGAGTACTAGAGAAGGGCGCCGAGGCGAAAAACACTCCGATTTCGTGTGGGTCAGACTCTGCCACGATTCTGTAAGCGCCGATGGATTTCGGCCTGGAGATATTTGCGAAGCGCTTCCCGCACGATACCCGGAGCCACGAGTTCGCGAAGATCGGAAACGGTAAGTTCAGGGAGGTAAGACAGAACGGTGGAAAGCGAAGTGGCGGGATGGCGGACCAGGGCGAGGCGGACGTTATAAGTGTGGGACCACTTTGGATGCTGAGAGACGCCGCGGACCACGTTTGGGGTGACTTTATCGCGCGCGAGAGCCTTCAGAACCTGCGCTTCCGTAAGATTGGCATTGTTGAGAACTACTTCCAGAATGTTGGTGTGACCCTCGGCGAGCAGAGCGCCCGCAACGCGGCCAGGACCTCGGCGCGCGAGGGTGATCTTTTGGCCGAGGGGAAGTTGGGGCAAACGGGCGATCACCTGATCTTCCGCGTTGCGGCGAAGTTCCGCAGGCACGCCGGGGGTCAGGGTGAACTGGACAAGATCCATTAAATAGAGGTCGCGGAGAAAGCGCAGGCTGATGAGGCGCGGAGTGTGCGGATGCAGGGCGAGCAAGCGTTTAACACGCTGGCTCTTCAGGAATTGCCGGCGGCGGCCGACTTCTTCCAGCATTTCGCTGGAGAGGTCGCGGCGCTGGAGCAGTAAACAAAGAAGCTCCTCGTCGAGCGAGGGGTTGTCCAGGACCGCACGAAGAACTTCGGGAGAAGGGTCGTGGATGAGCGTGGCAAGTTCCTCGGGTAAGGCGGCGCGCGCGCGATCCTGTGAACGATCTTGCGGACGGTCTTTTTGCCGTTCGGATGGATTCTCGGGCATATCAGCTCAACATTCCTTGAGCGCGGTTCTCAGGCTCGAACGAAAGCCGCGCGGCAGCCTCCGCTGGAGAATCTGTTAGCGCAAAGGCTGAAGCCTGCGGGAAGGCTTCGTGCAAACTCTCGTCAAGGACACCGTCGAGAAAGGTCGAGCAACCAAGCATTCCCCCGGTAAGCGCAAGAGAGAATGGGGAGGAAGCGATGCCGAGGGTTTCGGCAACGCTCTTTGCCAGGCTCCTGAGGTTGCGCGCAGCAGCGGTCAAAAGCGAATTTGCGAGCGAATCGCCCGCATCCGCGGCGGCGGCCACGACGGGGAAAATACGCGGGAAAACCGCGTCGGCATTCGAATGAGCCCTAGCCTGGACATCTTCCCAATTTGCACAACCTAGCTGGCGAAGAATCTGGCGGGTAAGGGGCGGTTCGTTCGTCTCGAGTGCGTTATCGCGCGTAAGGGCTTCCATCGCGGCACGGCCGACGTCGAAGGCGCTGCCTTCATCGCTTGCCGCGGGACCGAAGCCCCCGGCGCGCGCCGTTTTGCCGTCAGCGCGGCGCCCAAAAGCGACAGAACCTGTTCCAGCAACGAGGACGATGGCTGGCCCGGGAGGCACCATTGCAAGAGCGAGTTCGTAGTCAGTGAGGACGCGGATCGCTGCACCGGGGAAAAGATCGGCGAGCGCGGCACGCATCTTTTCCGCGAACTCGGCGCGTGCGGTCCCCGCGAGGCCCGCGCAGATTGCCTGCACTTCGGAAGGGGCTGCGCCAGCCTCGCGCAAGGCCAACGATGCGGCATCGCGCAGGGAATTTGCCGCGGCGTCTACGCCAATACGAGAAGGATTGGAGGGGCCAGAACGTGTCCGCGCGACGACTTTTGCGGATTCGTCCATCAAGACGCACTCCGTCTTGGTGCCGCCTCCATCGAAACCGAAAAAGCAGCGCATGAGAAAAGCATACGCGAGTTCGGGAAAGATGGAAGATGCGGGCTGGACGGCGTTGCGAAAAATGCTGCGAAGACGGAGTGATTGCTTGACGCGTGCCTCCTGCGCCCCTATCCTCGACGCAATTTGCCGGGCGAGAGAATTGCCGCGGCGAATGTGTTCATGCGCATCCATCCGATTGATCTTGCCATCGTTGTTGCCTACCTGTTCGGGATTACCGCCCTGGGTTTGTATTTTCGCCGGGGACAGAAAAATGTCGGCGATTATTTTCTCGGCGGGCGTTCCCTGCCCTGGTGGGCGATCGCTTTCTCGATTGTGGCCACGGAAACGTCCACGCTCACGATCATCGGGACGCCGGCGATTTCCTACGTGACTAATCTGACGTTTCTGCAACTTGTCTTTGGTTATTTACTCGGGCGCATTCTGATCGTGATTCTACTTTTGCCCGGTTATTTTCGGGGCGAGTTTTTCACGGCATACGCGCTGATCGAAAAGCGATTCGGGCCATGGATGCGGACGGTTGCCGCGTCTACTTTTTTGATCACTCGGGCGGTGGCGGAGGGCGTAAGAGTCGCGGCCATCGCGCTGGTCATCAGCGTGGTTCTCGGGACGTCGGAGCGGCTGGCGGTCTTCATCGTGATTGGGCTGACGATCATTTATACATTTGAAGGCGGGATGAAAGCCGTCATCTGGACGGACGTGGCGCAGCTTTTAATCTACCTGACAGGTAGCGCGTTCACACTTTGGGTACTTCTGCACCGGGTTCCGGGCGGATGGCCGGAAGTAACGCGGGTGGCCGCGGCGGCTGGGCATAAATTGCAGGTGTTCGACTTTTCTTTCCATTTGTCGGAAAAATATACGATCTGGTCCGGGTTGATAGGCGGGGCGTTCCTGACCATGGCCAGCCACGGCACGGACCAAACTATCGTCCAACGATTGCTGGCCGCGCGCAACGAGAAGGATAGCCGTCTCGCGCTGCTGGGAAGCGGCGTGATCATTCTTGTGCAGTTTGCACTGTTTCTGCTGGTGGGAGTGCTGTTGTATGTTTTTTCACGGCATACGCCGCTGCTCGCCGCGGGGGCAAGGACCGACCGCATCCTGCCGATGTTTCTTGTACGCGAAATGCCGCCGGGGCTAGCGGGACTCCTGCTGGCCTCGATTATTGCCGTTGCCATGTCCAATGCGAGCGGTTCGCTGAATTCGCTGGCGGCCTCGAGCGTGATTGATTTTGCGAGACTGCGAGGGCGCGATACGGACCCCGAGCGTTTTCTTGCCCTTTCACGGAAGATGACGCTTGTTTGGGGCGGCGTGCTGATCCTCTTCGGACTGCTCAGATGGGGACCGCTGATGGAAGCGGGACTGACTGTCGCTTCGATGCCGTTCGGAAGTTTGCTCGGGCTTTTTCTGCTCGGCACGCTGGACCGAGGAGCAAACGCAAAAGGCGCACTAGCGGGGATGTTCGTCGGCCTAGCCGCGATCCTTTGCGTTTGGGGATTTACCACTGTGGCGTTTACCTGGTACGTGCTGATTGGAGCCTGCATCACGTTTCTGGTGGGGAGCGTTGTTAGCCGTGTTCTGGGCTCGCCGCAATTTTTCGATTCGCAGGTGAGAGCGCATTCATGAGCGAACCTCAAAAATCGTCCCCTCTTGAACTTGTTCGCGGGCTCGGACCGTGGGCTTCAACGGCGATTGTCGTAGGGACGATGATCGGGACGGGCATTTTCTTGAAGCCTGCGGAGATGGCGCGTGAGGGCCATTTTATTAGCATCGTATTTGCGGCGTGGATCGTGGGTGCGATTCTTTCGCTGTTTGGAGCACTCTCTTACGCGGAGCTTGGGGCGGCGATTCCGGAGGCCGGCGGCGAATATGCTTACTTGCGCCGCGGCTTCGGTCCGGTGTGGGGATTTCTATTCGGATGGATGCATTCGATCGTGGGGCGGCCTGCTTCCGCGGCTTCGATCGCGGCTGGGTTGGTGCGTTTTCTTGCGTTTCTGATTCCGGCGGTGGCGGCGCCGATTTTCACCGTGCACATCGCGATCCCCGGGTTGACAGGCTGGATCAAACCGTCCGATTTTGTGTTCACGTGGGCGCAGCCGCTCGCCGTGGCGTGGCTGATTTTGTTGACTGCCGTGAATTATCTCGGTGTACGGCTTGGCGGGGCAGTTCAGGTTTTTCTGACCATCCTAAAGGCGATTGCCGTGGTGATCGTGATCGGAGTTGCGTTCTTCGGCTCCACTGGGAGTCATTCTACGGGCCCGATGTGGCCGACAGAATTCGGCTCGGGCTTGATTCGGGCGTTTCTCGCGGCGCTGGCCGCTGCGCTTTGGGCCTATGACGGATGGGAAGATTTGAATCTCGTGGGTTCCGAAGTGGAGAATCCGCAGAGGAATTTTCCGCTGGCGCTGCTGGGTGGGGTTACCTTTGTCGCGGTCATCTATTTACTTTTCAGCGCCGCTTGCCTTCGCGTTCTGCCATTTGCGCGGGTGGCCGTTTCTCCGCACATCGCGTCGGACGTGGTCGAGCATGTCGCGGGCAGCGGCGCGGCACTTTGGATTACTATCGCCATGGTTGTTTCCGCAGTTGGTTCGCTCAACTCTTCGGTGCTAAGCGGTGCGCGCGTTCCGTACGCGATGTCGCGCGACGGCATTTTCTTCAAGATTGCGGGCGGGATTCATCCGAAATTTCGCACGCCAGCTCGCGCGCTTATTTTTCAAGGTGTGCTTGCGAGCATTATGGCGCTAAGCGGCACGTTCGAGGAATTGACGAATCTTTTCATCTTCGCGGGATGGATCTTCTATGGATTGGCGGTGGTTGCATTGTTTCGTTTGCGCTGGAAGGAACCGAATCTGCCGCGGCCGTACCGATGTTGGGGCTACCCGTGGGTTCCCGCAATTTTTGTGACGGGGGCTGTGGCGTTGACCCTCAGTTTGTGGCTCGACCGTCCCGGCCGCTCTTCGATCGGGCTTTTATTGATCCTGGCCGGGCTGCCGTTTTACAAGTGGTGGGCAAAACGAGGTCCCGCCGCGGCGACCGATTGAACCAAAACACAAGTTTAGAAATGTCTGGGGTGTTCGCCTTACGCGAAGGCCTTTTGCGCGATCTCGCCAATCGGAAGTATGGTTTTCTCAATGCGCTCATTCACGTGGAGCTGCGGATGGAGCACCTTCGAGAGGATTTCGATGCCGGTGACGAGGCGCGGCCCGGGACGGGAGAAATAACTGTTGGCTTCGAGTGCAAAGATCTTGCCATTGCGCATGGCGGGAATCTCGTTCCAAGCCTCGGGGAAAGCCAACGAACGAAACTCTTGCCGTGCGCGATCCGCAGTGTAGCCACAGGGCGCTACCAAGACGATTTCGGGCGCCGCTTCGATCACTTCTTCCGCGGTAATACGAAACGAGGGCATGCCTGGCTTGCCGAAAACATCTTTGCCCCCGGCCGCCTCAATCATCTCCGGAACCCAATGTCCACCGACGTAGAGAGGTTGGAGCCACTCGAGAAACGCTACGCGCGGTCGCGGGGTCGTCTCCCGCACCTGCCGATCAACGGCGCAGAGCTTTTCGGCGATGCGCTCCAGAAGCCGCTCCGCCTGCGCGCCGCGGAATGTTTCCTCTCCAACCCAAAGGATGTCGCGCCAAACATCGCCTAATTCCTGGGGGTTGAGGCAGAGCACCTGGGGGCTCCGCTCTGACCGCGCCAGGATGGCCGCAAGATCATCCGGTGAAGCCGCGCAGACGTGGCACAAGTCTTGCGTCACGATCAGATCGGGAGCAAGGGATTCCAGCCTCTCCGCGTCAACTGTGTACACGCTCTCGCCGTGAGATACATACTCGCGCACCAAACGATCTATTTCGGTTGGCGAGGCTTCCTTGGGAATCCGCGAATGGATGACTACCGGCTTCGTGTGCGCTTTCCTGGGAAAGTCGCACTCGTGGCTGACCCCGACGATTTCCTGATCGAAACCCAGCGCGAAAAGAATTTCCGTTGCGGAGGGCAGCAGCGATACGATGCGCATGGGCGGACTCTAACACAAAGCTCCTGGCAAACCTATTTATAGAGGAAATACTTCCGCCGCATCTGCTCGAAGGCGTCCAGGTCTTTGCTCCAGCTCGCCACGATTTCGTCCGCCGAAGCGCCGTCCTCGATCATCTTCACGGTTTCCGCATTGCCCGCGAGGTGCAACATTTTTTCGGCGTCAAATTCCTTCGGGTACGTTTTGTGAAGGAGGACAGCGATCTCCATGCCCATGCGCATGGAGCGCACCGACGCACGATTCGTCACGCGAATCGCTACGCCCCCGCACCGCTTCGCCATATACATTCCCGTGACCGGAATGAACGGCTGGGAAGTGAAACGCAACCCCGGAAGATGCCGCGCGTTCAGAGCGGAGGCGATCTGTTCTCCGTCCATCCACGGTGCGCCGAATTCCTCGAAGGGAGTCTCCGTTCCGCGTCCCACGGACACGCCGGCATTTAAGAGAATCTCGAGGCCGGGATAGAGAATCGCTCCCTTTGTCGTGCGCAGGTTCGGTGAAGGAGGAATCCAGCGCATGCCGGTGCTGTCGAAAAAATAATTTCTGTGCCAATTCTTCATGGTAATGACGTGCAAGTCCGCACCAATATGGTTTTCCGTGTTGAAGAGTTGCGCCAGTTCGCCGATGGTCAATCCGTAGCGAACCGGCAGGGGGAAATAAGCGACAAAGCTCGTTTTATCAGCATCGAGCATGGGGCCTTCGACGATGTCGCCGTTGATCGGATTCGGACGGTCCAGCACATAAAAGGCGATATTGTGCTTCGCGGCTTCCTCCATGCAATAGCCCATGGTGGTCGTGTACGTATAGAAGCGTACGCCCGCGTCTTGAACATCAACGACAAGCGTGTCAATTCCCTTCAGCATTTCGTCGGTTGGCCTGCGTGTCTCTCCGTAAAGGCTGTACACCGGCAGTCCCGAATCGGGGTCCCGCGAAGATGCCACCTTCTCGTCCACTGTTCCCTCGAGGCCGTGCTCCGGACTAAACAAAGCCACCAAATTGACGCCTGGCGCATGTTCAAGAAGATCAGTCGTGCTCCTGCCTTGAGCATCCACGCCCGTGTGGTTGGTGATGAGGCCTACATTTTTTCCGCGTAGTGGAGCGAATTTTTGCGACTCCAGCACGTCAATTCCAGTTTGCACTCGCCCGGCTCGCGCACGGTGCCTTGCTCTCTGTGTAGCTCGCGTCGCGGGGGCCATCATCCCAAGCGTGACGAAGAGCGTGAGAAGCGACGCCCCGAGAAAACTGGACCCCTTCAACCGATTCTCGATTCGCAAGAATTCCTCCCCTGCGTAACGTTGCCGCAATGATATTCTGGAACGCCCTGCCGGGAATTGCGTTGAGACGATTCTTCGCGTGTGCTATCAACAAACGCAGTGGCAGGGCGTCGCACCAGAGGACCGCCAAGCTCATGACCAGACGCCGCTTGCTACTTTTGATTCTGCTCCCTTTCGCGATATTTATGGCCAAGAGTGCCTTCAGCCAGAGCCGGAATGCCCCGGCCAAGAAATCCGCTTCGCCCGCGGAAAGCGCGAACGCCGAAGCGCCTTCGCGCTCGCTATCGTCCGCCGCAAAAAAGTGGGTTGACGCAACGCTGCGCAAGATGAACGTCGACGAAAAGATCGGGCAACTTCTCTTTACCACCTACCACGGGAGCTTGACTGCGACGGACTCGCCCGCTTATCAGCAGATGCTGCATGACGTAACGGATCTGCACGTGGGCGGCTTCATCAACGTCACCGAAGCTTCTCCGCTAGGCTACTTGAAGAGCCAGGCATATCCCACAGCTGTTCTGAACAATCAGATGCAGTCGAAGGCCAAAGTGCCGCTCCTGATCGGGGCTGATTTTGAGCGGGGCACGGGGATGCGTCTCGACGAGGGCACATCGTTCCCCACGCAAATGGCTATCGCGGCCGGAGGAAATCCGCAGGATGCGTTCACGATGGGGAAAATTACCGCCCTTGAGGCGCGCGACGTGGGCGTTAATTGGATTTATGCCCCGGTATCCGACGTAAACAACAATCCCGCGAATCCGATCATCAATACACGATCCTATGGCGAAGATCCGCAGCGCGTCGCAGAGTTTGTCACTGAATTCATCAAGGGCGCGGAGGAGAATGGCACGCTCGCGACGGCCAAACATTTTCCGGGTCACGGCGACACTTCCGCGGATTCGCACATTGATCTTCCCGTGATTCATGCGGACCGCGCGCGGCTCGATTCGCTTGAGCTCGTGCCGTTCCGCGCAGCCATTGCCGCTGGAGTTGCAAGTATCATGACCGGACATCTCTCTGTTCCGGCGCTCGAACCCGATCCAAACACTCCCGCCACGCTCTCCCACAATATTTTGACCGGGCTTCTCCGCGATCAATTGCATTTCCAGGGGCTCGTCATCACGGATGCGATGGACATGGGCGGCATTACAACACGGTTCGCGCCGGGCGAAGCTACGGTTCGAGCCGTGCTCGCGGGCGCCGATTGCCTGCTTATGCCTCCCGTTCCCGATGCTGCTTTCGAAGCATTACAGGATGCCGTGAAATCCGGACGCATCTCTCGCGCGCGCCTGGATGCATCGGTCCGGCGCATCCTGGAAGCCAAAGCGCGGCTCGGCCTCAACAAGAATCGCCTGGTGGATGTTGCCGCACTGAATTCCACATTTGGCAGCGTCGCATGGCAGAAAGAAGCACAGGACATTTCGGATCGCGGGATCACTTTGCTGCGCGACACTCCTCATCTTCTCCCACTTGACGGCACGAAACCCTCTCGCGCGCTGCTTCTGGCCTTCTACGCCGATCCGGAGCCCTATCCCGGCGAAGATCTCGAGCGCGAACTGCGCCAGCGCTTCGATAGCGTGACGACTCTGCGCGCCGACACGCGCTTTGTGAGCGCCGCCAACCTCAAGCTTCCTCCGCCGGACACATACGACATTGGCCTCGTTGCTCTTTTCGTCCGCGTAAGCGACCGCAAAGGCAACGTGGATGTTCCTCCGGAGCAGGCCGCCCTCGCTGAACAGCTTTACAAAACCGGCAAGCCGGTCATCACCATGGCGTTCGGCAGCCCATATCTCATTGAAGGATTTCCGCAGGCGCAAACTTGGGTGTCCGCGTTCGGCATCAGCGACGTCGCGCAAATCTCGATGGCTCGCGCGCTGTTCGGCGAGATCCCGATACGGGGCCATCTGCCTGTCACGATTCCCGGAGTGAATCTTCAAGCCGGTTTTGGCATACAAGTTCCTGCGAATCCCATGACGCTCCAACCCATGGATATCCGCACGGAGGCGCAGCTACAACCCGCGTACGACGTGGTCGAAGCCACGATCAAAGACAAGGCTTTCCCGGGAGCGACCCTGGCCATCGGCTATCGGGGCAAGTTCACGGTGCATGCCTTCGGGCATCTGAGCTACGAAGCAAAATCGCCGCCCGTGAAGACCGCAACGATGTACGATCTCGCTTCGCTCACCAAGGTTGTCGCCACTACGACGCTCGCGGCCAAACTTGTCGAAGGCGACTTTCCCGTTCCACTTGATCTCGACGCGAAAATCGAGCGATATCTTCCCGAATGGGCTGATGGCCCGCAACCCGAGTGGCGCCATCGTGTCACCGTGCGCAATCTCCTGACGCACACCTCCGGCCTGCCACCATTTAAGGAATACTGGCGTACGTCCAAGAGCGAGCGCGACACGCTCAACGATATTTTCAAGGAGCCGCTCGAGTACGAGCCCGGCACCAAGGAAGTCTATTCCGATCTCGGCATCATCCTGATGATGGAGATCATCCAGCGCCTGACGGGCCAGCCGCTGGACGCTCTTGCGAACGAGTACATCTTTTCGCCGCTGAACATGAAAAATTCGATGTTCCGGCCGCCCAAGAAACTGTGGCCCGCGATTGCTCCCACGGAGTTTGATGCGCGCTATCGTCACCGGCTGATCCAGGGCCAGGTGCACGACGAAAACGCCTTCGCCATGGGCGGTGTCTCCGGCCACGCGGGGCTCTTCAGCACCGCGCCCGATCTCGCTGAGTTCTGCCAGATGCTGTTGAATGGCGGGGTTTATGCGCACCAACGAATTCTGAAGCGTGCCACAGTGGCGCAATTCACCACGCCGCAACAACTCTCAAATGGCACGCGGACACTCGGCTGGGCGGTTCCCACCGAAGGCGGCTCGAGTGGCCATTTCTTCAGCCCGCGCTCATTCGGCCACACCGGCTTTACGGGAACTTCCATCTGGATTGACCCTGACAGGCAGGTTTTCGTCGTGTTCCTGACGAACCGCGTCAATCCGACGCGCGAGAATCACAAGATCGCCGAAGTTCGCCCCGCGCTTCATGACGCGATTATGCAGGCCCTGGGATTTGCGTCGGCCGCTGCGCCGACAAAGTAGAAATTTGAGCCGAATCCAAATCAGTTGATAAAAGTTTCGGACCGTGGTTTACCGGGCGAACGTGCCCTGTTTCAATTCTCTCTCCGCTTGTTCCAGGTCTTCCGGCTTCCCAAGATCGCGCCAATAAGAACCGTCGGCGCGAAAGGCGATAATTTTTCCCCCTCGAGCGGCATGGTTCAGATACAAATCAATGATGGAAAAGGCTCCCTCCTGCTCCATCTGCCTTAGGAACCGAGTGGAAATTATGTGAATCCCGGAAAACGCGAGCGCATGGAACCGATGCGAGGAGCGAACGAGCTGCGGTGTGCCATCCCGGCCGGCGCGCCGGCCGCAAAGATTCAGCTGATCATCGAAAAGCAGATAACGGCTGGTTTCGCGATCCTGAACTGCCAGCGTTGCCAGCGCATGGTTCTGCGTGTGCGCCTGCAGCATGCTCCCGAAATCAATCGTGCTGACGACATCCACGTTGTGGAGAAGAAAAGATTCATCGAGATTGTCTGTGCCTTCCAGAAAGAACCAGGCCGCTTTTTTCAGGCCGCCGCCCGTGTCCAGCAGAGCATCCTCTCGCGAGAGTTCAATCTCCATCCCAAAATTGTTTTTGGTTTTCAGATACTCGGCAATCATCTCCGGAAAGTGATGCACATTGACGATCACTTCGCGGATGCCAAAGTCGCGCAAGCGCAGAAGCGTGATTTCCAGCAACGTGCGCCCGCCAAGTTCCACGAGCGCTTTTGGGCGATGGTCCGTGAGCGGCCGCAAACGCGTTCCGAGGCCCGCGGCGAGAACCATCGCCTTCACAGTCCGAGCCTCTCCAGTTCCAGATGCCGCACCACCACTTCCACTCCATTCCGGCCACGCAGGCGTTTCGCCAGTTGTTCCGCCAGAAAAACCGAGCGATGTTGGCCGCCGGTGCAGCCGAACGACACCATCAGATTCTTGAAGCCCCGTCGCTGATAATTGCTCAACGTGGCGTCCACGAGCGACAGGACTCCCGCCATAAACTGGTGCACACTTTCCTGCTGATTTAGGTAGTTAATCACAGGCTCGTCTTTGCCGGTCAGAGATTTGAATCGCTCATCGCGGCCCGGATTCGGAAGGCTGCGTCCGTCGAAAACAAAGCCGCCTCCATTGCCAGATTCGTCCTTGGGCAATTCCCGATGAAAAGAGAAGCTGAAAATGCGCACAGCCAGATTTTCCGATTCGGAAGCCAGGCTTTGAAGTTTCTCTGAAGCCAGCATGCTGGTGAATGCGTTCATCAGCGTCGGCAAGGCCAGGGGCAGCTCGGCATTGTGCAGCAGCCAGCGGAGATTCTTCAGCGCATAAGGAACCGATTGCAGAAAATGCGTTTTTCTTTCGTAAAGCCCCCGAAATCCGTAGGCGCCAAGAGCTTGCATGATGCGAACATAAACGTAGCCATAGTAGTGCCGCAGGAATGCTTCCCGGTCCAGCTTGATGTAATTTCCGAGCACCTTAAGATAGTAGTCGAGCAATTGCTGGCGCAGTTCAGGAGGTAGATCTGCCTTGGCGTCGAACAAGAGCGATGCGATGTCGTACTGCAGCGCGCCTTTACGCCCGCCCTGGTAATCCACAAAATAGGGCCGCCCATCCGGCAGCATCACGTTGCGCGATTGAAAATCTCGATAAAGAAAATAATCCTGCGGCGCGGTCAGAAGAAAATCTGTCAGGCGCCCAAAATCGTTTTCCAGCGCTTGTTCGCTGAACGGAATGCCCGCGAGCCGTAAGAAGTAGTATTTGAAATAATTCAGGTCCCAGGTGATGGATTGGCGGTCAAAGCTCGCGCAGGGATAACAAACGGAATAATCCAGATCGCGGCCGGCTTCGAACTGGAAGCGCGGCAGAACAGCAACAACCTGGCGATAAGCTTCCACCGCTAGTGGAGAAATTGACTCTCCCGAGCGATTCTTGGAAAGAAATTCAAAAAGCGTGGTGTCGCCAAGATCCTGCTCCAGGTAGGCGCCTTGATCCAGGTCCTCAGCATAGATTTCCGGCACCGGCAGCTCATGTCGCCGAAAATGACGGGAAAACTCCAGAAAAGCCCGGTTTTCCTCGCGCACAGAATAAAGAACGCCGATCGCGGTAAATTTTCCGCCGGCGAGCCGCATGATTTTTCTTCCGGATCCGCCAAGTTCGCCCTGTAGAGGCTGCACGCTCTCAACCGGCGTTCGAAAATGCTGCTCGAAAAGGGTCTTGAGAATGTCCATGAGTCAGAATTCCGTCGAACGGGCGTCCATAACTGTTGTGCGAACCCTTCACCTAAAATAACCGATTTTTACTGGACTGACTTTATTCCTTGTCTTCGAGTTGCTTTCTATTGCAGCGCCGCGCCGCCGCTAATCAAGCGATCCCATGCTTGTTATTTTGGAAGCCACTTGGAAAGCGCCACAGGATGACCCTCCGGCGAGCCGCTATAATCATTGGATGCTCTCGGGGACCTCTGATCTTCAATTAACCGAACATCGCAACCCTGCGTCGCGCAACCTCGACTGCATGTCCACTCGCTCGATTGTGGAGCTAATGAACCGGGAGGACCGCAAAGTTGCAATCGCCGTCCGAACACAGATTCCCTCGATTGTCCGCGCGGTGGACGCCATCGTCCACGCCATTCACTCTGGCGGGCGCCTCATTTATGTTGGCGCAGGATCGAGCGGCCGGCAGGCGGTTCTGGACGCCGCCGAGTGCCCGCCGACATTCGGAGTCTCAAAAAAACTCGTGGTGGCTCTCATCGCGGGTGGCCGGCGGGCGATCGCCGGCGCCGTGGAGGGCGCGGAGGATTCGACCGCAAATGGAGCCCGTGACCTGCAGAAGATGCGTCTCGGGAGGAAAGACATCGTGGTCGGCATCGCGGCCAGCGGCACGACCCCGTACGTCCTCAGCGCACTGCAGTACGCGCGCAAGCACGGCGCTTTCATCGTGGCGCTCACCTCGAACCCGAGCAAGCCGCTTGCACGAGTTGCAAACATTCTGATCACCTTGCAGGTCGGCCCGGAAGTCCTCACCGGCTCGACTCGTCTTAAGGCGGGTACAGCGCAAAAAATGGTCCTCAACATGCTCTCCACTACCGCCATGGTGCGTCTCGGACACGTATATGAAAATCTCATGATTGACGTTGTGCTGACGAATAAGAAGGTTGCAGCACGCGCGCTGCGGTTGCTCGCGGAAACCAGCGGAAGAGACTTGTCCGCCGCTAGTCACGCTCTGCGTCAGTCAAAACACAATTTGCGCCTGGCGCTGGTCATGTTGCGGCGGCGCTGCAGGGCAAACGACGCTCGAAAAATTCTGCGCCAAGCTCAAAATAATTTGCGCCGCGCTCTCGGCGAATAGGGGAAACCGGCAATATGGACAAATTCCTCATCAAAGGCGGCAAGACACTCCACGGTACCGTGGGCATCAGCGGCGCGAAAAATTCCGCGCTACCTGCGATGGCCGCCGCACTTCTTACTTGCGAGCCCCTGACACTTCGCAACGTTCCCAAAGTGCGTGACATCATCACCATGGCCAAGCTCCTGGCCTTCACGGGAGCTACCGTCGGGGCTACTGAGATTCCCTCCAATGAGTACACCATCGAGGGCAAATCCGTGAATGACGCGGTCGCTCCCTACGAGCTGGTCAAAACGATGCGCGCCTCCATACTCGCGCTTGGCCCGCTCATGGGACGTCTGGGTCTCGCGCGCGTTTCACTTCCCGGTGGCTGCGCGATCGGCGCTCGGCCCGTGGATCTCCATCTGGCGGCGCTCGAACAGATGGGCGCAAAAATCTCGACCGCACACGGCTACATCGAGGCTCGAGCGCCGAAGGGCGGACGTTTGACCGGCGGTCACATCGTCTTCGAGAAGATCACCGTGACCGGCACCGAAAATATTCTGATGGCCGCAGTGCTTGCCGATGGCGAGACCATCCTCGAAAATGCCGCGCGCGAGCCGGAAGTTACCGACTTGATTGTTCTTCTTCGCAAAATGGGCGCTCAGATCGAAGGCGACGGCACAACCACTCTGCGTATTCGCGGCGTTTCTGGACTTCACGGCGCGGTTCACACCGTAATTCCCGATCGCATCGAGGCGGGTACCTTTCTCGTGGCGGGCGCGATCACCGGGGGGGATCTGACTATTATCAATTGCGAGCCCGAACATCTCGGTGCGACCCTCTTTAAGTTGCGTCAGTCTGGCGCACGAATCGAGGAGACCGGTCCTGGGCGCCTGCGCGTGCGGGCCGCGAAGCATCTCATCGCCTCCGACGTGACCACCGAGGAATATCCCGGCTTCGCCACCGACATGCAGGCGCAGTTCATGGCCCTCGCCACACAAGCGGAAGGCACCTCGGTCATCACCGAAACGATTTTCGAGAACCGTTTTCTTCACGCCAGCGAAATGATTCGCATGGGTGCGAATATCGCCATCGAAGGCCGCCGCGCCGTTGTCCGTGGCGCCTCAAAACTCTCCGGAACAACCGTGCAGGCTTCTGATCTTCGCGCCAGCGCCGGGCTGGTTCTTGCCGCGCTGGTCGCTGGCGGCGAAACGGTCATCGACCGCGTTTACCATATTGATCGGGGCTACGAGCGCATTGTCGAAAAGCTTCGCGCTCTCGGCGCGCATATCGCCCGCATGCACGCCCCCGGATCACCACAGAAAGAATCCCTCTAGATTTTTTCAACAGCGATTCAGGTTGACAATTTACCTCGTCTCAACAATAGTTCGCGGACGGGAGGAGCCCCATGTCCCAATCTGATTCCTTCCCTACGCCCGCTGTCTCGCGGCGTTCCTGGTTTCGCCTGGCGGGCTCTGCTGCGGGAGGTTTGGCTTTGACCGCGTCTCTAGATCCCTTATCCGGTCTTGCCCAGGAGCCTGTCGCTCCCAAATCGCTTTCGGACTTCACCGGCCCAGGTGCGAATCCTTATTGGAATTCCGTTGGGCCGTTTGTCTCGGAACCGCTAAAAGCTCCGCTGATCCTGTTGACAGACCGTCCGGTGCAACTCGAATCTCCTCGCCGCGCTTTTCTCTCGGCTTTCACGCCCAACGAAGAGTTTTATGTGCGCTGGCATCTGGACCGCATCCCCAATTCCGTGGATCTCAAGGAATGGCGCCTGCATATCGAAGGCAATGTCGCCAAGCCGCTCGCGCTGAGCTTTTCCGATCTGATGCGTAAATTCCATTCGGAAACGATTGCTGCGGTGAATCAGTGTTCGGGAAATAGCCGCAGCCGTTTTCAGCCGCGTGTTGCCGGTGGACAGTGGGGTAGCGGTGCGATGGGCAATGCTCGCTGGACCGGAGTGCGCCTCCGTGAACTTCTCGACGCGGCGGCAATTAAATCTGGCTCCGTTCAGGTTCAGTTCCAGGGGCTTGAAGAAGGCGAAGGGCCCGATGGTTTCGGCTCAAAATATTTTCAGAAGTCTCTCGATCTGGATAATCCCGTCCTGAACGAATGCCTTGTCGCCTACTCGATGAACGGCGAGCCGCTGCCCATGCTTAACGGTTTTCCTGTACGTCTCGTCGTCCCCGGCTATTTTGCAACCTATTGGATGAAATGCCTTACGTGGATTCGTGTCCTGGATAAACCGGATGAGAATTTTTGGATGAAAACTGCCTACCGCGTTCCGGACACGCCGCGTGGAAATACCACGCCGGAAGCACTCAAGGCCGGCGGCGTGAAAATGGTCCCTATTAACCGCATGCCCGTTCGCTCCTTTCTGATTTCTCCCGATGGAGCCGCAAAAATCCCCGCAGGCATGCACGTCGCACTCCGCGGCATTGCTTTCAGCGGATCTGGCCGCGTCGTGAAACTGGAAGTCTCTTCCGACGACTCGAAAACCTGGCAAAGCGCTTCGCTCGGCGAAGACTTCGGCCCTTATTCCTTCCGCACATGGGAATTTGCGTGGACCCCGGATGCGCCCGGCCGGTACACCGTCGCCGTACGAGCTACCGATGAAAAGGGCAACGTCCAGCCCGACGAGGGCGTTTGGAACCCAGGCGGCTACCTCTGGAACCGCATCGAGCGCCAGGAATTCACTGTCGGCGCCGCCGAGTAACAAGGAGATGAAAATGAATTCATTTCGTCATCATCCTGTACTTTTGGTCGCACTGCTGCTCTCTTTCGCCCTGGCCCTGACCGTAGCAATCGCACAAACACGCATTGGCTCTTACTCTCCCGAAAATCTCGGGAAAATCACGCAGCCTGCACCACAGGTTCTTTCGGAGAATTCCCTGTACGAGACTGCTTCGTATCCAGCATTTGGCCTTGATTTGGCCCCCGGCGAAGGCCGGGCGGAAGTCCAGATTTATTGCAACACTTGCCACACCCCGCGTTACATCCTCATGCAGCCTCCGCTTCCTGCCGCAACTTGGGACGCCGAAGTCCACAAAATGATCAAAACCCTTGGCGCGCCGATCCCGGATGCCGATGCCCAAAAAATTATTCAATACCTGCAAACACACTACACGCCGGAAATCCGTAAATGACGGTCTCGCCTCTCATGGAATCGGATCTCTTTGCAGCCGGCTGAAAACAAAAAGGGCCTCCATGTTTCTGGAGGCCCTTTTCCTGCCAAGTTTGATTTATTCGGAAGTGGCTGTACCCGCCGCTTCTTTCTTTTGTTGAGCTTTTTCACGCGCTTCCTTGATCAACGCCTTGCGTGAAAGCCGGACTTTATTGCCTTCGATGGACAGAACCTTCACCAAGACCTGATCGCCCAGCTTCAGTTCGTCGCGCACATCGCGGATGCGATGTTCGGAAATCTCGCTGATGTGCAACAGTCCGTCCGTGCCGGGGAAGAGTTCGACGAACGCACCAAATTCCGCCAGCCGAACAACTTTCCCGAGGTACGTCTTTCCGATCTCCGCGCTCGCCGTCACATCGCGAACCATTTGCAGAGCCGCGTCGCCCCCCGAACCGCTCGTGGAGAAAATGTGTACCGTGCCGTCCTCGTGCACGTCAATCTTCACTCCCGTCGCTTCGATGATGGACTTGATCTTCTTTCCACCCGGCCCGATCAGGTCGCGGATTTTGTCCGTCGGAATCGTCAGCTTGTACAGACGCGGCGCGTAGGTAGAAATCGCCGGCCGCGCTTCACTGAGCGTTGCGTCCATGATCTCCAGGATTTCCAGCCGCGCCTTCTTTGCCTGCGAAAGCGCCTCGCGCATCATCGGAATGCTGATCCCGGTCACCTTGATGTCCATCTGCAGCGCCGTGATTCCGATGCGCGTTCCCGCAACTTTGAAGTCCATATCGCCGTAGTGGTCTTCCGCTCCGGCAATGTCGGTCAGGATCGAGTATTTCCCGCGCTCCCCGACGACCAGTCCCATCGCGATTCCCGCACACGACGACTTCAAGGGAACGCCTGCATCCATCATCGCCAGGGCTCCCCCGCATACCGTCGCCATCGAGGAAGAACCGTTCGATTCCAGGATGTCGCTCACCAACCGCATCGCATACGGAAATTCCGTCTCCGCGGGCAGCAGGTTCACCAGTGCGCGTTCCGCCAGTGCTCCATGCCCGATCTCGCGGCGTCCCGGTCCGCGCACCGGCTTCACTTCGCCCACGCTGAACGGCGGAAAGTTGTAATGCAGCATGAAGCGCTTGAACGTGTCCTGCTCAAAGAGCAGGTCCAGCCGCTGCATGTCTTCCTTCGTCCCCAGCGTCAGCGTCGCCAAAGCCTGCGTTTCGCCGCGCGTGAACAGCGCCGAGCCGTGCACTCTGGGCAGCAATCCGGCTTCGCAAGTGATCTTGCGAATCTGGTCGAATTTGCGCCCGTCCGGCCTGCGCCGCGCGTTCAGAATCTCGTCCCGGAAGATATCTTCTTTCAGCCGGTCGAACGCGCGTTTTGTCAGCTTCTGCTTCTCTTCATCCTCTTCGGGAATTGCCTTGATGATCTTGTCTTTCAGCTCATCCACCCGGTGATAGCTTTCCTTCTTGGGGTACTTTTCCGTGTTCAGAGCGTCCTTCAGTTCCGCGCCGATCGTTTTCTTCAGCGAATCGTAAATCGTCTGGTCGAACGGAAATGGCTCAACGGTCACCTTCACCGGCTTCAATTGCGCATGCAGTTCCTGGATAGCGCCAACGATCTTTTTGATCTGCGCATGCCCGAATTCCAGCGCTTCCACGACCGTATCCTCCGACACTTCCAGCGCGCCCGATTCCACCATCACAATGGCGTCTTCCGACCCTGCAATCACGATGTTCAGGAGGCTGGTTTTCTGTTCCGCAACCGTGGGATTCGCAACCAGTTGCCCGTTCAGTAGCCCCACGCGCACCGCCGCAATCGGCGTCGCGAATGGCAGGTCCGAGCAATACGCCGCAGCCGCCGCGCCCGTTACCGCGATCACATCCGGATCGTTCTCGCTGTCCGCGGAGAGCACCATCGCGTTCACTTGCGTCTCATTCCGCCATGATTCGGGGAACAATGGCCGCATCGGCCGGTCAATTAGCCGCGACACCAGGATTTCGCGTTCCGTCGGCCGCCCTTCTCTCTTGAAAAACCCTCCGGGAATTTTCCCCGCGGAATACGTGTACTCGCGGTAGTCCACCGTTAACGGCAAAAAGTCCTTCTCATTCGGCTTCGGCGCCATGCAAGCCGTATTCAAAACCACCGTGTCTCCGTACCTCGCCACAATCGCGCCATTCGCCTGCTTGGCGATCTTTCCGGTTTCGAGCGTCAGTGTCCTCCCGCCCACCTCAACTGTTACTTGATAAGGCGCGGGAATATGCGTATTTTCAGCCATGTTTCTTTCCTCTCGCTCCGCGCTGCGCGGAACGCTTCTGCAGAGTCCACTCTGCGTTTGAGTTGCAGGAAGAGAAGCGGGAATTTTGAAGCCGGCGTTCGCCGTTCCGGGTCACACCACGAGATTCTGCAGCCGTATACCGGCCACACGCCCACACCCAAACATTTTCGCTTGGAAGTCTGCTGCTTTGTGCAGTCTTTGCGGGTGCCGCTCTTTCAAACGGCTACTTGCGCAGGCTGAGGCGTTCCACAATCTCGCGATACCGATCCGGGTCCCGGCGGTTGAGATAGTCCAGCAATCGCCGCCGTTTGTTGACCATCATGATCAATCCGCGCCGTGATGCGTGGTCTTT
>DATIXL010000102.1:0-16444 GCA_035518615.1 Terriglobales bacterium | reverse complement strand
CACTGTTGCTCACCACCACCCGGTACGTCGATCCGCTATCCGCCGTCGTCGTCGCCGGTGTCGTGTAGCTCGCTCCTGTCGCCCCGGCAATGTTTGCCCCGCTCTTCTGCCACTGGTAGCTCAGCGGTGCCGTCCCCGCTGCCACTACCGCAAATGTCGCTGTCTGCCCCGCTGTCACCGTTCGATTCGCAGGTGCCGTGGTGATCGTCGGTGCCACTGCGGTTGCTGTGCTGGTACCCGAAACAGCAACTGCAAAACTGGGTGTATGCGGATCATTGCTGGTGATCGTAACGTTTCCCGTCATGGAAGCAGCGACAGTCGGAGAGTAGCTCAAAGTCAGCGTAGCCGATTGGCCTGCCTTAATTGTCGCAGGCGTCGTCATGCCAGTAGCCCCAACCGCTGTGGCATTCACTGAAATGAGAGAAATAGTCAGGTCAGCAGATCCCTGATTGCTCAACGTGACGTTTTGCGAGCCCTTTGATCCCACTGTTACCGTTCCGAAATTGACGGAAGTCGGGCTGACGCTCAGTTGAGGCGTGGCCGCCATCACCGTACCGCTCAAAGCCACCGGGGCTGATGTTACGCCGTCCGAACTCGTCAGCGTCATGCTTCCACTCGCAGCACCGGCAGTATTACCGTTCAGCCAAACCAAGAAGTTCGCACTCTGCCCCGCGCCCAAAGTCGTTGGCATGGCAAGGTTGGACGTTGTGAACTCATTGTTGGAGAGGCTAACCTGGGAAATCGTGACGCTCGCGTTCCCCGTGTTCGTTAAGGTCGCGTTCTGGGAAGTCTTACTTCCCAGAGCAACGCTGCCAAAGCTCAGGCTCGAAGGACTGACCGTGAAGGCAGATGGTGAGGTTCCTCCTCCGCCTCCGTTTGTCGAATTTGCGTTCACCACACCCGAACAGCCGCTCAGTGCGCCAAGCGAGAGTGTGGCGGCAACAACGAACAAGGCTGTCCAGATCCCTGAGTTTGAGTTTTTGACGAACCGCGTGCTTCTCGACTTCTGCGCTTCAGAACACCGCGTGCCCATCTGACTTGGCCTCCCCCGACTTTCCGAGGGAAGCGTAAGTCGCCCGCAGTTTGAAAAATACTGGTGAGGCGTCCAATTAAGGGACAGCACTCTGCCTGTCCGCATGAACTGGACGCTAACCCGTTCTCGTCTACTAGACCTAGGACAGTCTAGGATGAGTTATCTGTGAGATCATTGGATCGCGCGAATTCGTGCGCGGAAGCGCGTGCATTTGCTTCGGGGCTCTTTTGTACAAGTTATACGAACGAAAGAAGGGGATACGCTAATCGGAACCGGGCTGTTGCGCTGCAGCGGTTCTTCGCGATTGCAGGATTTGCGCCCGTCGAGAACCAATTCCCGCGTCCCGGATCTTGTAGATGAGTGCGCGATAGCTGATCTTCAGCGCCTGTGCGGTCTTACGCCGATTCCACTGATTTGCTCGAAGCTCTTCAAGAATGACATTGCGTTCCATTTCTCGAATTGCATCTTTGGCGATTCGCTTCAGTTGCATTCCGTCATTTCCGTCGGCCACTGAGTGACTTGCGCTTCGCCGTTTTGGCAATGACGGCGCGGTTAAGGCCTCCGGCCCGATAAGCACGTACCGCGCGATCCCATTCGAGAGCTCTCGCAGATTCCCGGGCCAATCGAGCTGTTGAAGATAACCGAACAGTTCGGCACCCATTGGTTCCGACTGTTTCTCGAACTGCGCGTCGTAGCGCTGACGAAGATACTCGGCAATCTCCGGTATATCCATGCGCCGGTCGCCTAGCTTGGGGAGACAAAGCCTCACGACATTAATTCTATAGTAGAGGTCAGCGCGAAACCGTCCCGCTTGGATATCCGTTTCCAAGTCGCGATTGGTCGCGCAGATCAGCCGTGTATCGACCGCTCGCTCTGTCTGATCCCCGATGCGCGAAAAGCATCCGTCCTGCAAGAAGTGGAGCAGTTTACTCTGCAATGCCGGATCGAGATCCGAGATTTCGTCGAGGAACAAAGTGCCGCGGTGCGCCAATTCCACGCGACCTGGCTTCGCGTTCTGCGCCCCTGTAAACGCCCCCCTCTCGTATCCGAAAAGTTCGCTCTCCAGTAGCGTATTGGGAATTGCCGCGCAGTTGACCTTTACAAACTCACCCTCAAAAAAAGGAGAATGCGCGTGAATCCATCGTGCCAGAGCTTCTTTTCCCGAGCCACCCGGTCCGCAAATCAGAACGGGCACATTCATTCGGCAGATTTTTTCGACTCGATGGCGAATATCCGCCATGGTGGGAGAAGTCCCAAACAGGATGTGGTCAGGGGGTAACGGAGCCAGCGTCTCTGCTTTCCCCTTCTTTGTGCCACGCGATGGAATCATCCGGTGTCCGCACCCCTTTGGTTTCAATGAGGTGAAGCACACAGTTGGCCAAGCTGCCCCTCGCTTTGCTATTGAGCTATGAGGGATCGTTTCAACCTAACCTACTGCAAAATAAGGATATATTGGATCGCAGACAATTCCAGTACTAGTATGGAGTGCGGGAATTTCCTGTCTTCGCGGATGAAAAAGTGAAATGTTATGCCCAGCTCAAAGGAGGTTTTTTTCTCTTATATCTGAATTGAACGGCTTCAGAGGGCGAAATCACCAAGCCTTGAGATCTGTGGGCTCTAGGCGCTCGGGCTCTCTCCCCGAATGATGTCGTATCGCTCAATCACTGCGGCAACGCCCAGTCTGCTCGTACCGTCCTCCATCTTGGGCTCGACGCGAACCACCTTGCCGGCGGCCCTCACAAATACTTCGGTCCCGTTCGTAATTTCGGCGGGTAGCGTCAGTGTAATATCCAGCTGGGATCCTGCTTCGAGACTTTGGTCAATCACAAAATAAAGTCCACGAGTCGAAATGTCGCGGGTCTTTCCGTTCTGCGTGGCCAATACCCGCTCGGCAGGCATTCTTACTACAATGGGTAGGGTCAAATCATAACGTCGCGTGCCGCGCCTCTCGCTCATCAGTCCCATCCTCCGCCCACACCCTTGCGCGGATTCTCTGATCCGCGTCCCTCCCTCGCTTTGTCTTGCTTTCCTACAGGCCTGCTCGAGTCCAAGCGCCCCGCGACCACTCATTTAGCCAGACTTCCCCAGCGTAGCTTGCGAGGCCTAAAAGCTACTTCCCTTTCAGGTTGACCCGGGATATCGCTCTCCGCGCCGTAGAAGATACCCTGAGTTGCATCCGGGCAAAAGCAAATTATTTGGCCAGAAGCTCCGGGCCGAAAATATGGGATGCCCGTGCTATTAGTCGTTCTTTCCAGCCGGTACCGTCGTTGCCTCGGCGGGCGGTTGTGTTGCCGCACTCGACCTCCTGCTTCTCGGAGAATCCAGGTTGAACTGCCGCATCTTATAAAGAAGTGCTTTGTAGCTGATTCCGAGCATCTTCGCGGCGTCCTTCCGGCACCACCGGGTTTTTTCCAATGCGTCGGCGATGGCCTCCATCTCCGCTTCGTCTTTCAATCCTCGGACGAGGGCTTTAAGACCTTGCTCCCTCGGAGGAGTTGGTTCCTCTCGGGGCACAAGCCGCTGCCGCGTGGAAGACATCTCCACCAGCTCTCTCAAGCTCCCTTCATCGTCCTCGAGGATCACGTACCGCTTCACGAAATTCTCGAGCTCCCGCAAGTTCCCTGGCCATGGGTAGTTCACCGCCGCATCCAGCAAATACTTCGACGGTTCAACCGCAGGCTTCCCGAATTTCTCGCTGTATTTATCCAGAAAATGCCGGAAAAGCAAGGGAATCTCCGTGGTCCGTTCGCGCAGCGGCGGCACAATAATCGATAACACATTCAGCCGGTAATAGAGATCCTCGCGGAATTTCCCGGTCTTCATGGCTTCATGCACGTCCACGTTTGTCGCGGCCAGCACTCGCACGTCCGTTTCGATCAAATGCCTGCCACCAAGCCGTGAATACTGGTGATCTTGCAACACATGCAGCAATTTCGCCTGAAGATGCGTGCTCATCTCCGCAATTTCGTCGAGGAAAATCGTGCCCTTGTTCGCCATTTCAAATTTTCCAGGCTTTGCCCGCACTGCCCCGGTAAAAGCCCCCTGCTCGAAACCGAACAATTCCGATTCCAGAAGTTCACCTGGAAGCGCCGCGCAATTAACCTTCACGAATGGTTGGGTTCGCCGTTTCGATCGCAGGTGGATCATCCGCGCGACCACTTCCTTCCCCACCCCGCTTTCTCCGCTGATAAAAATCGGTACATCCACTGGCGCAATCTGCAAAATTTGCTGGCGAATCCTCACCATCTGCGGGCTGGCCGCGAGAAAGCTCAAGTCTTCCGTTACTTGGTCGCAATAATCTCGCAGGGCTTGATTTTCTGTCGCCAGTTGTTTCTTCTGGCGCGACTTCAACATCGCCGCATCGAGCTCCGACTTTTCGAATGGCTTCGTTAGGTAGTCGTGCGCGCCCAGCCGGATCGCCTCCACCACCGTTCCAACCTCGTTCGAGCACGAGAGCATGATGACGTTCAAGCTCCGGTCAATTTGTAGAAGTTCCTTGAGCGTTTCGAGCCCGCTCATCTCCGACATCAATACATCCAGAATGATGAAATCGGGCCGCTCGCCCTCGTTTATCTTTGCAATCGCCTCTTTACCCGAGCTCACAGTCTCCACTTCAAATCCATCCACCTCAAGCAACGTCTGCAGGTATTTACGGATGCTCGGTTCATCATCAACCACCAGTATCTTTTCGCGCTCAGCCATGAATCTCACCCCTCTCTTGCTCGTGATGTTCGCTTCTCAGCCCTGTTCCATGGGGAGCAGAAACGCAAATGTACTTCCCCTCTTTGATTCGCTCTCTACCCAGATCTTCCCGCGATGTGCCTGGATCAACCGCTTCGTAATCGCCAATCCAAGGCCCATCCCGGACGTATTTCGATCCACCCGGACAAAATCTTCGAAGATCTCCTGGTGATGTTCCGGCGCAATTCCAGGACCCGAATCGCTCACGCTCACTTCCACGCTGTTCGGCCGTGGCAGCCGGAACCTTCTTCGTTCCTGAGTGGGAGCGACTTCTGCCACGCGTCTCTCCCAGAAATGCGGCCTCGCTTGAAATACAACGCCGCCTCCGCTGGGTGTATGCTTCAGCGCATTGTCCAGCAAATTTGCCGCTGCCTGCTGCACCTTCTGGTAGTCGAACCGGAATGTAGGAATCGAAGGATCAAGCTGCACTTCCAACTTCACGCCCTTCCTTTGAAACGCCTCGGACCATCGTTTTCCAACTTCATCAAGGCAATCTCTTAAATCATTTTCTCTAAGTTGCAGCACCAGCTTTCCGCTTTCCAGCGCCGAATAATTCAGAAACATTGACACCAAGCGCACCAGTCGCTCACAACTCTCTTTGGATTCTTCAAGAATTTCCCGCTGCTTATCGCTCAGCTTTCCGAGCGACCCCGCTAGCATCAAGTCGTAGTATCCTTTGATCACAGCGAGCGGAGTCTTTAATTCGTGCGCCGCGGATGCCAAAAACACCGTCTTTTGCCGGTTCACTTCCTGTAATTTCAGATAAGCGGCCAGTAAATTCCGGTAAGTGATCTCGCGCTCTTGCAACAACTCCTGGACCGTCAATTGGGTCGCCGGATCATGGTTCGCCTGAGCTTCTGCAACGGAGTGGAATTGCACCACCAGCCATTCTGGCCCAGAAAGCCACTGCAAACTGACCTGTAGCTTTGCCTCGCCAAGGGCTACCTCGATGCGATGTTGTTCTGATTCACCCTTTATCTGCGCGTAGATAGAAGTTCGCTGGACTTTCAGTACATCCTCGAACAAATTGATCTCTTCAGAGTGACCACTCCTGATTGGCTCGAGGTATTGTCGTGCCAGGAGGTTCGCAAGCAGGATTCGACCGGTCTTTTCCGCTACGATCAGGGGCTTTTCGACTGAATCTAAAAGACTTACTACTTGCTTATACGGCAAGGTTTCCGGAGCTTGATCCTCTGAAGGACTGGGGCGCGCAATACTACTTCCCATGGCTTTTCAGCCCCTCCGGAATAATGGCAAAAATTTTCCCATTGAATCGCCATCCTCCCAAAGGCCCAACGTCCTGTCAATGGTAAAAGCGTTCCATTTGCACAATTCGGGAAGGCATCGGGAATTCCATTCACATTCCTTTTGCGTCTCGCTCATCTGACCCTATTGATACCTTTTAATAAGCACAAAATACACTGGTTAGTGGTTTCAGTCCTTAGATTATCTGGCATCCAAGGTGCTCTATCTCGTACTAGTTCGCGGGTACCACACGGGGTAATTGTGTCCACTCAAGTTGAGAAGAAAAGACGCCCTATGGAGTCCTCCCAGCAACGGCGCTCGCCCAGGATTAAACTGCAAATTCCCGTTTTCATGCGCGGCTCGGACACCTCCGGGATGGAATTCATCGAATTGACGAAGACTCTGAACATTAGCGCGACCGGTGCTTGCATCGCTTCTATGCACGTCATGCGGCGCGACCAGATCGTGCAGTTGACCATTCCCACTCCCTCTCCGACCTCTTCCGGCCTCGTTCCCAGCGAGACCCCTCCCATTTCCGCAAGAGTCCTTCGCGCGGAGAATGTTGGCGATCTACGGCTTTTAGGTGTTGAGTTTCTTCGGGCGCTTGAGTAATTCTCTTGTCTGTGTCGCGTCCCTCCGGGCATAATCGAGCCATTTCGGGAGCGATGCTTGGCAGTTCCCCGCGCCGCGTTGCCATGACTTTTGAAAACTTTTTGTGCAAGTTTAGGTCTGGCGGCGCGTCACGGTCCGAGACCTAGATCCGAGAGCACTCGCGGACTTAAATCTTCGGTTGGTTCCGTGATTGCTCCTGTTTTTATGAAAGCGCAATGAGCTTTCCCCAAACCCCGCGGGGATAGGCAGAGGTCAGGTGTAATCCGATTATGCCCAGCCCCGGCGCTGCTGCGCCCCCGCGGATATCCATCGAGGATTCCTACCTCGAGCTGTTGGCCGATACGCTCGAGACACTGGATCTTCCTGCGCGCGGCCAGTTTCTACAGCGCTACTTCCGCGCAATCACCCGTCTCGATCTGCGCGAAGGCCAGTGCCTCCAGCTCTGGGACGATATGCTTGCCCGGAGGCGCGAGTTTTCCGAGCATCTTGGCCGTCCTGTTTCGCTCAAAACAGCATTGATGGATGCGCTCTCGAGCGCGGGACTGTTTCGCGTTCCCGTTCTCATCGAATATGACGAATTCAAAAAGCTGCAATTGAATGCGGTCACGGATCCACTGACTGGCTTGTACAACCGCCGTCTATTCGGCGAAAACTTTGAAAAGGAGTTGAACCGCGCGCGCCGCTACGGCCACCCGCTCGCCCTAGTCATACTGGATATGCATCGCTTCAAGGAGGTCAATGACAAGCATGGTCATCCTCGCGGCGACGACGTTCTCCGCGTCGCTGCGGCCACTTTGCGGAAGACGCTTCGCACTTCTGACTCCGCATTTCGCATCGGCGGGGACGAATTCGCATTGCTTCTTCCTCAAACGGACTCAGCCCAGGCCGTTGCTCTCAGCCGGCGCGTCGGAGTGGTGTTCTTGGAATCACTGCAGCCCCTGCAGCTCACCATCAGTGTAAGCATGGACCATGGCGTAGCCACGTTCCCGCAGGACGGTGATCTGGCGGACGATTTGATCCGCGTCGCTGATGAGCGGCTGTATCACTTGAAGCACGGCAATCACGCCCAACCACCTGTCATTGCAGGCCAACAGACCTCCAGCATCCCCCCGGTTCCTCAGAAGGCCGCTTCCTCCGCTCCTGACTCTGCCCCGGTTCAGAAACCCATTCCCATTGAGTCAAAACGCCCTCAGGAACCGTCCGCAATATCGTTTGAGGCTGCCGCTTCCTCCGCCGCAACTGTGCTCTCCTCCGCCCCGGCTACTCCAGATTCTCAGCGCTCCTATCCTGTTCAAAGAAAGGCCGAACGAGTGTCTATGACAGGCACGAATGCTTATGCCGTCCTCGGTGACACGGGAAACCGTCGCGCTCGCGTTCTCGATCTGGGATTTGGCGGAGTAGCCCTGGAGCTGGAAAGCCCGGGGGATCTCCCGGACAGTGTTTTCGCCGTTCTCCATGTCCCCATCCTTCCTCCCGTCCGCGTCAATCTCAAGCCTGTTTGGACCCGCAAAATGGGGGAATCTAGCTTTCGGGTCGGCTGTTGCTTTGCTTCTTAATGCCTGTTTTTTGAGCCCCCTGTCTGAATCGCAGCGTTTCATCCAGGATACCTTGGTCGCGCCCCTTTTTCTGGTTCCCTGGTACAGGTAAACACACTGTCCCAAACCTGTCCGTCAGCCTAATTGATTGAGTCTTTGACCCCGATTATCGTGGTTCGCATGGAAGCTCTCTCTGCCAGTGCACGCGAGAAGTCGGGGATTTTAACAAGACCATTCGCACCGTTGCTCGGCTTGGTGCTCGTGGCGTGCCTTGTTGTGTTTGGTTCCGGATGCTCTGGCGTCGTCAATGGAAGTTCTACGAACAGCAACAACGGCGGGGGAAGCACTTCGACACCCCAACTCTCCATCGTGCCTTCCAGCGTTAACTTCAGCACGGTAGTTGTCGGCCAGAAAAACACCCAAACTTTGCAGCTCTCGAATACAGGCTCCGCCTCGCTCACCATCCAGAGCATTCAAGCTTCGGGAACGGGATTCAGCGTGACCCCGCCAACCCTCCCCCTTTCCCTGGCGGTGGGTGCCAGTCAGAATGTTACGGTTGCATTCGCCCCAGCTTCCGCAGCCGCGGCCACGGGTACGCTGACGATTACAAGCAATGACCCGAATTCGCCTGCTTCCGTTCCACTCCAGGGTACCGGGCAAGCCTCCACGACTCAGCTACAGTTCAGCCCGACATCGGTCAACTTCGGAACCGTCACCGTTTCCACGAAAAGTTCTCAGTCTGCGACTCTCAAGAATACGGGGAACGTTTCCATCACGTTAAACAATGTGACGGTCACTGGTTCTGGATTTGGAGTTTCTAATCTTGCTTCCGGTTTGGCTCTCTCGCCGCAGCAACAGACTTCATTTCAGGTATCGTTTGATCCTGCTTCAGCAGGCGCCGTCACGGGATCCCTCAGCGTTACCGGAAGCGGCCTGTCAGCCGCACTAAAGATGTCTTTGTCGGGCACTGGTCAGGCCGCTTCCTCAAATTCGCACTCCGTTGCTCTCTCATGGGGCGCGAGCACGAGTTCGGTTGTGGGGTATTACGTCTTCCGCGGGGGCACTTCCGGCGGGCCCTACAGCCAGGTCAATTCTTCAGCTGTGACCTCCCTTGGATACACGGATTCGTCTGTCACCGCTGGCGCCACCTACTATTATGTTGTTACATCTATGGATTCTTCCGGGGTGCAGAGCGTCTATTCGAACCAAGTCTCCGCGACAATTCCTACTCCCTAGGTTCTTGCTCCGACCGGTTTTTGGCCCACTCGTTTTGTCAATTTCACGAACTCGCGTATAATATTGGTTTGTCTAGTGACCTAGCGACGTGGCTGTAGCCCTCCAGGGGTTTAGCCGCGCAGACCGGTCGCGGCGAAATGGAGAATCATGAAGCCCGGTATTCACCCCGATTATCATCCCGTAACAGTTCACTGTGCCTGCGGCAGCACTTTTCAGACTCGCTCGACCATCAAAGGCGACATGCTGCGTGTCGAGATCTGCTCGAGTTGCCATCCATTCTTTACCGGCAAGCAGAAGCTGGTGGACACTGCAGGCCGCGTCGAGCGCTTCCAGAAAAAGTACGCCAAAGCACAGGCTGCCCAGACCAAGAAGTAGTTTGCGTCGGCCCGCTCACTCGAATAGCTTTCTTTTTCCTCCGTAACGTTACATGGCTCCCGCGGAGAAATGTGTTCGCTCCCGCGCATTCCTGTAGAATAGTCTCCCGAAGTGGCCACCCAATCTCGCATGTTCGATGGCGCAAGGCCTCGCGATCTTGTGGAGACCGCTCCTCCTCGCGTCACGCTCCGCAACTCCTTCGCTCATCCTTTTGATTCCGCCATTGCCGCGGCGCGCACCTGCTATTCCCCCACTCTCATCACTCCTGCCGAAATCACGGACAAACAACGGCTCAACATCGGCGCCGCCACGTTTTACAGCGGCCACCACACCGTCTTCCAGCACGCCCATTTCGAATTCGGTCTCGAGAATGTCAGCCGCCAATTCGTCTGGTCCTTCCTCCACGCGCATCCCTTCTACAACTCCGAGCAACAAAGCCAGCGCTATGTCCGTATGGACCGCGTCCAGGCTTATGTCCCTCCACTCTCGCTCTTTTTCGACGCGTCCAGCCGCTCCATCTACGAGCACTCCATTGCCCGCGCCTGGTCCTACTATCGAGAGCTTTCCTCGCTGCTCCTCCCCGACACGCGCTCCATTCTTCAGGACATCTGGCACATCGGTCCGATGTCCCATCCCAGGCGTCTCCAGAGAATCGAGCGTGCCGCCGATAAGCGTGCGATCGAGATTGCCCGCTACGTTCTACCCGTCGCTGCCTTCACAGCCATGGTTCACACTGTTTCCGGCATCGTTCTACATCGTCTCTGGCGCATGTGCGCCGCTTCCGATGCACCCAGCGAAGCCCGCGAAGTCATCGGCCAGATGGTCGCGCTCGTCAATCAGGTTGACCCACAGTTCTTCGGCCGCTTCGCCACTGAGGCTCTCGAAGATCTTCCGGAGTGGAAATTTGTGCCCGCTCCTTTCTCGGACGGTACAGCGTTCGCTCGCGAATTCGACGCCAAGCTCGACGGCCGCACTTCTCGCCTTGTGGACTACTCCCCCAATGCCCTTCGCGTCGTCGCCGAAGCTTATCGTGCCGTCCTCGGACGCACCGAGTCGCAATGCACCGATTCCGAAGCCCTCGATCTGCTCTTGAATCCAGCGCGAAATTCCTATCGGTTGGAGACTCTGGATGTTGGCGTTCATGCGCCGATGATGCGCGCTCTCCAGCACGCGAATTACACCTTTGCCAAAAAGATCAGCCACACCGCCGACAGCCAGGATCAGCGACATCGCATGGTCCCCGGCTCGCGTCCCCTGCTCACCTTCGCCGACACGCGAGAGCCGGACTACATCACTCCCATGCTCCTGAACAATAATGCTCGCGCCCGTGAAGTCTACGATCGCGCGATGCACGAAGCCTGGTCCGCGAAAAATCAGCTTCTCGATCGCGGCGTCCCTCCGGAAATCGCCCTCTATCTTCTCCCCAACGCCAAAGCCATTCGCCTCGTCGAGACCGGTTCACTTCTTCACCTGCTTCACAAATGGACTATGCGTACCTGCTTCAACGCTCAAGAAGAAATCTACCAATCCTCAACGGACGAGGTCGCTCAGCTCCGCGAAGTTCATCCCGAACTCTCGCGCTACATCGGCCCGCCGTGTCACCTCCGTGCCGGCGTCACCACGCCTATCTGCACCGAGGGCTCTCATTTCTGCGGCGTCAAAGTCTGGCTCGACTTCCCCAACGTTAACCGCCGCATCTGATTCTTCTCCCGTCCCCTCATGCCTTCAAACGATTTCCTCGCGCTCCGCATCCCATCGCACCGTCGCACCTTTGTGCAGCGACGCTAGCGCCATCTGGCACGCAATTGCTGACCGATATCCCAATTCAAACGGGCAATTCGGCTCCTTCCGGCTCCGCACGCATTCGAAAAAATTCCTCATGTGCTCGTCGGTCTCATCGGATCCGCCCACAATGTCAGGTTTTGCTCCGGCGCTCTTCGGTGTCTCCGGCATCGCTCCATGATGACCTTGCGGCAGGTAGCTCACGCTGTCATTCACGCGCAGAATCGTTCCCTTGTTCCCCAGCAACAAGTCGTTCCCGTCTTCTCCGTAATAATTGTTTCCAAATCCTGAATTCCACGTGAAGAGCAGGTTCTCCGGTAGATCCATCGCCACGTCCATCGTGTCCGGCACCTGCATGTCTGGAGAAAAATAGTTGTATCCCGCCATCGTCACGCTCCGCGGAATCTTCAAATCCAGCACTTTGTACCAGAACCCCACCTGGTGGACCATGTTTTCAAAGACGTTTCCCCCCGAATAATCCCAAAAGAATCTCCAGTTCATATACCGTTCGGGATCGAAGTCGTGCGGCGCCGCCTCACCCTCGAACTCTTTCCACTCCACGTGCTCCACGTTGCAATCGGCCGGAATTTCCCTTCGCCACCCCCCATAAGGCGCATTGCGATAGTGATGCGTGTGGATCGCCGTCACCCTTCCCACCTGTTCGGTCGTCGCAAATTCCTTCGCGCGTGCAAAGGCGGGCCCGCTCACCGATTGAATCCCAACCTGCACAATACGGTTCGAACCCGTGAACGCGCTCTTCATCCTCCGCGCATGATCCGGATTGAACGCCATCGTCTTTTCCTGATAGACGTCCTTCCCCGCCTGGATCGCCGGAACGAAATTCAGCGCATGTTGATGTTGCGGAGTCGCGATCAGCACGGCGTCAATGCTCTTGTCGTCCAGCAACCGCCGAAAGTCCGGGTAGGTCTGGATGTTCGGAGCGATATGCTTCGCTTCCTCCAGCCGCCGTGTGTACACATCCGCTGCCGCCACTGCCTCGGTATTCGGCGCTCGCAAAGCCGCGTGGAAAATCGCCTGCCCTCGTCCGCCCGGTCCGATAATCCCAAAGCGCACCCGGTCGTTCGCTCCTAGAACCCGGTCAGCTTTCAACAACGATGCCCCGGCGACCGCTGCCGCTCCTCCGGAAACACTCTGGATAAACGTCCGGCGATTCAACATGGCATTGGCTCCTTTTTCAAACGGAAGAATATTTTCGGCAAAGCGTCCTGATCTTCTCGATCAGCTTGGGCACTCCCGCCGCGGGTTCCTCTTTGCCTTCGTATTCCGCAGACATGTAGCCTTTGTAGCCACCTTTTGCAAAGAGCTGCCACACCCGGTCAAGATCGATCGGTTGCCCGTCGTCGAACATTTCCCGGATGTGCGTGTGTGTCGCATACGGAATCGTCGCCTCGATTTGCGCGTAAGCCGTCGTGGTCGGCAAAAAGTGCGTGATATCCAGATTGATCCCCACGAACGGCGAATCAATCCGCCGCAGAATCTCCAGGCATGTCTCGGCCGTCTGCGTGATTCCGTCGTGATCCTCAATTCCCAGCGTGATCCCCTTCTCCCCCGCGTATTCGCTCGCCGGTTTCAGCACCTCAACCGTCCAGTCAATTCCCTGGCTCGTGGTCGCGCCTTCCGGCAATTTCCCCGCAAACACGCGCAAATGCGGCGCTCCAAGCAGTTCCGTCGCATCCACCCATTTCTTGATCTCTTCCAGCACCTCGGCGCGCTTTCCCGCATCGGCCTGCACCGCGCTCGCTCCTGTCGCCGCTCCCGAAAATCCGATGCCGTTCTTGAACGCCAGATGCCTCAACGAAGCCAGATACGCCGGCTCCATGGACTTGAACCAGTACCCCGTCATGTCCACGCCATTCACTTCCAGTTCGACGCCTTTCCGAATAAAATCCTCCATCGTCATCGAACCGCCGCCAAGGTACTTGCGGTAGGAATACGCGCAGCATCCTGCAAACAATCTCGGTGCATTCGCGCTCGCCGCTTCATTCTCCGAGCTGAAGTCCGCGCCTCCCGCGGCGCGGGCAAGCTCCGTCCCGGCCACGATCGCCGCGCCCGCCGCCTTCAGAAATCCTCTTCGCTTCATCTCGCTCGTCATCTCTCGCTCCCCGCCTCCCGCAATCACACTTCCTTCATGATCTTTAGCAGCCCCTCCAGCGATTCCCGCGTGCTTTCCACCTTATTCCCATCTGCCCGCCGGTAATGTGTTTCAAGTGACATCGTTCCGTCGTAACCGTCCGCCAGCAGCGCTTTCAGTTGTCCCGTCCAATCAATAAATCCCGCTCCCACCGGCGCCCACTCGAGCTTTCCTGTCTTCGGATCTTTCTTCGCGTCCTTCACGTGTGTGTGCGCGATCCATCCCCGCACGTATCCATAGCCATCGGGATAAGGCACCTCATCCAGCATCGCCGCATTCCCCGCGTCCCAATTCCCTCTCAAGTGCTGCGAGTTGATATCCTTCAGCACGCGCCCTAGCTCCTTCCCCGTGCCAACGTTACACTCATGCTCGTTCTCCAGCACCAGCAGCATGTCCGCCTTCCCCGCTCTTTCCGCCGCCTTCGCCAGCCGCTCCCGCACATATGGATACGCCTTCTCCGGCTCTGCCACTCGCCAGTAGCTGAAGATCCGCACCTTCTTCGTCCCAAAAAATCGCGCCAATTCAAACGATTCGTCCAGCAACCGCTCCGTATCCTGCTCCGTGAAGTCCGCGCGAAACGTGTCCCGCTTTTCATTCACTGCAGGCATTTCCGGCAGGTTATACTTCATGATCGGCGATCCGATATCGCTCACCCGCAAATGATGTTTTTCAATCAGGTCCTTCGCGCGTCCCAGCTCCTCCTTCGAAAGATTCATCACGTTCTTGCCCCAAAGCTCTCTCAGTTCGCAATATCCGAGCGAATAGCTGGAAATAAAATCGAGCGCCTGCCCGAAATTCTCCGTGATCTCATCCGTAATAATCCCCAGCTTGAAAGGAAGTGCGCCCCAGGCGAATTTCATCGTCGAACACCATACTCCTGCTGCCGGAATCGCCGCCAGACCCGTGTGCAGCAATCTCCTGCGCGTAATTTTCCGCGACATCCGACAACCTCCCTGTGCTCTCTCACGCTCCAGCCGGATTATATTCGCTGTTTCACGAGACGTCTCATCCTTTGTTTTTTTTTCACTTTGGACTTCCTGAAACCCTCTTTCCCCGGAACCCGTCTAAAACAACAAAGGTGTTCATCATGCCGCGCGTCTCTGCCCGTTCGCTCGCTTCTTTCACAGTCGCCGTGTTGCTTCTTGCCTCCTCAACCTTCGCCCTCGACATGCCCCTTTCCGATGAAGCCATCCGTGAAGCCTATTTCCTCGGCCAGCGAAATGACGCAAGCACTCAGCGATTCCTCGATAAATACCGCCAGCATCTCCCCGCTCCCGAAACTGGCCCTTGGATCTCCGCCGTCGAGCTCTTCACTCCTTATGCGGAAGCCGTCGAACTCTCCCGCCAGCGCACCATGGGTTACAGTGCCCAGGATGCCACACGGGACTATCGAAAGCTCGGCGACACTCTTCGCGTCACCGTCACCGTGGATTTCACTCCGACCTACGGCTATGCGATCGAGCAGCAGGCCGCCGACCGTTCCTCCGGCACCAACGGCTACATCCTCCGCTCTCCCGATTTCTGGCAGGATTTTTCTTACCGCCTCTTCGATGGCGATACGGAAATCGAGCCGCTTGATCTCCACGGCCACGCCAACTATGCCCCCTCCGATCCGGGCAGCTCCGTGATGACCGGCGCCACCATCGTCATGACCTTCGACGCCACCAAAATCCAGAACCTCTCCGATGTCGCCGTTGTCGTGGACACTCCCGACGGCCAGCAGGTCGTCGCTCCCTACGATCTCGCCTCCCTCCGCTAGCCGCTTCCAGAACTTGCATTCAAAAAAAGAGCGGCCTCAGTCATCCTGAAGCCGCTCGAAAACTGCTTCTCCCTTGCTGATTTCCTGCTTACGGATTCTTTTTCTTCATTTCCTTTCCTGCCTTCGGAGTTTGCATCATCTCCTTCGGCTTCCAGAATTCCGGATCGGCCTTGATCCAGTCCTCGGACACGTAGCTCATGTGCGGATCAAACGCAAAGAGTTGTGACTGCGATGTATCAATCGCGGACGCAGAAAGCTCATCGAGCTTCTTCATTCCCTCTTCGCCCATCGCCGCCACGAAATCCTTCTCCTTCTTCATTCCTTCGTCCACTTCCGCCAGATTAGGATGCGCAGTGAGCACGATGTGCGTGTCGCTCTCCCCGCCGTACATCAGGTCGTATTCTCCCCAATGCGCCGTTGGATCGGACTTTTCATACGCCGCTTTCACCAGTTTCACGATCTCGCCCCACTCCTTGTCGTGTCCTGGCCGCACATGAAACAGTAGAATCTCCATGAACTTCATGTGCGAAAGATCCGCCAGCGGCCGCAAGCTTTGCTCCTCGTTGAAGAGAAACACCCCCTGATCCATCGAGTCGAGCAGTTCGCCGTCCGCCTCTCCTGCACGCTCCAGCTCTGCTGACAGCGTCGCATTCTTCTCCGTCGCGGCAGAGTCCTTTTCCCACGCTCCCAGTGAGTCATACCAGGTAAAAAATAGAGCGCGCTGCTTTCCCGAGAGCGACGTCATGCCCAGGTAATGCGTCGGCCATTTGGCGCGTTCCATCGCCCGCACAAACGCGCTTTCCGCCTTGTCATGCAGTTCTCCCGCTTTTCCTGGCTTCACGTATTCCCGCGTAATTTGCAATATCCTCGGATGCGCCATGCTTCCCTGCGACATTCCTTGTGCTGAAACCGCACACGGGAGCGCAAACGCAAGCGCGCATACCAATCCACAACCTTTGAATATCTTCATGAAC
>DATIXL010000101.1:0-2153 GCA_035518615.1 Terriglobales bacterium | reverse complement strand
GATCAATTTTTTGATCTTCGCGGTTCTGGCTGAGCTAGCCTCGGTGATCTACATCAACGTAACGAAATGGCCGGGCAGCAAGCCGAGCTACCATGTGGAATACAACGACTTTTGGGTGGCCAGCAACCCGGTATTCGGAATGTGGCATCGCCCGAACGGGCACTTCGTTCACAAATCGGGTTGTTACAGCGTGACCTACAGCACGAACAGCTACGGGGCGCGCGACATAGAGCGGAGCCTGCATTCTAGTTCGCCTCGAACGGTTGTGCTGGGAGATTCGATGGTCGAGGGCGTGGGCCAGCCCGATGCCCAGCGATTGACCAACCTGCTCGAGAGAGACATGCACCGCGAGTACCTGAATTTCGGGAGCTCCAGCTTCGGGCCGTTGCAATACGCGCTCAGCTATAAGGCGCTGGCTTCCAAGTTCGACCACAACTTCGTGCTCGTCGGCATCGTCCCGGACAATGATTTTCACGATATGGATATCAAGTACTGGAGAGAGCACGGCCGGCCAAATGAATGGCGCCCCTATTACGCGGACGATCTCTCCATTTTCTATAGCGGACATTTCGACGCCAATGCGGGAGAAGGGTTCTGGGATCGCGTGGAAGCTTTCCTACGCGCGTATCTCGCCTCTTACCACATCGGGCTGTTCGTGAATTCGAGACTGTACTGGTGGCGGCTCAGCCCCTACTCCGGCTACCACGATTACAAGAGCGTGGATATCGTGCGCACGGAGAAAGCGCTCGACGACATCAAGGCTACCGCCGACGCGCACGGCGCGAAGATGGGCGTCTTCCTGATTCCTCACGCCATCGATTTCCAGCGGGTGCACAAGACTGGAACCAACCCGCTCGGGCCGGTGATCGAGCAGTGGGGCAAAGAGCGGGGTGTCCCGGTGAAGGATTTGCTTCCGGAAATGGATGCCATGTCGGGAGGCAACTTCCTCTCGTATTCGCTGTGCGACGGTCACTTTTCCGAGCGTGGCGCCACCGCAGCGGCCAAGACTCTAGAGCCGTGGCTGCAAGGGATCTACGCTGGGATGCCTACCCCGACTGAAGTGGCTAAGACCGGCGGCGAAAGCAGCCAGCAGACCGATGCCCAGGCTGCCAGAAACAGATAAGCAATAAATCCGATTCTTCTCCGTCGATACGGCTCTCGCCGAACGGGATCTGGGGCCTGGGTCGCAAGACGCCGGGCCGGCAAAAGGTGTATCCTGATTTCCGCCGTCGGGTCCAGCCAACCACTTCTCATTGGAGGCGATTCCACATGTTTTCTCGCAATCTCCTGCTCCTTCCCGCGTTCCTTTGCGCCACCGCCGCGTTTGGCCAAGGCGCGCCAAAATCGGCTCACGCGGAGATCGTCAACGCACAAGGACAAAAAATCGGAACGGCCCATATTGTGGCCGCAAAGAAGGGCGTCAAGATTGAGGTGAACGTTTCGCAGCTCCCGCCGGGGACCCACGGAATTCACGTTCATGCGGTTGGAAAATGCGAAGGCCCGGATTTCAAATCAGCGGGCGGACATTTGAATCCGGATTCGAAGAAGCACGGCAAAGATAATCCCGAGGGGCCGCATGCGGGTGACCTCCTGAATATCGAAGTAAAGGCGGATGGAAAGGCCAAGGCAACATTGCTGGATACGATGGTGACGCTGGGTGACGGGCCGAATTCACTGTTCCATGAGGGCGGCAGCGCAATCGTGATCCACGAAAAAGCCGACGATTACAAGACCGATCCGTCAGGAAACTCCGGCGCCCGCATCGCTTGCGGAGTTATTGGGAAGTAGGGGGCACGGCTCCGCGTCCGGGGCGGTTGTCTCCGAGCGAGACCAGCAGGCGGCGAAGTTTCGAGCGGTCGTCGAGATCCATTCCAACCATTTCGAAACCGGCTTGGTGCGATCGCACGAACCGTACCACGGCTCGCATGCTGATCGAACGAAGCCCCGCCGGAATCTTGAGAGTCGCTTCCGTTCCCACCGGCAGCTGTATGTCTCCGCTCAGCAGGCCGCCTTCCAGGCTCAATACGCTGATCGAGGAGGAATATTTTCCGCGCGCCGAGCTGATCACGGCGGGAACGTTTCGCGGCAGGCGCACGCGCCTGTAGCGGCGGTGGCGCACGAAATCGCGCTCCGGGATGGCGTCGAGAGGCGCG
>DATIXL010000100.1:0-4332 GCA_035518615.1 Terriglobales bacterium | reverse complement strand
CCGCTCGCACATGCACGCCCTGGAAGTGGCCAGCGGGGTGTTGATGATCGCGTTGGGCGCGTTGCTCGTATTCGGACGCTTTACGATTATTTCCAATTATCTTTCATTCTTGAACCGATTTGCCTTGTGACGGGAGTCCTTATTGTGAAACGTGATCCGGTTGTCCTTCTCGCGGTGGCCATGCTGGTCACTGTCATGATCGTTTTTGCGGTGCATATCACGCGGCGCAATTCCGGCCAGATCGCAGCGTCTTCCAATTTGAAAGGTCAGCTTGCCCCGGATTTTACGTTGCAGTCGCTAGACGGAAAGGCCGTCCGCCTTTCAGATTTCCGCGGCAAAGCGGTGCTCCTCAACTTTTGGGCCACCTGGTGCCAGCCCTGTAAAATCGAGATGCCCTGGTTCGTCGATATGCAGAAACAATACGGGCCTCAGGGCTTGCAGGTCCTGGGCGTGGCCATGGATGACGCCAGTCCCGACGACATCGGCAAGTTTGCCAAGACGATGGGCGTCAACTACCCCGTCCTGATTGGCCAAGAGAGTGTGGGGGACGCCTACGGGGGTGTCCAGTTTCTGCCTGCGACCTTCTATATCGCCCGCGACGGCAAAGTGATTGACAAGGTCTTCGGACTGAAAGGCCGGGGCGAAATCGAAGAGATCATCAAGAAGGCGCTTGCCGAAGGCCCGGTCGCGAAGAAATGATGCGCAGAGAAATGAAGGCTAGCGAGCACCACGTGGGGGCGGGCGCCTCGCGAGCCTGCCCTGAGCGGAGTCGAAGGGTCCAGGCCGAGCGTAGCTCGGCTTCGGCTGAGCCCAAAATGACGCTACGCGACTGCAGTCGTGTGTTTCTCGCCGTCTTATCTCTTGCCATCCTGCTCCCGGCGACTCTGTGCCTCCTGCTTTCTGCCCAGGATCTCGACCAGGACATCTCTGGCCGCAAAGCCCCTTCCATTACCCTGTCACCCCCCGGCGTGACCACCGTAACTCGGGGAAAACCCGGCAAGGTCGAGTTGCGTTTCCGCGTGAACTCCGGCTTTCATGTCAACTCCAATACGCCGAAATCAGAATTTCTCATTCCCACGGTCCTCAAACTCGATGCTCCTACGGATATTGCCGTGGGAAAAATCACTTATCCCGCGGGGGAAGAAATGAGCTTCCCTTTCTCTCCCGATGAGAAACTCAGCGTTTATAGCGGGGAATTTCCGCTCACCGTGGTAATCCATCCCCTGACGAGCGTTGCACCCGGCAAGTATCTGCTGCGCGGCGAACTGAAATACCAGGCCTGCGACAATGCCGCCTGCTACCCTCCGAAGAAATTGCCCGTGGAATTTGAAGTGAAAGTGGTAAAGGCGCCGCCGCAGCCGTCGCACCGGCCCAATCCCGCGCAAAGCCCGCACGTGCACGGGTAAAGGTGCCGAGATTGGGGAACTCCGCATCCGCGTATGATGTCTATCAATTAGGTCTCTAGAACGCTACCATGTGCGTCCGAACTTAACTGCCTAGGGAGGGCCGTGACTCTCGCCCGTTTCGTTACGCGGAACCTCTGGCGCAACAAGCGGCGCAGCATTCTGACCGTTCTCAGCCTGGCTTTTCCCTTCTTGTTGCTCGCGCTGATGGTGATCATCTGGCGCAGTTTCTACATTGACCAGTGGACTGCCGGCGGTGCTCTGCGCCTGGTTACCAGGCACCGGATTTCCTTTTTCGAGCCCATGCCGAGTTACTACCGGGAGAAGATCCGTTCGGTTCCAGGCGTGGTGCACGTGGTTCCGTTGGACCGCTTCGACGGCCTCTACAAAGACCAGAAGTCGAAAAATCGCTTTCCTCAGATCGGTACTGATCCCGGGGAATTTCTCGACGTCTATCACGAGGAATATGAGATTTCCCCGGAGCAAGTTGCAGCCTGGCGGCAAGATCCGGCGGGCGCTATCGTAAATAGCGAACTAGCTAAGGGCCTCGGTTGGAAGCTGGGAGACCGCATTGTCATTCAAGGAGTGAAGTTCCCGCTCGATATCGAATTAAATCTCAGAGGGATTTTCAAAAGTCCCACTTCGATACCCGTCATGTTTTTCAACTGGAATTATGTGGAAACCAAGATCCGGCGCGGAAAGAACGAAATTTTCCTGGTGCGAGCGGATTCGCCCGAGCACGTGGGACAGATCGCCGCCGCAGTCGACGACCTCTTCCGCAACTCCCCTGCGCCCACCAGAACTGAAGCTGAGAAGGCTTTCGATCTTGATTTGGTGGCGGAGTTTGGCAACGTGAAAGCGTTCATACTGAGCATCAGCCTGGCCGTCGTGTTTGCCTCGCTTCTCGTTTCCGCGACTTCCATTGCCATGTCGATCCGCGAGAGAACACGCGAAGTCGCGGTACTGCGCTCGTTGGGCTTTATGCCGCGCACGATTCTTGCCTTATTTGTAGCCGAGTCAGTGCTTCTCTGTGTGGCAGGCTGGCTGCTGGCTTCGCTGGCCGCTTATGGCCTGATGTACAGCGCAACGCATTCCGGGGGACCACTGGCCGCGCTCCTGAAGATAAAGGTGCTTACGCTGGCGGTGTCTTTGCCGGTAGCGGTCGTCGTAGGCTTGCTGAGCGCGCTGCTTCCTGCTTTCCGGATGTCCCACATGAACATTGTGCAGGGTTTACGGCACATCGGGTGAGAACCACGGCCGAGTCACTCGGTGATGATTCGGTCCGCCCACTCCACCAAAGAAACAAATATTGTGGGATTTCCGAACTTGGCCCCGTAGTTGCTCAAATCGGCTTCCGTGACCCCACGAGCCCGGGAGCACGCACCGCAGGCATAGATCGGAATGTGCCGCGCGGCAACCTTATCGAGCGTTTCTCCGAGAGGCGGCCACCCCACCGGCGTAACGGAACTGGCAAGCGACTTTCGCATCAGGGAAACCGCCTCGCCCAGGAGGAAGATCTGTACCTCATGTCCGGCTTCTGCGAGCGCCAGGCCATGCAAAAAGGGAAAAGCCGCCTTGGTGGGATCATCCGATCCCCAGGCGCTTTTCATCATGATCTTAAGTGACTTGTGACTGATTTGAGATTCCAGACTGCCTGCCGCCAGGAACGGCAAAGCTGCGAGCCGGGCCAGAAATTGCCGTCGCGCCATGATCCCCTCCGGTTGAGATTGATCAGCTTTTCCCTGCTTGCCCCTTTTTTTCGATCTTGGCCCAGGTGTCCCTCAACGCGACAGTCCGGTTGAAGACCGGTTTTCCGGGTTTTGAATCGAGGTCGGCACAGAAGTATCCCAAGCGTTCAAACTGATAACGATTTCCCGCTGCCGCATTGGCCAGTGCCGGTTCCAGTTTGCAATGCTGCAACACTTCGAGCGAATTGGGATTGAGGTTCGCGGTGAAATCCTGATCTTCTTCCGTTTGATTCGGGTCTTCCTTGGTGAAGAGATTGTCGTAAATCCGCACCTCGGCATCGACGGCGTGCACGGCCGAGACCCAGTGAATCGTCGCCTTCACCTTGCGTCCATCCGGAGGTGAATTTCCACCACGCGTAGCCGGATCGTACGTGCAGTGCACTTCGACCACTTCACCCCTGTCGTTCTTCACCACACTGGTGCAGGTCACAAAATATCCATAGCGAAGCCGCACTTCGCGGCCGGGCGAGAGCCGGTAATACTGCTTGGGAGGATCTTCACGGAAATCATCCTGCTCGATGTAGAGCACGCGCGAAAAAGGCACCTTGCGCGTTCCTGCCCCCGGATCTTCTGGATTGTTCACCGCTTCCATTTCTTCGACTTGATTTTCTGGGTAATTGTCGATCACAACCTTAAGCGGACGCAGCACCGCCATCACCCGCGGGGCGGTCTTGTTCAGGTCCTCACGGACGAAGTGTTCGAGCATGGCCAGTTCGATCGAACCGGTCGTCTTGGAAACGCCGATGGCTGCGCAAAAATTTTGGATCGCCTCGGGAGTGTACCCGCGCCGCCGGATTCCGCCCAGCGTGGGCATGCGCGGATCATCCCATCCCCTGACTTTGCCCTCCTGCACCAGCTGCAACAGCTTGCGCTTGCTCAGAATGGTGTAGGTGAGGTTGAGGCGATCGAATTCAATCTGCTGCGAAGGGAAAATGCCCAATTGCTGAATGAACCAGTTATAGAGTGGACGATGGTCTTCGAACTCGAGCGTGCACATGGAGTGCGTGACTTTTTCGAGTGAATCGCTTTGCCCGTGCGCATAGTCGTACATCGGATAGATGCACCATTTGTCGCCGGTGCGGTGATGCGAAGCATGCAAGATTCGATACATCACCGGATCGCGCAGGTTCAGGTTGGGCGAAGCCATATCGATTTTTGCCCGCAGCACACGCGAGCCGTCA
>DATIXL010000099.1:0-9587 GCA_035518615.1 Terriglobales bacterium | reverse complement strand
GCCCCTTTGCTTCGATGCGGAGCGCGCCATCCGCGGTCACTCTGCCGATCTCGCGCGCCGCAACTTGATATTGTCTCGCAGTTTCGAGCACTGCGCCAACCTTTGCGGGCGAAGCTGACACCACGCATCGCGCGCCGCGTTCCCCGAAAAGCGAAAATTCCGTAGGCGCTCCGTCCTCAAGCCTCAGCGTCGCGCCAAGCTTTGCATCCGCCGAAATGCGCGCCGAGGATGACGACGCAAAGCAACTCTCCGCCAGCGTCACCGCAATCCCGCCATCGGAAATATCGTGCGCCGATTGCACCGCGCCTTCCGCCGCCAGCGCCACGAGGCATTCGATCAGCCGCTTCTCCGCTGCAAGGTCAATCGCCGGCGGCTCGCCCGCCACTATGCCGCCAATCCGTTTCGCATACTCCGACGACGAAAATTCACGTGCGATGAGGGATTCCTCGCTTCGCTCGGAATGATGCTCAGGGGACGTTTTGCCATCCAGCAGCAGAATCACATCCCCCGCCCCGCGAAACCCGATCTTCATCACCCGTGAAGCATCTTCCAGAATCCCCAGAACGCCGATCACCGGCGTGGGATAGATGGATTTGCCCAGCGTTTCATTGTAGAAGCTGACGTTTCCGCCCGTGATCGGCGTGCCCAGCGCCGTGCACGCCTCTCCGATCCCGTCAATCGCCTGCGAAAATTGCCACATCACTTCCGGTTTTTCTGGACTGCCGAAGTTCAGGCAATTCGTCGCCGCAATGGGCCGCGCGCCGCTCGCCGCCACGTTCCGCGCCGCTTCCGCCACCGCGTGCATCGCGCCCACTTTCGGTTTCAAGAAGCACCAGCGGCCATTTCCGTCAGTCGAAAGCGCCAGTCCTCGCAGGACACCATTTTTCTCGGATTCCTTGATCCGCACCACCGCCGCATCGCTCGCTCCCGGCCCCGCCAGCGTATTCGTGCGCACGCTTGTGTCGTATTGCTCCGTGATCCAGCGCTTCGAAGCAATCGCCGGAGACGACAACAACGTCACAAAGCTTTCCCTCAGATCCTGGCCTTCCGGCGCGAAATGAAACCAATCTTTCTCGCTCTCGACGCGCGCCGCAGGCGCGGCGATCGGCCTCTGATACACCGGCCCTTCTTCCGCCAGAGGGTGCGCCGGAATTTCCGCCGCCACTTTTCCGCGATCTCTTACCACCGCCAAACCGCCATCCGTCACATAGCCCACGACCACCGCATCCAGCCCCCACTTCTTGAAAACCTCCAGCACTTCCCGCTCGCGGCCCTTTTCCGACACCAGCAGCATGCGCTCTTGCGATTCGCTCAACATGATTTCGTAAGGCGTCATGCCCGTTTCGCGCTGCGGCACCTTTGCCAGGTCAATCTCGATCCCCGTTCCGCCGCGCGAAGCCATTTCCATCGTCGAGCACGTCAGTCCTGCCGCGCCCATGTCCTGGATCGCCACCACCCCGCCCGTTCTCATCGCCTCCAGGCACGCTTCCAGCAGCAGCTTCTCCATAAACGGATCGCCCACCTGCACGTTCGGCCGCTTCTGCTGCGATTCTTCCGTGAACTCCGCCGAAGCCAGCAGCGAAGCGCCATGAATTCCGTCGCGTCCCGTTTTCGCGCCCACGTAAATCACCGGATTGCCGATCCCCTTCGCCTTCGCCAGAAATATTTCTTCCTTCCGCGCAATGCCCAGCGCCAGCGCGTTCACCAGCGGATTCTGCGCGTAGCACGGCTCGAAGCCCACTTCCCCGCCGATCGTCGGCACGCCAAAGCAATTTCCGTAACTCCCGACTCCGCGAATCACTCCGTCCAGAATCCGCCGATTTTTCCTGGCGTCTTCCTCGGATGTGCTCTGGCTCGGATTGACTTCTCCGAACCGCAGCGAATCCAGCACCGCAATCGGCCTCGCGCCCATGGTGAAAATGTCCCGCAAAATCCCGCCCACGCCCGTCGTCGCTCCCTGGAACGGTTCCACATAGCTCGGATGGTTGTGCGATTCGATCTTGAACGCCGCCACCAGTCCATCGCCGATGTCCACAACTCCGGCGTTTTCTCCCGGTCCTTGCACCACTAGTTTTCCGCGCGTCGGCAGCCGCTTCAGGTGCACCTTGCTCGATTTATAGGAACAGTGCTCGCTCCACATCACGGAAAAAATCCCCAGCTCCGTGATGTTTGGATCGCGCCCCAGAATCTGTTGGATTCGCGCGTACTCTTCGCGCGTCACTCCATGCTCCGCCGCAATCTCCGCCGTAACTTTAATTTCCGTCTGTGCCGTCGCCATATCTCACTTTAGGCTGTGCCAAAAAATCGTAGGGGCACGACATGTCGTGCCCCCCATACAAGACTACGATAATCCTTCTGCCCTCACGCCGTGGCCTTCGCCGCTTCCACCAGCGCTTCCACCATGGACTGGAAAATCACCAATCCATCTGCGGAATCGAGTGCCGATTCCACCGCTCGCTCCGGATGCGGCATCAATCCCGCCACGTTCCGCTCTGGGTTGCAGATTCCCGCAATGTTGTCCATCGAGCCGTTCGGATTGCCCGCCGAGTCGGCCGCTTCGCGGCCGCCCGGCAAGAGGTCCGCTCCGTCCGGCGTCGTGTACCTGAAAATAATCTGCCGGTTCTTTTCCAGCGCCGCCAGCGTCTCTTGATCCACCGTATAATTCCCGTCGCTGTGCGCGATCGGAATTTTCAGGATTTGCCCCTTCTCTGCGGCGCAGGTGAACGGCGTATCCGTCTCTTCTACGCGAATATGCACGTGCCGGCAGATGAAACGCAGCCCGGAATTCCGCATCATCGCTCCCGGCAGCAATCCCGCTTCGCACAAAATCTGGAACCCGTTGCAGATCCCCAGCACCATTCCGCCGCGTTTCGCGAATTGTTCCACCGACTTCATCACCGGCGAAAACCGCGCAATCGCTCCCGTCCTTAAATAATCCCCGTAGGAAAATCCGCCGGGCAGAATCACGACGTCGCTATTCGCCAGGTCTTCCGACTGGTGCCAGATCAACTCAACAGGCTTTTCCAGGATTTTGCCGATGGCGTAATACGCGTCGTGATCGCAATTCGACCCGGGAAACACCACCACTCCAAATTTCATCGCGTCGGTTCTCCCTGTCGCATTCGGGGAATTCTTATTTTACCACACGCCGCGCTTCCGATAGTCTTACGCCCCGTTTGACGGCGGATGCGCATTTCCGGTCATCACGTAGCTTGCAGGGATTCAGGTTTTGTTAGGAAGGGATTCACGACCTCGACCCCATCCAGATCCTGTCCCGTCTGCAAATCCTCCGTCAAAAGATACTGGCACCCAGCGGATTTCGCTGCCGCAACGATCAGCGCATCCCAGAAGGAAAGCTGATAGCGGTCCTGGATCTTCCAGCTGCGCTCCAGAATTGCTGAGTCCACCGCCACGGGGTGCCATTCCATGAGGTCCCGCACTTCCACGCGTGCTTGTTCGCGGGCGCTGGGAACCTTTTGGCTGACCTTCGAATGAAACTCTTGCAGCACCTGAAAACTGATGCGCCCCCGCCGGCTCTTCCACAGTTCATCGCGCCAAGTCTTCGCGGCTTGCCGTTTCTGCGGATCTCCGGCGTCCACGGCATAAATCAGCACATTCGTGTCAACGAAGACCAGCGCGGTCATGGACCTCCTCACGCGTCATGTATTTTCCGTCCGTCTTAAGAAACGGAGCACGCGATAAGGCTCTTTTCATGGCCCCTTCGTAGTTATCCTCCGCCTCCATCTTCTTTCGCAAAAGGTCCCCTAACAGGCGCGACACGCTTGTATCCAGCTTAGCCGCCTCGATTCGCGCCCAGCGCGCCACTTCCTCATCGAGGGTGACCGTAACGTTCCTGAGTTTTGTTCTCATAACACAATTGTAGTGTATCACGAATTCCGTGTCAATGCTTGTGCATGATCGGCCCTCCGCCAGGTGCCCCCATACCATTGTCGTCGGCTCCGGGCATCATAGAGAGAGCCGGGTAAGTGAACAGAAAGTAGACCGTTTGACACGAAGCCGCACAGCCGTTAATTTGGATGTTTTCAGTCAGACGGAACGGAACTGTAGTGTCTCTGGAATGCGGCGTGGGCGCAGCATCCCTCGTGGAGGTTTCTCACCCGGCGGAAAAAGGGGACTCATGAAGGTCATTGTAGCGGACAAGATCAGCGAGCGCGGCGTAAACCTGCTGAAGCAGGCGGGGCTGAACGTGGTGCTGACCACCAAGGAGACGATTGGCAAGGAACTGGCCGACGCGGACGCTTTGATTGTGCGCAGCGCCACTCGCGTCACTCCGGATTTGCTGGCCAAAGCCCCGCGTTTGCGCGCTGTGGGCCGCGCCGGCGTCGGCACGGACAATATTGATTTGCAGGAAGCCACACGCCGCGGCGTTCTAGTCATGAGCACGCCCGGCGGCAACGCCGTGAGCGTCGCGGAGCACACTTTTGCCCTGATGCTGTCGTTGGCGCGGCAAGTTCCGCGTCTGGACAACGCCTTGCGCGAAGGCCGCTGGGAAAAATCCTCCTCGGGAACGGAAGTGCGCGGCAAGACCATCGGCTTAATTGGCCTCGGGCGCATCGGGAGCGAAGTGGCCAAGCGTGCGGAAGCGTTCGACATGCGCGTGATCGCGTACGATCCCTACATCAGCGAAACAGCCGCCAAGGAATTGCAAGTCGAGCTGGTCTCCCTGGACAAACTGCTGGCCGAGAGCGATTTCATTTCGCTGCACACGGCTCTAAGTCCCGCGACGCAGAACATGATCAATGCGGCTTCGATCGAAAGGATGAAGAAAGGAGCGCGCATCATTAACGCGGCACGCGGCGAACTGATAGACGAACCCGCGCTCTCTGAAGCGATCAAAACCGGCCGGCTGGGCGGCGCGGCCATCGACGTATTTAACGAAGAGCCGCCAAAGAACTCGCCGCTCGTGGGATTGCCGAACGTGATTGCCACGCCGCATATTGCGGGCTCGACACAGGAAGCGCAAGAAGAGGTCGGCACGCAAGTCGCCGTGCAAATCCGTGATTTCCTCGCGGATGGAATCATTCGCAACGCCGTGAATCTTCCGGCGCTTTCCGCGGACCAATATCGCCGCGTCAAACCGTATCTGGATCTGGCGGAGCGCCTAGGTTCGCTGGTTTCGCAGGCTGCGGCCACGCGCCCCGCGCGAATCGGAATCCGCTACGCAGGTGAACTGGCGGAAACGGGAACGCATTTGCTCCGCAGCGCGGTACTGGCCGGAATTTTGAACGCCGTGCTCGACGAGAAAGTGAACGTAGTCAACGCGCCCGCCGTGGCTGCCGCGCGCGGCCTCACCGTCGAGGAAGAAACGCGGCGGCGCGAGCATGGTTTTCCAAATACTCTGGAGATTTCGGCGCTGCCGGAAAAAGCGGGAGGCCGCGGCTTCACCGCGGAAGGCACGGTGCTCTTCGACGGCACCCCTCGCGTGCTGGCGATTGACGGAATTGCGCTGGAGTCCGAATTGGCCGGAACAATCCTTTACCTGAAAAATACCGACGAACCGGGTGTAATTGGGTCCGTGGGCAACACGCTCGGCAAGCTGGGAATCAATATTGCGACCTTCGCGCTCGGGCGGCGCGGCGGAGTCCAGGGAGCCGAAGCAGTATCCCTTGTGCGGCTCGATGGCCAGGTGCCCGAGTCCATTCTTGAATCGATCCGCGGTATCAAGGCCATCACCGATGCAAAACTATTGCGTCTTGATGTTGCTTGATTGAGTTGACGAGGCCGGCGCGACGCTGCGAGTCCGGTATCTGAAGATCCCATTTAGTGGTCGTCGGGGAATACTGGCAACGTGGCGGTGTCCACAGTGGCAGGGTCGTCGCGAAGCTTCAGGTAGAGCAGCGTGCCATAGGGGCGCGGGACACTGAGCGTGGAGTTCACGTAACCGGCGGGGACGGAAATGGAATTCTTGAATTGTGGATCGGAAGCGACGGAGTCCAGCAGGAAAAGATTTTCGCCGCTGAGAGAGCATTGCTGATCGGGAGAATCCGGACAGCGGACTTCCTTGAGAGTGGGAATACGGACCAGAGTTGCGAGAGGCTGCCAATCGCCTTTCGCGCCATCCGCATCCACGGGGCGGAAACGAAGCGGCCCGAAAGCCGAGGGCCCAAAGGTCTTGAGCGGATCGAAGACGGCCAGCACGCTTTTGGCATCCTGTAAAACGAGACTGCCGTCGGCGACATTCAACAGAACATCGAAGGAATCGTCAGCGGTGGCGATTTCGATTTTCTCAGAGCGAGGAAACGACGCCGGAACATCGCTTTTCAGGAAAAAAGAAAGACGGTCATTCTGAGGCAGTTCGTCCGAATTGCCGAGCCGGACGGCGGAGGAAAGAGAACCCGACTGCACGCTCTTGCTGACGAGAATCATTCTCGGGCGCGGCGCCAGGACAGAAGTTTGCAGATCGAGAGTGCGGCCGTCCTTGAGTATGGCATGGCCCTGCAAATTCTGCTGAGGCTTGAGCGCAGTGGTTTGCGACGCGCTGGGCTCGAGGAGTTCAAGCGAATCTGATTTATCCGCGTGTGATAATTCTCCTGGGACGAAGCGAATGCCGCTCAACTCGAAGGCGGCGACTTCGTCCAGGTGGCTTCCGGCGAGAACGCCCTGATGATCGCCGGCGTAAAGAGTGAAATGGTCCAGGTGCGCTGCTTCCGAGTAAGCGCGCAGAGAAAGAACATCAGGAGTGGCGGAGCCGTACTGTTTCACCAGGAGCTTCAACTGACCGGCGTGCTCCTCTTTCAGGGGGAGCTGTAGTTCCAATTCATCCTGTTTGGTGGCCTTCCAGGTGGGCTTGAGGTCCTTGCCGGTTGCATCCAGAAGTGAGATTTTTTCGACGCAGGGAACGCAATCCGATTTTAGATGGAGAGTACCTTGACCACCGGCGATCAAAGCGCCGGCTTCCGCGGAAAGAATGCTCCAGTGCTCGGGATGCGCGCTGCGAAGCTGAAATTCCGGCCCTTCAAAAGACGTGAAGCCCCAAGAACCGCGCAGAGTGCCGACAAGTTGTGGACTCAGCGAAGCGGAGCGAAGACTGCGCGTATCAATGACGAATCCGCCGCGCGCGGCGTCGGGAGTGGCGGGCAGGTCAAAGGGCTTGCCGGATTTGCTCTGAAGATGAAGAACGAAACTGTGAGCGATGGCGGTGGAGAAGACCAAGGGAGCGCCTTCAACGGAGAGCACGAGAGGAGATTGTTCGAGGCAGAAAACTTGCTTCGGGTCCACGCGGCGAAGCTCCGGCAATTGCGCGCCGCTTACGGCGGGCAATCCGACAACGAGAACGGACTTGGGATTCTGGAACGATGGAGGGGAATTGAGCCGCAAATTCAGCTGGTCCTTCGAAGGCAGGACGAGAGCGGGAATGTATCGATAGGACGCACTGTGAAGGTTGTTCATGAGGCGGGCGAAGTCCACGACCGCGCCAACATAAGGGCTGTAATAGCCGCCGCGCGCCGCAGGGCTGGAGCCGAGCGCGCCGATCAAGTCGGCGGACGGGCCGGAGGTGAACTCAGCGACCACGGACTGGCTGTGGGCATCGTCCATCACTAACTGGTCGGAGTTTTGGGTGAGGCAAGCGGATTGCTCCTCGACGGGTTTGTCGAAGCATTCCTCGTTCACCTTGATGCGCAAGGTTTGCGCGAGAAGGGCAGCGCGCTTCTTGAGATCCGAGGGATCGGAGGTGGAAGTTTTTCTGATTTCGTCGAGATACTTGTCGAGGCGCGTGCGGTCGAGGCTGGCGAGATCGAGATCGAGCGAGGCGCGCACGAAGACCCCCGGTTTTCCGCGGACGGTGCCGCGCAGGGTGCCGAAATCGCCGCCGGTTTCGGGAGCGAGAAAAAGAAGAGCTTGCTGGGCACCCTGCGGGACGGTGACGACCGTTCCTTCCTGACGCGTTTGCTTGGTCCAGGTCTCGACGCGAGTGAACCAACTTTCGGGCGGAGGATTGGTAGGGCCCTGGAGAAAGGCGACGATCAAAAGATAGCGAACGGATTGGTCGGGGGGAAATTCGGGATGAATCCATAGACGGTCGCCGGGCATGAAACGAGCGACGGCGGAAATGGGCAAGGTCTTGCCGCCGCGCGTGACGGTTAGTTCGATCCGTGGCCCGATCAAATCGAAGGTCGCGGAATCAGCGAAGACGGCGCGAGAGGCGAAGCTCAAGAGGATGAGGCAGAAGCAAAGTGAGAAGGCTCCGCGAATGTGCCTGTTGAGAATGCCGCAGATTTCCATGACGCTCCCTCGGTCCAGAAGAGTTTCCGTGCGCGCGTGTAAAAGTTGGTTCCCTAAGGATTATGAACTGCGGCGCACGCGAATGCCGCAGAGCGATTTTAGCGATGAACCTAAATGTGAAACTGGTCGCCGTCACCGCGAGCTTGCCGAGGATGCCAAAACCAAATGACGCTCACCGCCGAAGCCACAATTTCACAAGAAATTCATTCCTTTAGATGCCAAATCCCGTTATTTTGCCGCCGTGGGTGGGCAGTAAGACACAAAAACGTAGCGAATTTCACAGCAACTTTTGGCGGCGAAAACCATCCAAAGGACGGGCGTAAGATTAGTTTCCGGAATCCGACCGGGTCCGAAAGCAGGAGGAATCTCGATGAGCCCAAAAAATAACAAGCAAGGGGAAACGTACAAACAGTTAGAGGCTGGAACCAGGGAAGCAAGGCCGATTCAGCACCAGCACGCGGCGGAGGTGCAGCCCTACGGCAAGATCGCCAAATTGCCGATCGCGCTGGATGAAAAGGTATGCGCCGCGAGCGCCGAAAATCTGAACCAGCTTTTGGCGGATACGATGACGCTCCGGGACATGTACAAAAAGCATCATTGGCAAGTGGCGGGTCACACCTTTTATCAATTGCATTTGCTGTTCGACAAGCACCATGGCGAACAGGATGAGCTGGTAGACGGCATTGCAGAGCGCATTCAGATTCTGGGCGGGATTAGCGTTGCGATGGCTGCGGACGTGGCAGAACTGACCATCATCCCGCGGGTAACCCGGGGCAGGGAAGAAGCGCCGGTGCAGATTTCGAGGCTGCTTGAGGCACACGAAACGATCCTGAAAGAAGCGCGCACCATGGCGAGACAAGCGAGCGAGGCAGGCGATGACGGAACAAATGATTTGCTGGTTTCCGATGTGATTCGCACCAACGAGCTGCAAGTCTGGTTTCTCGCGGAGCACCTGGTGGACGTGCCTCTGGTGCGTGCCGACAAGGGTAAAGCTGCCTCCGCCGCGGACTAAGCATTGGTCCACCGCCCTGCCGCATTAAACTGGGGTGGCTGACGCCAAATGCGCTGCCGAGGCGGTTGCGGGTCGCTTAAATCCATCGTAGACTGTAACTCCGCTTGCAAATAGTTCGGGGCGTAGCGCAGCCTGGCTAGCGCGCCTGGTTCGGGACCAGGAGGCCGGTGGTTCAAATCCACTCGCCCCGACCACTCTTTTTAGAATCAACGATTTATATCACGCGAGAGTGACACGAAGATCCGAAGAGCGCCTGGTTTGAAACCAAGCATTCTTGTCTCATGCTCGTTGGAAGCAAGCGCTCCTTGTTCTTTGAATTCATTGCCTTGCA
>DATIXL010000098.1:0-17217 GCA_035518615.1 Terriglobales bacterium | reverse complement strand
AAAGCTGTTGGGATACGAACGCTTTTGGATTTCATCGCCCTGGAAAGAAGTGGCGCCGATGCCGCAGCCGGAGATCACTTTTCGCTGATGAATGCGCGAACCGATGCTGGAGGCGAACCAGGAATCAATCTTGCGAAACTGAAGACCCGTTTCTGTCAGCGTCACCCCCTTGACGCGCCGCATCTCCTCGTCGGCCTTTAGAAGAAGAGCGAGTTGCGTTTCGAGAGGAATTTCGAAGGGATCTTTCTGGAAAGGGCTTTGCCAACCGTCCACATAGGCGCGCTCTGGAGCCATGACGGCGTCGCTCTTTTTCGCGAGTGCCGAGGCCTTCGAGATGCTGACGGCTTGCGCGGCACAAGCGGCCACTCCTTCGCGGGTGAGGCGCTCCGTCGAAGCAAAGCCCCACGCCCCATGAGCGAGCACGCGGATGCCAATGCCGATGGATTCGGATTGCGCAAGCGTGCCGACCTGTCCGTTTTTCGTCGTGAGATCTCGCTGGCGAAGGTGCATGACGCGCGCGTCAGTGTAAGAAGCGCCGCGAAGTTTTGCGATGTCCAGAGAGTGCGAGGCCAGTTCCCACATGTGCTTTGAAAAGTCCTACCGTCTGCAGCAAGACCCAGGCTATTTGACGGCGGGATTCCGGACTAACTCAACGAGAGCCAGTTGGTGGCCATCCCATTGATAGATGAAGTCCTGCGTGCAATCGGAGTCTCCGCACTTCGGAGCTTTTTCGTCCCAAAACAAGTACCGCACGATCAAGCGGCCCTTGTCAATTTGAATGTCCCAAGGGCCCCGGTATTCCCACGGAATTTTCGTGTTCCTGAACTTGGCGGAGTCCTCCTTGGGCTGAAGCGGCCACGGCACGACTTCTCCGGATGGCTGCCGATGGAAGACCGCGAGCATATCCGGCGCAGTCTGGCCGGCCTGGCATGAGAACGCGGTAACCGCTGCCTCCTCGACGCCGTCGCCGTCCAGGTCACCGAAGACGGTGTTCTCGATGTCCACTGGACCACGGTCTGATTCGAAGCAGGCTTTCTTCATCGCCTGCTCTCCGCCTAGACTCTTCGCAAGAACCCCGGTCATCAACTGTTCGAAATCCGCGCCGCGGATGGCCTGTGCGTCCTGCCGCTTTTGAGCCTCAGCTTCTTCGCCACGTTTCGCGACGAGCGGCGGCGCAGGAAGTTTTCGATTGGCAGCTTGGTCCGATAAAATAGCGCCAACACTCGACAATCTAGGAGTTCGGCGGGCCGATACTGCGAAGGCCGGAGAGAAGAGCGCAAGGACAAGCGCGTACGCGCCTCCCGCTTTCGGCAAACGAAAGCTCCGTAGAGGATGCACCCTGAGCACAATATACCAGATTCCCTCCCCCGGACGCTTTCACCTTGGCATCTGTCCAAAAACGAATGGCAAGGCCACCGGTCCTATGGTCGGATCAGGTGCCTTCTTGCCAGGAAGCCAGGTAGTGTTCCTGCTCCGGCGTAAGTTTATCGAGCTTGTGCCCCATGGATTCGAGTTTGAGGCGCGCGATCTCCTTGTCGAGATGCTCAGGGACAACGTAGACCTCCGGCTTCAGTTCCCTCGAATGCTTGACGAGATATTCTGCAGAAAGAGCCTGGTTGGCGAAGCTCATGTCCATGACGGAGGCGGGATGGCCTTCGGCAGAAGCGAGGTTGACGAGGCGGCCTTCCCCGATCAGGCAGATTTTCCGGCCGTCTTTCGCAGAGTATTCGTCCACGAGCGGGCGAACTTCTCGTTTGCCGGTGGAGGCGCGTTCGAGAGCGGGGATGTCAATTTCCACATTGAAGTGGCCGGAGTTGCAGACCACCGCGCCGGATTTCATGATGTCAAAATGTTCCGCGCGAATGACGTTCTTGTTCCCGGTAACGGTGATGAACACGTCGCCTTCTCTTGCCGCTTCGGACATAGGCATGACGCGGAACCCGTCCATCACGGCTTCGATTCCTTTGACAGGATTGATTTCCGTGACGATGACGTCGGCGCCGAGGCCCTTGGCGCGCATGGCGACGCCGCGGCCGCACCAGCCGTATCCCGCGATGACAACTTTCAGTCCGGCGAGCAGAAGATTCGTCGCGCGGATAACGCCATCGAGGGTACTCTGTCCCGTGCCGTAGCGGTTATCGAAGAAATGCTTGGTCTCCGCGTCGTTCACGGCAATGACCGGATACTTCAACGTGCCGTCCTTGGCCATGGCACGAAGCCGTATCACTCCGGTTGTCGTCTCTTCCGTACCAGCGATCACATCTTTCACCAGGTCCGTGCGCTTGGTCAGCAGCGAAGTCACCAGGTCGGCACCGTCGTCCATGGTGAGCTGCGGGCGATGATCGAGTGCCGCGCTCAAATGCGAATAGTAGGTCGCATTATCTTCGCCTTTGATGGCGTAGGTGGGAATGTTGAAATCGCGATTCAAGGAGGCGGCGACTTCGTCCTGCGTGGAAAGAGGATTCGAAGCGCAAAGCACGGCGTCTGCGCCGCCATCGCGCAGAGTGATCATAAGATTCGCGGTTTCGCTCGTGACATGCAGACAAGCGGCGATGCGAAGGCCCTTGAGCGGCTGCTCCTTGATGAAGCGTTTCCGAATCAGCTGCAGGACGGGCATCTGCTGCTGCGCCCATTCGATCTTGCGCTTGCCTGCTTCCGCAAGCCCGATATCCTTTACATCGCCTTTTTTTAATTCCGCGATTGCCATGATGTGCTCCTTCTTGATCGCATCCACTGGAAAATCCGCCTTTTCACGAATATCGGAGAGGCAACTCCGGCGACAAGGCAGCGGGACTGCGCGCCTTGTTCGCGAAGAGAGGGTAAATCGCTGTTCGCCTAGACCCGCACGCCCACTTCGACCGTCATTGATCCTAGACCCGCGGCTTTGCGTAACGCATCTGCCCGGTCCGTCTTTTCCCACGTGAAGCCGGGACCTGTACGGCCAAAGTGACCGTAAGCAGCCGTGGCTTTGTACACCGGCCGTCGCAAATCAAGTGTCTCGATAATTCCCTTTGGAGTCAGTTGGAAATGCTCCCGGACGAGCCCCGTAATTTTCTCTTCGGGAACGGCGGCCGTGCCGAAACCGTCCACCATAACCGAGACAGGTTCCGCAACACCGATGGCGTAAGCGAGCTGGACTTCCGCCTTGCGCGCAAGTCCCGCCGAGACGATATTCTTCGCGATATACCGGGCCATGTAACACGCCGAGCGGTCCACCTTGGATGGATCCTTGCCGGAGAACGCTCCTCCGCCGTGTCTGCTGTAGCCGCCATAGGTATCCACGATGATCTTCCGTCCCGTGAGGCCCGCATCTCCCATAGGGCCGCCGATGACGAAGCGCCCGGTTGGGTTGATGTGATACTTCGTGTTCTTGTCCAGCATCGCCGCAGGTATCACCGGCTTGATCACCAGCTCCATAACCGCGCTGCGAAGTTCCTCGTTGGAAACGCGCTCGCCGTGCTGAGTGGAGATCACCACGCAGTCCACTCGGGCTGGCTGGCCATTCCGATATTCAATGGTGACTTGGGATTTTCCATCAGGGCGGAGGAAATCAACTTTCTTGGACTTGCGAACCTCGGCGAGGCGCTGCGTCAAGCGGTGGGCGGACTGGATGGGCATGGGCATCAACTCATCCGTTTCGTCGCAGGCGAAGCCAAACATCAGGCCCTGATCGCCCGCTCCACCAGTATCCACTCCCATGGCAATATCCGGCGACTGCCGTTTGACGGCGCAGAGAACGGCGCAGGTTTCTCCGTCATAACCGTATTTCGCCCGGTCGTAACCCACGCCGCGAATGGTGTCTCGAACAAGCTGGTCGTAATCAATGTGGGCTGTCGTGGTGATTTCCCCGGCAACCACAGCCAGTCCGGTAGTAACGAGGCTTTCGCACGCCACCCGGCCCTTCGGGTCCTGCCGCATGACCTCGTCGAGCACCGCGTCGGAAATCTGGTCGGCTATTTTGTCTGGATGGCCCTCTGTCACTGATTCCGAGGTGAACAGGAAATTCCGTAATCCTTCTCTCAAAACGAACGCTCCTCTGGGGTTAGCGGTAGATTCCCTCTTCTTTCCGCCGCTATTCCCGTACACAGTTCGATTTAGCTTCGGGTCTCCAGCGCGCGATGCGCCCTCAAGCACCGAGCTGATATCAAGTTAAAATACCACCCCTCGCGCGCCGAATCAACGTATTGAATCCAAATGCCTTATATGGCGCCTGAACGGTCGTTTTTGAGGGTCCAATGGCGATGCGGCCACCTCGCCGAATCCTCAGGCTGCATCTTCGTCGGGCTCAGCTGTAAGCCTGCCACCCTTCTTTTTTGCCATGAGGTAGGAGCGAATGAAGGGATCAATGTCGCCGTCGAGCACGCGGTCCACATCGCCCATCTCAAATTTTGTGCGATGGTCCTTTATCATCCGATAGGGCTGCATGACGTAGGACCGGATCTGGTTGCCAAAGGAAATATCCTTCTTGGTTTCGTCGAGCTTGTCGGTTTCCGCCTGGCGCTTCTGGATTTCAAGGTCGTAAAGCTTGGAACGAAGCATCTTCATTGCCAGTTCGCGGTTCTTGTGTTGGCTGCGCTCCGCCTGGCAGGCTACGATTACGCCCGTCGGGATGTGCGTGATGCGCACTGCGGTTTCCACTTTATTGACGTTCTGTCCGCCCTTGCCGCCAGCGCGAAATGTATCCATTTTCAGGTCGTCGGGCTTGATGTTGATCTCGATGCGATCATCCACTTCGGGAATTACGAAAACGCTGGCGAATGAAGTGTGTCGGCGCGCAGCCTGGTCGAATGGCGAGATACGCACGAGCCTGTGAACTCCCGTCTCTCCTGCCAATAAGCCGTAAGCGTTCTCTCCGGAAAACTGAACCGTGGCGTTCTTGATCCCCGCTTCTTCTCCCGGCGTTTCGTCGAGAACCGCAGTACTGAATCCTTTGTGTTCTGCCCAGCGCAGGTACATTCGCAGCAGGATCGAAGCCCAATCCTGCGATTCCGTGCCTCCCGCGCCCGGCTTGATGGTCATGATGGCGTTGAGGTGGTCGTTTTCTCCCGAGAGAAGGGTTTGCGTCTCAAGCGTGGAGACATAGCTCTCCGCCGCGTTTAGCTCACGGTCCAGTTCCTTGATCAGATCCTCTCGCTGCGCGGCGTTGCTTTCCTCATGCGCCAGATGGATATAGGTCTCAATGTCACCGGAAATCCGGTCGAGCTTATTCTCGGCCGCGATCTGCTCTTCAGCCCGCTTGCGCTCCCGCAAGACAGCCTGGGCGGCATCCTGGTCGCTCCAGAAATCCTGCTTGGCGATCTTTTCTTCGAGAGTTTTCAGTTGTTCGCGGTATCGCGCGGCGTCAAAGATAGCTCCGCACCAGCGCAACGCGCTGTTTGAGGCCTTCGTATCGGTGTTCCAGGTCTTCGAGGATCATAATTTCTTCAGTCTGTGGCTCCTGCAAGCTGGCGCTTGCGCGCGGGAGAAACTGCGCCGATCAGCGCTTCTTGCGGAACAAAATTCCCTTTCCAGAAGGTTGAGGCTATAAGAATAGCGGAAACCAGAACGCAGAGCCAAGCGAACCAGTTCCCAAACCGTGTGAACAGGGTTTCATTCGTCTTGAAGTCATACGGCAAATCCACGGCACCGCGGACATCGCGGGGCATCGGGGCAAAAATCCTGCCATACGGGTCAATCGAAGCGGTGATTCCGCTGTTCGTTACGCGCAGGAGCCACCGGCGATTTTCCACGGCTCGTACCCGCGCCATGTTTAGATGTTGCACCCCGGCCGCAGATTTGCCGAACCATCCGTCGTTGGAAATATTGATCAGCAGTTCCGCGCCGTTCGCCGCGAACTCCCGCACTTCTCCAGGATAAATGGCTTCATAACAGATGAACACGCTGAATTTATAGCCATTCGAAAAGCTGCCAACCGCGTAGCGCGAGCCTTTCGCAAAGCCGCCCACTTCGCTCGAGACGCTGCTGACCACGCGATGGATCAAGGGAAATGGCTCGTACTCGCCAAAGGGCACAAGATGAATCTTGTCATAGGAGAAAATGCGCTGGCCCTGGGCGTCCACCAGAATGGCACTGTTGTACGGTTCCATACCCATGTGACCGTTCGGCAGCTTCTCGTTTTTCCATTCGATCACGCCCGCGAGAAACGGATGCCCCGCGCGGATCGCGAGGCTTGACGCCAGTTTCGCAAATTGCGGATCCTGCCACGAAAAGGGCGCCGGAGCCTCAGGCCAAACCACAATGTCCGGATGCAATAGAGAAGGTTCGACGCTCAAGGCCTCGATATCCCGCATGGCATCCTCATTTTGTTGCAGCCAGTTTGCGGGATAGGAATCCGCCTCCGGAAAATTCGTCTGAACCGCTCTCGCGTGATGCTCCACCTTGGCTCTCGGTACCAACCGCGAACCCCCGAACATGATTCCAAGCACTCCAACCGCAGCAGAGGCAAAAATACCGATGCGCACCAGCGCCCGGGGTTTTTCCGCGGCATCCGCCCAGGCCAGCAGCGCGTTGAACGCCGCGACGAGAAACGACAATCCCCAGATGCCCGTGACCGTCGCGATTTGTGCAAGGCCAAGATTCGCTGCGGCCGGATACCCAAGCAGGTTCCACGGAAAACTGATCTCCGGCAGTTTCGCGCGCGCAAATTCAAACGTGACCCAGAGGAACGGCGCTCCGATGCACGCATACACAACGCTGCGCCGCCACAGCCGGTGAACGCACCACGCAAAGCTTCCCGTCAATACGCCCCAGGCTGCGGAAATCAAAAGCAGAATTCCCCAGCCACCGACATCTGAGAGGCCTCCATGCGCGGTCAGGACCGCAGCGATCCAGGGAACAGAAGCCAACACGAACGCCAATCCGTGCAGAAATCCGCAGAAGAAAGCGACGCGCGGTGTCGCCCCAAAGAGAACAATGATGAGCAGGCCAATACAAACCCACGAATAGACAGCTAGATAGAAACCGGTAAAGGAAAGCGCCAGGCCCGCTCCGGTTACTGCGGCCACAAGAAGCCGCATAACCGCCGGTGTCTGGCTGGAAGGATGCGGCCGCAGGAAGGAGCGCCAACCGTGGACCGGCATCAGTGCTTCACGATCGCTTTGAAGCCCGCCGACTCAAGCCCCTTTTTTGCAGCTTCCGCGGACTTCTGATCCGCGTAAGGTCCCACCTGGACGCGATAGAATTTGTCGCTTTGCGGCGAAAGGACAAACGCCGGAAATCTCTTTTTCTGAAGATTTGTCGCGAGGAGCATGGCATCCGTTTCCTTGGTCAGAGCCGCGACTTGCAGCGAGTAGGCCGCCCGAGACGCCGCGGCCGGATTCACCGCCGGATGAGAAACCGCGCTCGTGGATTTTGGTCGGCCCGCCGGATTTGAGCTGACATCTACGGTCTTTGCCGGATGAGCGGGCTTCAGATGATCGTCGGGTAGTTTTTTTTCGCCGGCACGGTAGAATTCCCAGTCGGAACTCGGAGGTGTGGAGGCATCCGTCGAGGGATCTGAATTCGCGGCCCAGGAATCGCCCTGCTTCGGGCCCGGCGCCGGCTTCGGCGGTATGGCTGCAGTCAAATCGTGGGAAGATTCGGCCCGGACCTGGCCGTCGAACTGATTGCGTCCCATGACGTAGCCGAGGGTGAAGAACACGCCGGAAAAAAGCAGCATCAGGAAAAATAGTCCGATGACGTGCCGCCCCTCCAGCACGCGCTCCCCTGCGCTTCCTCTTTTCCCCCCAGACGCCATCCGTTACTTCTTTCCGCTGCCCAATCCCTCCACCCACCTATTAATGATATCGATGGGCAACGGAAACACAATCGTTGTGTTCTTTTCGACACCTATCTCCGTCAGCGTCTGCAGGTAGCGCAGCTGGATCGCGGAAGCTTGCGTTTCCAGCACTTTCGCCGCCTCCGCCAGTTTCGCGGACGCTTGCGCTTCCCCTTCGGCATGAATCACCTTGGCGCGGCGTTCACGCTCCGCTTCCGCCTGCCGCGCAATGGCGCGCTGCATCTGCTCCGGAATATCAACTTGCTTGACTTCAACTTTCGTGACCTTGATGCCCCACGCTTCCGTGTCCAGATCCAGAATGTGTTGCAGCTTCTCGTTCACTTTGTCGCGTTCGGCAAGAAGTTCGTCCAACTGGAACTGTCCGACCACGCTGCGAAGCACCGTTTGTGCCAGCTGGGAAGTTGCGAAAAGGTAATTTTCCACTTCACGTAGTGCCCGGTTGGCATCCACAACCTTGAAATAACAAACCGCATTCACCTTCACTGGAACGTTGTCCCGCGTGATGATGTCTTGCGGCGGAACGTCCAGCGTGATCACCCGCAGCGAAATCCGGTAAAGTACTTCAATCGGCCAAAACACCACTCGAATTCCCGCGCCTTTGGCTTCGGGAATCATGCGGCCTAACCTGAGGACCGCACCGCGCTCCCACTCCTTGATGATGTACAAGGAATTCCAGAACCAAATCAGAACGATGGCGGCAATGACCGCCGTCCCAAGCAAACCGATCTGCATCAGATCCTCCTTCAGTAAAATCCGGCCTCAGCCTTTCGGAGCCGGGGGTTCCACAGGCTCGACATGCAACTTTAAACCCTCCAGGCGCAACACACGTACGCGCTGGCCCGCGGCAACGTCTCGCGTCGCCATTGCGGTCCACAATTCGCTGTGGACACGAATCATTCCTTCATTTCCCGCGCGAAATCCGGAAAGGGCCGTCCCCTCTTCGCCGATCATTTCCTCGGGGCCGGTCGAGGGCTTCCACTTTCTCGACCGCAGCACCAGGCGCATGAGAAATACGGTGATCCCCGCGAATGGCAGCGTCACCGCGATCGCCACGCCGAGGCTTACTCCCCCCGCGGTCAATGGCGAACGAATCAAAAATAGAGCGCCGAGTAGCATGGCAACCACGCCGCCGGCAAGCAGCACTCCATGACTGGTGAATTTCGCCTCCAGAATAAACAACCCAAGCGCCAGGAGAATCAGCGCGATCCCCGCGATGCTCACCGGAAGCAGGTGCATGGCATAAAGGGCGAGCACCATGGAAACCGCGCCGATCACACCCGGAGCTACCATTCCGGGATGCGTGAATTCGGTATACAGCCCCAACGCCCCAATAATCAGCAAAAGGAAAAACACGTCAGGCTCGACAATGCGCGCGAGAAACCTCTGCCGTCCGGACATCTCGTACTCTGTTCGGAGAGGATGGTCGAGAGCCAAAGTCATCTTATCGCCATCGAAGCGCGTAATGGTGCGGCCGTTCAAATCCTGCAGCAGTTGATCTTCCGAAGGCGCGATCAGGTCAATCAGCTTCTCGTCGAGAGCTTCCTTTTCCGTGAAGGCCTTTGCGTCCGTCACGGCTTGTTCGGCGAGTGCCGGATTGCGCCCTCGTTTTTCAGTGATGCTTCGCAGGAACGCGGTGGTGTCGTTGAAAATCTTTTTCTTCATCGTGTCGTCAATGGCCGGCGTCCATCCGCCAACGGAAATCACAGGCGACGCCGCTCCGGTGTGCGTGCCGGGCGCCATCGCTGCGATATCCGCCGACATAAGAATGAAGAATCCCGCGGAGGCGCCGCGCGCCCCCGTTGGCGCGACGTAAACAACAACAGGAACGGGCGACGCCAGAATGTGCTGGATGATCTCCTTCATGGAGTCACTCAAACCGCCGGGAGTGTCCATCCTTATGACAACGAGGGCCGCATGGCGCTCCGCGGCATTCGCGATGCCCTCGTCCAGATAGGACGCAACCACCGGCTCGACTTCACGGTCCAGGTTCAGGTCCACAACCAGCGCGGAGGAATTGCCGTTCGTTTGTGCACTGGCCCACGATGCACAAATTCCAGCCATCGCAAGCGACAATAGGGCGCTTGAAACGTAGCGCGTAAAAAAACGAGATTTCCCCGTCATGGCGAAGTACCTCCGGGGTTTTTGCCCTGAAGATGCTCGAGGAGTTGCTTTGCCGCGGTGTAGTTTGGGGCCAGTTTCAGCGCGCGTTGCAGTTCATCTTGTGCCTGCGCCGTCTTCTTCTGCTCGAGGTAAATGCGAGCGAGCGTGGTGCGGTCCACTGCGGAGTCTCGTCGCGCCAGAGCGGCTTGCAGTTCCGCGATGGCATCATCGAGTTTGCCTTGCCGCCGGAGCACTTCCGCCAGACCGCGATGCGCGGACGGGTAATCCGGCTGGGCAGCCAGTGCCGCGCGATAATCCGTTTCGGCGGAATCAAGATGGCCCGCGGCCAGCTCGGCTCGCGCCTTGCGGACCAGCGAGTAGGCCGAAGTCGTGGAGCCGTCGCCTTTCGCCGCAGGCTCCGCAAGTGCGTTTTGCGATGAAACGATTTCCAGCTGCAGGGCGGTAATATCGAGTTCATCCGTCACGCGCTGCATTTTGCCGAAGGAATCGGGCTTTACTGCCGGAAGCGCGTTGGGACCCAGAGACTCTTCCGCGGAGCTTCGTTCATCTTCCGCTTCGTCCTTCTTGCCCGCCTTTTGCAGTGAATAAATCAGAAGCGCGCGGTCCTCGGGATTGTCGGGCTCGCGGTCGCACGCCAAGCGGAAATATTTTTCGGCGGAAGCGGGATCTTTCGCTTGGAGATAAAGCAGGCCAAGGTTGAATGGATAATCGTCTTCATCGGGATCGAGATCGGTGGCATGGCGTAGCTCGTCCATGGCCGGAGCAGTCTTACCCTGCCGCGCCCGCGCCAGCGCAAGATCGTTCAGGATTTCCGGCAGGTCTGCTCCGGATACCAGATTATCCTTCAGCGAATCCTGCAAAGCGGTGAAAACGAGCTCAGCCTTGTCCGGTTGATCCAACAGCAAGCGGCAAACGCCGGATGTAAACTCCGCCTCCACATACCGGGAATTGGATCTGGGAATCCGCGCAAACCACGTAAGCGCTCCTTCGCAATCCCTGCGCGAAAATGCCGCCTGTCCGAGGGCGAAGGAAGGTGCGGGCCATTCGGGATCGAGGCTCACCGCTTGTCGCAATTCCTTGACCCGCTGGTCGTCATCGGATGCCAGAAGGCCGCGCACATAGTGCTCAAAGGCATCGAGCCGCAGGGGCCGCTGAAGCTGTCCGAATTGAGCGAACGTCTGCTTGTCCTTGGGATCATTCGCGGCCAGGAGCTTCCACATCAGGCGCGCGTGAAGATCCATCAGCGAGGAAAGCGGCCCGCTCTCGCGTACAGCGGGTGAAAGCCCGGCGGGGTGGATGCGGAGAACTCGAGCTTCGACGGTCAACGTCTGTCCATCGGAGTTGAACCGTCCAAAGACGACGTAGTCTGCATCGAGATCGGTCCCGATGCGAAGCATCGTGGCATGGCTGAACTTTGCGGAGGTAGGAAGACCGTAGCGTTCCAGCTCTGCGGCGCGCCCGGCGTGGGAATAGACCTGCTGTCCATCGTCGGAAAGCCGCTGGATGGTCAGCTCTTCCAGACCCTCTCCAAGCCAGTCGAGACGCGGACCGGCGCCGTCGTTGTCGAACGGAAAAACTAGGAAAATACCCTGCGCGGGGGCGGCATTGTCAACCGGGTGTTGGCCGGACAACTGCTGGGGCGTTGCGAAGACACTTGGGGCACCCAGCAGGCAGCTTGTGCATAGGAACGAAGCGAGCCACTGCGTCATCACGAAGATTGTAACAGAGTGCCGCTGGCGTGCCGAAAACGATCTGTCGAATTCGGCTAGGGATTGAGCGGATAAGTCGGTGGCGCAAGTACCTCTTGCATCGCCGGTAGCTTTAGCATGGCGCCGAAGGCCGGATCGGATTTGACGTCCTTCAGGGATTTGTACCCCTCGTCCTTGGCTTTGCGGAGATAAAACAAGCTACGGTCAAAATTTCCGGCTTCCGCAAACGACTTGGCCAGGAGAAAAAAGAACCGGCCCCGGTCGTACACCGACCGGTCCTGCAGCAAAGAACCCGCTCGTGCGCTGCCGTGCTCAAACACAAGGGGATCGAGCGTCAATGCCTGCCGGAACGATGCGATGGACGCTTCGTACTTCTTGTCGCCAAAGTACGCGTAGCCCAGATTGCTGTAGAGCACGGCCATGTCGCTGCGCATTTTGATGGCTTTTTTGTAAGCGCGGATGGCCTTGCTGTACTTCTTCCTTTGGTACCAGATTGTCCCGATGTTGTTCTGCGCATCCGCGTAGCTTGGATTGAGCTTGACTGCTTTTTCGTAGCATTTCAGCGCGGCCCCCAACTCCGTCTGCTGGTGCAGGGCAATCCCGAGCTTATTCATGTACACGGCGTTGCGCGGATCCTGGCGCGTCAGTTCTCGGTATTTATCGGCCGCATCGCGATATTCCTTGCGGATCATCATCAGATCGCCAAGCTCTTCTTCTGTGAGTGGCACGGGAACAGTCGAGGGAGGAGCTACTTGTGAGACGGCTTGCATGGGGGGCGAAGAGGCGTCGTTACTTTTGTTATCCGGCGCGCTTCGGACTACTTTTGGAATCGTTGCTGCGAAGAGGAGAACACTGACTGGTATCGCCAACCGGTAGGAAATCATGGCGAACCTCCTGTGCCTGAATCATCCGGTTTCGGCTTGTCCGGATCAGGCTTCTTCTTACCCCCAAAGATACCAAAAATCTTTTGCAATGGACTCTTTTTCTTCTCGGCGGCAGGGGTCTCGCCACCGGCCGGCTGGGCCTGCGGATTGCCGGTTGAAGGCTGGCCTGGCGGATTGCCAGGTTGCCCGGATCCGGGTGTTTGCGCTTGCTGCGGCGGCTTCGGATCGCCGCCTCCGAAGACATGAGATAGCCATGCCCCGGTCTGCGAGAATACGTTGTGGTTCCCATGCAGTTCGCAGAATTGCGTCGGCGCGGATCCCGCGATGAAAACCTCCTGCCGCGTGTTGGGACACTGAGGCGTGGCAAGTTCCAAAGTATCGGAATCAATAAGCACCGACTGCACGCCTTCCGGCATATCGAAATCCTTCACGTCCCGGTATCCCGGCAGCGACGTCGCCTCCTTCATGAAATCCGCCCAGATCGGCGCCGCGCTCTGCCCTCCCGCTAAACCCAGATCACGGTTGTCGTCGAAGCCGATCCAGACCACGCACACGAGATTGGACGTGAACCCCGCAAACCAGCCGTCGCGCGAAGTTCCGGTTTTCCCTGCGGCGGGCAGCGTGAACCCCCGCGCGCGCACCGCTGCTCCCGTGCCCTTGTTCAGCACGTCCTCCATGATATTCGTTACCAAAAAGGCCACGCGCGGATCGAGCACCGTGTGCGTCTGCGGACTGAATTTCTCCAGCACCGTGCCATCCGAACTCACCACGCTCTGCAGGAATTCCGGCTCCGCGCGCACGCCATTTTCGGCAAATGCGGTGTAGCCTGCCGCCACATCCACCGGCGTCATTTCGTAGGCGCCCAGTGCCACCGCTGGCGTCGGCTGAATGTTATTGCCCAACCCCATCTGCCGCGCGATCTGCACCACCCGCCCATACCCGATCATTTCCGCCACCTTGACGGTCGCAACGTTCAGCGAATTCGTCAGCGCCTCGCGCACCGTCACGTGGCCCATGAACTTTTCGCCGTAATTGTTCGGCGTGTAATCCTGGTTGTCGAACTCGAACGTCGTCGGTTCGTCCTCGATGGTCGTTGCGGGGGTCACAATCGGCTGGACGCCGTCCACCGCGTTGTCGAACGCCGCGGCGTAGACAAACGGTTTGAAAACCGATCCAGGTTGCCGGTGCGACAGCGCGTGGTTCAATTGGCTTTGCCCATAATCCCGGCCACCCACCAGCGCCTTGATCTCTCCCGTCCGAGGATCGAGCGCCACCAGCGCCACTTGTGCCTCGGGAACCGGCTCGTTGCTCTTTTTCTTGGCCAGTTCCTTTCGCCACTTGTCGTACCTCTTCGCCAGCAGCACATCCACATTCTTCATCCCTGCGTCCACCGCCGCCACTGCCGCGCGCTGCATTGCGGGATCCAGTGTGGAGTAAACGCGGTAGTTCTGGCTGAGCAGTTGGCTCTCCGAATATTTATCCAGAAGATGGTCCTTCACCATGTCCACAAAGTACGGCGCCACCCCGCCGGACACCGCCGCGCGGATGATTTTCAACGGTTCACGTTTCGCCTGGTCCGCTTCGTCCTGGGTAATAAAATTATTTTCCACCATCTGCGCGAGCACCCGGTCGCGTGCCTGCATCGCGCGCTCCGGATGCCGGTCCGACGAGGAGTAATAGTTCGGCGCGCGGATGATGCCTGCCAAAAAAGCGCACTCAGGCAGCGTCAGTTGCCGCAAATCCACTCCGAAATAGGCGACGCTGGCCTCCGCAAATCCCCGAATCCCGAAACTCCCGCGGTTCCCCAGGTAAACCTCGTTGGCATACATCTCAAAGATTTGCTGCTTGCTGAAGCGCTGTTCCAATTCCAGTGACAGCATCGCTTCCGCGAGCTTTCTCCGCCAGTTCCGGTCCGTGGAAAGAAAAAACGTCCGCGCCACCTGCATCGTGATGGTGCTCGCGCCCTGCAGGTGCGAACCGTGCCGCATGTCGTTCCACGCAGCTCCCACGATACGGATGAAATCAAATCCGGGATGCTCGAAGAATCGTTTGTCCTCCGCCGAAAGAATCGCGTTCATCAGCACCGGAGGCAGATCGTCATACCGCACCGGCCTGCGCTTTTCCCGCGCGCTGTCGAACAAATTGGTGATCAGCGCCGGCTCGATTTCCGCGACGGGAAGCTCCTGGCCCCCTCCTAGGGGCCGAATCGCGCGAATACTCTTCCCATTGAACTGCACCGCCAGCGCGTTCTTGCCCTCGAAATAAGAGAGCTTCGAAGGGCGGATGTCCACCGTATTGCCCTGCGCTGTGAATTGCCCGAGCGAAGATTCGTCATGTTCGGGACGGTAACCGACCCGCTCGAGATAATTCGTCAGGTCGTCCGGGCCCCACGCCTGCCCCGGCGAAATCTCTTCCGGCGCCGAGAAAATCTGCGTGGTGTTCTGCAAAATGTGCCCGGAAAGCCGGGCGTCAATCATGTGGGAAAATTTGATGTAGTAATATGTGAAGACGCCCGCCGAAACGATGCAGCAGGCAAACAAAACGCCAACCACGGTCAGACCAAACGCCGACGTCCAAAATCCCTTCTGTATGCGGATGCGCAAAATAGCTCCAGCGGGCTGAATCTTTATTCTCTCCTACATGAGATGCCGGTGGAAAGGCAGAGTTTGGCCATGAATGTCGTTCATGGCAGTTCGGAGTTAGATAATGGAGCGGTTTTCAGCCGATGGAGTAAAGTGCAATTGCGTATGGTAAAAAAGCAAATCGATCGGCACCGTATAGTCCACGGAAATAGTCACGAGTGACTTTGTCGCCGTCACCTTGATGCTGTCCTTGGTCGCGGGAATGTCCAGGTCCTGGATCGCGCTGTAAACCGTGTCCCGTATCTGATCTTCCGTGTAGCTGTTGACCACTGCGAATCGCGCCGTCTCATCCAATTTGTTCGAGAGTTGATATTCCGCAAGATACGGTGGAACCGTCCGCACCGCCACGAGCACCAGGAACGCGAGAATCAGGGTGAAGAGAATAGCTTTGATTTTGCCCGCGCCGCGCTCCTTCGAGCAGTTCGAGGCCATCACGTTCCTTTTCCCTTGCATCAACACGCACCATCTCCGCAGTCGCACCCCGCTTCCTTCGCGGAACGCCGCATTTTCTCCTCCGTTTTTCCAAAACTAGCACCGCGTATGGGGAGTGTCGAGGAATCCGGCGTACAGGTGTTCCCGGTAAGTAAAGGAGGTCAAGTGGTTTGCGTCTAGTACGCTCTCGCAAAAATCGCCCGTTCGCTCGCCGGCTTGTTGCAGTAAATACATTTCCCGCTGCCGCCCTCTTGCTCCAGCGGGATGCACCGCATCGTCGCCCGCGTCTCTTCCTTGATCGTCGCTTCGCACTCGCCGCTCCCGCACCACCACGAATACGCAAATCCCGTCTCCACCGCCGCCTTAAACTCCTCGTAGCTCTCCGCGTCCCGCGTATTCGCTTTTCGAAATGTCAGCGCCTTGTCATGCATTGCCTGCTGAATCTCCGCCAGCAGTTTCTCCACCGTCGCCGGCAAATCCGCCAGCGCCGCGAATGTCTTGCCTACTTTTCCCGGCCGGTCCCGCCGCGCCAGCACCGCGCTCTGCTTCGCCACGTCTTTCGGCCCCAGCTCGACCCGCACCGGCACTCCGCGCATTTCCCAGTCGTTGAACTTCCACCCCGGACTTTGCCCTTCGCGTTCGTCCAGCGTCACGCGAATCCCCGCCTTCGCCAAATCCGCCTTCAGCTTCTTCGCCGTTTCGAAAACCGCCGCCTTCTCTTCCTCCGTCTTGAAAATCGGCACAATCACCGCCTGGTACGGCGCCAGCTTCGGCGGCAGCACCAATCCCTGATCGTCACCGTGCACCATGATGATTGCCCCGACAATCCGCGTCGAAAGCCCCCACGACGTCGTCCAGCAATGTTGCAACTGCCCGCCCTGATCGAGATACCGCACCTCGAACGCTTGCGCGAAATTCTGCCCCAGGAAATGCGATGTCCCCGATTGCAGCGCCTTCCCGTCCCCCATCATCGCTTCAATCGAGTACGTAATATCCGCGCCCGCGAATTTCTCCGCATCCGACTTCTTTCCCGGAATCACCGGAATCGCCGCATCGTTCACCGCAAAGTCCGTGTAGATGTCCAGCATCTGCCGCGTCTCGTCCATCGCCTCCTGCTGTGTTGCGTGCGCCGTGTGCCCCTCTTGCCAGTAAAACTCCAGCGTCCTCAAAAACAGTTTCGTCCGCAGCTCCCATCGCACCACGCTGTTCCACTGGTTCATCAGCACCGGCAAATCGCGGTACGACTGGATCCACTTCGCCCACATGTGCCCGATGATCGTCTCCGAAGTCGGCCGCACAATCAGCGGCTCCGCCAGTTCCTCGCCTCCGCCAATCGTCACCACCGCCAGCTCCGGCGAAAATCCCTCCACGTGGTGTTTTTCTTTCTCGATGAAACTCTTCGGGATGAACAGCGGAAACGCCACGTTCTGGTGCCCCGTCGCTTTGAACCGCCGGTCCAGCGCCGCCTGAATGTTCTCCCACAGCGCCCATCCGTAGGGGCGCACGATCATGCACCCGCGCACCGGCGCGTAGTCCGCCAGCTGCGCCTTCAGCACCAGCTGGTTGTACCACTCCGCAAAATCTTCTTTTCGTGTCGGCAGCTTTTCTTCAGCCATGCGGCGCTTCGCCCGTCCCTCTCTCGCAACTTCTCG
>DATIXL010000097.1:0-51694 GCA_035518615.1 Terriglobales bacterium | reverse complement strand
AAGCAAAGCCCGATAAAAGCAAAAACAAAGCTGCCCGCCACAGTCGGCGGGCGGTACAAAGGCAAGACCCAGGTTCGGAAAAGGAACCTGGGGCAGCCACAAGAGCAAAAGGCGAAGAGGGATCCTTCGGGCGAGGGACGCCCTCAGGATGACGGGCAAGGAGGGAAAAAGCAGATCCCTCGCCTGCGAAGAGATGCAGGTTCGGGATGGCGGAGTGATGCCGGAGTGCAAAAGCAGCGAGGGGCGATTCAGTGCTGGATGTGGAATTGCTGGTCGGAGGGCAAACCGGATTTGGTATTGGCCGTGATGGCCAGAGTATGTTGGCCGGGGGCAAGAGGGATGGAGACGAGTTCGAGTTCGCCCGTGCGGACGTGGAAGAGGCTGGAGAGGTCGGTTCCATCGAGCGTCGCGCGGAACGAGGCCGGATCCATGACCGGATCGTAGTAAATCACGAGCGCGAAGGACTTCTGTTCGGCGGGGAGAGTGACCTCCGGGGATAGCGGCTGAGCAAAGCTGAAGGCGCCATGAAGCGGCTGGAGGCCGCCGCTATCGAGATCCAGGCTGAACGGATCGCGACGGCAGATGAACCTGAGCTCGAAGGAACTTCCGGGGTAGGTGGGGATGGTCTGCAGCACAGCCAGAATCTGATGGTAGGAACAGGCCGGCGCTGTGCAGGTCGTGTCCATCTCGAGATCGAACGAGCCGTTGCGGGAGCTTTTGATGTGAAGAGCGTACGCTCCCGCGGCAGGGCTTTGCACACCGAAGGAATACGAAGTGACGGTAGGACCCGGATCGCTGGAATTGTCGGGGTCATTGTCCACGTTGTCCATATCACTGTGATAGCTATCGCCAACGGCGACGGGATGGCCCTTATCGTCGGTGAACGAGACGTCGAGGTAGTTATCCGTTTCCGGGCCGCCGGGAGTGGGAACAGCGGCGGCGTGAATGCCCACGTCAAAGGATTCATAAGGCGGGAGGCTGTTGTCAGGCGCGGGCGGTGTAGCGGAAGCAGGGCCGGGAGGAGTTGGGAGAGCGCTGCCGACGCGCTGGCCGGGCTGCCAACCGGCGGGGTAAATCGTGAACCTGGTTGGTAGGCTCGTTCCGCCGGGGGTGGTCACGGTCACGTTCAAGAAGCCGAGAAAGGAGTTCGAGGCGATGGTGTAGTCGGCGGTGATTTGGGTGGGGCTGTCCACATGAATGTTGCGGAGGTAGAGGCCGGGAGGAGTTCCAATGGAGGAGCGCGGCGAAAAGTTCGCTCCACGGAGGATGATGGTGCCGGTGTCGCCGACATGGACGGTATCCGGGACGAGCTGAGTCAAGGTGGGGCGGGCAGGAGCGGGTGGCTGTGTCGCTTGACGGGAACAGCCTGCCATTAAGAAGAAAAAGGTCAAAGAGATGGCGGGAAGGGAGTGCAGGAGGACACGGATGGAGAGGATACGTTGGGCTGGAAATTTCGTTTTCATGTTGACGATGGGCGAGCCGGTTGCCGACGCTCTCGAGATATGCTCGCTCCGAGGTTGGCGGGTCACAATGGTACTTCGAGTGGGAGATGAGCAAAGGAACAACAAAGGCGTGATTCGATGGCGTGGGATGGACGGCCCAGGAAGACGGAGTTGGGTCCAAGAGGAATGCGCGCCGGGGTCGCGGCAGGCGTTACAGGGAACAGAGATCGCTGGAGCATGAGCTGAGGTCTGTGCCTCGAAGAAGGCGAAGACGCCCGCCACGGTCGGCGGCCGCTACAAAGGATAAAGTTTCCCGCGCCTCGCTGCGCGAAGGATGGGACAACCAGGGGAAACAAAACGAAAAGCAGATCCCTCACACCGTTTTCGGAAAACGAAAACGGGTTCGGGATGACAGCGGGAAAGGCAGGATTAAAAGCAAGATCAAAGAGGCCCGCCAAGGTCGGCGGCCGCTACAGGACGGGGCACGATGTATCGTGCCCTTGCGAGGAGAGGATCTCGGAAACGGAGCCAGGTGTAAAGGGGCGCCTGGGCACACAGGGACAAAGAGCTAATCGTCTTTGGGGGGAGTGGCTGGGGTGGAGGAGGAAGAGTTGGCGCCGGTAGATGCAGAAGAGGAGGCGCCGGCGGCGGCTTGTTTGGAGCGAGCAGGAGCGGGGGAGGCGGATGAAGAGGCGGATTCTTTCTGGCCGACGTGGACATTGCTGTGGAGGAGAGCGCCGTCTTCGATGACGATGCCGTGGGTTTCCATGTCGCCGGTGACGCGGCCGGTTTTGGAGACGTGGACGCGTTCGCCCTTGAGCGTGCCCACGACCTCGCCCTGAATGACGATTTCGCGGGCGTCAATGCCAGCGCTGATGCGGGCATTGGGACCGATGGTGAATTTACCATCGGGGATGTGAATTTTGCCCTCGAAGACGCCGTCCCAGAAGAAATCCTCGTGACTGGTGAGTTCGCCCTTGATCTTGATATTGGGGCTGGTACGAGCGGGAGAATCGGAGGGAGCCGCGACGGGTGAAGGTCCCTGCGACGCTTGAGGGGCGGATGACGGAGCCGGGTTTGCGGAAGGCTGCGCGTTATTTTCTTCGGGCTTACGCCACATGAGACACCTCTAAAAGGGAGACTCGGAAGCCACGCCGAGCTGGGGGCCGACGGACAAATCCGGAAAAGCGAAGATAGTACAGCGGGGAAACGGAGTAAAGGGAAATGAAGGCCGGGCAGGCCGGCCGGAAGGCCAGCCTACCCGGAAGCGAGCGAAACTCAGGGCAATGCTGCGCCCCTTATGGGTGAGGGGCCATGGACTTGGGAGCGATGTCGCGGTCGGGAGGACGCGAAGGAAGCTTCTTGGGATTGGCCTCGACTTCCTTCAGGACAACGGCGATGGCGCGATCGAGCTGGGGATCCTTGCCGGCAATGACGTCGGCAGGATCGTTGTCCACGACGATGTCGGGATCCACGCCATGACCTTCGATTTCGAGCTTCCCTTCCGGCGAGGCGGCGGCGAAGAATTCAGGAACGAAGACGGTGCCGCCATCAAGGAGCGGTCCGCGGCCCGTGATGCCGATGACGCCGCCCCAGGTGCGCTTGCCGATGAGCGGGCCGAGGCCAGCCTGGCGGAACATGTAAGGGAAGATATCGCCATCGGAGGCGGAAGTTTCATTGATCAGGCAGACCATCGGACCATAGAAGACGGAGCCGGGATAGGTGCCGGTGTATTGAACGGTGCGGTCGAAATTGGTGCCGAGGAGCTTGCGGCTGAGGCGCTCGATGAGCATCTGAGAGACGTTACCGCCGCCATTGCCACGATCGTCCACAATGAGACCCTGCTTGCGAATCTGTGGATAGTAATACTTGATGAATTCGCGGAGGCCGGCGGCGCCCATGTCCGGGACCTGAATGTAGCCGACGCGGCCATTTGTTGCTTTGTCCACATATTCGCGATTGTGGGTGACCCAGGCGAGGTAGATGAGATCCTCCTCGCTGGTGATGGGGCGGAAGCTGACTTTGCGGGCGCCTTCCATAATGGGCTTGGAGTTGAGCGTGAACTCGACGGGATTAACAGCTTTGTTGCGAAGGAGTTCGTAAGGATTTTCGCTCGCGGTAAGATTTTCGCCATTGATGGCGAGTACGTAATCGCCGACATGGGCTTCCACGCCGACTGCAGTGAGCGGGGAGCGATAGATCTCCTCCTGATTCTGGCCGGCGAAAATTTTGGAGATGCGATAACGGCCGGAAGCGGCGTCAAGCTCGAAGCGGGCGCCGGGAAGTGCAACTTCAGGGCGCTTGGGAAGATTCAGGTCGCCGCCGGTGATGTAGGCGTGGGAGTTGCTGAGCTCGGCAATCATTTCGCCGACGACGAAGTTCAGCTCGGAGCGGTCTGCGACGTACTTGACGAGCGGCTGATATTCCTCGCGGAGAGCGTTCCAGTCATAGCCGTTCATGTTGGGAGAGTAGAAAAAGTCGCGGTAGCGGCGCCAGACTTCGCGGAACATTTCCTGCCACTCTTCCTGGGGAACTCGGTCCACGACGAGGCCGGAGGTGGAGACGACTTTGGCGCCGGCTTTTGCTTCAGGCTTGACATCATAGAGCTTGAAGTCATGTGTGCCGCGGACGAGGACCTTCTTGCCGTCGTCGGAGACGGAGAAGCCGCGAATGTCGTCGGCGAGAGTGGAGGCTTTGCGGTCTTTTAGAGAAAAAATTTCGAGAGAAGTCTTTGTGTCGGGAGCGCGGCCGTAGAAGAAGGCGCCGAAGCGCGCGTAAAGCAAGTAGTCCTTCGTGGCAGTGAGGCCGGCGTAGTTATCGCCTTCCACCGGGACGCGGGTGACGCGATCGGCCAGGCCGTCGTAGTCAATGGCGAAGTAGCCGGGCTTTTTATCTTCCTTTTTCTCTTCTTTCTTTTCTTCCTTGCCTTTTTCGGGAGAGGCGGATTTTTCGCCTTCTTTCGTGACGGTGACTTCGTCGCTTTCGGGCGGGAAAGGATTTTTCACATCCTTGCGGAGAGCGAGGGCCAGGAGATCGAAGCCGCGGTCGGTGGCGAAGTTGAATTCGATCTGGCTGATCTGCGGAGCGAAGTCATGAACGGCTTCATAGTAAAGATAGTTGCCGTCGGGATCCCAGGCCGGGTCGCGGGTATCGAAGAGCTCGCTGGTGACGCGGTGGACCTTGGCGTCCTGGACGTCCCAGACGTAAACGGTGCGGAAATTGTTGGGATCGCCCAGGGTGAAGGCGATGTGGCCGCCGTCGTTGGACCAGACGTAATCGCGCAAGTTGCCGGCGGGATCCTGAGCGATTTCGGAGACTTTTTTGTCGTCGAGCGTGAGGACGTAGAGCTTGCCGTCTTTGTCCGAGAAGGCGATGCGCTTGCCGTCGGGAGCCCAAGCGGGAGCGTAGAGCATGGCGTGAAGGCCATGAGTGAGTTCTTCGGGCTTGCCGGTGCCGTCCTGATTGATGAGATAGACTTCGTCCTCGCCATCCATATCGGAGATGAAAGCGATTTTGGCGCCGTCGGGCGACCAACTGCCCCACTTGTCGTGGGCATTGGAGGAGTCGGTGAGATTGCGCGTGGGGCCCTTTTCGATGGGAGCGGTGAAAATGTCGCCGCGGGCGACAAAAACGGCGCGTTCGCCTTTGGGGCTGAGGCCATAGTCTTCGATGTCGTTGGCGGCGGAGACTTGCGAGGGACGCATATAGACGCCGTCGTCGGGGACCTCGATGGAGAGATGGCGGGATTTGCCGGAGTTGATGTCGAAGATGTTGAGCTCGCCGTCGAGCTCATAGACGATCTGATTTTTGTGGTCGGTGCTAGGCCAGCGGAGGTCGAACTTGGTGTCATGGGTGAGCTGCTCGGTTTTTTTTGTGGCGGTGTCGTAGGAGAAGAGATTGAGTTTGCCGTCGCTGTCGGTGTCGTAGAAGATCTTGGAGCCGACCCACATGGGATCACGATGGGTGTAAAGGTCGGTGGTGATTTTTTCCGCGGAGTAGGTCTTCATGTCAAAGATGTAGAGCTGCTCGGCCCAGCCGCCCTGATAACGCTTCCAGGTGCGGAAATCGCGGGAAAGAGGCGAATAAACGATTTTGGAGGCGTCGGGAGAAAGGTCGCCAGCACCGGACTTGGGCATGGGGAGGGCGACGGGAAGGCCGCCGGTCACGGGGACGGCATAAAGGCGGCAGTCGCCAGGGCTGAAGTAGTCGCGGAGGGAGCGGAATACAATGGATTTGCCGTCGGGAGTCCAGCCGTAGACCTGATTGTCGTAGCCCCAGCGCGGAGGAAGGGGGCCATGAGCGGGATAGAAGGTGAGCTGCTTGGGGACGCCACCGGTGGAGGGGATGACGTAGACCTGCTCGTCGCCGTCGTACTGGCCGGTGAAGGCGATCCACTTGCCGTCGGGAGAGAACTTCGCGAAGAGCTCGAGACCGGGGGCGGCGGTGATACGCGTGGCGAGGCCGCCGGAGGTGGAGGCGGTCCAGAGATCACCGCCGTAGGTGAAGACGACCTTGTCACCATGGATGTCCGGGAAGCGGAGGAGCTTGGTTTGGGCGTTGGCGAGCGAGGCGAAAAACAAAAGAGCGAAGGATGACACAAGAGCAGACTTCAGCTTAATCATGATTTTCCCTCAGATGAGTGGATCTTTGGTCCGGAAAAGCGAAGAGACTCCGGGCGAGGCCCCAACCCCGTTGCTTGAGCCACCGACATTCTACACCCTCAGACGGCCAAGCCCAACGGAGAGTGAGCGAGAGCATGTATGATAGGGAGGAAATTCCTGGGATCGGTTAACCGCACGAAACAAAGAGGTTTGTTGCACGCAGAGAGTTAGAACTGCGCGATGATGGGAGAGATTCCCTGGATGAAACGATGAGGGAAGTGTTCATTTGTGACGCGGTGAGAACGCCGATTGGAAGGTTTGGCGGCGTGCTGGCTGGTGTGCGAACGGACGATCTGGCGGCGGCGCCGATCAAAGCACTGATGGCGAGGAATGAGAAAGCGGACTGGTCGCGGCTGGATGAGGTGCTCCTTGGATGCGCGAATCAGGCAGGCGAGGACAACCGGAATGTGGCGCGGATGGCGCTTCTGTTGGCGGGGCTGCCAGCAGAGGTGCCGGGGGCGACGATCAACCGGCTTTGCGCCTCGGGGATGGATGCGGTGGGCACGGCAGCGCGGGCGATTGTGAGCGGCGCGATTGAGTTTGCGATTGCGGGGGGTGTGGAATCCATGTCGCGCGCTCCCTTCGTGATGGGCAAAGCAGAAACAGCGTATCAACGGAGCGCGGAGATTTACGATACGACGATCGGGTGGCGGTTCATCAATCCGCTGATGAAGGAACAATATGGAGTGGACTCGATGCCGGAGACGGGGGAAAACGTCGCGGAAGAGTTTTGCGTTTCGCGGGAGGATCAGGATGCGTTTGCGCTGCGGAGCCAAGAGCGGGCAGCGAAGGCGCGAGCTTCGGGATTTTTCGGAGAGGAAATCGTGGAGGTGGAGGTTCCCGGTAAAAAGGCGAGTACGGTGGTTGCCGTGGACGAACATCCAAGGCCGGACACAACGATGGAAGGGTTGGCGAGATTGAAGCCCGCGTTTCGGACCCCGGGAACGGTGACGGCGGGAAATGCGTCAGGAATCAATGATGGAGCGGCGGCGATGATACTGGCTTCGGAAGAGGCGGTGAAGATTCACGGGCTGAGGCCGCGGGCGCGAGTGCTGGGGATGGCGACGGCGGGAGTGGCACCACGGATCATGGGGATGGGGCCGATACCCGCGACGGAGAAGCTGCTCGGGAGGTTGAAGCTTTCGTTGAGGGAGTTTGATGTGATTGAGCTGAACGAGGCGTTTGCGAGCCAAGCGCTGGCCTGTTTGCGGAAGATGGGAATCGCGGACGACGCGCAACATGTGAATCCGAATGGCGGTGCGATCGCGCTGGGGCATCCGCTGGGGATGAGCGGGGCACGGCTAGTGCTTACGGCTGTGCACCAGCTGGAGAAAAGAGGATTGAAAAGGGCGCTGGCGACAATGTGCGTGGGAGTGGGGCAAGGAGTTTCGATCGCGCTCGAACGCGTTTGAGGACGGGGCTCGCGTGCACGGAGGCACAGCGATTGCTCACTTCGCAGAAATATATTGCGGGGATGACACACGCGCCTTGCAGAGCCAACGCCGAGAACGTAGACTCGCGATTGTAGAATCTTCAACAGCCCGGGCCTCGATTGATTGCTTTTCCCAAAAAGGGAGGTGAACCGTGAATCCCGCTCCCACAGAACGTTTGACGACCCCTCTGATTCGCGAGAACGGCAAGCACCGCGCCACAAGCTGGGAGGAAGCGCTGGAGTGCGTGGCAAAAGGACTTCGCCTTCAGATTGAAGCACATGGGCCGCGCGCGCTCGGAATGTTCAGCTGCTCGAAGACCACGAACGAGCTGAATTACATCGCGCAGAAGTTCATGCGCTCCGTCATCGGGTCAAACAACATTGACAGTTGCAACCGGACTTGACACGCGCCAAGCGTCGCCGGTCTGGCGGCGGTATTCGGAGCAGGAGGCGGAACGAGTTCCTACCGGGAAATCGAAGAAACCGATGTCATTTTACTCTGGGGCTCGAACGCGCGCGAGACGCACCCGATTTTCTTTCACCATTTGCTGAAGGGCGTTCGGCGCGGCGCAAAACTGATCGTGATTGATCCGCGGCGCACAAGCTCCGCGCAATGGGCGCATTTGTGGCTTGGACTGGACGTAGGATCGGATATCTCTCTTGCCAATGCGATGGGACGCGAGATCATTGCTTCCGGGTTGGCGAACCAGAAATTCATCGAGCACGCGACGAGCGCGTTCGAGGCATATAGAGAGTGCGTCGAGAAATACACTCTGGAGCGCGCCGAGCAAGAGACGGGCATTCCCGCTGGAGCTATCCGCGAAGCGGCCCACGCTTATGCCAAGGCTGAACGGGCGCAGCTTTGCTGGACGCTGGGGATCACGGAACACCATAACGCGGTAGACAATGTGAGAGCGCTGATTAATCTGGCGCTACTCACGGGACATGTTGGGCGATACGGAAGCGGCATCAATCCGCTGCGTGGGCAAAACAACGTGCAGGGCGGCGGGGATATGGGAGCGTTGCCGGACCGATTGCCTGGATTTCAGCACGTGGAAAACGATGAATTGCGAAACAAGTTTGAACGGGCGTGGGGCTGCAAAATTCCGGTGACACGCGGCTGGCACCTGAGCGGAATGCTGGAGGCGATGGATCGTGGCGAGCTTACGGCGCTCTACGTCTTGGGAGAAAACCCGGCGGACTCGGAAGCGGACCGTCACCGGGCGCTGCGGCTCTTGAGCAATCTCAAGTTCCTGGTTGTGCAGGATTTGTTCTATACGCGCACAGCAGAGATGGCGAATGTCGTGCTGCCCGGGGCGGCGGGATGGTGCGAGAGCGAGGGCACGGTAACGAGCAGCGAACGGCGCGTACAACGAGTGCGGCGCGCGGTGCCTCTGCCCGAAGGCACGCGGGACGACACGGCGATCCTCTTTGAACTTGCGCGACGCATGGGCCACGACTGGGGCGAGCCGGAACCTGAAAGGATCTGGAATGAATTGCGCCAATTGAGCCCAATGCACGCGGGGATGAGCTACGCACGGCTCGAGGCCCTTGGCGGGATTCAATGGCCTTGCTATGACGAAACGCATCCCGGAGAAATGTATCTTCATAGCAGGCTGTGGGAGAGACCTCTGGTAGGACCGCGGGCCCCATTCGCGGCGGTCCAATTCGAGCCACCGGTGGATGCGCTGGACAAGGAGTTTCCCATCCGGCTGACGACTGGAAGACGGCTGGATTCCTTCAACACAGGCGTGCAGAGCGGGAAGTTCAATTCGCCCTTGCGGCGGAGAGAGGCGCTCGACATGTCTCCCGAAGATGGAGAGCTATACCAGTTGCACGAAGGCGACAAGGTGCGCGTGAGCTCACGCCGGGGTTCAGTGATCGCGCCGGTACATTTCGATGCCGGGCTTCGTCCTGGGCTTGCATTTCTGACAATGCATTTTCACAATCAGGTGGCGACGAACGAACTGACAATTGACGCCACCGACCCGAAATCCGGAACATCCGAGTTCAAGGCAACCGCAATTCGGATCGAAAAACTCCAAGGGAACTAAGTGGACCTGCATCACACTGACGATCAGCCGCCGGAATCCGAGAAGAAAGCGATTGACGTTGTGCTGGCTCCGCCGAATTCAGGGTGGGATGGATCAACCCGCGACGTAGATCTCGACCGTCACGTGGCCGCCAGAGTCTTTCCCCGAAGAGACCTGCTCCTCCCTGTTTTGCATTCCATCCAGTCCCGCATCGGATGGATCAGCCCGGGAGCCATCAATTACATCGCGGTGCGAATGAATTTGCCGCCGGCGGAGATTTATGGCGTCGCATCGTTTTACTCCATGTTTTCGCTGTTGCCGAGGCCGCTGGTCGTGGCACACGTTTGCGACGACATTGCATGCCTGACCCACGGAGCGGCTCAACTCTGTTCGACCCTGGAAAATACTCTTGGCAAAGCAGGTTCAGCCTCGGCCGATGGAAAGATGACCTGGGTTCGTTCGCCATGCCTAGGGTTGTGCGAACGGGCACCAGCGGCTTTGGTCAGCGCGGCGGGAGAGGCGCCGAAAGAGCGCGTCCTTGCTCCCGCATTGGCCGATTCAGTCCTCGAGATCATGAAGGATCTCTCGCAAGGAAAACGCTCGGCTGAACCGGATACAGCCTCAGAGAAACCGGAGATTCCGCAGGCTGGAAGTTTGACGCTGCGCCTTCTCCAACGTGTGGGTCAGATTGATCCGACGAGTTTCGAGGAATATCGGGGAGCGGGTGGCTATACCGCCCTAACTCGTGCGATCGCGATGGGGCCGGAGGCCGTAGTGCGAGAAGTGATCGAATCGAGGCTTTTGGGGCGCGGCGGAGCGGCATTCCCGGCCGGAAAGAAATGGGAGGCGGTGCGGCGGCAGTGCGACCGGCGGCCTCATTACGTTGTTTGCAACGCGGACGAATCGGAACCGGGCACGTTCAAGGACCGCATCCTGATGGAGGGCGATCCATTTGCAGTTCTGGAAGGGATGACCATTGCAGCGTTTGGCGCGTGCGCCGAAAAGGGCTACATCTATATTCGCGGTGAATACCCGATTGCGGCGGAACGGCTTAGCCATGCAATTGAGTCCGTGCGGAATCACGGAATGCTCGGGAAAAACATCCTGGGCTCAGAGTTTTGTTTTGATGTCGAGCTGCGGCGAGGAGCGGGAGCTTATATTTGCGGCGAAGAAACCGCGCTTTTCAACTCGATCGAGGGATACCGAGGGGAGCCGAGAAACAAACCACCCTTCCCGACCGAGGCAGGGTTATTCCGAAAACCGACGGTCGTCAACAACGTCGAGACGCTGGTCAACATTTTAGAAATTATGCTCAAGGGTGGAGCGGCATACGCAAAAATTGGAACTGCAAATTCGTGCGGCCATCGTCTTTTCTGTGTTTCCGGACACGCAGTACATCCGGGAGTGTACGAATTCCCTTTTGGCGTGTCGCTCCGGTATGCGATCGAAGCGGCGGGAGGAGTTGGCGGCACGGGGAAATTGCAGGCAGTCTTGTTGGGGGGCGCTGCAGGATCGTTTCTGTCCCCGAACGAATTGGATACCCCTCTCACATTTGAGGACACGCGAGCCATTGGGGCGACGCTGGGCTCGGGCGTCATCATGTTGTTCGACGATTCCGTGGATCTGAGACAAATCCTCCTGAGGATCGCTGAATTCTTCCGTGAGGAAACCTGCGGGCAGTGCGTCCCTTGCCGGGTGGGGGTCACTCGCCAGAAGGAAACTTTGGAACGGATGATTGAGGGAAAGCCGTCAGGAAGAGGAGGGCAGGAGATTCGATTGCTCCAAGAAATGGCGCAAGCGATGCGGGACGCATCAATTTGCGGACTGGGACAGACGGCCTCGAGCGCCATACTGTCTGCGGTGGAACGTTGGAGTTTCTTCTGATGGCCGAATCTCACGACGCACCGTCCTTACTGACTCCTGTCCCGCGAGGACCAGTGCCCCAGCCCCCCGCGGCACCGCTGTGTCGCGAGTTGGAAATTGAAATTGACGGCGAACGCGCGATGGTCCCCGAGGGCGCGACGATCCTAGAGGCGTCGCGAAGTCTCCGGATAGACACGCCGACGCTCTGCTTTCTTGAGAGCCTTACGCCCGTGAATGTTTGCCGAGTGTGCGTAGTGGAAGTCGAAGGGTCGCGTGTTCTGGTGCCCGCTTGCTCCCGAAAAGTGGAGTCCGGTATGAAGATCAAGACAGATTCGGAGCGAGTGCGTTTGAGCCGGCGAATCGTGCTTGAATTTCTGGCCTCGTCCGTGGACGTCAGCACGGCGCCGGCGCTGCTAACATTCATGAATCGCTACGGCGCTGATCCTGAACGTTTCGGAAAAGCGAGAAGTCATGCCCGTCAGCCGGTCAAGATTGATAATGAGCTCTACGTCCGGGATTATGCGAAATGCATTCTCTGCTACAAATGCGTCGAGGCGTGCGGGGTGGATGCACAGAACACCTATGCCATCAGCGTCGCAGGGCGAGGGTTCGAGGCGCGGATCGCCACAGAATTTGATGTGCCGCTGCCCGAGTCCGCTTGTGTGTATTGCGGGAATTGCATCGGGGCATGCCCCACCGGCGCGTTGATGTTCCTGTCCGAATACGAAATGCGGCAAGAAGGGACCTGGGACGAATCCAAACAGAGCCGCACAGACACGATTTGCCCTTACTGCGGGGTAGGATGCACGTTGACGGTCCATGCGCAAGAAGGGGAAATCGTAAAGATTTCCTCTCCCTTAGATCACTCGGTTACCCACGGACATCTTTGCATCAAGGGAAGATTCGGATGGCAATTTGTGAAGACTGACGGGCAGAAGCGCTCCGAATCAACGGATGACAGCGAAAGAAAGTAAGCCGGGATCCAAAACGCGGCGATACTCGGCTAGACGCCAACGATCGCGCCGGAATCGTCCACGTCAATGGAGGCGGCTCGCGAAACCTTGGGCAGGCCGGGCATCAGCATCATATTGCCGGAAATGACGACGACGAAACCTGCGCCGGCAGAAAGCGAAGCATCGGTAACGTGGAGTGTCCAACCCTCGGGCGCCCCCATGAGTTTGGGATTATCCGTCAAGGAATACTGTGTCTTAGCGATGCAGACGGGCAGCCGACCGTGGCCCCAATCTGTAAATTGGCGAAGCTTTTCGGTGGCCATGGGACTGAACTGCACATCGGCTGCGCCATAGATCTGTCTTGCGACTTTCAAAACTTTTTCGGCAAAGGGCTCTTCGAGCGAGTACATGGGGCGCACGTCGGGTGAAGGGTTTTTCTCTATGAGTTCGACAACCTGTTCGGCAAGCTCCTGAGCACCTGGCCCGCCACGAGTGAAAGCTTCAGAGTAAGCGGTGGTCACACCGTGCTCACGGCAGTAGGCGGCTAGCTTCTGAAGATCCATCTCGGTGTCAGCAGGAAAGCGATTCAGAGCGACGATTGTCGGCACGCCGAAGCTGCGCAGAATGCGGATATGGCGGCCCAGGTTCGGAAGACCCCGAACAAGGTCTCCTTCTCCCTGGTTCTTGATGCTCTGCACTGTCGTCACAAGAACCGCAGCAGACGGAGTGTTTCCTGATTGCTGCATGACGATATCGAAATATTTCTCGGCGCCCAGATCGGAAGCGAATCCAGCTTCATTGACAACGTAGTCCGCAAGGCGCATTCCCATTTGCTGGCAAATGACGCTGCTCGTTCCGTGAGCAATGTTTCCGAACGGCCCGGCGTGAACGAATGCCGGAGTGCCATCGGTGGTTTGGACCAGATTGGGAAGAATAGCCTCGGAAAGGAGCGCCATCATGCCGCCCGTCGCTACGAGGTCCCGGGCGCAGACTGGCTTTGCGTCCCGGGAAACCCCTACGACGATGGAGTCGAGACGGCGCCTGAGATCCTTAAGATCGCGAGAGAGGGCAATGATAGCCATGATTTCAGATGCGGCAGTGATTACGAATCCAGTCTTGCGACCCCCACCGTCTCTTTTGCTGTCCAAAGCGACGGCGATGCGGCGCAAGGCACGGTCGTTCATATCCAGGGCTCGGGGCCAACTGACCTTTTCGGGGTCGAGATTCAATTCGTTGCCGTGGAAAAGATGGGCGTCCAATAGGGCGGCCAACAGATTGTGCGCGGAGGAGATGGCATGGAAATCGCCATGAAAGTGGAGATTGATCTTGGCGGCAGGCTCGATTTGCGAAAGCCCTCCTCCGACTGCGCCACCTTTCATGCCGAAGACGGGACCGAGCGAAGGCTCTCGCGATGTGATGACCGCTTTCTTGCCAATCAAGGAGAGGCCTTGTGTCAGGCCGATGGCGGTGACGGTTTTGCCCTCGCCGGATGCTGTTGGCGTCGTGGCGGTGACCAGGATCAATTTTCCGCGCGGGGGAAATGCAGGATCCGCGAGAAGTTCCAAGCGGATTTTCCCGCCATACCGCCCAACGGTTTCAAGATATTGCTCGGGTAACTTGACTTTGCGCGCGATTACATCAATCGGAACAAGTGTTTTTTGCATAACAGGGGAAGATCAGTAAGGGGTCAAATCACTAGACTATTATATCTATCTTTGGGCACAACGATGAATCGGGTTTCCCATTTTCTTGGGAAAGGCGAAAGGAGCGAGCGCACAAGGCCGAACGTGGCGAAATGCGATGCGCGGGCTTCTCCGTCCAGATGCGCGGCGCTTGTCCTCGCGGAGGACTGCACACTTTCCGCCATACCATAGCCAGCCGAAGAAAAGTGATGAGTGTCACCCAGGCGGCAGGCCATTCGCCGCGAAGGTTCAAGGATACGTTCGACGTAATAGACGGTTCAAGATGAATGGCGGTAGGTGGGCCAGCCGAGATAGCGTGTGGTGGCTTCTTGGATCGCTTTCGCGACGGTGGAGAAATTTGCGGCGACGTGGTGCTCGAAGCCGTTTTCGCAAATGTAGTGAAGTAGACGCTGCATTTCGGGGATTTCCACGACGCCCGCGCCGCCGAACGTCTCGAGCGGATCGTCGGTGAACCGGCCTTCTCCAACGTAGCCGCGAATCTTTCCGGCCCGGTCGTCCGTGGAGAATCGAGCAAAGCTCATTGCACCGGCTTTGACCAAGCCTTCGCAAGTTCCGAAGGTGTTTTCTTTCCCGACGGTGCCGGCGATGATCGCCTGATATTCCATTTTCACATTCTTGAAAAAGTGTTTCGGCAAATTGCTGCAGTGAAAACAAACGGCCTTGTTGGGATCCGAGCCGTAGTTGTTGTTCCAGTCGAGCAGGGCGCTCGGCGTGCCGGAAGCAAGGCGCAACATGTGCATACTAAGCACGCCGCAGACGTCCACTTCGCAGGCGCTGGAATGCAAGTTGTCGCTCATCATGCTCATCATGGTGCAGGGGACCACCCCTAGGTTTTCCTCGAGCGAAGTCCAACACTGCACGGCGCTCACAATGACTTCCGTAGCTTTCATCCATGCGTCCACGACTGCGGAGAGCTTGGCCATTTTGAGTAGAGCCGCATCCGGAACGCCTGCGGTGGAAACATACGCTCGAATGGCCGCGAGCTTGGCTTGCACGCTTTCGTCGGTGTCCTTCAGCCGCCCGATACGGCCGAGGACCTCACTCAGATCCAGCGTCTCGACGGAAATTCCATTGGCTTCGAGAATTTTCTCACTATACCTGACGGTGTTAAATGCAGCGGGGCGGGCGCCGATGGAGCCGATACGGAGATTCTTGAGGCCGCGGACCACGCGGCAAGTTGCGGCGAAGGCATCGAGATCGCGGGCGAACTCCGGAGAATCGGGAGAAACGGTGTGAAGGGTGGTCAAAGTGTAGGGAATGCCGTACTGCGAAAGATTATTGCAGGCGGACATTTTTCCGCAAAAGCTATCCCGGCGGTGCGTGATTTTCATCTTTCCGGGCGTATCGGGCGTCGCCTGGACAAGCACGGGAACGTTCAAGCTTGCAAGGCGGAGAGTGTCCGCAATGGCCCGCTCGTCACCGAAGTTCGGGAGGGTGACGATGACGCCCTCGATGTCGTCCGCATGTTTGCGAAACAGGCCGGCGCAACTCCTGGCTTCTTCGTAGGTTTCGACAGCGCCGTGTTTGCTCTGGTCTTCGCCAAGAACGACCGCGGCAAAGCTCGCTCTCTCGAGAGCTTGAAGCATCTCCTGGCGGCCGCTGGATGCCAGATGGCCGGGGAAGAAACCGCGATTGCCGACAATGACGCCAAACGTGCCTTTCGCGCTCATCTCCAGAAACTCCTCCTCACGCGCCGCTCTTGGGCCGGTATATGGCGACGTATCCGCCGCCGATGACAATCAAGAGTGCGCCCCACCACACGGGCGCGTGCAGGTTCGAAAGAACGGTGTCAGGTGGGTGCGGCCATTCCGCCAAGCCGCTGGCGAGTATCAACACGCCATAGATCAGAAGTAACAGGCCCACAAAGAACCATACGGGAATAATGTGATGTTTCTCGGTCATGATTTTCACCAGAAAATGATCTGCAAGACGACCAGAGCGATGAGGGCCAGAGCACCCCAGACGGCAGGTTTGTGGAGCCAGCTTGCGTGCTCCTCGCGCGGGACATCCGTGAGGCTATAGACGAGCCCTCGCAACTCCTCGTCAGGTTTGGGCTTCGTCACCACAGTGACGAGCACGGTCACCACAACACACGTGATGCACGCCCAGAGCGCCTGGTACATGTCCTGAGCGAGTCCCGAAGCTTGTGGATCGAGAGCGAACACGTGGACCCAGCGGGCAGGATCCAACTTATTCAACGTAAAGATCGTAACCGAGGATCCGACGCCAGCGAGCAAGCCCCAGAATCCTGCGGCGCGCGAAACGCGTTTCCAAAGCATCCCCAGCAATACCGTCCCGAAGAGCGGGGCGACGAACATGCCAAAAAGAGCCTGTACATAGTCCATGATGCTCGCGAAATGCATGACGATATAGGCGGTTCCGATACTAATGAACAGGCCGATCAGCGTGCACCAGCGGCCCATCGTCACGTAATGCTGGTCGGAAGCGCTTTTCCGGAGGAACGGCCGGTAGATGTCATAGGTCCAAACCGTGGCGAAAGCGCTGACGTTACCGGCCATACCAGCCATAAAGCCGGCGACAAGTGCGGTAATGCCCAGACCAAGCAAGCCCGGCCCGCAGTAGCGCACGAGCATGAGCGGGAGGACAGCATCATAAGAGTATTGACCCGAGCCTGCAGCGCTTGCCGGTACCAGGTGGAACGGCAGGACGGCCAAACCGAGCAGACCGGGAAGAATCACAATGAGGGGCACGGCCATTTTGAAAAAGGAGCCAATGATGGGAGCCATCTTCGCGGAACGAATGTCCTTGGCGGAAAGCACGCGCTGCACGACCAGAAAATCCGTTGTCCAGTAAGCCATGGACTGGACCGCGCCCAAACCAAAAACGATTCCGATCCAGGTGATGCCCATGGGATTTGAGGAAGCCGACTTCATCGGCCCCCACATGTGCGTGAAATCCTGGCCAGGGAAATTCTGGTGGATGCGCGCGACCATGCCGCTCCAACCGCCTGCTTCCACCAGTCCAAGAATGGGAATCAGCAGCGCGCCGAACCAGATCAGGAAAAATTGGAGAACTTCATTGAAAATGGCGGAAAAGAGACCACCGGCAGCAACGTAAACACCCACGGTTAATGACGAAACCCAAATGCTGAAGTTGAGGTTCCACCCGACGACTACCTTCATCACCACAGCCATCGCGTACATATTCACGCCGGACATGAGGATGGTCATGACGGCAAAGGTGATGGCGCTCAATCCGCTGGCCCCGGGACCATAACGAAGTTGCAAATAGCCGGGAACTGAATGCGTTTTGGAGATGTAGTAGAACGGCATCATCACCAGGCCCAAAAACACCATGGCCGGAATGGCGCCGATCCAATACCAATGCGCGGCCATGATACCGTACTGATAGGCGTTTCCGGCCCAACCTAGAAGCTCGAGCGAGCCGAGATTGGCGGAAACAAAGGCCAACCCCGCGACCCAAGCGGTCATTTCGCGGCCCGCCAGAAAGAAGTCTTCTCCGGTCCTGGCGAAACGCTTGAGGTAAAAACCGATGGCGAGGACGAGCGCAAAGTAAACGATTACTATGACGAGATCTGTGGGCGCGAGTTTGACCAGGCGCCCGGTGTCCAGCATTGCCAGGAAAGCAGTCATCGGCTCCTACCCACGTCCTTTCTCAGTTGGCGCTACTCAAAAGTTTTCACAAAGCTTATACATGCGCCAGAAATCCTAAATCAACTTCTAGGAGAACCGAAAACGTACGTTTGACCCTTTGATCTATCCACCACGAAACTCCCAGTAAACGTGTACCCGGCGGAAGAATATACGGCTCGGAAAGCATATCCTAATTCCGCCTGGATTCCACGCAACTGACTCCCTTGGGATGTTGATGGTGACACTTCGCTTGGGCTCTAATTCACTCACGAAATCGGGCCGCCAGTCCAACTCGCGGTCTGAAAGAATAGGAGCATGCGAATCCCCCGAAAACAACGTCAGTCCAACATTCGTTCGCCGGTTCGCGTCAAAGCCAGCGTCAACTTCCCGAAAATTTATAGACAGTCTCGGATCGGGATTCTTTACCTGGGCGCAAAATCACCGAAGGAAAGTTCGCGTGGTGCACGGAATCCGGGAAATGCTGGGTCTCGAGGCAGAAAGCTCCGTACTTTTCGTAAGCTCCCCCAACGCCGTGAAGACTTCCGTCCAAGCCAATGGCGATGTAGAGTTGCACCCCGGGTTGGGTGGTCCACACTTCCAACTCTCGGCTCGAAGACGGATCCTTCACTTCGGCGATGCGGCGCAACTCGCCCGCTTTTCCGTTTAAGACATAGTTGATGTCGTATCCCCCGACTTTGGGAATTTCTGAAATGCGCGCTCCGATTTCCATCGGCTTGCGAAAATCGTAGGGCGTTCCCTGCACGGATTCAAGTTTACCGGTGGGAATGAGCGTATCGTCGGTGGGAGTGTATTGATCCGCATTCAGCCAAAGGACATCTTTCAAAATATTGCCGCTTCCCGCCCCTGATAGGTTGAAGTAACTGTGATTTGTCAGATTGATGGGGGTGGCCTTGTCCGTCTTTGCCTCATAGGAAATCTTGAGCGCATTGTCGTTCATGAGGGCGTAAGTCACGGAAACGGTAAGATTGCCGGGATAGCCTTCTTCCTCGTCCTTGCTGACATAAGTGAATTTCACGGCAGCGCCGTTGGTTATCTTGAGGGGCTCCGCTTTCCACACCCGGCGATTGAAGCCGATTTTCCCGCCGTGAAGAGAATTTGGGCCGTTGTTGATCGCCAGAGTGTATTCCTGTCCGTCAAGGGTGAATTCGCCTTTTGCGATGCGGTTGGCGTAACGGCCAATCGTCCCTCCGAAATAAGGCTCATTGCCGAGGTAGCCCTGCAAGTTGTCAAATCCCAAAACAACGTCCGCTTTCTTGCCGTTCTTGTCGGGAATCCACAATTCAGTTAGCGTCGCGCCGTAAGTAATCACCTTGGCTTCGGAGCCTTCTGCATTCTGAAGTGTGTATTGCTCGATGGCGGTGCCGTCGGGCAGTTTGCCGAAAACTGATTTCTGCACTCGCGCTTCAGCCCCCGTGGCTCCCAAAGTTGCCATGTTATTTGGAGCGACCATAAGTACAAGCAGCACAAGAGGGAAAATGTGACGAGCATTCGCGGGAAGCCTCATGCCGACTCTCCTCTGGGAAGTTCAAACTCACGGTATTCATGTATATCATTTTTTCCCCATGGAATGTGTAAGCGGACTGGTACCGAACACGATGGTCAGTTCCGGCGAGGCAATCTTGAGTCCCTCTCATGCTCGAAGCGTTGAATTTCCCTGTGCGCCTTTCTGGATCGCACGAGCCTGCCGATCCTACTTATTCATGGAGCAACAGAAACCGAAGTTCCTGAGTAGACTACCATCTTGTCGGCTTCTTCCGTGGGTCCAATTCCCTGCCCATGGCCGTCGCTGACGAAGACAATCCGGAAAGTGCGGCTTTGGAGCATCCCGGGAAATTTTCCGCTTCTTGAACCGATGGTCAGTGTTTGCTGGGCCTCGTTCCATTGCATCGGGATGGTGGCGTAAACACCTTTCTCATAGTCGTAGGAATCGCCTTCATCTTCATAAAGTGTGAATTTGCCATCCGCCCCGCGGTAAACGCGCAATTCTATTGGGTCTGGTGGCTTCTCCTGTGTGTACTCCTCCTCGGGTCCCATCGGCACAATCGAGCCTGCGCGGACAAATAATGGCAGGCGGTCGAGAGGCGCTTCTACTGTTACGTCGCGCCCGCCAGACAATTTCTTGCCGGTCCAGAAGTCGAACCAAATCGTCCGAGGCAAATACACACTTCGGGAAGTTGCTCCCGGCTCGGTGACGGGATTCACCATGATTGCGGGACCGAAGAGGAACTGATCGGCAATGTTTCGCGCGCGAATGTCCTCGCGGAAATCCATCACCAGCGCGCGCATCGGAGTGTAGCTCTGGCTGGTGGTCATCCATGCGACCGAATAGATGTACGGCATCAGGCGATAGCGCAGTTGATCGTAGCTGGTCAGCAACTTTTGCGTTTCAGGGCCGTAAGACCAGATTTCGTTTTGATTCGAGGTGCGCGTACCGTGGGCGCGGAAAATCGGGCTGAACGCGCCGAATTCAAACCACCTGGCGTAGAGCTCCCGGTAGGCGGGATCATCCGGATTCGCAGAAATAAAGCCGCCAATGTCTGTGGTCCAGTATGGCAGTCCCGAGAGTGAATAGTTCAAGCCCGCAGGAATCTGCCGGCGAAACGTAACCCAGTTCGGTTCGACATCGCCCGACCAGACCGCAGCGGCATTCCTCTGTTCACCCGCAAACGCCGACCGCGATAGGATGAAGACTCGTTTCCGTTCGCTTGCAGCTCGCTGTCCCGTGTACACAGCGGTCGTGGTCATCAGCGGGTAGAGATCGGCGAACCGCGCGCCGCTACCTTCCGCCGTTTGATGGTCCATAAGAATCGAGTTTTCCCGCCCTTCCGTTTCGGGCTCCGTGGTGTCTAACCACCAGGCATCCACGCCAATCTTGAAGAGCGCATCGTCCATCAGCTTCCAGTAATACGCCCTGGCTTCCGGGTTGAACGCGTCATAAAGGGCCTGTCCGGCGGGATGGAATCCTGGGATTTTGGTCTTCGCGATGAAATAGCCCTTCTTGTCCATGTAGTCGTACACCGGGGATCCTGGCCGAAAGAAAGGCCAAACGGAGACCATCAAGTGCACGTGTTCACCATGAAGCTGTTCGATCATGCCCTTAGGGTCGGGATAGTTCTTGTTCCATACGGGATCGCCCATGATGTTCCACCAGAACCAATCCTGGACGATGTTGTCGAGCGGGATATTCAGGTCGCGATATTTCTTTGCGATCGCAAGCAGTTCAGCCTGGGAATCGTAGCGGTTTTTGCATTGCCAGTAGCCGTAGGCCCATTCTCCGAAAAGCGGCGCTCCTCCAGTTAACTCCCGGTAGCCCGCGATGATCTTGTCGAAGTCGGGGCCATAGATGAAGTAATAGTCCATTTGATCCGCTACTTCGGAACTGACGTAAAGCGCGTTGACAAAGCGATTATTGAAGCGGCTTCTCGATGGATTGTTCCAGAAAATTCCATAACCTCTGCTGGAGAGCCACATGGGGATCGAAATGTTGGTGTTGTCTTGAGAAATATCCACGGACTCGCCGCGATAATTCCAGACACCCGCCTGATGCTGACCCAGGCCGTAAATCGCCTCCTCCGAATCCCACATGTTCGTGAAACGCTCAAGGTGAAACGTCTTTTCTCCATTCACCTCCACTGGCGTCATGGTGCGGTCATTCTCCGCCGTGAGTTTTTTTCCAGTCGAATCCAGAAAAAGGACTGAGCTATCCTTGCGCGCCACGACGAGCTTCAACGCGGCTGTTGTGAGGGTAATGTTCTCCTGGGTCGCCACCACTGTGAATTTCGCATGCGGCCACTCTTTTTTGATGACAACGAAATCCTTCACCTTGGGAAACCTATTCGTGGGAGTGTAGAGAACACGCACGATCGAATCCGTGCACACCCGTAGTTTCAAGATTCCTTTTTGTAACACAAGTTCGGCGCCGTCCGGTTCTTGCCTGACCTCCATCACCGGATTGAGCGGATTCCACTGCGCGACCACGGGTGGAGCGTCGGCGGAGAGGCAAGCAGAGACGACGATGAACATGAAGCGAATTTGACGCATGACCCGCCACGGGCGGGAGAAACCGCAAAGGTTCATCATGATAAACGATCACGGCAACACGAAATGCTGCGCCCCCGGCACTTTCACATTGCCCTTCCTGTGTGTCAATCGCTTTTGTGTTTCGAGAGCAAATGCGGACGAGTGCGTGAATCCGAGTGCGCGATCATGTCAACATCATGATGGGTCGTCAAATCCCCGAGTCAATGTGGAAAGGAGGCTTGCGATGAATCGTAAACTCGACTACTTCTCGTGGGCGGGCGCGGCTGGGGGAGCGGCAGGCTTTAACGCGGCTGCCGCCTTTTGCAATTCTGTGATAGACGAGGCAGGAATCTCATAGAGTTCGGACTCGCCGTCCCGCTTGGCGATGTAATTCTCGCCGGCCTTGGAAATGAGCACTTTCTCCGTGCGTTTCTTGTCGTTCGAATCCACGGTAATTTCGATTTCGGGATTGGTGAAACCGCTTTCCGGAAACTTATCAGCGGAAAGATCGCGAATTTTCTCCAACAGATCGTCGGCGGAATCCAGATCCAGTTTCTTGCCGTCAGGACCCCACCAGTCCGTTCCGGAGCGCGTCAAGAAGTAGGCTTTCGCTCCATCATGGACTTCCATCTTGTCGGGATCGCTGTAGCCGAAGTCAAAGAGCTTCTTGTTCAGAAAGTCATCGAGTTTCTTGTCGAGCCCCATGCCAACATTGCTCGGCACTTTGTAGATTCCCGGAACCACGGATGACTTCGCGAAGTAGTCGTCTTTGACCTTGCGAACCTGCAGCTCCTGCGTTCCGGAAAGAGCGCTCACTTGGACGGTCGCGATCTCTTTTCCCGATGCAAATCCAGCGGCCTGTTTTTTCTGTTCGCTCGGTGTACCCTCCAACTGCATTTTGGCATCGCGGAGGGTGCGCACCAGTTCATCCACCTGGAAGCTGTCCGCGCGCATCGGCCTTGGCTTCAAGATCTGCCACTCGTCCTTGTTCCGACCAAATTCAATGGACTGTTTTGGCGTGGAGAGAGCGATTTCGCTGGCCTTATCGAAGTTCGCTGTAAGCAGCCGCTTATCGCGAAGATCGTCCGCCTTTTTGTCAATACTAGACTTGTTGTAGTTCGCGATGGTGAAGACGCGCGGATCCCCGGCTACGGTCACGTAGTACGCATTGCCGGCGGGGGTTTCATCTCCGATCAACAGCTTGTGCACCTTGTTTCCGCCCGCGGTCACATCTACTTCAAGCGTGGGATTTTTCAATCCGAATGCAGAAAGGTCGCTCGCTTTGTCCTCGATCAGGCGTTCCGAATCGAGCGAGGAGAGCGTGGAAAGCATGCTGGTCACCGCGTCCTGATCCGCGCCCAATTGATTGGGTTGCGTAAGTTTCCAAGTGCCGTCGGCTTTTTCCAGCGCGACCTCCGGCTGCCCTTGCTTCTTGATGTCGACCTGGAAGATGTCAGCTTGCTTCAAGCTCAGGACTTTCGGCGTTGTGTCTACCGCTGCCTTTACCGTGTTGTCCGAGGGCTTTCTATGGTTGGACCAATATAATGTCCCCGCGAGCGCGGCGAGCACTACTGTAGCAATTAACAATCCGCGGAGTTTCATCATCTCGTTCCCGCCAGGAACCGGCGACACTGGTGCACGTTCCAGACTCCTTCCCACATCGGACGTTTCATCGCCGCCGCCACCATACCAAGATGCCTTCGAAGATTACGGCGAGAGGGATAAAGAATTGGCTGGTCAGTCGCACCCAATTGAATTGAGCTTGCGTGAGCGTAAGCCGGCGGTTGTCCGGAGCTTTTGGCCGAATGGAAATAAGATCCTCGTCGGAGGAAAGCCAATTGACCGTATTCATCGCGAGATCGCTATTGCCGTTGAATCCGATAAACGAATTGGCGGCCCAGGAAGAACTCCCGACGACGACGAATCTTCCCTGGGAGTTCGGCTTGCCGGTGTCGTATGTCCCCGCCGCCGCAACAGTCAGAGGACCTTTCTTGTTGTCAGGGTCATTTGGATTCACTGCGGGAGAATCCAGTTTCATCGTCGCCAAACTGTCCGGAGAAGAACCAAACAGTTTCTCCACCGTAGTCTTCGCGCCGTCTTTTGTCTCGAGGGAGCGCGCCAAAGGGAAGCCCGTGGCCGTGCCCTTCATTTCGTTCACGATCGGATGGGGATCGTATCGGGCCACGATCGTGTATTGAGGACCGAGACCCAGAAGTTTGCCGACCGGATTGAGATCCAGAATCAGATCCTTATCGGGGGTGACACCCCAATCCGCGAGGACTGCCGTAAGGGCATCGTTATCGGCAATTTCGGCGCGTCCCAGCTTCAGCGGAGGGTCAAGCAAAAATAATGCCCGGCCGCCTCCTTGCACGTAATTCTTGATCGCATCCACTTCCGGCTGCTGATAGTCCGTGACGGGCCCGCCGACGACGAGCACGGTACAGTCCTGGGGAACATCGGTTTTGGTCAGAAGATCAATGGATTTGGTCTCGTACTCGTCTTTTCCAAGAAGATCCTTGAAGCGCGAGTAGCCGTTGCGGCCCGAGTCATCAATTTGGTGTTCGCCGCTTCCGGCCACGAAGCACACTGTACGCGTGGTCTGCTTCAGATCGCGGATGAAGGCGCCTGTAAGGTCATCCTCGGAGAGACTCTTGGCTTGCTCTTTGCGGTCTCCGATCTGAACGACGGTAGTGCCGTATTCCCTGATGCCGGCCTCACGAGCCAGTTCCGGTTCTTTGTCAGGGTCCACATACTTCACATGCACCTTGGGCGAAAGATCGGCGTACTCCTGCAGTTTGTCTTTGGCTTCGCCAAAGCGCGTGCTCTGATCGTAGTAGGTGAGCGTAGCCGGTTCTTTCAGTTCCCTCACGATCTTGGCGGTTTGTTCGGAAAGGCTGTAGCGCTTGTTGGAAGTAGTGTCGAGGGACTTGTTGTAGCGGTTCGCCAGCACGTTTGCGACCGAAAGGATGGCGAGCACCACGGCAATGTAAAGTGTCGCGTAAAGGATGTAGCGCGTCTGGCGCGCCTTCAAGAGATTCAGGTTCATTTACGTCCTCCACCTGAGGGATTCCATCGAGCGCGCCGTCAGGAATAGCCCGAGAAAGATCAAACTGACGTAGAACACCGCGTCTCTTGAGGAGAGCAGCCCCTTGGAAAACGAATCGAAGTGCGTCAGCACAGACATGTAACCGACCACGGTTGCCCAGGTTGCGGTGTTATACCCGCTCACCCATTCGAGCACCCATAAAATTAGGCAAACTCCGAATGTCGCAGCACCCGCAATAATCTGATTTTTCGTCAATGTGGATATGAAGGTGCCGATCGCAAGCAAGGCACCCGCTTGCAACAGGAGCCCTAGATAAGCGATCGCCAGAGGCTTCCAATCCGGATTGCCGTACTTGAAGAGCCACGCGAAATTCAGCGCGGTGAGAAGCAACATGCAGGCGTACAAAACGACCGACGCAAACCATTTGCCTAGAATCACCTCGGTATCGCGGATGGGAGACGTCGTCAGGAGTTCAATCGTGCCGGTGCGCTTTTCCTCCGCAAACAATCGCATGGTGATCAGCGGAATGAAGAAGAGCCCGACAACGCTGACGTTGGAAACAAGCGGGCGAATAATCTGCTCGTTCAGATTCATCGGGAAAGTCTCGCCACGCATCTGCGATTCCAGGCCCATCATGATGAAGGTGCCCACGGCATTCCAGAAAAAGAAACCGAAAATTACCGCAAACATCGTGAGCAGAAGATACGCCACCGGAGAAACAAAATAGCTGCGCAACTCCTTCTGACAGACGATCCATACGTTTCTGATTGAGTTCATCCCTGGGCTCCCGCGACAGCCAGTTTTTCCGGCGCGAATTTTCTTGTGGAATTGTCGTTGGCTTCCTCTCCCGTAAGTTGCAGGAAGACTTCTTCCAGGCTCACCGCAGCGTTTCTTAATTCATTCAAGTCCCAACCGGATTCCACGACGGCTCGTGCGATTTCGCCCCGCAGACCTTGATTTGCTTTACCTTCAACCTCGAACACCAGGCAATCCGGAAGAGAATCCTTCTGGACGACGCCAACCACGCCCGGGATTTTTTCGAGGCGCTTCTGCACGGTCGCGGGTTGCAGCGCTCCGTTGCGGCCGGCAACTTCCACAAGAACGGAGCCGGCGCCCTGCGCACGAGCTTGCAGGTTGTTCACGGAATCCGTGGCGACCAGCTTTCCCTTGTTGATGATGATCACCTGCTCGCAGGTTTGTTCCACTTCCGGAAGAATGTGCGTGCTCAGGATGATCGTATGATCGCCCGACAGGCTCTTGATCAAATCGCGTGTTTCGTTGATTTGCTTTGGGTCGAGGCCCGCGGTGGGCTCATCGAGTATCAAGACATCTGGATTGTGAATGATTGCCTGAGCCAGCCCAACTCTCTGGCGGTACCCTTTCGAAAGTTTGCCCAGGACCTTCTTTTGAACGTCTTCCACGGCGCAGCGCTCCAGTACAAACCCAACGCGCTTCTTCAATTCTTCGCCGCGTAGGCCCTTGATTCTTCCCACGAACTGCAAATATTCGGTGGTGCGCATCTCCGGATAGAGTGGCGGCGTTTCCGGCAAATAGCCGATCCTCCTCTTCACCTCGAGCGGCTCTTCCAGAACGTTGAATCCGGCAACCGTAGCGGTGCCGGAGCTGGGCGGCAGAAAACAGGTCAGCATGCGCATCGTGGTGGTCTTCCCCGCGCCATTCGGCCCGAGGAATCCCACGATCTGCCCTTTTTCCACCTCGAAGGAAATGTGGTCAACGGCGGTGTTGTGTGCGTACCTCTTGGTAAGCTGCTGGACGTTTATCATTGTTTTTTTCAGTCTTACGGAAAAACACGAAGATGCCCTGCGGTACTTCGCAAGCAAACGACTTCAAGTCGCGCACATTATGCTATGAAGCCGTGGAACCTCTTGTCAATCATTGATCTGCGATCGGCTGCACCGGGCAACGAAGTTCCGCGGGAAGCACCAGGACAAACTGCCACTTTCACCATTACCGCAGGTTGGACGTGAGTCCAGCCGGAAACGTTGCCCGAAACTCGATTTTTTTTGGAATCGGCCGTGTCATTTCAAAATCGCACCATCTGGTGGGCGGCGAACCCTGCGTCACGTCGCGTCTTCATTCGGTTTCGAGACGGGCACACGCTCTCAGTACGATACTTGCAGTTTAAGCTATAACGCTGTATATAAAAATAATCGCTTCCATCTTTGCCCAGGTTTAGTGTACCCAGCGGCAACAAGAGAGGCTCGGGCCCTTGGATAAAATTGTCATCAGCCCCACCGAGTTGTCTGAAGTCGGCGAGGATCCAGGGCAAGCAGCCCGCGTCGAGCCAAAGCTCCCGCCGGCAATCCCGTGGTGGGGCCGCGTGCTCCTTGCGCTGCTCACGCCATTCCTTCCCCTGCTGTGTCTTGTAACAATTATTCTGCGCGTTGCATTGCGCGGGCAGCCACCGCGCACGCGTCACGCGTGGACCGCGTACCTTTCTACATTGCTGATCATTAGCGGTTTCTTGACTTCCATGGCGCTCGTGATCGCGGTTTCGCTGGGTCCAGTGGCTCCCTCGTTCATCAGTTCAGGCCTTTCGGAACTCGACGAGCGAACGGATTATCCGGCGTTGCCCGCGCAAAAACCGCTGACTGGTGTGGATGCCTCTCAGGAACTCAAGAGCCTCGTAGCCGTGATCTCTCCGGCCAGCCGTTCATGGTTCGGAAAGCGCGAAATGCTTTCCGCCTCATTCGGCGCTGGAATGCTGCTGCAAGCCAACGCATCAGGCTACCTTTTTGCCACCGCCCGCCACGTAATCGGGACCTCCAACTGGAACATCGCCAAAGGGCCCAGGGCAATGATTGCGCTGGCCTCCGGCATTTGGACCGGCGCGGACGTGATCGCCAAGCACAAGAATCTTGATCTTGCGCTCATTTGGCTCCCCCGCCATTCCGGGGATTCAGAATTCGTGCAGCCCATCGCCGAGGCCAAAGAAGGCGAGAATATTTTTGTTATCGGTCATCCGGAAGGGCTGAGGTTTACCCTCAGCACTGGATTGATTTCGCGCATGGACAATACCGTGCTGCAGATTACTGCGCCCATTAGCCCGGGCAATAGCGGCGGCCCTGTTTACGACCAGATGGGAAACCTGGTGGGCGTCGTCAGCTCTACGCTCGACAAGAGCATTCAGCCCAATGCCGAGGATATTAATTTTGCCGTGACTGCCGGCGCCCTGCTTCGCGAAGAAGGATGGGAATTTGCCAAGGGAGGCCGGGACCGTTTTCTGGATTTTGTTCATGCGACGCAGCACGCCGGCACGGAAGAGAAAGCACCCAAGAAGCAATCGCGGATCCTTCCATCTGAATCTTTTCATATACTTCCCTGGTTGAGGACCGATGGCCACAATTAATGTGACGGTTTACGACTCGACGGAAAACAAGCGTGTTCCGGTGGAGCTGCCGGATGATGCTCCCTGCAACAAGATTATCGCCGTCCTGATCCAAAAACTTCGTCTGCCGACCAACGGTCCCGATGGTGCGCCTCTCAGCTATAAATTCCATCACAAGAATTCGGGCCGTCAAATCCAGGATTCGCAGACTCTCGCGGAAGCCGCCGTACACGACGGCGACATTCTGCGGCTGCAGCCGGAAATCACCGCCGGATGACCACCACGCCGCAGCAGACTGTGACGGTCGGCTCGCAGGAGATTCGCGAGGACCGCTACAGTCGTCTGCGGCTCATCCCCTGGTGGGACCAGAAGAAAATTCAAGACGCCAAAATTCTGGTGATCGGTGCCGGCGCGCTCGGCAACGAAATCCTCAAGAATCTCGCGCTGCTGGGTTTCCAGAACATCGTGATCGTGGATCTCGACCGCATCGAAGAGTCGAATCTCTCGCGTACCATTCTTTTCCGGAGCGGCGACGTCGGCCAATTCAAAGCCGAGGCCGCGGCGCGCGGCGTCGAGGCCATCTCGTCCGGGATTCACGCCCGCGCCGTCGTTGGCAACGCGATGCACGACTGCGGCCTGGGCCTTTTTGTCTGGAGCAATCTCATCCTAGCCGGGCTGGATAACCGCGAAGCCCGCCTGTGGATTAACCGCTGCGCCTGGAAAATCAATCGGCCCTGGATTGATGGCGCGATCGAAGGCATCAACGGCGTTGCTCGCTGCTTCCTGCCGGGAAAGCCGCCCTGCTACGAGTGCACTCTCGGGGAAACGGACTGGCAACTGCTCGAAAAGAGGATGTCCTGCAACCTGCTTGCTCGCGCTCCAGACGTGGAGGGCAAAATTCCGACGACGCCGACGATTTCTTCCATCATCGCCGGGATTCAAGTCCAGGAAGCAGCCAAGCTGATTCATGGGATTCCCACGCTCTCCGGGCAGGGCTTCGTCTTCGAAGGACTGCATCACACTTCCTATCGCGTGGACTATACAGAGAACGCTGAATGCATGAGCCATTACACTCTCCCGAGAATCATTGAGCTTCCCGAGTGCGCGCGGGATCTCAGTCTCCTCGATCTTCTGGAGTGTGCAAAGCGTGACCTCAATGCACCTGAACCCGCCATTGAATTCAGCCGCGATGTCATCTACAAGCTCACCTGCCCGCAGTGCGGCGCGGAGGAGGAAAGGTTCGCTCCGGTTGGCTCCATCGGCTACGAGGAAGGCCGGTGTCCCCGCGATCGCCAGATGCGTATAGTCCAGACGCTCCACGGTTTCTCCGGCGGCGAACCCTTTGGCGGCCGGACGCTCGACAGCTTGGGACTTCCCTTGTTTGACATTTTCACGGCACGGAGCGGTGAATCGGAAGTTGGCTACCTGATCGCCGGCGACCGCGATCGCGTATTAGGAAAAGTGGCCGAGGCAGGACAGCCTCGATGAGCCGAAAAAACAAGTCGGCTGACCTGCAACCGCGGGTTGTGATTGACGGAGAAGTGGTCCGCCAGATTCGCCAACACGCTCGTTCCTGCAGCAAGACCGAAGTCTGCGGCGTGCTCATCGGCAACGATTCCGGTCATGCCCTTTCCATTGACGCGTGCATCGCCGGCCTGAACGCCGCTCAAGCGGGAACTCACGTTACTTTCACGCAAGACACCTGGGAACACATCTATAAGACGAAGGACGCGAAATATCCGGACCACCGCATTGTTGGCTGGTACCACTCGCACCCGGGTTTCGGCGTCTTTCTATCCGATCACGACACCTTCATCCACAAGAATTTCTTTTCTTCTCCGCTCCAGGTCGCTTGGGTGTACGACCCTCTCAGCGATGAAGAAGGATGCTTCGGATGGGCCGGATCTCGGCTCGAACGTATTTCCGAGGTTGCTGTCACGGATCGCAAGGGCGGCGAAGGCGCGGGCGAAACCGGGAAACCGGAGCCTGTGGGCATGGAGGATGATTCTCAAAGCGCGGAGCAACACGAAGAGTCAGGGGATGACCAAGAGAGCCCCGCCTGGCTTCGTATTACCTTTCCGATTGTCACCCACACGATCGTGCTTCTGCTGGGCTTTCTCGCCGCGTGGTACTTGTTCCCACCACGGATTCTGATTTGGCCGATTGATGGAAATACCGGCAGGCCCATGATTGATCGCCCCGTGGACATCGAAACTCTGAAACAGATGATCTCCGACGAAAAAGCACAGGGAAAAGACAAAGTTATTGCGGCACCACCTCCTGAACCCGGCAGCAAGGACAACAATGTCCCCCGATAGCAAAAACGAGCCGATCAAGATCACTCTCGACGATCTAGCGAAGGTAGACCTTGCCGCTCCGGCGCTCGGTTCTCCGTCAGCGCTCTCATCTGGCGGCGCCAAGGTCTATGGCAGCGTGAATGACGCCTCCTCGGAACCCATTCCTGCCACTGAAGAACGCGCAAGTATTTTGCTTCAGGCCTGGTTCTATCTCGGCCTCGCCGGTCTCATCGGAGCAATCCTGGGCTGGGCGATCGCAGAACCCGCATTCGTGGATGGAGCCGGCCGCCGCTGGGGCAATTGGGCCGTCATTCCTCTTGTAATTACGCTCGAATGTGTCGCCTTCTCGATTGCAGAAAGCATTGTCGAGCGTTCATCAAAGAAAGCCCTTACGCGCGGTCTCCTCGCTCTTCCTCTTGGAATCGTCCTAGCGTTCATTTTTGATTTCTTCGCGGAGTTGATCTTCAATCTCGGCCTCGCAATCGCGTTCGAAGCTGGCGTTCACACTCCGCGCAACCCGGCGTTCTGGATCGTGCGCGGCATTGCCTGGACGGTTTTTGGTGCAGCAGGTGGAGTCGTCTACGGCATCGTCGGGCAATCCTCAAAGAAAGCGCTTTACGGAGCCTTGGGAGGCGTCATTGGAGCAGGTGTGGGCGGAATGATTTTTGATCCGATCTCCCTTGTCACGCACGGTGGCGCGGCAAGCCGTGCTGTCGGTTTCGGACTGCTTGGCATGGCCACCGGAGTCGCCATCGGCCTCGTGGAGAGCGCGCTGAAAGATCGCTGGCTGTATGTCACTGCAGGTCCCCTGGCCGGCAAGCAGTTCATCCTGTACAAAAACCGTACCATCATCGGAAGCGATCAGCGCAGCGACATCTACCTCTTCAAGGACTCCAACATTCTCCCGCAACATGCGGTGGTGGAAATTGCCGGCTCGCGCGTGCAAATTCGTGCTGCCGGGCCGGTCTACGTTTCCGGCAGCCCGACAAAGCTCATGGTTCTCCAATCCGGCAGCATGCTCCAGATCGGGCGATACGCCTTCCGCTATCAGGAGCGACACCGCAAGTGAATCCAGTCTGCCCATATTGCCGCACTGAAATTGGCTCGGGGGAAAATGAGCGTCTGGATTGCCCGGGCTGCGCCACTCCTCATCATCCGGAGTGCTTCGCTGAAAATGGTGGCTGCACTGTCTTCGGCTGCCCCAAAGCACCTGCCGACGAAGCGAAGATCAGTGTCACTGGCGGCGACCTGCAGCCTGCGCCCCATCCCGCCGCCGCTCGTCCGTTTGCGCTGAACACTGGGCTCTCGATGTTCGCACCGACAACTGTTACCGCATATCCAGCGCCTGTCGCCTCTGTGCCTCCCTCGAATGCCGTGCCGCCACCACCATCGCCTCTCGCTGGAACCGGCGCTCCTCCGCCTCCTATGCCGGGTGGATTGCCGGTTGCTCCCCCAGTCTCGAGCAATTTACCCTCGATCCTCCGCCCCGCCTCGAATGGCCCCTCCAAGAGCCGCGTTGCGTTTGTCCTGTTGGGTGTATTTCTTGGATTTTTTGGGCTGCACAATTTTTATGCCGGTTACAACAAAAAAGGGGCCATTCAACTGGCCCTCACCATCCTGACTTTCTTTTACGCCGGGGCCATAAGTTGGGTTTGGGCCATCGTGGAAGTCTGCGTCATCAACCGTGATTCCGAAGGCGAGATGTTCGCTTAAAGACGGAGGCCGTGTGAATTATTTTATCAAGCGCGATCTCAACGAGTATGGTCCTTACTCTTTGGCCGAACTTCAGCGCTACGTCGCTTCGGGCAACATTCTGCTCACCGATCTCTGCCGGAGTGAAGGCATCCAGGACTGGGTTCCCGTTTCTCAAGTCATCGGCAATATCCCAGTGCCACAGCCCGGGCCGGTCACGCCTGCTTTTGCTCCTGCCGCCCCCGAGGTGTCCCCTTACCCTCCTCCTCCCTCTTTGCATTGGGCCCTTGTGTTATTGCTTGCGATTGTGACTTGCGGCCTCTTCTATTGGGTTTGGGCAATCGTCGAGGCGGCCTGGGTCAAGAAAGTTCAACCCACAAGCAAAGGCGTGATCTATTGGGGAATCGCGACTGGCCTTCTTTTTGTGGATGTGATTCTCAATTCCAACCAAGATCCGGCCATGAAAGCGGTTGGAGGTCTGGCGGGGATTGCCTGGCTCGTTCTATGGATCGTTGGTGCATTTAGCCTGAGAGACTCCATCGAAGAGCATTTTAATTCTGCCGAGCCGTTTGGCCTCCAACTCAACGGCGTCATGACCTTCTTTTTCAGCGTCTACTATTTCCAGTATCATTTTTCCCGCATAATCGGAATCAAGCGCAGTCGGGGGCAGATCGTCTGACATGGAGAGCACTCGACTCTTCGCGCATCTCACCGCGGCTTCCTCTCTCGGAGGCTGCGTTGTATTGCACGAATTACCGCCCGAGAAGTTTTCTTTTTACCCCAGATGTCCTGTTTTCTCTTTTCTCCACTTATACTGCCCGGGCTGCGGAGCCACGCGCGCGCTGGCGGCCCTGACGCACGGGAACCTCGCGGAAGCATTGCGCTACAACGCATTTTTTGTCATCCTCCTGCCCGTGCTGCTTGCTTATTTTGGTTTTGCCTATTGGAGAGCGATGCGCAACCTCGAATTTTCCTGGCCGGCGGTTTCCCCGCGCGCGCTGCGGCTTCTGTCCGTCGCGGCAGTTCTTTTTGCGATCTTGCGCAACGCGCTGCACTTGCCCATATAAGACCCATGCTCTCGCCGCGCATTCGCCGCCTCAAACTCGATTACGACACGCTGGTTTCGCGCTTCGCCAATTGGCCACTCATCCGGCTTTCGGGCACCGCCGGGATGCCTCCTGAGGTATATCGCATCACCTACCAGGTCAAGGGCCTCTACGTTTCTCCCGCCGGCGAGATTCTCGAACGCAGTATCCACCAGTTGGAAATCAATCTCTCTCTAGGGTATCCTCGCCGCGCGCCGCAGTGCCGCATGCTCGCGCCCGTTTTTCATCCTAATTTTGACGATGCCAGCGTCTGCATCGGCGATTTCTGGGCTGCCTCGGAAGGTCTGGATGACCTCATCGTCCGCATCGGCCGGATGATCGCTTATCAGGAGTACAACACAAAAAGCCCTCTCAATGGTCTCGCCGCCAAATGGGCCGCCCAGCATTCTTCCCTGCTTCCCGTAGATCCTCGAAATATCGCTCCGCCTCTTCCAACCGAAGGGCATGAGGCACTCCCTCAAGTAAATGATGACGCCCCGGCATCGGCGTCCTCGCCCCATCCACCGGAGCAGCCGCCGCCGCAGCTCGCTTCGGAAACCCGGGATAACAAACCGGCCGATTCCCCCGCGGATCCCTGGTCGCAACGGATCGTCGTAGACTGAATTTGCGGCTCAAAAATTTGGCTGGCGATTGCGAGTAAGTCAGGCCGGGATCCGTAAACTCAAATATGTCCGAAGATACATCGCGAGGGCGATCCGTAATGAATGGCGGCGAGGAGGCGCCTTTCGTTTCTCGAGGCGAACCGCAACGATTTCTGGCTTTTGCGGGCCAATTTCGCTGGGTAATCTGTGGGCTGCTCTTTCTGGGCGTAACCAAGAACTACATGGATCGCCAGGTTCTTGCTGTCCTGAAAGAGCCGCTTCAGCACGCTTTTGGCTGGAACGAAATTGATTATGGCAATGTCGTCTTTGCGTTTCAGGCCGCGTATGCCGTCGGAATGATCTTTGTCGGCCGCTTGATTGACCGGCTCGGCACACGGATCGGCTATTCCGTCGCCATGGTGTTCTGGAGCCTCGCTTCGATGGGCCACGCTCTTGCCAGCTCCCTTTCCAGTTTCCTTGTTGCGCGCTCGGCGTTAGGACTGGGGGAGTCTGGAGTGTTTCCTGCCAGCATCAAGTGCATAGCGGAATGGTTCCCGAAGAAGGAACGCGCCCTGGCAACAGGAATCTTTAACGCCGGCACAAACGTTGGAGCGATCGTCACCCCTCTGATTGTTCCGTGGATCGCCGTCCACCTCGGCTGGCGATGGGCCTTTATTCTTACCGGCGCTCTCGGCTTTGTTTGGCTGCTGTTGTGGCTGGCTGTTTATCGCAAGCCGGAAGAACACTCTTACTGCACGCGAAGTGAACTTGAATATATTCGGGGCGATCCGCAAATCGCATCCGGCGCCCTCACTTGGGGGCAGCTCTTGCCCTACCGTCAAACGTGGGCCTTTGCGGCGGGGAAGTTTCTGACTGACCCGATCTGGTGGTTTTATCTGTTCTGGATTCCCGATTATCTGCAGCGCGAGCACGGCCTGCGGCTAACTCAAATTGGCCTTCCGATTCTTGTGATCTACGTCATTTCCGATGTCGGCAGCGTTGCGGGAGGCTGGATATCGTCGTCACTGATTCATCGGGGGTTCACGGTCAATGCGGCCCGAAAATGGGCGATGCTTCTCTGTGCTCTAAGCGTCGTGCCCATCGCTATCACCTACAGAATTTCAGGCCTTTGGCCCGCGACACTCTTGATTGGCCTGGCCGCAGCAGGACATCAGGGTTTTTCGGCCAATCTTTTCACTTTGTCCTCTGATCTTTTTCCATCGAGAGCCGTTGCCTCGGTTGTCGGCATCGGCGGAATGGCCGGAGCCGTTGGCGGAATGTTGATCGCCGAGGTTGTGGGGCATGTATTGCAATGGTCGGGAAGTTATATGATTCCCTTCTTTATCGCCGCTTCCGCTTATCTCGTCGCGCTGCTGGCGATCCAGCTGCTGAGTCCAAAGTTGCTCCCTGCCCGCTTGGGGCGGGACTGAGGTGTATCTGATGCTTTCGGTCAAGACCAGAAAGAGTTGCCGCTGGGATCTCGTCAGTCTGGGTGAGGTGATGCTTCGGTTCGATCCCGGCGAGCGGCGCATTGGGACCACGCGGCAGTTCGAGGTGAGCGAAGGCGGCGGCGAGTACAACGTAGCGCGAGGCTTGAAGCGCTGCTTCGGCCTGGACACGGCGATTGTTACGGCATTCGTAAAAAATCCCGTCGGCAGTCTGCTTCAGGATTTGATTTATCAAGGCGGCGTGGATTCGTCGTTAATTCGTTGGGTTGAATTTGACGGCATTGGCCGGAACGCACGGAATGGTCTGAACTTCACCGAGCGGGGATTCGGCGTGCGCGCCGCTTTGGGATGTTCCGATCGCGGACACACCGCTGTCTCTCAGCTCAAACCCGGCGATCTGGATTGGAACCAGATTTTTGGAACGTTCGGGGCGCGCTGGTTTCACACCGGAGGCATTTTCTGTGGACTCTCGGAAACCACTCCTGACATTGCTCTCGAAGCGATGCAATCTGCCAGAAAGCACGGCGTTGTGGTTTCCTACGACTTGAATTACCGCGATTCTCTATGGAAATCCTTTGGAGGCAGGAAGCGCGCGGAGGAAGTGAACCGCAGGCTGGCGCCCTTCGTTGATGTGATTCTGGGCAACGAGGAAGACTTTTCCGCCGCGCTCGGATATGAGATCCCCGGAATGGATCAGCACATTTCTCTCCTCGATCCCGAAAGCTTCAAACAGATGATTCGCATGGTAGTTCAGGATTTTCCGTTCAAAGTCGTCGCTACCACACTTCGCAAAGCGACGACCGCAACGAGAAACGACTGGGGAGCCCTCTGCTACACAAACGGAGAGTTTTATGAAGCCGCGAAACGTGAGAATCTCGAAATCCTGGACCGGGTCGGCGGCGGAGACTCTTTCGCTTCGGGTCTCATCTATGGGTTTCTCTCGGATAAAGATCCATCGTGGGCGGTGGAGTGCGGGGCGGCTCACGGCGCTCTGGCGATGACCACGCCGGGCGACACCACGATGGCGACTCTCGATGAAGTGCTGCAAGTCATGAAGGGCATGGGTGCCAGAATTAACCGCTGATCGCAGAGGAGCGATCGCTTTGACGAAGAAAGAAGAGATCCGGGGGCTGATCAAGGCGATCGGCATCGTGCCCGTTGTTCGCGCCTCATCTCCGCATCAAGCGCGGTTCGCCGCGGAAGCGGTTTTGCTCGGAGGCATCCCCATCGTCGAAATTACCATGACCGTTCCGCGCGCGATCGTGGTCATTTCGGAACTCGTGCGTTCTAGCCCGGAAGTTCTCGTTGGAGCAGGCACTGTTCTCGATGCGGAAGCGGCACGGCAATGTGTGGACGCTGGCGCCCAATTCATCGTGACACCTGGGTTGGACGCCGCAACCGCCGAATTCGCGGCGAACTCGCAAGTTCTTTTGATGATGGGCGCGCTAACTCCAACCGAAGTGATCACCGCATGGAAGGCTGGCGCGGACTTCGTCAAGTTATTCCCATGTGGAAACCTCGGCGGGCCGAACTACATCAAGGCTTTGCGCGGCCCATTGCCGCATGTACCCTTGGTTCCAACCGGCGGCGTCTGCCTGGACAACGCGGCCGATTATATTCGGGCCGGTGCGGCGGCGTTGGGAGTCGGCGGTGAACTGATCCTGAAAAGTGCACTTGAATCGTGCAACTCTGAGCCTATCCGGGAGTTGGCACACCGCTTCGTGAATGCTGTTAAAAATGCTCGTGACCAGGAAATTCCGAAAACCGGCGGTACCGCAACGGAAAGAGGAAGAGCCTAGATGGTACGGACTGCGGAAACGGTTCGCCAATCCTCCCGTATCCCTCGGATCGAAACTAGGGAGTATAAGAATCCTAGACTTCTATTGGTTCACGCCGCTGGCCAGAAACCCTCCGTCCACCACCAGGGTATGTCCAGTGACGAAGCTCGCGGCTTCGGATGCGAGGTATACCGCTGCGCCCACCAATTCCTCCGGCTTGCCGAATCGTTTCATCGGAGTTCGCATCAGAAGTTCCCGTCCACGCTCGGTTCCATCCAGAAGTGCGGCATTGAAGTCCGTGCGAAACACTCCGGGAACGATTGCGTTCACGCAGATTCCGGAGCCTGCCCATTCGATAGCGAGAGATTTTGTCAAAGAGCCCACCGCTGCTTTGCTCGCGGAGTAAGCCGCAACCTCGTAAAATGCTACAAACGTCGAAAGCGAGGCAATGTTGATGATGCGCCCGTAACCCCGCTCGATCATGTGCCTGCCGATGACGCGGCAAGCGCGCAGCGTTCCCGTCAGATTTGTCTCCAGGATCGCGTTCCATTCCGCGTCCGAGAGGTCCAGCGTCGGCGTGCGCTTCGTTCTGCCCGCGCAATTCACCAGTATCTGAACGCCTCCGAGTGCCGAGCATACGGAATGAAGCAAGGCTTGGATCGTCGATTCGTCGGTGACATCGCATGTCATTGCAAGCGTGCGGCGGCCAATCCGCCTGATCTCTTCCGTCACCTTTTGAACAAGCTCGCCGCGCCTTCCGGTCGCAACCACGTCAGCCCCGGCGATGGCCAGCCCTTTGGCAAGCTCAAAACCGATTCCACTCGTCCCACCGATTACAACGGCCGTTTTGTTCGTCAGATCAAGAAGGGGATGCCCCAATTAAGCTTCTCCTCTCACGCGCTATGGGCGTGTCAAATTCTTTCAGCGAGGCCTTAGATTAGCAATGCGAATCACAGATGCGAAGGTGAATGTTTGCTGCCCCGGCCGCAATTTCGTGACGCTCAAAATTGTGACCGAGGGTGGAGTTTACGGTCTCGGCGACGCTACGTTAAACGGCCGCGAGCTCGCCGTGGCAAGCTATTTGACGGATCACATCGCTCCGCTTCTGATTGGCCGCGACGCTCGCCGCATCGAAGACACCTGGCAATACCTCTATAACGGCGCGTATTGGCGCCGCGGCCCGGTCACCATGGCTTCCATCGCCGCCGTGGACACCGCGCTTTGGGACATCAAAGCGAAGTCACTGAACGTCCCACTTTATCAATTGCTGGGCGGAGCTTCGCGCGGGGCGGTCCTGGTTTACGGTCATGCGAGTGGTGAAAATATCGAGGAGACCGTCAAGGCTGTCGCCGCGTACCGCGATCTGGGTTACAAGGCCATTCGCGCCCAAAGCGGCATACCAGGACTCGGAAGCACCTATGGCGTTGGCCGCGGTAATATGTACTACGAGCCCGCGGAGCCGGGGGCTCCGAAAGAAAATCTCTGGAGCTCGGAGCTGTACCTCAATTTCGTGCCCCAATTATTCGCGCGACTGCGCCGCGAGTTTGGCCCGGATCTCCATCTTCTGCACGATGCCCATCATCGCTTGACTCCGATTGAGGCGGCCTGGCTCGGCAAGAGTCTCGAGCCCCACCACCTCTTTTGGCTGGAAGATCCCGTTCCCGCCGAGCTTCAGGAGAGTTTCCGTATCATAAGGCAGCACACCACCACTCCGCTCGCCGTCGGCGAGGTGTTCAACTCCATCTACGATTGCCAGCAGCTGATTCAAGAGCAGTTGATTGATTACATTCGGACGACCGTCGTCCACGCCGGCGGAATTTCCCATCTGCGTAAAATTGCGAGTCTGGCAGAGATGTACCACGTGCGGACAGGTTGTCACGGCGCCACGGATATGAGCCCCGTCTGCATGGCGGCCGCACTTCATTTTGATCTCAGCGTCCATAACTTCGGGATTCAGGAGTACATGCACCACACGGAAGCGACCGACGAGGTATTTCCACACAGCTACACGTTTTCGGAAGGAACTACGCATCCGGGCGAAGCTCCCGGCCTCGGCGTGGACCTCAATGAGGAGTTGGCGGCGAAATATCCCTATCGCCGAGCCTATTTGCCCATCAATCGCAAGATCGACGGAACCATGCACAGTTGGTAGAGCGGCGATCGCTCCCACCTCGCCTCGCCGCCCCGCTAATAATCCTCTTCTGGTTTGTGCCCGTATGGACTCCGCAGCACTTTGGGCGAGTGAGACTCCCGGTAAGTATCCAGCTCGGGGCCGGTAATCGCGAATTGCGATTCGGGAGGATGGTTTGAATGCGCTGCCAGTTCGGCGTTCAGTCGAATGGCGCAGATGGCCGGAGCGTCCTGATACCTTGCACGGTGTGAAACAAAAGCCTCGTTTTCGATGTTGAGAGTGAATTCACGTTCGCTGCCCGCTTCTCTCACGCTGAACGTGTATTCCCGCACCAACGTCTTCGCCTCAAATCCCACGTACTGGACGATCGGGCCGCTGCTCACTGGGCACCTGGAACAAATATCGGGCAGGACAAATCGCGCGCCATTTTCATTTTCTTGGCGGGCTTGGCACGGCGGCGCTTGCGAGGATTTCCCACCGCTCGTCCGGCCACCAGCCTTCTCGTGACAAACTTCTCGATCCCATCCATGTCGAACTCAATTGTAGTCCTATCGGGGTCCAATTCGGCGATGAATTCTCAGCCACATGCTAAGTGCCCGCTGCGCTGGCCTGCCGTTTGATTCGGCGCAAACCCTCCATTTCAGAAAGACCGTCTGAACTTCCCGCCCACCGATCGCTTCTGGGCTGCTCAAAGCGGACTCCGGGCTGAGCCGGTTCTCCCGCCGTCCGGTTCCGCTGGCCAGTTCGGCGGGTACAGGCGTAAATTGAGGTAATGTGGACTCGCGAATGGCGGCGAAGCCAACTTCGAGGAGTAGGCTGTGACATGGACTCTGAATGAAAACGGAAAGCAAGATTTATGAAATATCCGGGTATCGGATCTGCGTGGGGCAAAATTCTCCGCGGGCGTAAGCCGCTCTTGTCGCTCGAGATTACCAGGGAGTGCCCATTGCGCTGTCCCGGCTGTTATGCCTACGAACCAGGCCATCTGGGTTCCAGTGGCCCTCTGCGCCAGCTCAACGACTACCGGGGAGAAGCCTTGATCTCGGGTGTGCTCTCGCTCGTTCGTCGCTTCAGGCCGACATATCTTTCAATTATCGGGGGCGAGCCGTTAGTCCGCTATCGCGAATTGAACATCTTGCTCCCAAAGCTCGCGGCTATGGGCATCGACGTCCAACTCGTTACCAGCGCGGTGCGCCCCATTCCTTCTGAGTGGCGCAATCTTGAGAATCTCAGCATTGCGGTTTCTGTGGACGGTTTGCCGGCCGAGCATGATAAACGCCGCGCGCCGGCTACTTATGACCGCATCCTCGAACATATTGTGGGCCACCAGATCATCGTGCATTGCACCATTACCAGGCCACAGCTTCGGCGTCCTGGCTATCTCCGCGAGTTTGCCGAATTTTGGTCTGAGCGCGAAGAAGTGCGAAAAATATGGTTCAGTCTTTTCACTCCGCAGGAGGGAGAACAGAGTGAAGAGCGCCTGACCGCCGAGGATCGTCGGATGGTCATCGCGGATCTCGCTCGGCTCCGCGAGATCTTTCCGAAGGTCAGCATGCCGGGCGCGGTATTGGATGGTTATAGACATCCTCCCGCTTCTCCCCAGGAATGCATTTTTGCTCAGACCACTACTTGTGTTTCGGCGGATCTGACCACTCGCATTTCGCCTTGCCAGTTTGGCGGCCGCCCTGTTTGTTCCGAATGCGGCTGCATGGCCTCCGCCGGGCTAGCCGCCATCGGGAGGCACAAATTGGGAGGCCTGCTCCCCGTTTCGAAAATCTTTGCAGCCTCCCGGAGTTTCGGGGAGCATTACTCGCGGCTGACGAGTTGACCGCCACAAATCGACCGATTCAATATTGGCTAAAAACGAGCACGATCCCCGGGATGTGCTATACTGTTGCTGCGCTTAATACCGCGGTTGTGTTGTGCGGTTCCTCTGGTTCGTACTCTGATCTGAGATCACCCGCCTCCGATTCCTCCGTAAGTCTTCAGCGTAATTCAAAATAAGACTGGCCGCGTGAGCCGTCAGGACATCACAGACGTTTGTGCATGGACCGCGATCGCCCGCCCCAGCAAGAAAGCTAAATGCATAATTTTTCAGATTTACAGATTTCAAGCTCCCTCAAGGATCGTTTGGCGGCGGCAAACTTTTCCGTCCCCACTCCCGTCCAGGCAGCGGCAATTCCCAAGGCGCTCGAAGGCAAGGATCTTATCGCGACGGCACAGACCGGGACCGGCAAGACCCTCGCGTTTCTCGTTCCCATCATCGAAAAGCTGCTCCACAAGAACGCCCCCGGCATCCAAGCTCTTGTCCTTCTTCCCACCCGCGAGCTCGCCATGCAAGTGGCCGATCAGTACAACGTGTTGCGCGGCAAACTCATGCCCGCCGCTCTGGTCGTCGGCGGTTTACCGGAACACCGGCAACTGAATTCGCTCCGCAACGGTGCTCCGCTGGTTGTCGCCACTCCGGGCCGGCTGGAGGATTTCCTCGATCGCGGCCAGGTCAAGTTCCCCAACCTTCAAATCCTGGTGCTCGATGAAGCGGATCGCATGCTGGATATGGGTTTCCTTCCCGGGATTCGCAGAATCGTAGGTGTGTTGCCCCGGGAGCGGCAAACCCTCTGTTTTTCCGCAACCATGGAAGGCGCCATGACCCGCCTGGTCAAGGACTACACGCAGGACCCTGTGCGTCTCGCCTTCGGTTCCGTCCTTCAGCCTTCGGAGAACGTGCGGCTTCAGGCGTTTGAGGTTGCTGCCGACGGCAAGCTCGAAGCGCTGCGACACATCCTCGCGAAGGAAAGAGGCCGATGCCTCGTTTTCTCGCGAACCAAGCGCGGCGTGGAGCGCATCGCCAGGTGCCTGAATCGCGATGGCATCAATGCGGCCATGATTCACGGCGATCGCTCGCAGTCCCAGCGCTCCGCGGCCCTCGAGGGTTTTCAGAATGGCCGCCATCGCATTCTCGTGGCAACCGACCTCGCCTCACGTGGAATTCACGTGCAGGACATCGCCCATGTCATCAATTACGATCTGCCGGAAATCGCAGAGAACTTTATCCACCGCGTAGGCCGCACGGGGCGCGCGGGACGTCGCGGCGTCGCTTCCACTTTGTTTTCCAGGGATCAGCGTTCGGACTTGTTGCAGTTGGAACGCGTTCTCGGCCTCCGGATCGAGAAACTTCCCATGTCTCAACTCGCCCTGGAACCGAAAGAGCAGCCTGCTGCTGGTAGGCTTCGCCTTCCAGCGGTCCAGAAGCACACGCTGACTCGCCTTCCGGGCGAGATTCTGCAGGTGCAGTTGGAGAGTTAGCAGCTTTCCGTCGCTGGGCCGGACCCTAACTTGGCCCCGGCCCGCCTTTTTTCGGAAGGAGAAGCTGTCGCTAATGATGAGCTCCCCGCTTTGCCGTCATTCCGCTCGTCAGCGAATTTGCGCCGTATGGTGTAGACTGGTAAGGAACTAATTTAGGTATGAAGATGCCGCGCCAGTCGGCGGCTTCGGAGACGCGGAACCTTAGACCGCAAAGAGCTGCGGGCACCGACTGCCCTGGCTCCATTTCGCAGATCGTCTTCCCCGTCATCCATGTAGCGTCCGTGACTTTTCCGCGGCGGTGATCAGGAGGAAGGCCCGGCCAGTCTTGGCAGTGGCTTCAGGGGGGACAAATTCGTGTTGGCAATACAGGAAAAAAAGTCTGATCCGTTCCGCAGTCTCCTCAGCGTTGCCAAGGAGCGCGGGTACCTCTTGATTGACGAAGTGAACACTGCGCTCGCCTCGGAGGACCATTCCGATGCGGATGCGGACAGTCTTTTCGCATCCTTCGAAAGCGATGGTATCGAAATCTACGAGGACGCTGCGGTCGCGCAAGCTGCTCAAAGCGCGCGGGAAGTTGGCGAACGATCGGAACTCGACCTGCCGCAGGAATCGCTGTCCGAAGATCACGCCGAAAGCGAACTCAAGCCCGGTTTATTGGAGAAAGGCAGCGACCCCGTCCGGACTTACCTCCGCGAAATGGGGGTCGTTCCGCTTCTGAACCGCGAGCGTGAAGTTGCGATTGCGAAGCGGATCGAGTGCGGACAATTGCTGGTTCTTAGGACCATCTCGCGCTCTCCCATCGTGCTGAAGGAATTGATCAGGACAGGACGTGACCTCCGGGAAGGCACCCGGTCCATCAAAGAGATTGTCCAGTTTGACGATCAAGAGCTGGCCCCGGAAGAAATCGAGGACAAAACTCGCCGCACACTCCGGATCATCAACAAAATTGAGGAACTCCATGAATCTGGACTCCGGCTAGCCTCCAAACTGGATGAAGCCGAGCGTTGCAAACGCAGTGCGCGTCTGAGGGCTCGCTGGCGGCTCGGCCGGGTGCGCGTGAAAATGTCCCAGCTCGTCCGCACCATTGATTTCAAGGAGCGCGAAAAGGCCCGCCTGATCGAAATGGTGCGTCATACCGTCGGCCAGCTCTCTTTCCTCGAGCGCGAGTGCGCTCGATTGGACCGCCGCGCCGGCGCCTCTCGCAGCGAAGCTGCTGCCGAGGCCCGTAAGGAACTCCGTTTGCGTCGCACTCAGATTAAAAGCATTGAAGAATCCAGCCGGACGGATTCTCTCGGCTTGAAGCGCGCTCTTGCTCTGATCCTGCGTGGCGAGCGGGAAGCCTCGCAGGCAAAAAAAGAGTTGACCGAGGCAAATCTCCGCCTCGTCGTGTCCATCGCCAAAAAATATACCAACCGCGGCATGCAGTTTCTCGACTTGATCCAGGAGGGCAATATCGGCTTGATGCGGGGAGCCGATAAGTTCGAATGGCGCCGCGGCTACAAGTTTTCCACCTACGCTACTTGGTGGATCCGCCAGGCCATTACCCGTGCGATTGCCGATCAGGCGCGCACCATCCGCATTCCGGTGCACATGATTGAGCGCATTAACCGGCAAGTCCGCACCAGCCAGCAGCTTGTCCAGGAACTCGGCCGCGAGCCGACTACCGAGGAGCTCGCCACAAGATTGGACGTTCCGATTGACGCCGTCCGTAAAACGAAAAAGATCGCGCAGCAGCCCATTTCCTTTGAGACTCCTATCGGTGAGGAGCTGGAAACACATCTCAGCGATCTGGTTGAGGACAAAGGCGTCGTGTCTCCCTCGGATGCGGTGATTAACCTCAATCTGAAGGAACAAATGGCCTACATGCTCAAAACCCTCACCCCGCGCGAGGAAAGAATCATCAAGATGCGCTTTGGGCTGGATGACGGCAGCGAGCACACGCTCGAGGAAGTGGGCCAGGTTTTCTCTGTAACGCGCGAGCGCATCCGCCAGATAGAGGCCAAAGCGCTGCGCAAGTTGCGTCACCCGTCGCGCTCCCATCGCTTTCGGATTTTCCTCGAGGGAGCTCTTTAGGTGATTTGCTGGGAGGGACGCTCAATTGTTCTTGCTGCTGCATTCGGGAATTTAGTCGAATCGAAAGAGAGGAAGTATGAAGAATCTTTTTGTAGGCAACATGAGCTTTCAGACCACGGAAAGTGATTTGAACGCCCTGTTCAAACCGTTCGGGCAAGTTGGCCGCGTTCACATTGCCATGGACCGCGAAACCGGTCGAGCTCGCGGTTTTGCTTTTGTGGAAATGCCCAATGACGATGAAGCGGCCAAGGCCATGGCGGCCCTCGACGGAAAAGATTTTGGTGGCCGCAACCTTAAGGTCAACGAGGCGCGCCCCAGAGCCGAACGTGGCCCTTCCCCGAACCGCGGCACTGGCGGGGGCGGGGGCCGGAACCGCGGCGGATTTTCGAACGAAGATTATCGAGAGTCTGTCCGCCAGCCTCGCGAACCGCGCTGGTAACTCCGTTTTGGCATTGCGCCAAAGGAATTTCTGATTGCGAATTCAAGGAGACTCTATGGCAATTACATTTCAAAAGCGTCAGAAGGAAATGAAGAGGCTCGAAAAGCGGCGTGAGAAGGAAGAGCGTCGCGCTCAGAAAAAGCTTGCCAAGCGCGCCGAAAACGAAGCCGCAAAAGAAAATGCGTCCGTTCCTGCCGAGTCAGAAACCGAAAGCTGAGCGGTTACCGGATGCGAGGGCGCTTCACGCTCGTCGCTAGCCCCACTCGTTCTAGCGCGTAGATGAAATACCAACCCACGTCTGGTTGCCACCACCGCAATCCCAGCCGCGCGGAGCCCGCGTTCGAATGATGATTCTTGTGCCAGTTTTCTCCCCACGCCGCCAATTGAAAGGGCCCAAGCCACCACACGTTCTGGCTTGAATCTCCTTCCTCTGCATGCCCCAGATGCGTGAGGCTGTTCACGAAACACTGCATGTGCAGCGAATACGTCAGCCGGATGGCTCCAATCCAGAAAAAGCCTTGCCACCCCAGTACGAATCCACAGAGCAACGAGGCGACGATCAGCGGAGTTTCAGCCGCCGTCCAGAATTTGTACACTCCCCGTGTCAATTCAGGGCACCACTTCTGCGAATCTGCCGGTGCTGATTGGTACAGCCACCGCAAGTGCGCCCACCAGAATCCTCCCTGCTTCGGACTCGAGATATCTTCTGCAGTGTCAGTTTTTGAATGGTGGTGCCGGTGGTAGGCCACCCAGCTCGCCGGCGCTCCCGATCCGTTGAACATCGCGAAAAAAATCAGCACGTTCTCGACGAACTTGTTCATCTTCAGCGTGCGGTGCGACAGCAAACGGTGGTAACAAACTGTTGTCCCCAATCCTCCCAGGGCTGCAATCAAGAGTGACATTCCCACAACTCTCAGGCTGGGAAGCGGAAAAAGAATCAGCCCGGTGATGCTCAGCCCATGAATCAACACGAGAAATGCAAAAACTCCTCCCTTGCCTGGAACCGGCTTCCAGAAGGGCCGTTCCCACGGCCGGGTTTCCTGCGCGGCGATCTGCTGCATTTCAGCTCCCGTATGGAGATTTTGCGATGTTCCCGAATTTTTCTGGCTCACTTCAAGGTTGTCTCTCACCACCTGATAGCTTTGCAGGGTCAAAAAAAGAGGAGCAGCAAGTCTGCACCTGCAGCCCCTTAAATGAATCCAAAGGTTATACAAGAACATCAAACGCAGTCCAACTCTAACACACTAATCTTCGCCGCATTCGGGAAAATGCCCCTTGTTTCGAATCAGCGAACAGCCGGAACTCTTCCCATTTTCTCTGCCGGTCCGCGTCAACCCAGGCGCCAGTCAACCATCTCTGCCGAACGGTGAAATCGGATCCTTTCTCGCGGCCATCGCGGGAGAACAGGCTGCAGGCCGGACTCTTCCTCGCCGGGGGGCTCCGGCCTGGCACGTCTCGCCTTCGAGCTGAGGACCCACGCAGGCGGCCGCAACGCGCATAATGCCTCTTGACAATAGACGTTATAACGACTATAGTTCATCTGGGATAACGAATACAGTTGTAACGATTATCGTCATTACGCATCTCATCGGTGAGAAAGGAAGGCAACCATGAGCACGCAAGTTGTACCCCGCACCCCAACCACGACCTGGAATCTTGACCCGGTTCATTCCGTGGCCGAATTCAAGGTCCGGCACATGATGATCTCCAACGTGAAGGGTCGATTCGCCGCGGTCGCTGGCAAATTGGTGCTGGACGAAGCCGATCTTCCCAATTCACGCGTCGTGGCTTCGATTGAAGCGGATTCCATCAATACCCATGACGCCCAACGCGATACCCATCTGAAAAGCGAGGACTTCTTCCATGTCGAAAAGTTCCCCGCTCTGTCCTTCACGTCCACGCGCATCACCCGCAAAGCTGGCGGCGAACTCGATGTCGCTGGCGATTTGACCATTCGCGGCGTTACCCGCAACGTGGTGTTTGCCGTCGAAGGACCGGCCGCTCCCGTCAAGGACCCCTGGGGCAACACTCGCTTGGGGCTCTCGGCCACCACCAGGATCAACCGCAAGGAGTTCGGTCTCACCTGGAACGCGGCTCTCGACGCCGGCAGTGTTCTCGTCGGTGACGAGGTGACCATCACCCTTGACGTCCAGTTCGTGAAGGCCTGAATCATTTCGCACACGGCGCGCATCCAAAGTGTTGCGCGCCTCAGAAAGGGATAATTTATGTCGCTCCGCCCCGTCAGACAGATCATTCAAACGCAACCCGCCACTGAGGGAGCGGGCGTCAAGCTGCAGCGCGCTTTCGGGTTCGGCAAGACCAGGGATTTCGATCCGTTCCTTCTGTTCGACGATTTTCGCAACGAGAATCCGCGCGACTACCTCGCCGGGTTTCCCTGGCATCCGCACCGCGGCATTGAAACGATCACATACGTGCTCGCCGGGTCCGTTGAGCATGGAGATAGCCTCGGCAACAAAGGCAAGATGACCGCCGGCGACGTGCAATGGATGACCGCCGGCAGCGGCATCCTGCACCAGGAGATGCCCAAGGGGGATGCGCAAGGCCGCATGCACGGTTTCCAACTCTGGGCGAATCTCCCTTCCTCCCTGAAGATGACCGACCCGCGCTATCAGGACATCCCATCGAGTGCGATCCCCGAAGTCACTGACGATGACGGCACCCGTGTGCGCGTTGTTTGCGGCGAATTTTGGGGCAAGAAGGGGCCGGTCGAGGGCGTGGCCGCAGATCCGCAATATCTCGATATCTCAGTGTTGCCGGGGCAGCGCAAGCAGCTCAAAGTCGAGACCACTCGGAATGCTTTTGCTTACGTGTTCGCAGGCTCCGGAACATTCCGCGACGCCTCGAATCCCCGCGCGGTTCTTACCGAACAGGTTGCAAAACCAGATGCGCCGCCTTTATACGATGCCGCCAACCACTCGTTGGTGCTCTTCGATCGCGGCGACGAAATCGCCGTCCAGGCAGGCGACGCAGGAATCCGCTTCCTCCTTGTCTCCGGCAAGCCCATCGAAGAGCCGGTGGCCTGGTACGGCCCCATCGTGATGAACACCCAAGCCCAGTTGCGCCAGGCAATGGCGGAGCTGAATGACGGCACGTTCATCAAACACCGCTGATACCAATCCGGGCGCCCACGCGTTCGAGGATCGATGTTCCCGGACTTGTGCCAAGCTTTACAGTCAAATTGTCATTGATGAGACCCTTGAGGATTTGTTTCCGCTGGGCGGCGCACCACGAGCAAAACTCCTTTGCGCTTCGGTCAGACTCAGCAAAACAAATCCTTGGTAGGGGCGGTGGGGATCGAACCCACGACCTTCGGCTTAAAAGGCCGCTGCTCTACCACTGAGCTACGCCCCTGTGGTGCGAATTTCCCATTGTAGCATGAGCAGCTGCGGCATCACGCGCCGACTGAAATGCGCCGAAGTGCAGGATTTGCACGGCGAAGGCGCGGGTAGGCGCCAGATTCCGCCTTTTACACAATTTCAGGCACGCCTAGGTTGTGCCGGCGGCCTCGGCGCCGACGCGGGCGCGTTTGCGCTTCCATTCGTAATCCTTGCGCAGGCGCGCTTTGTGTTTCTTCAGTTGCGCTTCCAATTCGCCGAAGGCTTCCTTGCAACAGGCGCGCACATGCGGCGAAGTTCCGGTTGCGTGAAGCGTTTCCGAGGGCAGTACCATCGTCGCTGAGAAAGTGTAAGCACCGTTGCGAGGATTCTGCGTGAACGCGCCGCGCAACTGCACCAGATCCGGATCATAACTTTTTAACAGCCGTGACAATTTGCCGGCAAACCGCGCTACTTCCTTCTCAGCCGGCCGGTGATTTTCCACATCTTTGTAATTGATCGCTACTTTCATGGTTGCACCTGTAGGATTCGACGGGGGCGAGGGGCGGGTCGCGGACTGGCAGAATGCACCGCATCATGGCTTCAGCATAGCAGGGTGCAGCAGCAACGGCAAACCATAGTGAGGAGTGCCCCACAATTGCCTCTATGCGTTGACAGAGTGACGGGTCGCAACCTACTCTGCATGCAGAAGAAGCTCTGCTTCCCTCATGCCGCGCGCGAAACCCAGGAACGCTGCAGCACCAGCCTCCGGCAATGCGAATCTGAACGCGGCTGCCTCGGCGCGAGCCACGCTGCGCATTGGTCCGGCGGGCTGGTCGTATCCGGATTGGAACGGCTATGTTTATCCCGCGCGGAAAACGAAGGATTTTCACGAAGCGACGTTTCTTGCCGAATTTTTCGACACCATCGAAATCAACACTTCTTTTTACCAGCCGATGCGGCGGGACCACGCTGCGCATTGGGTCGAGCGCGTTGCCGGAAATCCCAGATTTCTTTTCACCGCAAAACTCTGGCAGCGGTTCACGCACGATCCGAGCGCGACGCTCGAGGACGAAAAAGCGGTGCGGGCGGGATTCGATGTTTTGCGCGCCGCGGGAAAGCTCGGCGCGGTGCTGCTGCAATTCCCTTTTTCCTTCCACCGTACCAAGGAAACAACTGCATACCTCACCGCAGTTCTGAAGCGGTTCGCGGACTATGCGCTGGTCGTCGAAGTGAGGCACGCCTCGTGGGATGCGCCGGAAGTCTTGCAGCTTTTGCAGCGACACGACGCCGGAATTTGCAACATTGACCAGCCGATCATTGGAAAATCGCTGGGGCCGTCGGCGGAAGCGACGTCGGCGGTCGGCTATGTGCGTTTGCACGGACGGCGCTACGATACCTGGTTCAGCGACGATCCCGCGGTTCCGACTCACGAGCGCTACAACTATCTTTATTCGACGGAGGAATTGAAGCCCTGGGCGGAACGCATTGAGCGGGTTGCGCACCACTCGCGGGACACCTTCGTGATCACCAACAATCATTACCAGGGCAAAGCGGTGGTCAACGCGCTGCAGCTGATCAGCATCCTGAAGCGCGCCAAGGTGAAAGTTCCCGAGCCGCTCCGGCAGCATTATCCCGAATTGGAATCCATCGCCAGCGAAGCTCCCGCCGAACCGACGCTGTTTCCGATGGGCTGAAGTTTCACTCGTCTTCATGGCCATATTTCCCGAATTGGGATGGGCGGACCGGATCCAAGTAAATAATTTGCAGGGACACCCCTCTTTTTTCGGATGTGCGGCAAACACGGGAGTTATAAGTCCTTTGTTTTTGTAAGTGCGGCAATGACTGGGGTTACGGGCGATTATTTTGGATCTGCGGCAAGGAAAGGAGTTAAGCGCAGGAGGAGATTTCAGGAGATTTTGATTAGAGGTACCCATGCTACCCCCCGTTGTTTTTGCACAAGAGTGCGCAAGCGATTGAAAGAAAACAGGTTGGATGAAAATTTCGTTTTGCAAGAGTGCGCAAGCTGTTGAAAGGAAAGGGAGAGTGTGTGCGAAGTGACGAGGAATTCGGTGACGGGAGCGGTAGCGCGAGGCGAGGGACGAAGTAGCCGAAGACAACATAAACTATTATAGCATGAGTGTCAATGGAGATTGTGGTACCGGTCGAAGGAGAGAGAATTGGATGCTCTAGGCTGCGGGGAAGAAAAATCCCCGCCCTCCAAAACCGGGGACGGGCACCCAAATCCTTCTTGGGACTTTACGTCCGGGCCACCCATCCCCTCACCGCCAAGTTCGTGACAGTTTTTTTGCCAGGTAATACGTCATCCACGAGTAAAACGCGAACGATCCGATCAGTAGCGCGTAGGATAAAATGCCTAGTGATCCGTGACGTGCTGTCTCGTCGACTGCAATCCAACACACTTGGGTACCGATGAAGAACGCGCTAAAGAAGCATCCCACCATGGCCCAGCTGAGGCCATGGATTCTATTGGAAAGGAGAAGCGCTCCGGCAACCAAGTAGAAGATGGATGCCAGAATATCCCACGTGACCTCCTTCGTCGTACCCCCGACCATGCTCAGGTAAATTCCGAACCACCACGCACCCGTTATTTTGACGAAGAAATTTGTAAAGGTGGGATTCAGTGCCAGTCAGGAAATACTGGGGATCGGTCCTCCGGTATCGTTAACTAGGTATAGACAATAAGCGAGCAGCCAGATGCCAGAGCTTACGAAAATCGCTCCCAGCAGGATGCGCAACGACCATTTGAGCTTAACCCCTACCGCGGATACTTCAATGACTCCACCCCCGACGAGCTTGCAATTTATAAGCTTCTCATGTGCGGCCTCACGGCTCAGCATTCATTCTGTCCAACTGATTGTCGGCAGCATTTTCACCGTACTGCACCAGCCGTATCTGGGGAGGATCAGGAGTCAGGGCTTTTATTGCTGTGACTGCGGCCTCTCCGTAAGGGAGCTTAGGGGCTAGCCAGCCAACCGCTTTCATTACCATCCTGCTTGTCAGGATCGGAATTATCATGAATGGTCTGGAGGTCGTTTTGGCCACTGTGAAAACCTCCAAGGCCTTCATGCCCGCTGGGATCCGTGTAGCGCAGCGGATTGTTCTTCACTTAGGCATATAGGTCGAGCGTCTGCGGATTGCTGAGGTCGGCATACGGCACCGCAACAGCACAGCAGGCAGGAAACTGCGCCCACGTGTAAACACGACACGTGGGGCACCCTCTATGACGTTGTCGGCTCTGTCAAGGGACACCTCGACTGCACGAGCGGCGAGGGCCCGTTTTTCTCTTCACCTGATGGAATCTTTTCTCTTTCCTTTTTCTTGACCAAGGCTCGCTCTTTGAATCTTGC